>DATEZS010000082.1:0-29028 GCA_035255365.1 Geothrix sp.
GAGGTGCTCGGAGGCGGCTGGATCGACGGCCCGGCGGCTGTGACCCCGTAATCCCCTTTCGTCCGTTATCATTGATCGGATGCTGACCTACCGCCTTTGGGTGCAAGCCCACCCCTTCTTTTCCGCCGCTTGCCAGTTCGCAGTTCTCGGCACCTTGGGCGAAATCGCTGCCGCCAGCCTCAGGGCCAAGCGCCTGACCCTGCCCTGCACCCCCCTGCAACTGGTAGCCAAGAGCCTCGCCTGGGCACTGCTCGGCCTGGTCATCAAGGGCGGGTTCCTGGGCATGAAGGGGTTCACCCAGGCCCTCCTCGACCATCATGTCCTCCCCCAGGTCTTTGGATCGGGCCTGGGCTGGGCCTTTGCGCTTTCCACGCTCACCAATGTCTTCTTTGGCCCACAAATGATGTTATTCCATCGTTTGGAAGATAATCTTATCCTGAGACGGCGTGGCTTTGATGGCATGGAAACGGCTTTCGGCACTTTGATCTGGTTCTGGATTCCCGCCCATACCCTCACCTTCAGCCTGCCCCTGGAGTTCCAAATCGGCCTGGCCGCCCTCTGGTCCCTGGCCTTGGGTTTCATCCTCGGGTTCGCGACCCTCCGCCGAGCTGCCTGACCTACTTTCCCTACCGCGGCACGTCTCTGTGGACCTCGACATGAACCAAGACTCAAATCCCTTAGTCACCGGACTCCAGCGATTCCGTCCGTTGGTCCCTCTGGCGATCTGGTATGGCGCAGTCGGGTTCCTCCTCCGGCTCCTTCTCTGGTGGCGCTTCGGGCGCACCGCGCAGGTTGCTGCCAAGGCGCTTCTATGGATCCTTCCCGCGGGTGTGGTGGCGGATACCATCCAGAGCCTCTATCTGCTGATACCATTTGCTATTTTGCTCTGGGTAATCAGTGATCGCAGCACTCGCAGCCGATGGGTGCGCGGCTTCACCCTCGCCGGCTCCTGGCTTTTCTTTGCGACTTTCGGGTTCATTGCCGCCGCCGAGTACTTCTTCTTCGAAGAATTTGATGCCCGCTTCAACCTGGTCTCGGTGGACTACCTGATCTACCCCACAGAAGTGGCCGGAGACATCTGGGCGGAATACCCCATCGTGGTCATCCTGGTCGCCGTCGGGGTCATCGCCCTGGCCAGTGTCCTGGTCTTCCGGAAACGGCTTTCGATTCCTGAACAGCCGACGACCTTCGGGGCCCGAAGCCGCGCCTTCGGCATCTTGCTGGTCATTCTCTGCGTCAGTCTCGGCTTGTTTTCCACGAACACCCTGGGGTTCTCGCGCAACCGCGTCGCCAACGAACTCGCGGCCAACGGGCCGTCGAGCTTCTTCAGGGCCTTGCGCACGAGCGAGATCGACTACCACACGTTCTATGCGACCGATGACCCCGCTCAGAACCTGAAGGCGCTCGTGGCCCAGTGGTCCCGGGGCGGCGAGGCCAGCGGGCAGTTCACCCGGCTGGCCGAAGGCCGGGTGGACCGGACCTTTGCGCCTCGTCCTGCGGGCCTTGGAAAGATGAATGTGGTGGTCATCTCCAGCGAGTCCTTCGGTGCGGAATTCAGCAAGCTGTACGGATCAAGCCGCAACTGGACACCGGAGTTCGACGCCTTGGCCCAGAAAAGCCTCTGGTTTCGTCATGCCTATGCCTCCGGAACACGAACTGTCCGGGGCCTCGAGGCGATTTCAGCCTCCTTCCCTCCCCTGCCCACGGAATCCGTCATCCGCCGTCCAGGCAATCATGCCGCCGTCACTTGGGGAGAGGTTCTCGCCAAGCAGGGCTACCGCTCCAGCTTCCTTTACGGGGGCTATGGCTACTTTGACAACATGAACGAGTTCTATCAGAACAACGGCTACGAGGTGCTCGATCGCAACCAGATCCCCAAGCCTCACCGCTTCGAAAACATCTGGGGTGTTTCCGACGAGGATCTCTTCGACACCGCTCTGCGCTACTTCGACGAGGTGGCCAAGGGTGGCAAACCTTTCTTCTCGCAGGTCATGACCACCTCGAACCACAAGCCCTACACCTTCCGGACCGGGCTGGAATCCCTCGGCATCAAGTCCGTGGGTGGTGGTCGTGAATCAGGCGTTCGCTACGCTGATTACGCGCAAGGCTATTTCATGCGGGAAGCAGCCAAGCATGCCTGGTTCAGCAACACCCTTTTCATCATCATTGCGGACCACGGGGCCCGCGTGTACGGCAAGCAGGAAATTCCACTGAAGACCTACGAGATCCCTCTCCTCATCTATGCACCTGGCCGTATCCAGCCTAGGGAAGTGGACACGCTCATGACGCAGGTGGACCTTGCCCCCACGGTCATGGGCCTCCTCGGCCTCGGCTACACTGCCCCCTGGTTCGGCCAGGATGCCTTGAATACGCCTGAAGATGCCCGCATCGCCTTCTTCGGCCACAACCACGATGTGGCCATTCTGAAAGGTGGTTCGCTCTCCATCCTCGGCCTTCAAAAATCAGTCAAGAACAAGCGGTATGACCCGCTCATGGACCGCTACTTCGACATGGCCCCGGATCCGGCGCTCAACAGCCTGGCCATCGCCAACTATCAGACGGCCTACGAACTGTACCGGGCGAACAAGCTTCAGTAGCTCATTCGAAACCGATCGGCACAAAAAAGCCCCCTTGCGGGGGCTGGTTTGGAGGCGCCGATCGGATTCCGGTTCCCGCCGCGCGGCTGGCTGCGCACGGCCCTGCTCATCCAAGACGCCACATCAAGTGGCCTCTTGGACGGGGCCTACCTGCGCGCCATCCGCGATTTCGAATCCAATCGGCACATTAAAGCCCCCTTGCGGGGGCTGGTTTGGAGGCGCCGATCGGATTCGAACCGATGCATACGGGATTTGCAGTCCCGGGCCTTACCACTTGGCAACGGCGCCTTGAAGGAATTCTGGATTTTCAAACGACCCGGGCCGCTTACGCGGCCCGGGTGGTGGAGCGGGTGATGGGATTTGAACCCACGACTTCAACCTTGGCAAGGTTGCACTCTACCACTGAGTTACACCCGCGTGAGACTCAAGACTAGCCCTGGTGCGCGATTTGGTCAACGGTCTTTTTCATTTCGACAGATCGAGCAGAGCCCGAAGAGCAGAAGCTGGTGGCGGGTGATCGTGAATCCGGAGAGGGCTTCCAATTGCTGGAGTGAGTTCTCCAGGCCGCAGGCATCGACTTCCGCGGTCCGCCCGCAGCGCTCGCACTGAAGATGGTGATGGTGGTGGCGGGAGTCGCATCTGACGAAGCGCATCACCTGGTCGCTCCCCAGGATGCTTTCGGCCCAGCCTTCATGGACGAAGCGCTCCAGATTGCGGTAGACCGTGGGCAGCCCGGAGCGGCGGATGGGCATACGGTCCCAGATCTCCTCGACGGTTAGTGGGCGGTCCGATTCCTTGAGGACACGCAGGATGCCTTCCCGCTGGGGAGTCTGACGCATGCCGGCGGCACGGAGAGAGGGTGCGGAGTGGTGGGCGGTCGATTCGCTCATGCCCCAAGGATGGCAGATTCGGGCACCATGGAGGACATGCTCCAGCGCACATTGGTTCGGATGGGTTCTTCGGATTTGAATGCCCCCTTCCTGCCGCTCTCCTTCCGCCTTTTCGCCAGCTTCGGCCTGCTGGTCCTGCATCTGGCCCTCCCCACCGAGGGGGTTCCAGGACCAGGCGAAGGCCTTTACATGCTCGCCTTGGCGGTGCTGCTGGTCGAATCCGCGTGGGAGTGCGGGCGCGGGCTCCGAGGCATGGGACTGCTCTTCCCAACGCCCAGACTGGCCTGGATCCGATGGAACCTGGCTCTGGATCTGGTTCTGGTCACCCTGGTGATCGCCTTCCAGGGAGTTTCGCAGGAGAGGTTCTCCACTTTCTACATTTTCCCGGTCCTGGCTTCGGCCTTCTACCTGGGTACCATTGAAATCGTATGGGTTGGCATCTTGTCTTCCCTGACCCACCTGTCCCTGGTGCTGGCTTTCGCCACGGGCTTCCTGCCTCGATTCGGCGGCTCGGTCCAGTTCCACGACGCAGATCTGACGCGCTTTCCACAGCTGCTCGGGGTGGCTTCCCTGCAAGTCTTCACCACCACCCTGGTGGTGGTCCTCATCCGGCGGAACCTGGAGCGACTGCACTCGGACCTGAGTGACAGCGAGGCGGCTGTGGGCGAAATATCCGCCCTTCACCAACGCGTGGTGGATTCCCTGGCCTCCGGCCTGATCACCCTGGATCCAACTGGCCGCGCCACTTCAGCCAACCCGGCCGCGGAGGAGATCCTGGGCCGCCCCATTCCGCCTGGCGCGACCCTTCGAGAGATCCTGCCTCTGGGGGATGTCCTGCCCGTCCATCGCGGCAGAGAGCACCGCTTCGAGCGTCCCTTCCTCCACCCCGTCCTCGGACGGCGAATCCTCGGTGGCCATCTGGCTTCCCTGCGGGGGGCCTCTGGCCGCGAATCCGGTCTGCTGCTGCTCTTCCAGGACCTCACGGAACTGAAGGAATTGGAAGAGCGGACGCGCATCAGCGAGCGACTCGCCGCCATCGGCCAGCTTGCCGCCGGCCTGGCCCATGAGCTACGCAACCCGCTGGCATCCATCAGCGGCTGTGTCCAGATACTCCAGAACGGTGAGACGGCTCAGGACGTTCACCCCCGGGTTCTGGGCATTCTCGACCGGGAGACCCAGCGGGTGAATGCCATCGTCACAGACTTCCTGGATTTCGCCCGCCAGGCGCCCCCGGAATCCAAGCGCCTCTTCCTGCCGCGGGTCATCGAGGAGGTTCGGAGCAGTTGGGAAATGGACCCCCGGGTGGGCGGGCTGACACTGCGCGTGAGCGAGGTGCCGGAAATCGAGATCGACTCGGATCCGGTGGGGCTCCACCGGGTCCTCATGAACCTGTTGAGCAATGCCAGAAAGGCCGTGAACGAGACCCCTGAACCCTCCGTGACCCTTGATGTCCGATGCAGCGCCGATAGGGTCGCCATCACGGTCTCCGACAACGGCTGCGGCATGACCGCTACCCAGCTGGATCAGCTCTTCGTGCCATTCTCCGGGAGCTTCCAGGAAGGAACCGGCCTCGGGATGAGCCTGGTCTACAAGTTCACGGAAGCCATGGGCTGGCGCGTCCGGGTTGAAAGCGAACTTGGTGTGGGGACAGCTGTAGAAATTTCCGGTCCGTTGGGCCGGAATGAACTGGTTGTGGCATCCGAAGACGTCCAGGCCTAAACTTCTGCTAGCTTTCAAGCATCACATATACAGACCGCACCCTTGCATGGCCCTCTCGGCTCCTGCCAAAGTGGACCATCCCCACTCCAGCCCATCCCGTCCCATTTTTTTGGATCGCATGGATCAGGCTTGAGAGGATCGGCCATGGGCCGATGCCTTTGACAACCCCCGAACCACTCAGGCCAGGACCCGCCATGAACCGGAAGCTCATTCGCCCGAATCTCACCGAACTCAAGGATAGGCTTGGACTTCCGCCCAAGGGAGGAGGGGTTGAAACCATGACCCCGGTACCACCCGCGATTACCGCAAGCGGCGAGCCGAACCTGGCCGTGAATGCGGCGGCCCCCACGGCGCCCCAGGGGCTCGGGAGCCCGCGCAGAAGAATCGCCCCACCGGAACAGACCAATGCGGAAAGCTTCTACTACCTGAAGCAGATGCAATCCAAGACACCCATGGTAGTGGTGCTTCAGGATGACGAGAAGATCCGGGGTGTGATCGAGTGGTACGACAAGCATTGCCTGAAGATCAATCGGATCAAGGAACCCAATGTCTTGGTCCCCAAGCACAATATTAAGTATATTTACAAGCAGGACGAAGAGCCGAGAATCCGCCGTTCCCGCTCCGCCAAGAAGGAGGAGTTGCCGGCAGATATCGAGATTCCAGCCTTCGATTGACCTGCCTGTGATCCACTGCGCCGTATCCTGAACATCCATTGGTCCGCCCGCCGTCGGGCCGGAGGAACCCATGAGCCGCCGTCCCCGCATCGTGATCAGCCTGGGGGATCCCTGTGGCATCGGTCCGGAGCTGCTCATCAAGAGCCTGCCGGTGATCCAGTCCTGGACGGATGTCACGATCGTGGGGTCCCGAGCGGGTGTGGAACTGCTTGACGGCCTTCCCGGAGCTCCGCTCACCTGGGACTGGGCAGATGCCCCGGCGCCAGGCATGACCGAATTCAAGGGACACGCCTATGGGTTCCGGGTCCTCTCCGGCCCGCCTCATCCTGGCCAAGGGCTTGCGGATGCCCAATGGCTTGATCCGACTCCGGAAATCACGACGGAGCACCTGAAACTGGGTGAGGGCTCGGCCCCTTCGGGGCGGGCCACGGTGGAGGCGATCCGCTGCGCTGCCGGCATGGTCATGCGGGGCGAGGCGGATGCCCTGGTGACCCTGCCCATGGCCAAGGCTGCCGCCCATCTCGCCGGATATGACATCCCCGGGCACACCGAATTCCTGCAGCAGTTGTCAGGCTGCCCGCGGGTGCGCATGGCCTTCGTCAGTCCCCGGCTCAACGTGGTGCTTCACACGGTCCATCAGAGCCTGCGCTCCGTGCTGGAAACGCTGGATGCGGATGCCGTCGCAGAGACGCTCTCTTTCGCGACGGATCGGTTCATCCAGCTTCTCGGGAATCCCAACCTGCAGGTGGCCCTCTGTGCATTGAACCCCCATGCCGGCGAGCGGGGCGCCTTCGGTGAGGAGGAGCAGATTCTCACCGAAGCCCTGAAACTGGCCGAAGCGGACTTCATGGATTTCCACCAGACGGGGGCCGGCCCCTTCGCGGAACAACCTTCCCCCTTCCCTCCGGGTCCTGCTCCCGAAGGCTGGCGAGTGTTCCCGGGTCGCCCCATCCTCAAACCCCGCATGTTCGGCCACCAGGGGCTGGAGTGCCTGACGCCGCGCCCCCTGACCACGGAAGTCCGATCGGCCCCGTGTTTCTTCGGCCCCCTGCCCGCTGACACCGTCTTCCACCGGGCGTCCCAGGGCGAGTTCGACCTCGTCGTGGCGCTCTATCACGACCAGGGACTCATCCCCATCAAGGTCATGGAACCCACGGAGGCCGTGAACCTCACCCTGGGTCTGCCGTTCATCCGCACGAGCCCCGATCACGGAACCGCCTTTGACAAGGCGGGGCATTGGATTGGGGATCCACGCAATTTCCAGGAGGCCGCGGCCTTGGCGGTGCGGTTGGCCGGACGGGCCCGGAACCACCCCTGGGTCGCCCGCACGCCCCACGATCCGGAATGATCTCCTGGCGGTCCTTCGGCCCGGGCGCTTTGGCCAACGCGCCACGACCAGGACAGGAGATCCCCTGTCCCCGCACCGCGCTGCGATTGGAGGTCAGTGGACCGCAGCACCTGAATGTGCATCTCGCGCGCCTGGAGGCAGGGGCGCTGGCGTTGGGAAACAGCACCGAATGGCTGGGTGCCGCGGGCCAGTCATTGCTTGAGTGGTTGCACATCGAAGCGACGGTGGAACCCTGCGCCCTCCGGCTTCAACTCCATCCAGATCAGGGACTTCTAATCGCGGAGCTCGGTCCCCTGCCCCGGCACAGGCTTCCCTATCACCTCGTGGCCATGGAACATCCCCTGGCCTCTCAGCGAAATGAGACCGCAACCCGGCACAAGGGACTCTG
The DNA here is from genome assembly GCA_035255365.1 of Geothrix sp. Lineage (GTDB taxonomy): Bacteria > Acidobacteriota > Holophagae > Holophagales > Holophagaceae > Geothrix. The sequence continues at coordinate 7,617 of DATEZS010000082.1, forward strand.
TGGTCCTTGGTCCGCCCAGGTTCTGGATGTGGCCAGCCAGATGGGCGCCCAGGATGCCCTGCTGATCTGGCCGGACGGCACCCTCGCCGAAACGGCCATTGCGGCCCTCGGACTGGAAGTGGAAGACATCCTTTATGTCCCGCCTGCGGAAGGCCGGGTCACCAGCATTGCCGAGGCCCTTGACCTGCCTGCCTGGGCCGCCGGCCGAGGGCTTCAGCTCCGGCAGGAGCCGATTCCCAAAGCCAGGATCAGGGATGGGAAACTCTGGTGCATGAACTCGCTGCGGGGAATCTGGCCCGCCAAGGTGGCAGGGGATGTCTGATGGGAGGGTGGTCATGGGCATGACCGATGTGCTGGTTGCGATCCTGCTGCCGCTGCCCCCCTGGGTGGGTTTCTGGATCTATCGCTGGAAGGGGCGCGTCGGCCTCAGCTATGGCTACTTCCTGGGAGGCATCCTGGCCGTGCTGGCCCTGCCCTGGCCTGTCATGACCGGACTGCCCATTCCCTCCGCCCAGGTCGGTGGCGCCCTGTTCGGTTTCACGCTGTTCCTGCAGGCGCAGCGGGAAGGCGCCCAGGGAATCCGGCGCCTCGGCGTGGGGGTCGGCGGGGCCTCCCTTTTCCTGCTCCTGTTTCTTCTGCAGCTGCATCTGCCCTTGCGCGGCTTGGTGCAATTCTGGGCTGGCAGCATTGTTGAAGCGCTGCTCTGGCTGTTTCTCAGCGATCTCGCCTTCCGTCTCGCGAAAGGCCGACAGCTGGAAATCCGGATGCCCCTGGTCGGTGCTTCGGCCCTGCTGCTCGGCGGGCTGCTGCAGTACTTCATGCCCCTGGCGCTTCCCCGCCTGTCTCTTCCAAGTGCCGGTTTGGCGGGCATACTGCTCGGCTTGGTCGCGCTTCAGCAGCTCCGGTGGCTGCGGGAACAGGGTGGCTGGGTGGAAGGTCGCGGCCAGGGGCTTCGACTGGCCCTGGCCCTCCTCGAGCAAGGGACCTCGACGGAGGGCCCTGCCCTGAGCCTCGGATTGGACCCCCGCCAACCCATGATCCTGCTGGATTCCAAGGGACGGATCCTCGAATCCAATGGCCCCTTCAACTCGCAGGTAGGCATCCCTCGCCACCGGCTCCGGGGTTACGCCCTCAATGCGCTCTTCCAGGGCAGCGATCTGCCCGCCTGGGATTCCATCCGAAGTCAGCTGGAGCAGTTCGGCTGTGCGACCCTCCAGGCCACGCAGGTCAGCGAAGATGGCAGTTTCCAGAGTGTAACCCTCCAGGCATCCTCCTTCGATCGCGGCATGGCGCTCCTGTGGATTGGCGATACGGTGCCGGGCAGCCTCTCCCTGCGCGGTGGGGAGGACGCCCAGGCACCCGCAGGGGAGGATCTGGTCCGGAGGCATTCGCTGAACGCCCTCATGGCGCTCTCCCTCACCCAGGACCAATTGGCGCGGACCGCTCCCGATACGCCCTGGGCCGAGGCCGCCGGGCGCCTGGCCATGGTTTCCTCGCGCCTGGCCCCCAGCCTGATTTCGCCGAACGCCCTTGCCATCCACGACGCCAAGGCGGTTCTCACGGAACTGGAGCCGCGGATTCGCTCACTCCTTCCCGAGGGAAGGACCATGCTTCTGCAGGTCGATGCGCTGCCGATGCGAGCGACGCAGGAAGGGCTGGAGCGCATCGTCATCCACCTCCTGCTGCATGCCCTTCAGGGGGGTGGGAAGGGCCCGGTGACCCTTTCCCTGGCCCGCGTGGATCTGGGAGGTCGGGTGTTCGGCCTCCTGCAGGTGGAAGGAGCATGGGCCACGCCTTCGCGTTCGATCTTCGGTCAGGGCTGGCTGCGCCAGTCCGTCATGGAGTCGGGAGGACTGCTTGAATTGGACCAGGATGCGGCCACGGGCCTGCAGCCTCGGGTCTATCTCCCGGCCGACGCCCCGGTGGGCAATCCTTCACCGGAGGCATTGAAAGGCCGCGAGATATGGATCGTGGATCAGGACTCCCTGGCCCGGGAGACCCTCAAGAAGATGGTTGAGCTGGCCGGTGGCGAAGCCGCCACCTTCCCGGATCTGCGGCACCTCCTGGCCGAAAGCCGCCGCCGTCCCGCTCCGGCCGCGCTCGTCCTGGAGCGCTCCCGGAGCCTTGAACGGTACCAGCGGGCGTTGCGGACCTTCCAGAAGGAACCCATTCCCACCCTCGTCATGGGCATGGGTCAGCCGTTGCCGATCAATCCAGCGGACATGGGCCTGCGCCGTCTCGGATTCATCGAAAAACCCTTCACGCCGACGCTCTTCTCCGAGTCCCTGCTGGCCCTGCTGCGCGCCTCTGAATCCCAGGGAGTCGGTTAGGCTTGAGGCAGGAGGCGGCATGTCGACGGTTGCAGTAATCCTGGCGGCGGGTCTCGGGACCCGAATGAAATCCAGCCTGCCCAAGGTGCTTCACCCCATCCTGGGGGATGCTTCGCTCTTATGGGTACTGCGCACGCTTCCCAAGGACCTGACGGCAGCCATCGTCGTCGTCCACCACGGCAAGGAGCAGGTGCTGGCCGCACTGGAAGGTTGGCAAGAACGGGGGCTCCTCCCCTGCCCGGTGCAGGCCGTGGACCAAGGCACCCCCATGGGTACCGGCCACGCTCTGCAGGTCTGCATCCCGGAGCTGGATCGCCTGAAGGCAGCCCGCGTGGTCATCCTCTGCGGCGACGTGCCTTTGACGCCCGCGGCCACTGTGGCCCATCTGTGCGACTCGGAGGCCCTGTTGCTGGCCATGGACCTGGAGGTGCCCGGCGCCTACGGCCGCGTGATCCAGCACCCGGACGGGCGTCTGGCGACCATGGTCGAAGCCAAGGATGCCACTCCCGAGCAGCTCAAGGTCCGCCGCGTGAATGGCGGAGCCTATGCCCTGCCCTGGCCGCCGCTGAAACAGGCGCTCGAAGGCCTGAGCAACGCCAACACGCAGAAGGAGTACTACCTCACCGATGCGGTCATGGCCGTGGCCCGGATCCTGCCCGTGCGTGTCGAAGTCTGTCCAGAGGAGGATCTCGCCGGCATGAATTCCCGGGCCGACCAGGCCGCCATCCAGGCCGTGGCCCAGCGGCGCATCCAGAGCGAGTGGATGGCTGCCGGCGTGTCGTTCCTGCACCCGGACAGCACCCTGATCGGCCCGAGAGTCACCCTGGCGAGGGACATCACCATCGAGCCCGGCGTGCGCCTGGAAGGACATGTCGTCCTTGGTGAGGGATCCCTTGTCGGGCAGGGCACGGTGATCACGGAATCCATCCTGGGCGAACGCGTCGAGATCCGTCCCTATTGCGTCATCGAGAAGGCGAAGGTGGCTGCAGGCGCCAAGATCGGCCCTTTCGCACGGCTGCGTGAAGGTACCGACCTGGGTGAAGGCGTCCACATCGGCAACTTCGTGGAAACCAAGAAGGCCAAGCTCCACCGCGGGGCCAAGGCGAACCATCTCGCCTATCTCGGGGACACGGAAATCGGCGAAGGAACCAACATTGGCGCGGGCGTCATCACCTGCAATTACGATGGCGTGAACAAGCACCGCACCATCATCGGGCGGAATGTCTTCGTGGGCTCCGACTCGCAGCTGGTTGCGCCGGTGACCCTCGGCGATGGCTCCCTGATCGGGGCAGGCAGCACGATCACCCAGAATGTGCCGGCAGACGCCGTGGCGCTCAGCCGTTCCCCGCAGATACATCGGGAAGGTGGGGCCTCCCGTTTGAGGCTCAGACTCAAAACGCCAGATCGGGTAGACTAGTCCTTTGCCGGAGCCACATGGTTTTCGCTGTTTTTGACAAGATTGGCGCCACGGTCCTAGGCGCTATGGATACTGCCGGTGACTTCGCAGTCCTCTCGGGACGCTCCTTCGTCGCCGTGTTCAAGCGGCCCTTCGACGGCAAGAGCCTCCTGAACCAGTTCCAGTCCGTGGGTGTGAACTCCATCCCCGTGGTCGTGCTCACCAGCCTTGCGGTGAGCGCAGTGTTCGCCGTTCAGCTGGCTTTCGGCTTCCGGCAGTTCCAGGCCGAGGGGTTGGCCTCCCAGGTGGAAGGGTTGGCGGTCGCGCGTGAGCTTGCCCCGGTCATCACCGGCCTCATGCTCGCCGGCCGCATCGGTTCCGCCATGGCCGCCGAACTCGGCACCATGCAGGTCACCGAGCAGATTGACGCGCTGGAATGCCTGGCCACCGATCCGATCCACTATTTGTTCGTGCCCCGGCTGCTGGCCGCAGTGGTCGTCGTGCCGCTGCTCACCATCGTGTCCGTGTACATCGGTTTCTGGGGTGGCTACCTGATCCTGGTGGGCGTCGAAGGACAGAGCGCCTACGTCTATGGCAACGAGTTCTATAAATTGCTGGCCTTCAAGGACCTCCGGATCGCGATCTACAAGGCCTTCGTGTTCGGCATGATCATCGCCCTGGTTGGCTGCTGGAAGGGTTACCGCACCTCCGGAGGAGCCGAGGGAGTGGGGAACGCCCCCACGAGCAGCGTGGTGACCAGCAGCTTGTGGATCCTCATCGCCGACTTCTTCCTCACCAAGATGCTGCTGGTCTGACGCCATGGCCGTGATTGATGTCGTCAACCTCTCCAAGGCTTTCGGACCGAAGGTCGTGCTCTCCAATGTCAATCTCGAGGTGAAGGAGGGAGAAAGCCTCGTGGTGCTCGGCGGCTCCGGCACGGGCAAGACTGTGCTTCTCCGCAACATCATGGGCCTTCTGACTCCGGATTCCGGTCATGTGGCCGTGGACGGGAAAATCATTTCCCAACTCACCCGGGAAGAACTTTTCGAAGTCCGGCAGAGCATCGGCATGTGCTTCCAGATGGCCGCCCTCTTCGACTCCATGACCGTTTTCGAGAACGTGGCGTTCGGCCTGCGCCGGCACCAGAAGATGACCGAAGGCCAGATCCGGGCCCGGGTGGAGGAATGCCTCTCCATGGTGGGCATGAAGGACACCGACAAGCTGAAGCCAGCGGAACTCTCCGGTGGCATGAAGCGCCGCGTGGGTTTTGCCCGCGCCATCGCCCTCAAGCCGAAGATCCTGCTCTTCGACGAGCCGACCACAGGGCTTGATCCGGTGATGACCGATGTCATCGGGCGTATCATCCTCGACCTCAAGCACGAACTGGGTATCACGAGCATTACCATCACCCATGACCTAAAATCGGCTTTCGAGATCGCCGACCGCATTGCCCTCCTGTTCCGCGGCGAGTGCATCGCCTGCCAGACACCTGATGAATTCAAGATCAACCCCCACCCAGTCATTCAGCAATTTCTCAGGGGAGATGCAGACGGGCCCTTTCTCCAGGACCCGCCTCCCCCCAAGCGCAAGCCCAAGGAGGCCCAGGCATGAAGCTCGAAACCAAGGTTGGCCTCTTCTTCTCCGCAGCCATCGTCGTGATGGGCATTCTCATCCTTCGTACGGAGAAGCTGGAATTTGGCGGCAAACGAAATCAGTCGGAACAGTTCACCTACTTCGACCAGGTCGCTGGCCTCAGCCTCCAGAGCGCCGTGCGCATCGCCGGGGTGAAGGTCGGCGACGTCCGCACCATCACCCTCGAGAACGGCAAAGCCCGCGTCGTCGTGGGCCTTGCCAATGATGTGCCCCTCTACGCCGATGCCAATGTATCCTTGGGTTCCATCGGCATCCTGGGCGAGAAGTTCATCGACCTTGATCCCGGCCACAGCGCCAAAGGGCCCTTCCCCGCCAACCAGCCACTGCCCAGCAAAGCTGGCGTCAGCCTGGACTCCCTCATGGAAACCATGTCGGATATCGGGAAGAACGTGAAGGGCATCACCCAGGCCCTCAACGAGTCCATCGGCGGCGAACAAGGCCGGCAGAAGCTCGACGAGATCGTGGACAACATCCGGACGCTCACCGCCGAGTTCCGCAGCATGGCCCAGGAGAATCATGGCGCCATCAACCACACCATGGCCAATGTGGAAAACATCACCGCGGAACTACGCGATCAGCTCCCCAAGCTCGCCAAGCAGTTCGAGACGGTGGGCAAGAACCTGAACGCCATACTCGAGGAGAACCGTCCTGAACTGAAGGGCCTCATGGGGGATGTGCGGAAAATGGCCAGCAGTTTCCAGAGCACCGCCGACAATCTCAAGGTCCTGACCACCCGCCTCAACAACGGTGAGGGAACCATCGGCAAGCTGCTCAACGACGAGACCACCATCAAGAAGATCAACGAGGCCGTGGACAACGTGAACGGTCTGTTGGGCGGCATGAACAAGATGGACTTCCGCCTCGACATGAATGCCGCCCAATGGGAGAAGCGCAAGGACAGCCGCGTCGGCCTGGGGTTGGACATTGCGCCCCGTCCTGACTACTGGTATTCCCTGGGCTTCGCCTCGACGCCGGATGGCAAGATCAACGAGAGCATGCACACCGTCACCAGCATCGATCCGGTCACGGGCAAGACCATCACCGTCCTTGAGAACAGCCGCTATGTCACGACGGATCAGGCCTTCACCGTTTCCGCCCAGTTCGCGAAACGCCTGGGGCCGGCTGTGTTCTCCGCAGGCATCGTCGAGAACAAGGGCGGCGGCGGCGTGGAATTCAGGGCCCTGGATGAGGACCGCCTTCGCCTGGGCGTGCTGGCCTATGACTTCTCCAAGCGCGACGACAAGCCCAATCCCCGCTACCGGTTCACCAGCAGCTACCAGTTCTGGAAGGGTGCCTACATCCAGGCGGGCGTCCAGGACATCGGGAACAAGGATCTGCGCACGATCTTCTTCGGTGGCGGTCTACGCTGGAAGGACAATGATTTAAAGAAGATCATCGGACTAGCCGGAGCCTCCAAGTGAAGACGCCAACTCCAAACCTGGCCGGGTTCAGACTTTCGAGGTCTGAACCCAGGCAGGCGAAGAGGAAGATCATCGGACTTGCTGGAGCCTTCGAATGAAGGAGGCGCGCGCCCTGCCTCTCGCGGGTCCCCTGCCCGTGGCGTCCAGCGCGCTGTTCCTGGTCATCCGGCGCGGGATTCCCCTCGCGCTGGCAGCCCTCTCCGTGGTTCTCGCGGCGGCGCACCCTGGCGCCCGTGGGTGGTGGCTGCTGGTCGGAGCCGCGGGTCTGGCCCTGGCCTGGCCCTCGTTCCTTCGTGGCCAGGCCTACATGAACAAACGGCTTTCCGTCGCCCGGCAGGACGCCTTGTGGGCTCTTGTCTTCCGGCCCCTGGCCCGGTTCCTGGGTCTGGAAGACGTCTGGATTCTCTCCTACTGCGCCCACAACAACCAGCGCGTGCAGGAGTCCTTTGCGCAGCACCGGGCCCGGCGGGCCCTGATCCTGCTCCCCCACTGCATCCAGATGGCCCGCTGCAAGGCGGATGTGCTCGAGGATCTCCAGACCTGCTATGACTGCGGCCTCTGCCCCGTGGGTGACTACATGCAGGGTCTCCTCCTGAATCGCTGGGAGGGCCGCATCAGCAACCGCAGCCACAAGGCCTACCGGGAGGCCCGGGAATACCGCCCGGATCTCATCGTGGCGGTGAGCTGCACGGACCGCCTCCTTAAGGGACTGGTCAAGCTCCCCGAGATACCCTGCTACGTCATTCCCCTGTCCCTGCCCCATGGCATGTGCGTGGATACGCAGTTCAGCACCCCACTCCTGTTCTCTGCCATGGAAGCACTGGTAGATCCGAGAAGGCCCGCCAGCGAGGTCCAGCCCCTCCGGCGCGAAGGCATCGCGTGAGCCCGGCTCCCTTCCGAGCGCGCACCTGGGCCCAGCGGCTGGTCGGCGAGAAGGTCCTGGCCTATCTCCTGCACCTCCGCCCCATGGAATGGCCCATCATGTCGGCCCACTTCCTATTGGGAACCCTCCTAGCCGTGGGTTTGAACGCCCGCTTGCGTGTGGTCATCCTCGCCTGGCTGGTCTTCGTCGTCCTCCTGAACGGCGGCACCCTGGCCATCAACAGTGCCTTCGACCAGGACGAGGGGGATATCGGCTACCTGAAAGCCCCACCCAAACCCCCCGCGCACCTGCTCGCCTTTTCCGTGATCCTGCATGGCGCGGGCGTCCTGCTGGCCTTCCTGCTGCCCCTGCCCTTCGCGCTCATCGTCCTGGCCTGCACGGTCATGAGCGTGCTCTATTCCGTTCCTCCGGTGCGTCTCAAGGCCCGGGCGGGTTGGGACCTGCTCATCAATTGCATTGGTTTCGGTCTCCTGACGCCCCTGGCGGGGTGGGCCATCACGGGCCGCGCGTTCAGTCCCGCCGTGCTGTGGGCCGGCTCCGGGTTTGCCCTGCTCTTCGCGACCCTCTATCCCATGACCCAGATCTATCAAGTCACCGAGGACCGGCAGCGGGGGGACCTGACCCTGGTCATCCGGCTGGGGGTGGGAAAGAGCCTTGGCCTGGCTTTGGGCATGGCGGTCCTGGCCCACATCCTTTTCAGCTGCGCCCTCGTGGCCATGGGGAGAAGCCCCCTGCCTCTGCTCCTTTCATTCCTTGGCTGGCTGGGGGTCATCCTTCCCTGGCTGCTGCGCTGGCAGGCCTGGACCGATGCCCAGCATGAAGCCGGCATGTACTGGGGCCTGGGGGCCTGGGCCGTGACGGACCTCAGCCTGCTGATCATCATGTGGCCTTGAGCTTTGCCCCCAATCTTCCGATAGACTGGTAAGGCGTATTAACAATCGTCTTCTTCCAAGGAGTGGGCATGGGGATTCGGAAGCGACTGACCACCTTCGGTTTCATGCTTCTGTTTGCCGCCATACCGTCCCTCGCAGCGCACCGGAACCCCGGGAAGCTCGTGCTCAAGTCCGCTGCCGCCTTGGTTTTCGACCAGGGCACCGGCGAGGCGCTGCTGGAGAAACAGGCCGGAGGGGCACGCCCCATCGCCTCCCTGACCAAGCTCATGACCGCCATGGTGGTTCTGGATGCCCACCTGGATCCCAAGGAAATGATCACCATCCAGGATGAGGACAAGGACAGCCTGCGTCACAGCCGCTCCCGCCTGCCCGTGGGCACCTCCCTGCCCCGGCAGCAGGCGCTCCTCCTCGCCCTCCTGGCCTCGGAGAACCGGGCCGCCCATGCCCTGGGCCGCACCTTCCCTGGTGGGCTCACCGCTTTCGTGAAGGCCATGAACGAGAAGGCGACCTCGCTCGGGCTGGATCAGGCCCACTTCGTGGATCCCGCCGGGCTTTCTGGCAGCAACGTGGCCACGGCCTGGGACCTCGTCCGCATCCTCCAATCCGCCTATCGCTACCCCCAGATCCGGGATTTCACCACCCGGCCCAAGTTCGATCTCCAGGCCGGGCGGCGTGAGATCGCCTTCCCGAATACCAATGCGCTGGTGCGCGGTGGTCGCTGGGATATCGGCCTTTCCAAGACCGGCTACATCAATGAGGCGGGCCAATGCCTGGTCATGCAGGCCAAGCTGGCTCAGAGGTCCGTCTTCATCGTGCTCCTGGACTCCTGGGGAAAATACACCCGGCTGGGTGACGCCATGCGCATCCGGCAGTGGATGGAATCGCGCAACCGCTAGAGGGGCTGATCGCCTTGCTGACGCCGACCGTTTCCTGCCCCTTCCCCTTGCGGTGGGGTTTCACCACCCGGCTGGATCCGCCGGATGATCTGCCGATGGTCCGCCTGCGGCAGGTCCATCAATGCGGCATCTCGGAAGCGGGGCACGACGTGGTGGCTGGGGATGGCTGCTGGACCAGCACCCCAGGCGTCCGGATCGGAGTCCGGGTCGCCGATTGCGTGCCCATTCTCCTGGCGGGTCCGCTGCCCGGCGGCCAGCCCTGGATCGCAACCCTTCACGCCGGCTGGCGGGGAGCCACAGGGCACGGCGATCCCACCCCGGGCGGAGGCATCCTGCGCCGTGGCGTTCAGTTGTTTCAGGACCTGGGCGGTGATCCGACAGGCCTTGTCTGGGCCTTCGGGCCGGCCATCCAGGCCTGCCATTTCGAGGTGGGGGAGGAAGTCATCGAGGCCGCACGGCAGGATCCCGCCTGGCAGGAACGCCTCCGGACCACGGGGCCTTTGGGCAAGTCCCACCTGGACCTCCATGGGTTTCTGAAGGCCCAGGCCCTCGACCTGGGCCTGGATCCCGCCCGGGATGGCAGCATCGCCCTTTGCACCGTGTGCCGGCCCGATCTCCTGTACTCCTATCGCCGAGGGGAGACGACCGACCGGCAGTGGGGCTGGGCCGAGATCGGCTAACCTGAAGAATTGGAAAAGAGGCCCCCATGCTGAACATTACCGACGTGCGCATCACGAAGATCGAAGGCGACGACAAGCTGAAAGCCTTCGCGGCGCTGGTGATCGATGACTGTTTCCTGGTGGGGGACATGCGGGTGGTGGAAGGCGAGGATGGCTACTTCGTGGCCATGCCCAGCCGCCGCAAGCGCGATGGGTCCTACAAGGACATCGCCTATCCCCTGAACAACGACCTGCGGGAAATCATCGAGGAAAAGGTGCTCCTGGCCTACGAGACAGCCACGGGGAACCGCGCCATCAGCCGGATTGAAAAGGGGGAAGCCACCCAGGTCCGCCCGGACCTCCTCAGTGTGGAAGAGTTCGGCTTCACCCCCAAGGCCAACCCCTGATCGACGCGCAACTCGCCTAAACACCCGTGCGGTCGGCCCCCCAGATGACCTTGTGCAGCTGCACCTGGACCCGTACGGGCAGCTGATCCCGCACCACCCGCTCCGCTAGCCAGGCGGGATCAAGGCTGCCCCAGACCGGGCTGAACAGCACTTCCAGGCGCTCCCAGACCGCCCGTTCGGCGCACCAGGCCTTGGCCCAGTGGTAGTCGGCTTCATGGCAGAGCACGAACTTCAGCTCATCCTGACCCGGCACCATGTGGGCCAGGTTGGATTCGAGCCAGCGCGCTTCCTCCCCGCTGCCCGGAGTCTTGCGGTCCACGATCTTGATTACCTGGCGGGGCACGGACGCCAGGTTGTGGCTTCCCGCCGTCTCCAGGGCGACTTCATAGCCCAGGTCCAGGATGGCCTGCAGCAGCAGGGGGGCCTGAGGATGGGCGAGGGGCTCCCCGCCCGTCAGCTCCACGAAGGGGGCGCAGGGGCCGTGCCTCGGCGGGCCGAGGCGGTGGCTGATCTCCCCAAGGAGATCCCCCATGTCGCGCATTTCACCCTCATAGAACGCGTACTCGGTATCGCAGTAGGAGCAGCGCAGCGGGCAGCCCGTCAGACGCACGAACAGGCAGGGGCGGCCGATGCGGGCCCCTTCCCCCTGGACGCTGTAGAACACTTCGTTGACCTTGAACTTCATCCTGCGCCACCTCGCTGCCGATCATTCTCCCACGGCGCCTTCCTGGGATTTGAATCCTGTGGGAACATCGTCCGTTTTCCTGGGAGTCACATGACGTTCCTTCGCCTTCTGGTTCTCCCGCTCCTCTTCAGCCTGCTGGGGACCCAGGCTCCCGCGCTCCAACCCGACATCGAGGCCGGCTACACCAAGCGGGAAGCCATGGTGCCCATGCGCGATGGCGTGAAGCTCTTCACCTCCATCTACATGCCGAAGGACACCAGCCATCCCCATCCGATCCTGCTGACCCGCACACCCTACGGTTCCGGTCCTGCCGGGCCCGAGGTCTTCCGGAAGGGGGTGGGGCCCTCCCCCGCCTTCGCCGTGGGGAACTACATCGTGGCCTATCAGGATGTGCGGGGACGGTTCCAGAGCGAAGGCCAGTTCGTGGATGCCCGCCCGGTGAAGGTCGCCAAGGGACCGGGGGACACGGACGAAGGCACCGATACCTACGACACCATCGAGTGGCTGCTGAAGGAAATTCCCAACCACAACGGCCGGGTCGGCATGTGGGGCATCAGCTATCCCGGGCATTACGCCGCCCAGGGCATGCTTTGCGGCCACCCAGCCCTGAAGGCCGTTTCGCCCCAGGCCCCCATGATCGATCTCTGGGAAGGCGATGACAGCTACCATCGAGGCGCCTTCCAGCTGGCCGCGAACTTCGGTTTCTTCCTCTTCTTCCACTCCCAGCACGACAAGCCCTCCGGAAGCCGGCCCGTCTTCACAAGGCCAGGAACCCCCGATGGCTATCGGTGGTTCCTGGAGGCGGGCCCGGTGGGCGGCATGGCGGCGAAGCTGAAACTGGCGGCCGAGCCCGTGTGGGAGGACTACCTGCGCCACACCACCTACGACGGCTACTGGCAGGCCCGGAACCTCCGGCCCCATCTCAAGGGCGTCCGCCCGGCCGTCCTCACCGTGGGCGGCTGGTTCGACGCGGAGGACCTTTTCGGCGCCCTGGCCTGCGCCAGGACCTTGAACGAGCAAAGCCCAGCCACCGACAGTCACCTGGTCATGGGGCCCTGGAGCCACGGCCAGTGGGCCGGCGGGGATGGCAGCCACCTCGGGCACGCCGATTTCGGCGCGAAGACCGCCGCCTGGTATCAGCAGGAGATCGAATTGCGGTTTTTCAATGAGCACCTGCAGGGCGAGACAGGTGCTCCCCTGGCCAAGGCCACGGTGTTCGAGACCGGCCGGAACCAGTGGCGGACCTTCAGTGCCTGGCCACCCCGGGAGGCGAAACCCAAAACCTTCTATCTCGAGGCGCAGGGCCGCATCGCCTTCACAGCTCCCGGGAGCGAGAACGGGTTCGATGCCTTCGTAAGCGATCCGGCCCGCCCCGTGCCCTACACACAGGACATCAGTTTCGGCTATTCCGCTCCCTACATGACCGAAGACCAGCGTTTCGCGTCCCGGCGCCCGGATGTGCTGGTGTACGAAACCACCCCGCTGGAGGCGGATCTCACCCTCGCAGGACCGCTCCGGCCGGTACTTCAGGTGAGCACCACGGGAACGGACAGCGATTGGGTGGTGAAGGTCATCGATGTCTTTCCCGATGACACCCCGGATCCCAAGGATGTGCCCCAAGGCTGGCACGCGGCCGGGTATCAGATGCTGGTTCGAGGCGATGTGCTGCGGGGGAAGTTCCGGAACAGCTTCACCACGCCGGAGCCCTTCGTGCCGGGAAAACCCGCGCAGGTGGCCTTCACCCTGCCAGACATCTGCCACACCTTCCGGAAGGGCCACCGCCTCATGGTGCAGATCCAGTCGTCCTGGTTCCCCCTGGTGGACCGGAATCCCCAGACCTTCTGCGACATCCCTCAGGCCAAGGCCACCGACTTCCAGAAGGCGGAGCAGCGGGTCTACCGCTCCCGCACCTTGCCATCCCGCCTTGAGGTCCTGGTCCTGGAGTGAGGCCTCAGATCCAGCGCCGGCCCCCATCCAGGGTGATGACCTCACCGGTAAGGAAGGGACTTTCGGCGGCATACCGAACGGCGCGACAGAGATCGGCCGGCTCGCCGATCCGCTTCAGGAGCGTGCGTTCCGCCAGAAAACCCGCGTCGCTGCCGTCCGCCGGAAGGAGGGTGCCCAGGGCGTGGCCTACGACCCGGATTCTCGGGGCCAGGACTTCGGCGAGACCCGGCACGAGCGCGGCGAGGCCAGCCTTGGCGGCACTATAGGGAAGCCGCTTCAGCCAAGGCCGATGAATGGACGTATCCAGCAGGATCTGGAGGCAGGCGCCCTCCGCCATGTGCGGAGCCAAGGCCTGGGCGCAGAGGAAGGGAAAGCCCAGGTTCAGCCGCCAGACGGCTTCCAGGTTCGCCTGGGTCCAGGTTCCCAGCGGCATTTCGGGAAAGGTCCCGGCCGCCAAAATCGCCCCTGAAATGGCCCAGCCCTCCCGCTTGAGCCGATCCAGATCGGCCATCAGTCGGGAATCCAGGGCCGGATCCTGGGCATCCCATTGGAGGGTTCGGATCCGCGCCGAGTTCGGCCACGCATCCTTTTCGTCCCCCTGATCCCAGGGTCGGCTGCTCGTCAGAACCAGGTCGTGATCGCGGGATAGATCCTCAGCCAGAAACCTGCCCAGCCGCGTCCGTCCCCCCACGATGACCCAACCGGTTCTTTCGTTACCCGTGTGCTGATCCATCCCGGCATTCTTCCATGGAATTTGTCGCTCAATTTAACATTATAATTTATAAGCACTTATGATTCATGCTTCAACCGGGCGCGGTTTTCATCCCGAGCCGAACAATCAGGGCCGCTCCCAAGCAACGAAGCTTCTTTCGACAAGAAGGGGGCGTTGCGTGCCGGGGAAGCTCCTCAGGCCCAGGAAGGTCTCCATCACATGAGGTTGATATATGCCTTGCTCCACGGTGAAAGACTCGTAGATTACCGATAGGTATCTTCAGAATACGGGAACCAATCCCGAGTGTGGTTGCCCCACAAGCCTCTTCCTGGACGACTCGCCATCCTGTCCGGAGGCATTCCAAATTGCCCAAGCCCGCATCCATGTCCCAAGACCCTTCCCAGCTCAGGAAGGCGGCAGCGCAACGCCTGGCTTCGAATGGAAAAGGCCCAGCGGTCAAGACCATGGGGAAGGCCCTGCCCAAGGCCCGCCTTCATGATCCACAAGCTCACCGGGGGGATCTGGAAAACCAGAAAGAAGTGGCTCGGCTTGGCCAAGCGGATATCGACCCGTCCTCTGCGGAGCTGGCCGAGCTTTACGATTTTGCGCAGGTGGGGTATTTCACCCTCAGCCAAGCCGGGAAGATCCTGGACGCCAATCTCAGGTTCTGTGACATGTTGCAGGCGACAAAAAACAGCCTGATCAAGCGGATGCTGACCTCCTACGTCCACGCCGAGGACAAGGACCTCTGCCTCCTGAAACTGAACCAGCTGGTCCAGGCTTTGGAACCCGTGACCTGGGAGGTGCGGCTGAAGCGGCTGGACTCCGCGCCATCCTGGGCGAGGCTCAAGGCAACCAAGACTGTGGATGCCGATGGTCAGGCCATCTGCCGGGCGGTGGCCACCAACATCACCGAAGAGCTGCTGGTCGACCAGACCTGCGCCTTCCTCTCCCGGTGCGATCTGCTCACCTCCGGCGAGGACTTCTTCCGGGCGCTCCTGCAGCACCTCGCCCAAAGCCTTGGATTGGACTACGCGTGTATCAGCCGGCTGGAATCGGCCGGTGCCATGGCCCGGACCGTGGCCCTGTATCTCGATGGCCAATTTAGAGAGAACAAGGCCTACCGTCTGAAGCGCACACCCTGTGGAGACCTGACCGATCGGTCGATCCACTGCATTCCTCAGGATGCCCACCGCCTGTACCCGCAGGACCCCGTCATTCAATTGCTGGCGGCGGAAGGTTATATCGGGGTCATCCTCCTGGGGGCGGGCGGGGCTCCACTCGGTTTGCTTGAAGCCGCAAAGAGGAAGCCCCTTGCCGATCCTCATCTGGCGCAGACGCTGATGAACCTTGTGGCCATGGGCACCGCCGGGGAACTGCAGCGGAAGCTCACGGGCGATCAGCTCCGGGACAGTGAGGCCAGGACTCACAGCATGCTCCGCATGGCCTTTGATGGAATATGGCTCCTGGATGTTGACGGGACCTTTCTCGATGCGAGCGAATCCGTTCTCGTGATGTCGGGCTACACCAGAGAGGAGCTGGTCGGCCTGCGGGTCAGCGATATTGAAGCCACGGAATCATCTGAGGAGACCCGGTCCCACATCAGACGGCTCATGCAATCGGGATTCGAGCGCTTCGTGTCCGTTCATCGCCGGAAGGATGGTTCCAAATATCCGGTGGAGATTTCCGCCACCTACCTGCCCGACCAGAATCAGATCGTCGCCTTCGTGCGGGATGACACGGAACGTCAGGAGGCCCATGAGGCGATCAGGGAATACCAGCAGCACCTTGAAGAACTGATCGCCGAGCGCACGAAAGAACTCGAGGCCCGCAACGCGGAAATATTTGAGCTCTACAACCAGGCCCCTTGTGGTTACCAGTCCCTCAAAGCCGATGGGACCTTCACGGCCATCAATGACACGGGACTGAGGATGATCGGCTATTCGCGAGAGCAGGTGATCAACCGTCTGAACATCCGGAATCTGCTCACCCCTGAATCCCTGCCCCGTTTTGAGGAGGGCCTCCGGAACCACCTCAAGACCGGGCATGCCCACTGGGAAATCGAACTCGAGGTGCTCCGGAAAGACGGCTCCGTCCTGCCCGTCCTGTTCAGATCCAACACCATCCAGGACGGCAACGGAAGAATTCTAGGAAGCCGTTCGACCTTAGTTGAAAACGGCGACCGCAAGCGGGCTGAAATGCTTGAAAAGACCTCGCGGGAGGACCTGGAACGGCTCGTTCTCGAACGCACCGCCCAGCTTCGGCACCTGGCCCTGGAAGCCACCCAGGCCGAGGAGCGGGAACGCCGCAGCATTGCTCATCTCCTTCACGATGACCTGGGCCAGCTCCTCCTCGTGGCCAAGCTCAAGCTGCACGCCCTGGCCAAGACCGACTCCGGACTTCCCTACCAGGCCCTAATCGGCGAACTGGACACCTTGCTGGCGGAGGCCAACCGCATGGTGCGGTCCCTGACTTCCCAGCTCAGTCCCCCCGTGCTCGAAACCCTGGGACTGATTCCTGCCCTGCGAAATCTGGTGAAGGACATGGAGGGAAAGTTCGGAACAACCATTTCTCTGGTGGATGATGACCAGCCCAAATCGCTGTCCCTTCCCCAATCCGTCGTCATCTACCGGGCCGTCCAGGAGCTGCTCATCAATGTCATCAAGCATTCCGGTCTCAAGGAAGCCAGGATTCAAACCCTCTGTTCGGACGGCCATCTGGTGGTGATTGTGGAAGACAAGGGCATCGGCATGGGGGACCTCGATCGGGTGCTGATGACGACCAAAGGCTTCGGCCTCAGAAGCATCCGTGAGCGCATTGTCCAACTCGGAGGCAGCATGAAGGCGCAGGCCATCCCAGGGGACGGCACGATCGTGACTTTGACGATCCAGCTCAGCCCCGGACCCGCTCCCGAGGCCACCTCATGAAAACGCGAGTCGCTTTGGGCGACGACCACCGCCTTTTCCGGGAGGCTCTCGGTTCCATCCTCGCCGCCGAACCCGATCTGGAAGTCGTTGGTCAGGGGAGCACGGGGGCGGAGATCCTGGACATGGTCGCCAGAACGGTACCCGATGTCCTCCTGCTGGACATCGCCTTGCCTGATATGAACGGAGTCGAGCTCGCCAGGAAGTGCACCAAGCAGCATCCGGAGGTCAAGATCCTGGCTGTGACAGGCTATGCGGACAAGGTCTTCGTCGAGGAGATGCTCAAGGCGGGAGCCCAGGGGTACGTGGTGAAATCGGCCGGGTCCGAGGTGCTTCTGAAAGCCATCCGGGCCGCGGCGGAAGGTCGCCATTTCCTCTCCACCGAAGCCATCCACGCCCTGGTGAAGCGGCTGAATATGGATCAGGAGAGGGTCCTGCCTCCCCTGAATGTGCTCGGGCCGCGAGAACAGGAGGTCCTGAGGCTGCTCGCCGGAGGCATGCGCTCCATCCAGATCGCCAAGAAACTCGGCATCTCGCCCGCTACCGTGGATGTTCATCGCAGGAACATCAAGCGGAAACTCAAGGTGCATACGACGGCTGAGCTGACCCGCTATGCGGTCCGGGAAGGCCTGATCACGATCTGATCTGCCAGCTCTTCCGCCGCTCCGCCGACGAGGAAATGCCGCCCCTCATGGACAGCTTCCAGAGGGAATCTACTCATTTCCGGGTAGTGCCATTACCTGGATCCGCGAATTGCCCCGAGGCATTGTGGACCTTAATGTTTCAGCCCATCACGAAGACCTCTCCAGGTTTGCAGAAGGTGCCTTTCCCAACACGTTCTCCACCCGGGAAGGATCGCAATAAGGGTCCTGTTCCCGAGGGCTCCTCCCTCCCACCGGATGGGTTTACCGCCCGGTCAAACGACCAGAAACATTCATGCCCCAGGCTCCCACCTTCGATGTCTTAAGGGACCTCTCCCAGGCCACGCGGCCAGAAAGGAGATCGGTGATGCAGGGCAAACAATTTGTTACCAAATGCGCATGGTGCGACTCACTCAAGATGGGCCAATTCTGGCTGCCCAAACCCTTTTCCTGGATGGTGCTCATCTCAACATTCGGAAGACCTTATACGCATAGCATCTGCCAGAAGTGTCTAAGGTCCCAGTTCAGGGTGTGGCATCAGGAACGCATGGGCCTCCGCATCAGCACAGGACCTCCTCATTTCCGCTGATGGCCCTCGCCTGCCCGAAAGCAGGTCGGCAAGGCACCTCCCCATTGTCGCAAGTCCGCTTCCTTCGAGCCACCACCGCGCCTCGCCCTGATCCCGACCTTTCGCCTGGAATCCGATCCTGGAGAAACCCATGGCTTCCCAAGAACACCTGCTTGAAGAACAGATTCTCGCCTTGACCTCCAGGACGCCCAGCGGCGCTTCCTGCAGACTGGGCAGACACGCGTTCAAGGTCTATTACACGCAAGATTACTGGGAATGGGAGTATCGAGGACTCCCCTACTTCGATCCCCTGGATCTGGCCGAGGCCATGCTTGACCAGGACCGGAGGAACCGACCAGCGGCGATCCGGACCGGAAGGGACCCTCTCCAGATCGCCATCAAGCGGGGCCCAGTCGCAAGACCGTGATCGAGGTCATGGTTTTGCGGTCTGCCAAGACCCGCCAGGTCGGGGGCTCGCAGATGTGCCTGCTCGCGCAGGCCATCGCTCGTCCAGCTGAAACCCTGGTCCTGGATCACCATGATCCCAAGGTGGCCGCCTTGGCCGGGTTGGCGGAGTGCCGCTTTCGCGGTAGGACCTCCTTGACGCGAATTCCCAGGATTGAAGGTGTACCCCCGCAGGCCGGCAGGAATCAGGGGTCCAGCCAAACTGGCCCATAGCCTCGCTGAAGAGATACTTCGGGGCGAGGCTCAAGCAGCCGCATCCCTGTCACCGCCTAAACCACGCGTAAACGGACCAACAGCCTTCCAAAGCTTGTGGTGTCAGGCGAAACTCACCTTGGAATACCCGATGCCGAAAATACCGTGTGGAGGCAGCCGTGTTACAAAGATCGCTCGGCGAGAGACTGACTGGTGATCGGGCAAGTTCAGGGGCGGCCTGATGACGAGCCCATTCGATGAAGCCGGGAATTCCTTCGGGAAGAACGCAGGCCACCAACAGGCACAGTACCGATTGTTCTTTGAACAGATGCAGGAGGGCTGTGCGCTCAATGAGATCATCACCGACGAGAACGGCCGGGTTGTTGATTTTCGGGTGCTTGAAACCAACGCGGCCTGGGAACGCCATACGGGCCTGAAGCCCGCCCTGGCCGTCGGCAAGACCATGACGGAAATCATGCCTCTGGTGGATAGGAACCAGATCGAGCAGTACGGATCGGTGGCGCTCACGGGGGAGCCAAAGGTGTTCGAGTATTTCTCGAACACCTTTGGCCGCTGGTTTCGTGTCAGGGCCTTCAGCCCGCAACCACGCATATTCGCAACGATTTTCGAAGACATCACCGAGCGCAAGGAAGCGGAGGAGACCCTCCGGCAGGAGCGGGCGTCGTACATGGATCTGGTCAACACGCTGCACCTTGGCGTGTACAGGCTCCGCACTCAAAGTCTGGAAAAGCAAAAGGAGGAGGCCTGGCAGGATCCCGCGGATATCCACGATTCCGTTGAGCTGGTCTCCGAGCCCTACTGCCAAATCCTGGGTCTCACCAAGGCCGCCATCGGGAACAATCCCGGGTACTTCACTGATCTGATCCATCCCGACGACAAGCATGGATTCACGAAGGCGGTGCGGGACGCGATGGCGGGACCTGTGAGGTTCAGTTGGGAGGGCCGTCTTCTGATTGGGGGAAAGATCAAATGGGTCCACACCGAATCCCATCCCAGGGTTCTGGACAATGGAGATGCCCTCTGGACGGGCACGCTCATGGATATCACCGGAAAAATTCAAGCCGAGGAAACCCAAACGGCACTCCTGGCCCAGCTCGCCCAATCCCAAAAAATGGAAAGCCTGGGCACCTTGGCTGGCGGTATTGCCCACGACATGAACAATGTGTTGGGGGCCATTCTCGGCTTGGCTTCAGCCCATATCGACACCCAGCTCTATGGCAGTCCCCTTCACCAGGCCCTCGATAAAATCTGCAAGGCCACCGAACGAGGCGGCAAAATGGTGAAGAGCCTGCTGAACTTCGCCCGCCAGAGCCCAGCTGAGAACCAGATATTGGATATGAATGCCATTCTCCTGGAGCAGGTCGGTCTGTTGGAACGAACGACCTTGGCGAAGGTTCAACTTCGGGTGGACCTTGAGCCGAATTTGCGGCCCATGCTTGGCGATGCCAGCGCGTTGACCCACGCCTTCATGAACCTCTGCGTCAACGCCGTGGATGCCATGCCGGAGCAGGGCACCCTCTGGCTTCGCACCCGCAATGCGGACCCGGGCTGGATCGAAGTCACCGTCCAGGACACCGGGTGCGGAATGACCAGGGACGTCCTGGACAAGGCCCTGGATCCGTTCTTCACCACCAAGGGCCACGGCAAGGGCACGGGCCTGGGCCTCTCCCTCGTCTACAGCACCGTGAAGGCCCACCAGGGCCGCATGGAGATCCAGAGCCAGCCTGGCCAGGGCACCTGCGTGAGGATGCGCTTCCCCATCTGCGCCCCTGTCCTCCAGACCCGGGAAACCGCCGCTGAGCTTCGCGCTGACACCAGGCCCCTGAGCCTGAGCGTGCTGATCGTGGACGATGATGATCTCGTCCAATGCTCCATCCAGATGATGCTGGAAGCCCTGGGGCACCGCACCGTCTCGGCCATGAGCGGCGAGTCGGCCCTGACGGATCTCGAGGCGGGCATCCAGGCCGATGTGGTGATCCTGGACATGAACATGCCCGGCCTGGGTGGAGCCGGAACGCTGCCCCGCCTGCGTGAATTGCGGCCTCTAGTGCCGGTTCTGCTTGCCACCGGACGCACCGACCAGAACGCCCTCGACCTCATCCAGGCCCACCCATCCACGCTGCTTCTGCCCAAGCCCTTCACCCTGAAGGACCTTCAGCAGAGCCTGGCAACCTTGCTGAAAACATGAACCGCGAGAAGTGGGATACTCCCTCCATGCCGCCCCTCTCCCGCCCCGCCTTCCGTTGGCCCGCCCTCATCGGGCTCTGGGCGCTGGTGGGCACGGTGCTGTGGATCACTGCGGTGCAGCTGTTCCTGCTGGCCCTGAATCCCTTCTGCCGCCTCCAGCGGCCGGGCATCGCCCAGGTGAGCGTGGTGAGCGTGGACCGGGACCAGGACAGCCAGATCACGGATTTCGTGACGGTGAAGGTCCGCGATTCCGAGCAGGTGCTGCGCCTGGCGAAACAGGAAGCCGCGGAGCTCCATCGGGACGACGAGGTTTGGATCCTCGACGCCTGGTATGCGGACGGCCTGCGCCCCACCCAGTTCCGCCTCTCCCTGCTGCGCCTGCTGCTGGAATACCCGGCCATGCTCCTGCTGCCCGCCGCCTGGGGGCTTTGGCTCGTGCACCGGGCCCGCCAGAAAGCCGACGCCGCCCCGCCCCAGCCCGTGCGCCGCACCTTCACCGACGACTTCCACCTGCGGGCCCAGCGCTTCGCCA
>DATEZS010000083.1:0-28347 GCA_035255365.1 Geothrix sp.
GGCCTGGGCCATGGCACCTTCCTGGATTTGCTCATCGTGGCCGTGATCCTGGCCGCCCTGAACACCACCCTGGGCAGCCTGCTGAAGGTCATCGCCTTCATCCCCATGGCCTGCTCCCTGGGCTGCTTCAGCCTCGTCATCAACGGCCTGGTGTTCTGGCTGGCGGGCGCCCTGTCCGCGCGGCTGGGCCTGAACTTCACCGTGAGCGGCTTCTGGGCGGGGTTCTTCGGCGCCCTGGTGACGAGCATCGTCGCCTCCGTGCTCGGCGCGATCTTCATTCCCCAGGACCGCCAGCGGCCCCAGGGACCCTCCCCGCGCATCAAGATCGTGAACTGAGAATCCCTACTGCCCCTCGATCCGCGCGTAGAAGCTGCTCCGTCGGAGATTCTCCTCCACCTTCAGCAGCTGCTGAAGCGGGGGGAAGGCCCGCTGTTCGCAGTCGGTGCGCTCGCAGAGGCGGCAGGTGACGCCGATGGGCACGGGGGGCTGATCCAGGCGCACGCCGTCGGCGTAGACCAGTTCCTTGGCGTGGCCCATCTCGCAACCCAGGCCCAGGGCCTGGATGGCGTGCTGGCCCCGGTAGCCGCCGGTGTCCTTCTGGATGGCCCGGGCGATGCAGAAGTACTTCCGGCCATCGGGCATGATGCTCACCTGCGTGCGGATGAGCCCCGGCGTGAGGAAGGCCGCGTGGGCGTTCCACCGCGGGCAGGCGCCCGAGTACCGGGCGAAGCGGATGCCCGTGGCGGAGAAGCTCTTGGAGATGTTGCCGGCGATGTCGATGCGCAGGAAATGGAACGGCACGCCTTCGGCGCCGGGGCGGCGCAGAGTGGTGAGGCGGTGGCAGACCTGCTCGAAGCTGGCCTGGAAGCGGCGGGACAGGATCTCGATGTCGTAGCGCTCGTTCTTGGCGGCCTGGAGGAAGCGCTTGTAGGGCATGAGCACGGCCCCCGCGAAGTAGTTGGCCAGGGCCACCCGGGCCAGGGCGCGGCTGCTGGGCGTATGGAGCATGGGATGCTCCGCCAGGCGGTCGAGGAGCGCGCTGTGATCCAGCAGGGCCAGCTGGTGGGCCAGCTGGAAGGCCCGGCTGCGCAGTGAGAGCAGCTCGGAAAGGCTCACAAGGCGCTGCTCGGGATCGAAGCGGCGCAGGAGGCCCGGCCCTTCCGTGGCGCGATGGATGCGCACCTTGATGCCCCGGGCCTCCACCACCGCCACCAGGCCCGGATAGAGGGCGTCGGGGTTGAGGTGACCTTCGGCCCAGAGGGCCTCCGCCGCGGCTTCCAGTTCCGGGAAGTGGTTCATGGCCTGCTGGATGAAGTCGCCCACTTCCTCCGAGGGCAGCTGGGTGGCTTCCGGGTCGAAGCCCTGACCGTCGCTGAGCCGCGACGCCAGGCCGTTCAGCGCCTCCTGCGCGTGCTGGTAGGCCCGGTAGAGCTCGAAGACGCCCCGGGCCAACTGCGGACTGTTCTGCACCAGATCCCGCACGTCCTGCGCCTGGAGATCCAACGGGTCGAAGAGCGGATCTCCGAAGGCCTCCAGCAGGTCCTCGCTGAGGCGCAGGTCCTGCTCCGGGGCCATGGCCTTCAGGTCCAGGTGGAACTGCTGGGCCAGGCGGATGAGCAGCGGGGCCGTCAGGGGCCGCTTGTTCCCCTCGATGAGGTTCAGGTAGCTGGGGCTGATGCCCAGGGCTTCGGCCAGCTGCACCTGGCTGAGACCCTCCTGGCGGCGGAGGAGCCGGATCTTCGCCCCGAGGCGGGCATTGGGCTTGGCGGAAATGAGGGTGGCCATAGACATTTCCTTTTCAATATTTGACAAAAATTGGAAAGAAAATTGACAAAAATTTTCATGTTAACTCGAATCAATTCAGATACTCATTGCCAGGCCACAGAATAAGTCAATATTTGACATCAGTCCACCCGGAGTATCCACATGCCCCTCTCTGCTCACCCCCACGGCATCGACTGGCAGGGCCCTCGCCGGCCCGCTTCCCAGGAAGAGGGTCTCGGCCCTTCGGACGCAGTGATTTTGGCCCCGGAGGCCCTGGTCTTCGTCGCGGGCCTGGTCCGGGCCTTCCGGAAGCCGCTTGAGAACCTCCTCGCCGCCCGCCGGGAGCGCCAGTTGCGCTTCGATGCGGGGGAGCGTCCCCATTTCCTGCCCGAGGCGCATCCGGCCCGGCAGGGGAATTGGAAGGTCGCTCCGGCTCCTGCGGATCTCCAGGATCGCCGTGTGGAGATCACCGGTCCTCCGGAGCGGAAGATGCTCATCAACGCCCTCAACAGCGGGGCGAAGGTCTACATGGCCGACTTCGAGGACAGCCTGGCGCCCCTCCCCGAGAACCTGCTGGATGGCCAGTCCGCCCTCCACGCTGCCGTGCGCCGGACCCTCTGCTTCCAGGATGCGACGAGCGGCAAGGTCTACGCCCAGAAGGCGCAGACCGCCACCCTCATGATCCGTCCCCGGGGGCTGCACCTCACGGAACGGCACCTGCTGGTGGACGGCCTGCCCGTGCCCGCCGCCCTCTTCGATGCGGGTCTCTACCTCTTCCACAATGCCCGGGAGCTGGTGGCGCGGGGCTCGGGCCCCTACCTCTACCTGCCCAAGCTGGAGGACGCCCTGGAAGCCCGCTGGTGGAACGAGGTGCTCCTGGGCGCCCAGGAGGCCCTGGGCCTGCCTGCAGGCACCGTGCGCGTGACCATGCTCATCGAGACCCTGCCCGCCGCCTTCCAGATGGAGGCCTTCCTCTACGAACTGCGGCAGCACGCCACGGGACTGAACCTCGGCCGCTGGGACTACATCTTCAGTTTCATCAAGACCCTGCGGGAAGATCCAACGGCCCTGCTGCCGGACCGCTCCCAGGTGGGCATGACCCAGCCGTTCCTGCGGGCCTACGCCAAGCGCCTGGTGCAGGTCTGCCATGCCCGGGGCGCCCACGCCATGGGCGGCATGAGCGCCTTCATCCCCGTGAAGTCCGATCCCGCCGCCCACGCCCGGGCCATGGCCCAGGTGCAGGCGGACAAGCTGCGGGAAGTGCAGGACGGCTGCGACGGCAGCTGGGTAGCCCATCCCGGCCTGGTGGCCGAAGCCCAGGCCATCTTCGACGCCCACATGCCCACCCCCAACCAGCTGGACCGCAGCCCAGAAGGCGACGTCACCGAGGCGGAGCTGCTGCAGATCCCCGCGGGCACGCGCACGGAAGCCGGGCTGCGCCACAACCTGCGGGTGGGGCTCCGCTACGTGGAAGCCTGGCTGCGCGGCCAGGGCTGCGTGCCCCTGGACAACCTCATGGAGGACGCCGCCACGGCGGAGATCTGCCGCATGCAGGTCTGGCAGTGGCACCACCACCAGGCCGTGCTCGAAGAAGGCGAGCGGCTCTTCCCCTCGCTCTTCCACACCTGGATCCGCGAGGCCCTGAAGCAGATCCAGGCCGAGGTGGGCCTCGACGTCTATGAAGCCGGCCGCTTCAGCGAGGCGGCGGACCTCTTCGAAACCCTGGTGCTCGATCCCGATCCCGTTCCCTTCCTCACCCTCCCGGCCTACAACCGCCTGCTTCAAATCACCCCCACACGCTACGAGGTGCCCGCATGAACGCCCCCCTCTTTCCCATTCCCCGCATCGAAGACGATTTTTTCGCCTCCCGCTGGAACGGCATCACCCGGCCCTACGGCCAGGACCAGGTGCGCCGCCTGCGCGGCAGCGTCCGCATCGAGTACACCCTGGCCCAGCAGGGCGCCCGCAAGCTCTGGCGCCTCATCAACGGCGGCGGCTATGTGCATTCCCTGGGCGCCCTGACTGGCGGCCAGGCGGTGCAGATGGCCAAGGCCGGGCTGCAGGCCATCTACTGCTCCGGCTGGCAGGTGGCGGCGGACGCCAACCTCTCGGGCCAGACCTACCCCGACCAGAGCCTCTACCCGGCCAACTCCGTGCCCGCCGTGGTGAAGCGCCTCAACGCCGCCCTGCTGCGGGCGGATCAGATCGACAGCGCCGAGGGCACGCCCACCCGCGACTGGATGCTGCCCATCGTGGCCGATGCCGAAGCGGGTTTCGGCGGCCCCCTCAACGCCTATGAGCTCATGAAGGGCATGATCGAGGCGGGCGCCGCGGGCGTCCACTTCGAGGATCAGCTCTCCAGCGAGAAGAAGTGCGGTCACCTGGGCGGCAAGGTGCTCATCCCCACGGGCCACTTCATCCGCACCCTCGTCGCCGCCCGCCTGGCGGCGGATGTCATGGACGTGCCCACCCTGGTCATCGCCCGCACGGACGCCGACTCGGCGCGGCTCATCACCTCGGACATCGACGAGCGCGATCAGCCCTTCCTCACGGGGGAGCGCACGCCCGAGGGCTTCCACCGCATCACCGGCGGCGTGGACATGGCCATCGCCCGCGCCCGGGCCTACGCGCCCTACGCCGACCTCATCTGGTGCGAGACCTCCACGCCGGATCTTGCCGAGGCCCGGAAGTTCGCCGAGGGCGTCCATGCGGAGTTCCCCGGCAAGCTCCTGGCCTACAACTGCTCGCCCTCCTTCAACTGGAAGAAGAAGCTGTCGGATGAGGAGATTGCGGGCTTCCAGAAGGAACTGGCGGCCATGGGCTACAAGTACCAATTCGTGACCCTGGCGGGCTTCCACAGCCTCAACCACAGCATGTTCGAGCTGGCCCGGGCCTACCGTGACGAGGGCATGGCGGCCTACTCGCGCCTGCAGGAGGCGGAGTTCGCTTCCGAGGCCGAAGGCTACACCGCCACCAAGCACCAGCGGGAAGTGGGTACCGGCTACTTCGACGAGGTGGCCCAGGCTGTCAGCGGCGGACTGGCCTCCACCTTGGCCCTGGTGGGTTCCACCGAGGCCCAGCAGTTCCATTAGGAATTGGAACCGAGAACACTTTTCTGAGCAGTTATCCTGGTCGCAACGCCGCCAGGATGGTCTTGCCAAACAAGGCTTGTTTTTGGATCACGATTTCAGGCTGGGGGGCTGTTTCGGCGGCCCCCCAGCTTGAAATGATCAGGGCCGGATGACCGCAGAGAGGCAATCCGCCATACCGAAAGGAAGTGCCATTCGGAATGGAGCGTTCTTGGCGTCGCCATTGCCGGTGGACACCGCACGGATATTGATCACATAGGCTGATCCAGCGTGAAGGATGCCTTCGGGAATCTGGACCGAGGTGCCGAAAATGGTGAGGTCATCACTCCAAACGCTTCCGAAAGTCAACCCCGAGCCGCTGCTGCCGACCTCCCTGATCCGGACTTGATAAAGCACTGGTGAGCCCAAAGAGGGTACCCCCCAGGCGATCGTGGGGTGGGTTCCGACCCCGGTTTGCTCCTGAAACAGGTCTCTCCCGTTGATGGTTGGGTTCCGTACTGGACTCACGATGAGTTGAAGTGGATCCGCAGGGGTTCCAGGCGAATCTGAAACGGTCATCAGGGTGCCAACATCCGTACCGGTGATCCCGTTAAAGGTGAGCTCATGGGGAAACGCAGTGTGGCTGATATAAATCCTGGGCCAGGTGGCGGGATAGGGGTCCCCAAAAGAGAGTGTTTGCGTGTAGCGAGTGTAGGTGTTTGCATTCGCGTTCACCAGGAGGGGATGCCCCAGATAGAACGAGTCTGCATCGAATGTCCCGGACTGCATTAATCCGGGGGAAAAACCTCCCGGTTGAGTGGCGATCAGGAAGCCCGGTTGACCGGCCAAGGAGCCCGGATGTACCTGGTCCAAATAGTCGATTTCCCGACTCGCATTCCAGTCGAGGCTGATATTGGAACTGGAGGGTTTGGCAAAGACCCCTGACACGAGAGCGGTCGTTCCAACCTTCTGAGTGAGGGTCGAAGTCGTGAACACCTTATGGATAGTTTCAGTGGAGATGTTTTCCTGCACCTCCTGGCCCGGCTGAAGAAGCATCAGCTCGTCCAGCTTGCTGGCGTCCACCAGGGGGGCGTACGGTATTCCTGGAATGACAGCAGAAACCAAAGCGGTATCTCCGGGAGCCGGGGCATTAGCCGTGAAGTAGGAACTGAAGAAGGAAATTTGAGTGGCATGATTGGCAACCAGCCACCGCATCCCATACAAGTCTGTCCAGGAATCGAGACCGGTCAGTGTCAACTCGACAGATACGGGATCGCTGGATGCTTGGGCATCCGCTCTCCCCAGGAATCCCTTTCCCAAGTCGATTTGGCTCTGCTCGGTCCAAATGAACCCGCGCGGTCCGGCATTCAGCCAGTAGGAGCCAGGGGGAATTCCGGAAATTCGCCACGAACCATCAACGGTCATGGACCCGAATATTTTTTCGAATCCACCCGAGGCAGTGGGGACCAAGGCATAGACCCCAAAAGCGGCCAAGTTGGTGTCTTGCTTCGCAGCGACTACTCCCGAAGGGGACAGATAAGTATCGGACCAAGTCCCCCGCACCACGCCACTGTATGCCTTCGTCCACTGCTGGTCTACGGTTCCGCCATGGCCGTCAGAGGCGCGAATCTGGAAGGTCTGGGGAACGCGTTCCTGGGCGGGCGTAGGCTGCCAGTGAAGCAGTCCGTTCACGATGACGGCCCCGGCAGGTGCCTGGATGAGACTGAAGGTGACCGGATCATTATCGGAATCGGTGCTGGTGATCATGTAATCGAAGACCGAGGCTCCCTGGACGAAGCTCATATCCTGGGGAGGTTGACTCGTCATGACTGGCAGGGCATTGGCAGAGGGAGTCACGCTCCAGGCCTGATCCTGGGTACCCCCAAAGCCGTCGAGCGCCTTGATCTTGAATACGGCGGCCTGGCCAACTTCGCTGGCGCTCGGCACCCAGGTGAGTTGCCCACCGCTGAGACTGGCTCCGGCAGGTAGTTGGCTGTCCTGGAACTGAACGAGATCACCATTTGGATCCGTGGCTGCCAAAGTATAGATATAGCTATGACCTTCCTTGGCTTCCGAAGGAGGCGTGCTGGTGAACGAAGGCGAAAGGTTGGCACTCACGGCCACCGACCAGGATTGTTCCTTGAAGCTGGAACCATCTCCAACTTTCAGTCGAAAAGCCTGGCTGGTTCCAGCCACCGCAGCGCTTGGCGTCCAATCGATTGTGCTACCTGCCAGCGTGGCGCCAGAAGGGGAGGCGACCAGGGTATAGCTTAGGGATCCTCCCTGCGGACTCGAAGCGGAAGCGACATAACGGTACGCATGCGCCACGATGGCCGTGGTGGCCGGCGTCGAAGTCAGGTCTAGGCCGGCCTCCGGAGCGGCACTACCACCTCCTCCACATCCCAGCGAGAGAAGAAACAGCCCAAGGCAAAGGGACATTCTGCACGTTTCTGCACGAGACATTATTTACTCCAAGGGCGCCTAATATTCTAAGTGTCTAAAATTACTATAGCGAATATCGATTTCAGCCGACCCACAATCAGGCCCGGCTTGGCCGGGTTCCACAAGGCCCAATGGCCTCCAAGGGCGAAAAGCCTCGACAAACGGAGTCATCCGGTTCAATGCTGCAGCCGGATCACCCCGTCGTCTTCCACTTCGTCCTGAAGCTCGTAACCGAGCATCGCCGAGAGGCGGCCCGCGAAGGCCCGCGCGGCCTCCCGATCGCCCGCCACGGTGAAGCCCAGGGCTGTCAGGCCCGCCACATCGATGTCGTACCAGCGGGTGGCGATGGCTGTGGAGTGGTTGGCATTGGACGGGCGCTCCCTGCGCAGGGTCAGCCGGACCCGGCCTTGTTCGGGCAGGACATAACTCCGTGTGTCCCGGAACGGTCCCAGCCATGCCCGAACTTCGGCGCGGTGCTGGCCCGCATGAAAGGTCTTGGCCTGTTCGCCGAACAGGACCACCAGAGCGATGCCGCCAAAGATCGGCAGCAGCAGGCCGAAGGGATAGAGCGCCGCCAGCCAGCCATCGCCCCATTGGCGCCACACCAGGAAACCGCTGAGCAGGCAGGCGATCCCGAAGATCCCAGCAAGCATCCATTGCCCCGAGGTCCTGGTGGAGGTCACCACAAGCTGTCCCGGCCCGGATTCGAGAATGTGCGCAATGGACAGGTCCAGGCGGCTTTCCAGGATCGCGTCGGGCAGGGACATGGGCAGCCTCGGAAGGGATACCCAACCTTCTCGGGCACCACCGCCCCAGGCCCCAAGTTCTGGCGCACTGGGGTGCCTGGCTTCTCCCTTAACCAGGCTTTCTGGCGCTTGACGAAAACGCCCCGGGGAACCGGGGCGTTGCAAGCCGGGCAAGTCGTTGCATTCAATCCGTCACGGCGAAGACGACGCGATCATTCCGGAGGCGTTCGGGATCCAGAATGCGGATGGTGGCATTGGTCCGGTCATCGGCGAGCGTCACGGTGTACTGCTGGTCTTTCACCAGGGATCCCGGAACCACATTCACCTTGCTGATCCTCGTGAGGCCCAGGTCGGAAGCCCGGATTTGAACCTCGGGAGCCGGGCCGTCCAGGGGCAGATCCTTGACGAAGCGGGATGCGACCGCTTTGGGTCCCATGCGGTCCTTGGCGAACACGGGCACGACGATGACGCCCTCATTCACCAACTGCTTCCGCGGCCCGACCAGGTAGTGCAGCGAGTTGAGCTTGGCCTTCTGGGACTCGCTCAGGGCCGTCAATTCGGACATCTGTGAAATCAAGGAGGCTTTTTCCGTGTGCAGGGAATCCACTTCTTCCTGGATTCGGTCGCGTTGCGTTTTCAAGCCCTCCACCTGGTCGAGAAGATCATTGGCCTTGGCCAGGTTCTCATCCCGATCGTGCTCCAAGGCCGCCCGCTGGTTGTGCAGGTATTCCGAGGGACCCATGGCGGCCTTGCCCTGGGTGACGGCGGTAAGGTAAGTGCCACCCACGTACTGCTGGTAAACCTGCCAGCCAGGCTGGAGTTCTTCCAGGATATTGGCCCTGGCCGCGAGCGTCCTCGCCTTCTCCTCCGAAAGCCCCTGACCTTTCAGGAAGCGCATGGCCATGGCGAAATGGTTGTCCTTCTCCGTGGCGATCTGAGGCTTGGGCAACTCGGCCTGCAGCTTGGCCACCCTTGTAGTGAGCTCACCGATCCGCTTGTCGCGATCCAGGATTTCCTGGAGCAGGGCCGCCGTGCTGCTGTCCTTTTCGTCCTTGACGCGGGCTTCAAGGAGCCTGCGCTGCTCCGGCGTAAGCTGGATTCCCGCGACGTTGGGCTGCAAGCCAGCCTTGGCCATGGCCCCGGCCTGGGCCCGGGCGGCCCCCTGGGCCTCGCCTTCGGCCTTCTCGGCCTCAGCGACCTTGCCGGCAAGGCCCTTGGAGTCAGTGGACTCGGATTGCGACTTGTTGCCGCAACCGATCGAGAAGGTGAGGGCGAGAGGCACAGCCGCTAGGGCGGCCCCGATGGCGAGGGTTCTCAGGACCTTCATGGACACCTCCTTGAGACGTTCAGGGTTTGCTGAATCCAGAAGGGTGGTGCCATTGCCAACATCGTGCAAGTTCAATCATTTACATCGTTCGGACTACCGGGCACCAGGCCAACCGGATTGGCCGTCGAGCTAAGATCCGTGGCGCCATTTTTAATCAAGCCCCTGAAAGGAGGCATGCCCGCGCTCTGCGCCAACCTTTTTTTGCGCTAGGGGCGTGGATTCCCCAGAGTCTGGCCTCCTCGCGGAGCGACGAGGAAGCGGCCCGGATTCCGGTTGAAGGCCTTGAGGATTTCCAGCCAGAGGTGTCGGCTGGCCCTGCCGCTGAGGCCTCGAGCCCGCAACGCCGTCCAGAGGGCCAGGGTGAAAGACACCGCGAAGTTCATGAAACCGATGAGCGCGATGCCCAGGAGGCCCAAGAGGACCTCCCGCCAGGCCGGAGCCCCCTGAAGCCACAGGGTCGCCGCCCCCAGGGCCAGTGAGGCCGCTTGAAGCGTGACATGGCGCACTTCCACATGGATGCCCGCGAAAGCGAAAGCCATGGGCACGAAGACCAGCAAGACCCCGAGGGCCGTGTAGCCCGCGAAACCCGCCAGGTGACGCTGGGCAAAGCGACCCAGGGCATCGGCTCCGCCCGTACCGAAAAGGGACCGCAACCGATGACTCTGGGCCAGGGCCTCCGGTAGCCTGCGATAGGCGCTCCAGTTGGCGGTCCAACCTGCCGCAAGGCTGGAGAGCCAGAGCAGCACGCCCGTGAGCGCGGCGAAGATCATGGTTTCGCTGCGGAAAGGCAGTGTGCCCTGGATGCCATGCAGGGCTGCCTCGGTTCCCAACGGCACGTTGCCTGTAAGTTCGACCCAGGCGAGAACCAGGCCTGCCGCCACGGGCATGGTGATCAGCACATTGCCGAGGGTGGCGATCACCTGGGTGCGCGTGATGGCTGCGACCAGTTCGATCTCGCGCATCTGGCCATCGTTCTGTTCCAGGGCTTGAGCCAAAGCCGCGGCGGTCATGGCGGGCTGCTTGGAGGCCAGGCTGTAGCCCAGCAGCTGCATGGCGCAAAAACTGACGGCGTAATTGGAAGCCAGGGAGACGCCCAGCAGCAGCGGCGCCAGGGGCAGGAGTGGCAGGCTGGCCTTGATGAGGGCCGTGCCTGCCGTCAGGAGACCCCCTCCCGCGGCGGATCTGCCCATGGCCCACCATTCATTACGGTTCCGGGCGATGTAGTGTTCGCCGGTCTCGCCAGCGTGTTCCACGATCTTGCGGGCCAAGCGCTGGACCGTCGTGCGCAGCAAGGTCAGGAGACCGTGTTGCTCCGCGCTCCCCCGCACCAGATCCGCCGCCAGGGCCGTTCCGTTCCCGGTTCCCCGGAGAATGTCCAGAAGCTGGCCGATACGGACCAGTTGGGCCTCCAGAAGCTCGAGACGGAAGACCAGATCCGTGGAAACGCCTCGGGAATCAAGCTGGGCATGGGCCTGGGCCAGCGTGGCCAGACAGGCGTCCCGGGAGGCCTCCCAGGCGGCGTACGCTTCTGCGTCAGCGGGTCTTTCCCCGGCGTTGTGGACAGCACGGGTCAAGCGGAAGAAGGGCGAATCGACATCGCTCCCCTCCGCGTCCAAGGCCAGCAGATCCCGGGAGAGGCCCACGGCGGCGGCCCGATGGGCGAGCAAGCGGGCCGCGTGCGCCCAGGTCTCCCGGGGCGGGGCCAGCAGGACGCCCCACGCGGCCCGCAGGTCCTGGGGCAGCCCCTCGATCCAGGTGGCATCCGCCTCGCCAAGATTCAATCGATCCAGCAGGGCATAGAGGTCCCCTTCAGGATCCAGGCGAGGTACGAATCGATCCACAAGCCGAAGGAAACCCTCGCCCAACAAGGTGGTGCGATCCGGCAGGCCCGTTTCCGCCAGGAGGCGGATGGATGAGGTATGGTTCCAGGCTTCGGCGAGAGGGGCCGTGAGCCCCTTTTGGTCCAGGGCCGAATGCAGATGACGAAGCCGGGCCGTGCGCGGGGCTTCGCCACCCGCAGGGTTCACAGGCGAGGCCTCCAACAGCCAGCGCAACAAAGGTTCCAGCCTCGGTTCGCCACCTGCCAGAAGCTCGTCCAATCCGGGATCGTGCTGGGGCATCGAGACTCCTGGGGGACAGCCCTCAGGGTCGCACAAGCCCGGGATAGGGCCCTCCACCGATGGGCGTATCCGTCCCTAGGCTGAATTCCTCAGCGCTCTCCAAGGAGATCCTGAACCGCCGACTCGGCCGCCTTCCGCAGCGCCTCGGCATCCGCATAGGCGCTGGGTTCCAGAGGCGCCCCCACGGTGATGCGATACGGCCCGCCCTGCACGCGCCAGGTGCCTTTGGGCAGGATGTCATTCCCCCCATGGATGGCGAAAGGCACCACCGGAACACCCGCATGGAAAGCCAGGACGAAGGCCCCTTTCTTGAAGGGCAGCAACCGTCCATCCAGGCTGCGCGTGCCTTCGGGAAAGGCCACGATGCTCTGTCCGGCGTGGATGCGGGCGGCGGCCACCTTGATGCTTCGCCGGGCGGCAGCCTGGTTCCGCCGATCGATGAAGATGAAATCCGCCAGCCAGATGACCCACCCGAGAAACGGCACCCTGGCCAGTTCCCGCTTGGCCATGAAGACGGGGTGATCGGGGAGGGTGGAAATCATCAGGGGCGGATCGAACAACGACGTGTGGTTGCCGATGAACACCGCCGCCTGGCGCCCGTGGCGGATGCCTTCGGGAAGCCCCTCCCAGCCATGCAACACCCGGCGAATGCCGAAGGCGTCGGCGGACCACCGGATGTACCTCGGGGCCATGATCCAGAATGCGCGCCTTCCCCCCAGGAAGAGGGCCAGGAGGAAGCAGATCGTCACCGATACGACGAGTCCCAGGGCCGCGAAGGCCCACCCCAGAAGGGGGCGCAGGAAGGGTCGGGTGCGCATCCGCTACTGCTGCGGCAGCAGGATCGCGTCCTTGAGGCGAACGGCGAACTGGGGCACGTCACCCATGCCATGCCGCCATTCGGTCTTCACCTTGCCGATCCTGTCCACGGCCTCCATGCCGGACACTACGCGGCCGAAGGCGCAGTAGCCGTAGCCCCCCTCGGTCATGTCCTTGTGGTCCAGGCTCGCGTTGTCCGCGAGGTTGATGTAGAACTGCGCCGCGGCGCTGTTGGGTGCGGACGTGCGTGCCATGGCGATGGTGCCGCGGGTGTTCTTCAGACCGGCCTTGAAGGTCTGGGGCGCCTCGTTGACGATGGAGGGGCGGGTCGGCTTTTCCTCCAGGTTTTCCAGCGTCCCGCCGCCCTGGATCATGAAGCCATCGATGACCCGGTGAAAAATGGTTCCCTTGTAGAAACCCTCCTTCACGTACTGGAGGAAGTTCTCCACGGTCTTAGGGGCCAGGTCGGGCTCCAGTTCCACCACCACAGGACCGTAGCTGGTCATCAGCTGGACCCGGGGCTTGGCCTTGGGGGCCGAAACTGCTTCAGCCGCGGATTGAGGCGCCGCTGCTGGGCTGGCGGGTGCCTGGGCGGCCAGGGGAAGCCCCAGGGCAATGGCCAGGGCGACAAGGCGATACGAGGATCGATTCACGGGAACTCCAGAGGACCTATCTCATTCTGCCGCGAAAGAGCCAGAAGCTCCCGCTATCGTGGAGCATGCCATTAATTGACCTGCCCACCTGGATGCTTTCCCTGCTCCTGGCGCCCTTCGGCCTGGTGATCGGCTCCTTCGGGAATGTGCTGATCCACCGGCTACCCCAGGAGGATCCGGCCGACCGCAATGTGGTCACCAAGGCCAGCCACTGTCCCTCCTGCAAGGCGAAGATCAAGCCCTGGCACAACATCCCGCTTTTCGGGTGGCTCTGGCTGCGGGGTCGATGCGCCGCCTGCGGCTGGCGCATCCCGGTCCGATATCCCCTGGTGGAGCTGCTGGCGGGGCTCCTTTTCGCCGGGTCGGTGTGGGTCTTCCCTTTCGGCACCCTCATCTGGTTCAAGGGCCTCGTCTGCGGCTTCGCCCTCCTCGTGCTGTTCTTCACGGACTTCACGGAAATGATCCTGCCCGATGCGATCCAGTTTCCGCTCATGGCCCTGGGCCTGCTCCTTACAGTGCCGCAGATTCTCCGGCCGGACGCCATGACGAATGTGTGGGTCGCGCCCGAACACCTGCTCCAGGCGCTCACCTTCCACAACGGACTGCAACCCGCTCCCGCCTTTCAGGGCTTCGAGCCCGCCGTCACCTGGGTTCAGAGCCTGCTGGGGCTGGCCGTAGGGTATGGTGTCCCGGCGCTGATGAACGTCATCTACAAGGCCATCCGCAGGACCGATGGGCTGGGCATGGGCGATTTCAAGATGCTGGCCTGGCTCGGCGCCTTCTGGGGCTGGGCGCCCATGGTGGGCATCCTCTTCCTGGGCGCGGCCCTGGGCAGCGTCGTGGGCCTGCCCCTCCTGATCTCGCGCCGCTCCGGCGGCCAGACCATGCTGCCCTTCGGCTGCTTCCTGGCCCTCGCCACGCCGCTCGTGCTGTTCTTCGGCCGGGCCTTGTGGCTGGGCTACCTGGCGTGGGTAGGCTGAACGGGTAGGGTTCCAGCACGGGCCTCCAGCATGCGAACGCCGAAGGTGGCCAGCCAGTGTTCGCCCTCGAAGCTCCCTGAGGCCAGATGCGGCAGCGACGCCCGGGCATGGCGGTCGGCGGCGCGAATCAGGACCATCCGCCGCGGATCCTTGGGGCCGAAAGTCCGGGCCAGATCATAGAGCGCCCGGGCCCGGCTGAGGTTCAGGCCATCCAGGTGGACGATCTTCGGGTCCGTGCGGTCCGAGACCTGGGCCGGGCTCAAGGGGCCCGGCAGGCCCGGAAGGAAGGCGTCCAACCAGGCTCCGAAGCGATCCCTGGGCAGCACCCGGGCCATGAGGGCCGCCTCTTCCAGGCAGGGCGACAGGAAATCCTCCCCACCCGGCTCCCAGGCCAGAGGACCCCGGCGGTCCTTCCCGAACCAGAAGCGGGCCCGCTCGAGAATCGCCGCCTCCAGCGCCGTATCCTGGGCAGCCCGGGCATAGTCCAAGGCCAGATCCAGGCTGAAGGCCGAATTGGGGTGCACCCCTGTCCGGATCGGATAGGTCTGCTTCGGGAGGAACTCGCGAAAGGCCGCCGCGATCCGCAGGGCCAGGGGCTCCAGCGCGGCCGACCAACGTCGGACCTCCGGAGCGTCCCAGGATTTCAGCTCCGCCGCCAGCTTGAGGAGCCAGGCCCAACCATACGTGCGCTCGAAACTCCGGCGATTCGGCTGATCCCAGTAGGCCACCTCGGCCGCGATGCGCTCGGGTGTCAGGTTCTCATCCAGCGCCGCCCGGATGTCCGCCGCCTTCGCCATGCCCGGGTGGGTGCGCAGCAGCCGCACCAGCATCCAGTGGCCATGCACCGAGGAATGCCAGTCGAAGCAGCCATAGAAGGCCGGGTGGAGCGCCTTCGGGGACTGGACTTCCCCGGGTCCGTTCATCACATGGTCCAGCTTGTTCGGGAATTCCACGCGAAGGCATTTGAGCGGCAGCCCGGCGAGCCGATCAGCGGCGGCATCCGTCAGCACCAGCTCCGGACTGGGTGCGACCTGCGCGCTGCCAGCCACCACGAACACGGCAGGAAATGCGAGTGCCAGTAATCCGGCTGGATGCATGGACTCTCCCCTGGAACGTCTGGGTTAGATCCCCTGGCTCAACTCCATCAACACCCCGCCCGTCTCCGCCGGGTGGATGAACGCCACGCGGCATCCATGGGCGCCGGCGCGGGGCGTCTGGTCGATCATGCGGACGCCCTTGGCCATCAGGTGGGCCACCATGGCATCGATGTCGTCCACCTCGAAGCAGATGTGGTGGATGCCGGGACCCCGCTTGGCCAGGAACTTCCCGATGGGACCCTCGGGATCGGTGGTTTCCAGGTATTCCAGGTTGCTCTGCCCCACGGGAAAGAAGGCTGTCTTCACTTTCTGGTCGGGCACTTCCTCCTGATGATCCGGGGACAAGTCGAACAGTCGCCGCATGCGGGCCACCGCCTCCTCCAGTCCCGTGGTCGCGATGCCCAGATGGTTGATGCGCAGCAGTTGCATGGGATCTCCGTGGCTCCATTGTCGGCCATGGGACCGGCAGGAAGCTAGATGACCGGGTGCTTTCCCGAACTCAAGGGGAAGACGTCCCTGGCGCAATCGGGACAGATGCCGTGGGTGAACTCGGCACCGGCGTGCGTCTTCAGGTAGGTCTCGATCTGATTCCAGTAGCCATGGTCATCGCGGATCTTCTTGCAGTGCGCGCAGATGGGCAGCAGGCCGCCGAGGGTCTTCACTTCCAGGAGCAGCTTTTCCAGATGGTCGTTGGCTTCCCGCTGGCGGAGCCAGGCGCGGTAGACCAGCCAGAAGGCCGCCAGGATCATGAAGGTGAAGAGCATGAACTCCACCAGTTCCTGGACGACTTCCACCCACCATCTCGACAGGTAGTCCTGCTCAGCCAGACCCACCAGGATGTAGAAGGGCTGGCCGGATACCCTTCGGATGGCGAAGGTCCGCTGGATCTGGTCGAAGGGGGTGAGGGCCCGGTAGGTTCCGCTGCTTTGGCCCGAATGGGCGAAGGCCTGGAGTTCCCTGGAAACGATCTTCTGGCCAACGGCAGTGCCCGCATGGAGGGGTTCGGGGTAGCGCGCGATCAGCCCCAGGTCCAGGTCCCGGAGGGCCACGGAGCCGTGCGGCCCCAGATCCAGGTCGGCGAAGGCCTTATTGAGCTGATACAAGGCGATTGCGGCATAGACGACGCCGCCAAAACCGTGATCGGGGCGCTCGATGCGCCGCGCCAGGATGAGCACCCACTGCCCGACGATCCTGCTCACGACAGGTTTGGAAATCACCAGGCCCGCATCCGGAGCTTCCCGGAGCCGAATGAAATAGTCGCGGTCCGCCACACTGATGGCAGGACCAGCTTCGGCGCCGCTCCCGTGGTCGATGAGGCCCTGGGCGTTGACGGTGCGGAGGGCCAGCAGCCCCGGCACGCGCTCGTGCTCCCGCCGGATGTAGGCATCCAGGTCACGCTCCCCGCCGGAGGGGAGGGCGGAAACCCGTTCGACCTCATCCTTCACCGCCCAGAGGACGGCATCAGCCTTGGTGATGGTGTCCGCCACAAAGTGATCCAGCACGAGCGCCAGGTTCTGGGCCGTGCCACTGGCCTTCTCCTCGTAATTCCGTCGGCTCTGGCGAAGGGAAACCAGCCCCATGAAGACCACGAAGAGGTTGAGGACCAAGGCTCCCGCCCCCAGCCTCACCAGGAAGGACTTGGAAGCGTATCGAGCGCTGAGATCGTCCTGGATGGCTTTCATCGGCTCCGGCGGAAGGAAAACTTCTGGATTCTAGCCCCTTCCCGAACACGTTGGGACGCCTCGGCCACCACCTGTCTCCGGTGGTCCGCCTCTGGGTCCGGGGGGTCCCACGGCATCCAGTGGCTCTGACCCTGCGATCAGTGCCGGGCGATCAGTGCTGGCAGCTGGGGGCCATGCCCAGAACGACGCGGCCGTCCAACACCTGCACCTTGCCCTTGCTGGCCAGGAACGCGATGACGCCATCGAAGTCGAAGCTGTCGCCATGGCAGTTGGAGTAGATCGCCGAGGGTCCGTGGGTGGCCAGGGAGGCGGCACGCAGATCCTCGATCTGGCAGTCCCCGCCCTTCTCGAGCAGCAGGCCGAGCAGGTCGTGGCCATACAAGGGTTCGGACATGGCTGTCTCCAATTCAGGAGTCGCGACTCCTGAACCTATTCTACGCCAAGGGGGCGTGACCGCCATCACGAGAGGGACAGTGCCACTTCCCGCAGGAGGGGTTCGGGATTGAGGTTCCGGGGCAGATGGCGCAGGGACTCCAGAATGGTTTCCTGGGCCCCCTTCAAGTCCAGGAATCGGCCCAGCAGAGGCGTGAGGGCCCCGCGCCAGGGCGCCAGCGCGGGAGCCTCCCCGGCCCGCATGCGGGCCACGTCCGCCAGCAGGCGCAGCAGCAGTTCCAGGGGCTGCCGCAGCTGCTCGCCCTGGGCCATGGCCGCATCCTTCTCGGGCAGGAGCGCGGCGGCTGCTTCGTTGAAGGGACGTCCCCCCAGCAGATCGAGCCAGGCCTCCACCTGGGCCTCGGCCCGGCGGAAGGCGGCTTCCTCCAGGAACCGCAGGCTGCCATCTCCCAGGGCCAGCCATCGGTCCCGCTCGGACTCGGCCCAGCCGGCGTGCTGGGCCACGGCCCAGGCCTCCTCCCGGGTCAGCAGGGCGAAGGGGATGCGTTCGCAGCGGCTGCGGATGGTCTGCAGCAGGGCCTCGGGACGATGGGTCACCAGGATGAAGTGGGTGCCTGTAGGTGGTTCTTCCAGGGTCTTCAGGAGGATGTTGCCACTGGCCTCGTTGAGCCGGTGGGCCTCTTCCACGATGATCCAGCGGTGGCAGCCCTGGGGCGGCGCCAGGGACGCCCACTCGATGACGCCTCGGCTGAACCGGGGCTGATTGTTGGAATCCAGCCCTTCGCGAATCTGATCGATGCGGATGACGCCGGCTTTTCCCTCAGGGGTGATGCGCAGAAGGTTCGGCAGCTCGTAGGGAAGGTCCTCCCCATTGAAGAGCCGGCACCCCTCGCAGACGCCGCAGGCATTGCGGCGGAAGCAGAGTTCCCTCTGGGCGAACTCCAGGGCCACCCTTCGTTTGCCGATGCCATCGGGGCCCGCGAACAGCAGGGAACCTCGGATCCGCCCGGCATTCAGGCGGTCCAGCAGGCGCTGGCGGACGGCCTGGTGGCCGACGACGCGAGGGGAGAACATCTACTCGACTCCGTATCCGGCATTCCGCAGCAGCGGCGCCACGCGAGCCCAGATGGCGGCTTCCACCTCATCCACCGGGGCCCGGGCGTGGATCAGCGCCACCCGGTTCGGATGGCTCTGGGCCAGGGCCAGGAAGCGGGTGCGCACCCGGCGATGGAAATCCAGCTCCGCCTGGTCGAAGCGGAACTCCGCGAAATCGCCGCCCAGGGATAGGTTGCGGACCTCCACCCGCTGCAGGGAGCTCTCCGGATCCATGTCCAGCAGGATGGTTAAATGGGGTTTCAGCCCGCGCAGCACCAGGTCGCTGAGGCGGTCCAGGGCGCTCTCCGCCACGCCGCTGGCGCCCTGGTAGGCCCGGGTGGAATCCTCGAAGCGGTCCACAAGTACCAGTTTCCCCACCGCCAGGGCAGGCCGGATGACGGTTTCCAGATGCTGGGCCCGGTCCGCGTAGAACAATAGCAGTTCGGCATCCGGGCACCAGGTCTCGCCGCTCAGGTGCCGCTCCAGGAGCAGGCGCCGCAGCTCCCTGCCCAGGGCCGTTCCGCCGGGCTCCTTGGAGACCACCAGGGGCAGCTTCATGTGCCGCAGGCGTTCGGACAGCCGGAGCAGCTGGGTTGATTTCCCAGAGCCCTCCACGCCCTCGATGGTGATGAACACGCCTTTCACCGGACCTCCACCTTCCGAGGATACCCGGCACCGGGCCGGGCGACAGGCTCCGGGCAGGATGGTATCCTGCTCGGAACTCCAGGAGATCCAGGTGGCCGAAGCGATTCATTGCCCGAGCTGCTCCACGCGGTACCGCCTTCGTCCCGAGCGGCTGAAGCCGGTTCATCGACGGGCCAAATGCTTTACCTGCGGCAGTCTCTTCCCCGTGGACGAGGCCGTCGCGCGGCTGCTGCCCCTGTCTGCACCCATGCCGCTGGAGGATGCCGGCATTCGCCTCGAAGACATGCTGGAGAACCTCGAGTCCCCCGCTGCCGCCCCGGCCCAAGTCCCGGAGGCCATGCCCTCCCTGACTCTGGGAGACCTCGACGGCACCGAAAACGAGATTCTTGAAAAGACGATCGTGGAAACCCCCTCGGCCCTCCCGGAAATGAAGGAGGATGCGCCCGTCACCGACCCCGGCACCACCGCCGCGGACTACCCCCCCGCGATCACCGAGACCACCCTTTCGGGCTACACCTCTGCCCGGGATGCCATCGACAAGCTCTTCGGGGATGCGCCCGCGCAGCCGAAGGGTCTGAGGATCCAGCCCACGGATGAGAACCCCACGGATCTCGAAGCGACCCTCTCCGCCCTTGATTCCACCCTGGGCGGAACGGAACCGACGCCCAAATTCTCGAGCGGCGCCTACCAGGACGAAGTCCCGACGGTGGGCGGAACCCTGGAGGAAGCCCTTGAGGCGCCCTCCACCTCCACCATGCGCCTGAGTCAGGCCGATATTCTGGCCGCGATGCAGGCCACCCCCGCCATGCCCCATGAAGAGCGGACGGTGGCCATCCCCGCGCAGCCGAGCCCCGCAGCCGCGCTGCCGCCACCGCCCGCCTTCGCGCCTCCGGCCGGGAATGCCGATGCCGGAGCGGAGTTGCTGCGCCTCAAGATCGGCGATGAGATCTATGGTGGCCTGACCATGCCCCAGCTCATCGCCTGGGTGGAGGAAGGCCGCATCCTCGAGAATCATCTGGTGGCAAGGCAGTACAGCGAGAACTGGCTGGATGCCCACAAGGTGCCCGGCCTCCGCCCCGTCTTCGAGCGCCTTCGCCGTGAGCGCATCGGCGCCATGTCCGTCCCGGAATCCGGCATCTCCGACACGGGGGCCCACAAGAAGAGCCTCTTCGGGGGGCTCTTCGGAAAGAGCTGAAATGACGCCACTCCTTCTCGCCGCCCTCCTTGGCCTAGGCCAGGCTCCTTCCGCTCCGGCGCCCGCGCATGCCCCGGAAGCTCAGGTGGCGGCAGCCCCCGCCCCAACTCCAGCCGCGCCATCGGTTCCCCTTTCCTTCATCTCGGAATCCTTTGCTTTCAGCTGGGACCAGGTCCTCCCTCTGAAACTCAACCTGGACGGCTTGAGGGTGGAGCAGATCTTCTTCAACAAGCGCATGGTCAAACCTGGGTTCTTCAATCTCTTGAAGGGTGCGGAATTCGGCACGCGCGCCCAGGTGCAGGTCACCAATGCCAGCCGCTACCCCAAAATCCCCGGCTTCGCCGTGGCCGTCCTCGACAAGGAGGGCCGCCTGCTGGGCGTCGCCTCCGGCGGGACCAAGGTCGGCACCATCAAGCCAGGGGAGACTGAGACCTTCGACCTGAATTTCAGTCAGGTCAATGAGCGTCTCTCCAAGGGCGACCACTTCCTGCTGGCCATTGAACTGAGGAACTGAGCGCGGTTTCTGGCGAACGAGCCGAGATGGACCGCCCTTGGAGTGCTTTGTCCGCGCCCATGGGCCCTTGGCCGTGACACCCCCTTTCACCGCTCGAAAGGGTGCGGGATCGTCGATTACCCCTCGTCCCGGTCCACGTTCAAACGGAGGCCATCGACCCATCACAACGATTGGGGAAGCGTCATTCCAGGATGCCACTATATGTCCTAAAGGTTGAATTATATAAATTTGGAAATAAGGTTTGAATCGTGCGTGAGTTTCGGTGGATGTCCCGACAGGGCCATGCCGCCGTTCTCGACGTTTTCACCCCTTCCAGGAGTTCCCTCATGCGCACGCACATCCAACTCATCTCGGCCATGGCCGCCTTGGAGCAACCATGGTGCTTGTCCTCGGCTGCGGCGGCGGAAGCACCAACGATACGGGCAAGGGAACGGTTTCAGTCACCAGCGTGGACGGCCCGACCACCGACGACAAGGCCATCAACCTCAACATCCAGTCCGTCCGGATCCATCGCTCCACCACCGCGGGCGAAATCGGTTGGATCACGGTGTCCAACCCCAAAAAGACCATGGACCTGCTGACCTTGCAGGGCGGCGTCGTGGAAGCTCGGGGCTCCAGCCAGACCATCGGCGTGGGAACCTACCAGATGCTGCGCCTCGTGCTCGGCAGCGGAAACACCCTCACCTTGAACGCCGATGGCACGACGACCCTCACCCGCTCCGCCACGAGCGCCAGTTTCGCCGTGACTGCGGGGCCGGGGCCTTTCACGGCCAGAAAGAGCGTCTGGATCAGTTGGCTTCTTGATCGAGGTAGTGCGCCAGGATCTCGGAGGGAGTGGCGGTGGCAGTGCCGACCTTGGCGACCACGACCCCAGCGGCCGCATTGGCCAGCATGGCCGCCACGCGCCAATCAGCCCCAGCACCGATCGCCGCGCTGAAGACGGCGATGACCGTATCGCCCGCACCGCTCACATCGAAGACCTCCCGAGCCTCCGTGGGAATCAGCCACGGTTCGGCATGGTCGCCATCCGGTGCGAAGAGCGCCATGCCCTTGTCGCTGCGTGTCACCAATAAGCCCTGGAGGCCCAATTCCTTCAGCACGGCTTGCCCCGCGGCGGCCACTTCCGCATCCGTCTTCACCGGAAGTCCGGTGAGTTCCGCCGTTTCCTTCAGATTGGGGGTCATGAGGGTGGCGCCCCGGTAGAAGGACCGATGGCCGGGCTTCGGGTCCACGATCCATGGAATGGCATGGCGGGAACACCGCTCCCGCACGGCTTCCGTGAGCGCTCGGTTGATGGTCCCTTTGGCGTAATCAGACACGATGAGGACGGAAGCG
Organism: Geothrix sp.; assembly: GCA_035255365.1. GTDB lineage: Bacteria > Acidobacteriota > Holophagae > Holophagales > Holophagaceae > Geothrix. The sequence continues at coordinate 21,873 of DATEZS010000083.1, forward strand.
CCTTCCAATGCCTCGTCCAGGCGGTCCCTCAGCTGCTTCAGGGTCCGATCGTCCAGCGGGTGGGACTCCTCGCGGTCAATGCGAAGCATCTGCTGCTGCTGACCAATCACCCGGGTTTTGATGACGGTGGGGCGGGTGGGATCCTCCACCAGGCCCGCCGGGGATATTCCCAGGATCCGGAGCAATCCGAAGAGCCGGTGGCCGGCCGCATCCATCTGCAGGGTGCCGACGAGCCTCGGTTCGGCTCCAAGCGCTTTCAGGTTCGCCGCCACATTGGCCGCGCCGCCCAGTACCGCCTGTTCCCGAGTCACCCGCACGATGGGCACGGGGGCTTCCGGCGAGATGCGATTCACCTCGCCGAAGAGATACTCATCCAGCATCACATCGCCCAGCACAGCCACCTGGCACCCGGCGAGGCGGTGGAGCAGCGCTTCGGCTTGGCTGCGGTCTAGTCGCATGGCTCGACCCGTTTGGCGGAGTCCACCAGCATCACCGGGATGCCATCCTCGATGGGGTAGAGCAGCCAGCATTTCTGGCAGTGCAGTCCTCCCGCCTTCTCCACGAGGTCGCCGTGGCAATCGGGGCAGCAGAGAATCTCGAGGAGTCGGGGGTCGAGCGGCATGGGATCCAGCTTATCGGAAGCCGGGCTCCTGGTACCGTTCGGTTGGTGAAAGGGCTTTGGCGGCCCTTCCCTATGGGACTACCCTGGAGCCAATCTCCCAATGCTCTGCCGAGGTGTGCCATGGACCGTTTCTGGACCCAGCACTACGAGTCAGGTGTCCCTGCGGACCTTGCGTTCGAGGACGTGACGGTTCTGGACCTCTTCAATCGGACGGCCGCCACCTGGGGCGACCGTCCCGCGGTCACCCTCAAGGGGAAAACGCTTACCTACCGGCAGCTGGAGGACCAGGTGGACCGCTTCGCCACCGCCCTGGCGCGGCTGGGCGTGAAGAAGGACACCCGGGTGGCCCTCTGGCTGCCGAACCTGCCCCAGATGGTCATCGCCTACTTCGCCACCCTCAAGCTGGGCGCCCTGGTGGTGAACACCAACCCCCTCTATGTGGAGCGGGAGCTGGAGCACCAGTTCAACGACGCCGGAGTGACCGTGGTGGTGACCCTCGACTACCTGTGGTGGTACAAGCTGCGCGGCATGCTGGCCAAGACCCAGGTGAAACAGGTGATCGTCACCTCGATCCCCGACTACCTGCCCTTCCCCCTGAACCTGCTCGCGCCCCTCAAGCTCAAGAAGACGAAGCAGTACATCAAGGTGCCAAAGGAAGAAGGAGTCCACTTCTTCAAGGACCTCCTCGCCGGGACGCCACCCACCCCGCCCGAGGTGGCCGTCACCCTTGAAGACCTGGCGGTGCTCCAGTACACCGGCGGCACCACGGGGGTTTCCAAGGGCGCCATGCTCACCCACCGGAACCTGTCCGCGAACGTCCAGCAGAGCGCCTGCTGGTTCCCCACGATCCGCCAGGGCGAGGAGGTGCTCCTGGCCTGCCTGCCCTACTTCCATGTGTTCGGCATGACCATCTCCATGCTCTGGCCGGTGAGCATGGGGGCCCACATCGTGCTGGCCCCCAATCCCCGGGACATCCCCGATCTGGTGAAGTCCATCCACAAGCACCGGGTCAGCATCTTCCCCGCCGTGCCGGCTCTGTTCGTGGCCATCAACAACTTCCCGGGCGTGGATCACATCGACCTCTCCTCCGTGCGCGCCTGCTTCTCCGGATCGGCCCCCCTGCCCGTGGAGGTCATGGAGCGCTTCGAGAAGCTCACCGGCGGGAAGATCACCGAGGGCTTCGGCATGACGGAGACCTCCCCGGTGACCCACGCGAATCCCCTGCTGGGCCTGCGCAAGCCCGGGTCGGTGGGCATCCCCCTGCCGGGAACGGACGCCAAGGTGGTGGATGCCGAGACCGGCACCCTGGACCTGGGCCCCGGTCAGGAAGGGGAATTGTGCGTCCGGGGGCCCCAGGTGATGGCGGGTTATTGGAATCGCCCCGACGAGACCGCCAAGGCGATGCCCGACGGCTGGATGCATACCGGCGACCTGGCCCGGATGGACGAGGATGGCTACACCTTCATCGTGGGCCGGAAGAAGGACATGATCCTGGCCGGGGGCTACAACGTGTACCCCGACGAGGTGGACGGCGTGATCTTCGGCCACCCGGCGGTGCTGGAATCCGCCACCATCGGCGTGCCCGACGAGCGCTGCGGGGAGCGCATCAAGGCTTTCGTGGTGCTCAAACCTGGCCAGAGCCTGAGCGAAGAGGCCCTGAAGTCCTACCTCGCCGGGCAGCTCGCAAAATACAAGATCCCCCGGGATATCGAGTTCCTGGCCGAGCTCCCCAAGAGCTCCATGATGAAGATCCTGCGCCGGGAACTGCGAGACCGGGAGCTCCAGCGGATCAAGGAAGCCATGAGCCGATGAACAAGCAGGGGTACCCATGGCACCCCTGCTTCGGCAAGTTGCGGCCCATCGGGGCCTGGAAGCCAGAGTCTAGTTCGCTACCTTAAATACGAGCGTCTTGAGGCTCAGTCGCGAGCGCCTGCCAACCAGATCCAGCAGCTCTCCGAACTTCTCCCTGGGGGCCTCGGACTTCAGGAGGCTCAGGCTCTGCTCGACCTGAAGGCCAGTGCCGGCGACTGTGATGACCGACTCCGCCTTGCCGAAGCCATTCTCGGTCTTGAAGCCCTTGGGGACCTCCACCAGCGACCAGGCCTTGGGGAACTCAAGGCTGATCTTCTTGACGGTGCGCTCGTCGTTGTAGATGCGGATCGGGTTCTGCCTCTCTTCCGTCGCAACCTTGGTCTTCAGGCTGCTGGAAGGAGAGAACAACCCGCCCGTATTGAAGATGACCTCCTCGGGGGTCACCGTCAGCAGATTGTCGATGGTGTACTCCAGCTTGATCTTCAAGGGCTTCCTGAAATCCTTCAGGTTCTCGAAGTCATGGGACTTGAAGGCCACATTGCCTTCGCTGTAGGTCAGCATCTTCTTCAGGGCCTTCTCCAGTTCGTCGGGCTTGAGGTCCTCCAGGGAGCGCCGGGCCTGAAAAGCACTGGAACCGGTCAGGGTCCGCTCCTCTTTTACGGTCAGGTTGCCGTCGAGCCCCAGGGAAACCCGGTAAGTCTCCTCGGTGGTTCCGCTCTCCGCGCTTCCATAGGGGGTGGTGGTGAAGGTGCCCTTGCCGTCGCCCCGGATCTCGAGCGCGGGCCGCCCTTGCATCGATTCGGGAATGTGGGTGACAGGCATGTGCTTGGCGTAGGGCAGCACGATCATCTCCCGGCCGCCCAAGCTCACGCCCAGGGCTGGGAGATAGACCTCGTCGAAGGAGATGAAGTCCTTGTCGAAATACCCATCATTCGCGGTATGGATCAGCAGGTATCGCGAGGTGATCCCCGCCTTTCCCAGCATGTTCTGCGCGAGCCCGGTGACCTGGTACCAATTGCCCTTCTTCTTCGCGAGGGTGTCGGCGAAGTTGTCCTTATAGGCGCTGGCGCCCACTTCGATATTTTCCTGGACGAATTCCACGATGGCTTCCAATTGGTCCAGGGGGGTCTTCGCGTCCTTGATCAGGTCCCCCACTGTGGTGTCCACCCGCTGGGAGAACAGGGGCGATTTGTCCATGGCGTACTGCTTGAATTGGCGGGCGAATTCATCCCAGCTTTCAAAAGCAGGCGAGCCCCAGCCCTGGGTCACCATCAACCGGAAGTAGTTGGAGACCTCCTTCGGGAAGGGGGCGTAGATCTCCTTCTCCAGCGCCGGAATATCCCTGCCCTCGTAGGTCACGATCGCCTTGTTGGCCTTGTCGTCCGTAGCGCTGGTGACAGCAAGTTCCCGGCCGGGGCCCAGCTTCTTCATCTGCACCTTCCACGAATCGGGGTACATGAACTTGAAGGTCATCTTCTCGCAGGGAATATTGAACTGCAGGGCGTAGTCGATGTTGCTCGCGTCCCGAATCCCGCTCGTGCGCTTGATGACGAAGCTCTCGGTAATCACGGAACCCTTGACCGCATTTGGATAGATGAGCTTGAATATTTGCTTCTTGTCGGAATTCGTCTGGGCGACGAGATCGTCCCTGCCGAAGACCTTGGACGTGCCATCCGGAGCCTGGATCATCAGCGAGATGGTTTCAATCTCGCTGCCGGGGTTGACTTCAATGCTGAAAGTCGTAAGCCATTCCGCATGCTTGTTCAACAAAACGTAGGACCGGCGCGTCGTCTCGTAGACGATCCATTCCGACACATTGGCAACATAGGACCGCATGGTCACGTGCTCCACGATGCGATCCAGGGACAGGTAGACACCATCCTTGCCCGGGTATTTCTTCTCATAGGCTGCAACATCAATCTTCGGCTGGGCGGCCATGGGCGGCTCGGTGGGGAGATAGCTGATACGGCTGCTCACACTGCATCCCAACAAGGTGAACAAGCTCAAGCAAACGGCTAAAACGCGGGTCATGGGTTGCTCCGGGTGATGGCGAACATGCTGTGGCGCTGCAAGAGATACTTCGCAAAGAATTCGAGATAGGAGGTCTTGGCGGCATCGGCGAAATAGTCCTCGAAGGGGCGCGTTTCATAGGAGAACCGCGCTCCCTTGTCCGTGAGGACGCTCTTGGCCTCAAAAGCCTCAGTCGTGGGGTCGCCCAACTGCACCAGCGCGGGTTTCAGCTGAAGGCCTACCCCCACCAGATCGATGCGAAGTTGGATCCAGGGTTTGATGTTTACATCGATGGGATACAAATCCTCCTTGCGCTTCAACAGATCCGCCTCGTGAGTCTTGAAAGGTATCTGAGGCAGGTAGGTCCGCGTTGGCGACTTCACGAGGAACTCGTCCAGGCTGGCGACGGCCTTGAATTCCATGGCGTCAGGGAATTCCCGTTCCAAGGTGAACTGGTCCAGGGATAGCTTGAACAGGTGCTGATTGATGCTGTTGGAGAGCTTGTTTTCCAGGTCCAGCGGCCGCAATTCCCGCCTGGCGTAAACCGCCATGGCCAGGAATTCGTTACGCAGAACCACTCGCGCACTGGCCTTTCGGGGCTCATCCAGGCTCCCCACGATCTCAAGTTCGAGGGACGGTTTCCAACGTTGGTACGGAATCCGGACGAATTGCGGTCGCTTTGCATTGAGCGCGAGGGCACTGCGGTGGATGTCCCCGATGGGCAGGTTTCCGAACTCCACGTACGGAGAGGTCGGGTCCATGAACACGGTGCCATCCTTGTCTTCGAAGCGGCAGATCATGTGGTTGAATAATCCGACGCTCAATCCGAAATTTTCAGGGGCGTGATTGGCGCACACCAGCACCAAATCGAGGTCTATTCCCAACAACCTAGCCAGGTGGCTGAGGAGAAAGGCCTTGTCCTTGCAGTCCCCAAACCCCCTCTTCAAGACGAAGGCGGGATTGCGGGGAACAATGGCATTCACCCCTTTTTCATCGGCGGCATAGCGAATGCGCTCCTTGATGTAATCGAAGAGAACCTGGAGCTTCTGCCTAGGCCCTATGGCCTGGGTAAGCGGAGCCTGAAGTTCCGCTGGAATCTCAGGTTCGGGGGTGGAGACCCCTTCCAACAGCTTGAGGTACCAGGCGCTGAACCGTTCGGGCGTAACCGGATTGAGCAGGACTCCCGCCACCTGGATCCTGGGCAGGATCAGGGCCTGCACTCCGGGGATTGCCATATGGCTTAGGGCGGGCTGATGTTCCAGATTCTCGAAGCGAAGAATGCTGACCACGGGGGACGGGTGGAGGATGGTCGGGTTCAGTCTCGCACCTGGGTAGTAAAGATCGAAATCCACCTTGGCATCGACGGGATGTTCCACCCGAATTTCGAAACGTTTCACTGCAGCCAAATTGGGCACCTGGTACATCGGCAGGTAAGCGATATCCAGGAACTGCTGATCATAGCTGTAGGAGACACTCTCTCCCACCTTCAGGTCGCCGGGGAATTCCAGTTGGTATATCTTCTCGCTGGAGATGAAGACGTCCCTGCGCTGGGGAAAGTGATGCGAGATGCTGCCTGCACCGAGATTCGCGGCTCGCACTCGACCGCTCAGATTCTGGATCCTGGCGAAGGAATCCTCGGTAACGGTGAACACAGTCCAATCAGTGGAGCGTTTGCTCAAGTAGGTCTGTTCGATTTCCACATGGGCACGTAGGCTGGGTTTTCCCCCATCGTTGACCGTGAGGACCGTGGATTCGGAATAACTAATATCGGGACTCTGCGAGGCCTGCAGGCAGAGCGTCAGCAGGCTGGCGAACGCCCATCGCCACCGGGACGGCAAGCCTGAGGAACGTTTTTCGTGCGAACGGAGTTGGTAGCAAGCGGCTGAGAATAGAAACATATCCAGATCCAGCAAGGTTGCGAGGCCTGCCATCAGAACGACAACCCGCCTTCGTAGTTAGCCTGCGCATTCATAAAGCCGGCTTAAAGGCGAACCCGCGAACATGCATGCAGGCGGAACCTAACCCCAAAAA
>DATEZS010000084.1:0-9310 GCA_035255365.1 Geothrix sp.
AGCTTCCAGCGCTGGTCCTGGATCTCCATGGCCAGTTGGTTGAGCAGCGCGTCCAGGGGCCGATCCTCCTCGATAAAGGGAACCAGCGCCTCGAGGTCCGCCAGGAAGGCGCGGGATTCCTCTGCCAGCCGCTCGCTGCCCAGCGCGCCTTCGCGGGCGCGCAGGGCCAGGGCCTGGCGGGTGGCCACGCAGAGGATGGCGGCCACGCGCTCCGTGAGCTCCAGCACGCGCAGGCAGTCGCGGGAGGCGATGGTGCCCATGCTCACCTTGTCCTGGTTGTGGCACTCCGTGGAGCGCGAGAACACCGAGGCGGGCATGCACAGCTTCAGGGCCTCGGCCGTGAGGGCGCTGGCCAGGATCTGGGCGGCCTTGAGGCCGTGGTTGATGGCGGCGCGAGGGCCCGTGGCGCCGGAGAGGTTCTGAGGCAGACCGTGGTTGTAGCGGTTGTCCACCAGCAGGGCCAGCTGGCGGTCCAGCAGGTCGGCCACATTGGCCACCGCCGTCTTGAGGGAATCCATGGCGAAGGCCACATGGCCGCCGTAGAAATGGCCGCCATGGAGCAGCAGGCCCGCTTCCGCGTCGAAGAGGGGATTGTCGTTGGCGCTGTTGAGCTCGTTCTCGAGATCCCGGCGCATCCAGGGCAGGGCATCCTCCAGCACGCCGATGACATGGGGGGCGCAGCGGATGGAATAGCGGTCCTGGAGCCGGAAGGCATCTGGGTCGGGGATGGCGCCCAGGTCGGCGTAGATGCGCCGGGCCACTTCCTGCTGGCCCGCGTGGGGCTTGAGTTCGAAGAGGCGCGGGTGGAAGTGGTCGCGGTTGCTGTGCAGTCCCGCGCCCGCCAAGGCGGTGAGGCGGCTGGCCAGGCGGCCCAGGTAGGCGGCCCGATCGAAGGCCAGGCAGGCCAGGCCTGTCATCACCGCCGTCCCGTTCATGAGGGCAAGGGCCTCCTTCGGGGCCAGGGTGATGGGCGTCAGGCTGTTCTCGGCCAGCACGGCGGAAGCCTCCCGCACCTGCCCCTGGTAGGTGACTTCCCGCTCGCCGATGAGGGTGGCCACCAGGTAGGAGAGCGGCGTTAGGTCGCCGCTGGCGCCCACGGAGCCTTCGGCGGGAATGCGCGGCAGGATGCCCCGGTTCACCAGGGCGACGATGGCTTCCAGCAGCTCCCAGCGCACGGCGGAATGACCCTGGGCCACGGAGGTCAGGCGAGCCACCAGCACGGCGCGGGTTTCCACCTCGTCCAGGATCCGGCCCATGCCGCAGCCGTGGTAGCGGGAGAGGTGCACCGGCAGCTCCGCCACCAGGTCGGGGGGGATGGACACCGTGCAGGAATCGCCGTAGCCCGTATTGACGCCATAGACCTCGGTGCCCTCCGCGAGGAGGCGGGCCAGGAAGGCGGCGCAGGCCTCCACCCGCGTCCGGAAGGCGGGATCGGCAGCGAGCTCAAGGGGGCGGCCCCGTCTGGCCACCGCGATGAGATCCTCGATGCGCAGGGGGGTGACGCCAACGGCGACAGGGTTCAAAGGGCTGGTCTGGATGGACATGGGTCTGCCTAGGTCTCATTTCAAGGGAAATGCGGGCCGCGCTGCTGGGAGGCGCCCCTTCTCAGGATGGCAGGAAGAGGCCCGCCAGGCGCGCGGCTTCGACCTTGCCCGAGGCATTGGTGGGCAGCTGCTCCACCACCCGCCAGCGTTTGGGCAGGGCGGCGGCCTCGAAGCGGCGCGCCAGATGGGCCTTCAGGGTGGCGGCCAGGTCCTTGGCCTCGGTTACAGGGGCCTCTGGACTCAGGACCAGGACCGCGCCCAGCAGGGTTCTCGGCTCCCTGAGCAGGACCACCGCAGCCCGCTGGACCCAGGGATGGGCTTCCAGGGAGGCTTCGAGCTCGGGCAGGGAGACGCGCTTTTCCGCCAGTTTCAGAACCCGGTCCAGGCGGCCCCGGAGCCGGAATCGGCCGTCCGGAAGAAAATCGACCGCATCCTCCATGCGCAGGACGCCGGGCGGGATGCGCGGCGAGCGCAGCAGGAGGGCCCCGTCCTCCGCCGCGGCCAAGGTGACATCCGGGAAGGGCGTCCAGGCTTCGTTCTCCGGCTGCCCATCCTGGTTGCGCCAGGCGATGCCGCCGCTCTCGGTGCTGCCGTAGATCTCGATGACGCCGCCCGGGGACCAGCGACGCCACCGGCGGGCATCCTCGGCGGCCAGGGGACCCCCCGAAGAGAACACCACGCTGGGCGCCGTCTGGATGCGACCCATGTCCACCAGCTGGGGCAGCCGGGAGAGATGGGCGGGGCTGGCCACCAGCACGGGCGGAAGGGCCTGGGCGAAGGCCGCCAGGAACCGATCCGGTTCTCCGCAGGGCTCGGTGAGGAAGGGGCGCCCCGCGGCCAGGGGCCAGAGCACCCGGAAGAGGCAGCCGTAGATGTGATGGTGGGGCACCGTGCCGAGGATGGGCCCACCCTGGCAGTGGGGGCCGAAGAGGGTCTCCAGCACCTCGACTTCCCTCAGGAGGTGGGCGAAGCGCCTGGGTACTCGCTTGGGGTGGCCCGAACTGCCGGAGGTCCAGAATTCCAGGTCGCCATCGGGGATGGGTCCGAGGGGGGCGGAACTAGCCCCCCCGGCGGGAGCGGCCGAGATGCTGCCGGCGGCCTCCGCCTGCAGCAGGGCCAGGGTCTCGGGCAGCAGATTGGGGGGGATCAGGACCGTGCAGCGGGACTGGAGCAGACCCAGCAGGCCTGCCGTGAACTCGAAGGCATCCGGGCAGGCCAGCACCCACCGGCCCCCCGCGGCGGTTTGCCGCGCCACCTGGGTCGCGGCCCCGGCCAGTTCGCCCAGGGTGCGGGGGCCGTCCGGGGACAGGGCGACCGGTGCATCCAGGGGTCGGGAATCGCTGAGAAGGTCAGCCAGCAAGGGGTTTCTTCTCCTGGCCCGCGGGAACGATGGTGAGAAACTCAGCGATGGCTTTGACGGTGCCGAGGCGCTCGCGCAGAGAGCTCTCTTCATCTAGCTGCAGGTTGAACCGCTGCTTGAGGGCGATGGCCAGTTCCAGGGTATCGATGGAATCCAGACCCAGGCCGCCCTCGAAGAGGGACTCGTCGTCCGCGATGTCATCCGGGGTCAGGTCTTCCAGCACCAGGGTGTCGATGATGAAGGCCTTGATGTCTCGGGTGGTAGGAGTGAAGCCCACAGAGCTTCCTTTGGCAGGAGATTGCAGGGGATGGGTCCACGGCCAGGCCCCCGGAGCTGATGAGGGAGGCCGCCGCCAACCCTATCATCCCACGGGGCGGGGGCCCTGCGTGGCTGCGGCCGGCATTCCGAAGATCAGGTATCGAAGCTCGGCGGCCGAAACGGTCAGGTAGAGGCGCGCATGGCTGATGATCGGAAATTCAAGGAGAAGGCCACCACCGTGACGGTGGGCCTCACGGATGGCACCACCGTGGTGGGACGCCTGGGCAGGTTCAACCCTTCGGAGTCGGATCTGGCCCTCATGGTGCGGTCCAGGAATGCGTCTGGCCTCACCAAGGAGAATCAGCAGCGGCTGGCCGCGGAGAACATCGCCTATGTGGCGGTTCACCGGGGTGATGCGAAAACCTCCGCCCCCTCCGGCGAAACCGTGGCCCTGGATATCCATGTGGCGGGCGGGCTCACCTTCGCCGTGCGGGCCGATGCCTCGCGGATCTCGGATCGCCTGGGCTTCTGGGCCTATCCCCTGAGCCTTTCCGGCGCCTTTTCGGAAATCTATTTCTACGCCCATGGCGTCAATGCCCGGGAGGAGAAGGTCTCCCTCGGGGACATTCTCCTGGAGAGCGGCGCACTCGCGGGCGATGGCCTGGCCAGGGGCCTGGAGGAGCAGGCGGTGGGCCGGGCCACCAACCTCGGTGAGATCCTCGTCCAGCAGAAGAAGCTGGGGGCCGAGGAGGTGGAGGCGGCGGCCAGCCAGCAGCAGGGCGGCACCAAGGATCGCCGGCTGCGCCTGGGCGAGATCCTCATCGAAGCCGGTCTGGCCCGGGAGGAGGACATCGTCGCCGCCCTGGAGGAACAGAAGAAGAAGCGCGGCAAGCGCATCGGCGAAGTGCTGGTGGAGATGGGGCTGGTGAGCGAGATCGAAATGGCCAAGGCCCTTTCGCGGAAGTTCAACGTGCCCTTCGTGGACCTGGACCAGATGGAGATGGACCCCCAGGCCATCTCCATCGTCCAGCCGGAGATCATCCAGAAGTACCAGGTGCTGCCCCTCAAGTTCGACAGCGCGAGCGTGACCATCGCCCTCTCGGACCCATTGGCCTTCGAGGCCCTGGACCTGCTTCGGTTCGCCCTCGGCAAGCGGATCGTGGAGCTGGTGGCCACGCCCTCCCAGATCGCCACCCGCATCAACGCCATGCTGGTTGTCAGTGAAGCCGCCGCGACCACCGCGGACCAGATGGATGAGATCCTTTCGGGCATCCAGATCGATTCCGCGGCGGAAGCCGTGCCCGATGCCCGCGACCTGTCCGTGGCCCGCGACAACGAAAGCGGCATCTCGAAGCTGGTGAACCAGATCATCTACGAGGCCTACTCCCGGGGCGCCTCGGACATCCACCTCGAACCCGATGGCGACGAGAACGACACGGTCGTGCGGTTCCGCATCGACGGCGTCTGCGAGATCTACCGCAAGTTCCAGCCCGCGATCCGCGCCCGGCTGGTGTCCCGCCTGAAGATCATGGCCAACCTGGACATCACTGAACGGCGCAAGCCCCAGGACGGCAAGATCCGGATCCGGCTCAAGGACAAGGCCATCGAGCTGCGCGTCGCGACCATCCCCACCGTCAGCCGGGACGAGGACGTGGTGCTGCGCATCCTCTCCTCCGGCGAGCCCCTTCCCATGGACAAGCTGCTGCTCTCGCCCCGGAATTTCAGCGAGCTGAAGCGCATCGTCCAGATGCCCTACGGGCTGATCCTGGCGGTGGGCCCCACCGGCTCCGGCAAGACCACGACGCTCCACTCCATGGTCGGGTCCATCAACACGTCCGGCCGGAAGATCTGGACGGCGGAGGATCCCGTGGAGATCACGCAGAAGGGGCTCCGCCAGGTGCAGGTGCAGCCGCGGATCGGCTTCGATTTCGCCGCGGCCCTGCGGGCGTTCCTGCGCGCCGATCCCGACGTGATCATGGTGGGGGAGATGCGCGACAAAGAGACGGCTTCCATGGGCATCGAGGCCTCGCTCACGGGCCACCTCGTCCTTTCGACGCTGCACACCAACAGCGCGCCGGAAACCGTGACCCGCCTGGTGGACATGGGCCTCGACCCCTTCACCTTCTCCGATGCCCTCCTGGGCGTCATCGCCCAGCGCCTTGCCCGGAAGCTCTGCACCGCCTGCCGCGTGGAATACGACGCGACGCCCGTGGAGCAGCATGAACTGGCCGGGCTGTACGGCCGGGAGGAACTGGACAGGGCCCTGGCCGGCCGGCCCCTGCGCCTCTTCCGGGCCGCGGGCTGCCCCAAGTGCGAGGGTCGCGGCTACAAGGGGCGCATCGGCATCCACGAACTCCTGGTGAACGACGACGATCTCCGCCTGGCCATCCAGCGGAAGGCTCCCGTGGGCGAGATCCGCGCGCTCTCCATGGCCAGCGGCATGCAAACACTGTTCCAGGACGGCATCGAGAAGTGCCTGTCCGGCCACACGGACCTGCGCCAGGTCATGGCGGTGTGCAACCGCTAGGGCGATGCACCGGGCTGCTTATTCGACTTTCCAGGCTCCATCCACCTTGCGCAGCTGGAAGCTGTTGTTGTCCGGGAACAGGGCGGTGGCCCGATCGCCCCGCACGATGAGCCGCTGGACCCGGGCCAACTCCTTCACGAGCTGCTTGCCCATGGTCGGAAGCATGGCCCTGGCCTCCGCGCCGCCCTGGGAGAGGAAGGCGCGATCCCTGGCCAGAGCCGCTGGCGCGCTGTAGGCCATGGCGCCTTCGATGTCCCCCTTGGCCAGACACTGGGCGCGCTGCCGCAGGGCCGCCAGGGCCGGGTGAGCCGCCGCTGCCTTGCCTTTGAGGTCTTCCGTGATGGCCGGGGCCTTGCCCACCGGGAGGTCGAAGGCCAGGTTGAAGCCGAAGGAGGGCATGTCCTCGGAGCCCTCCTCCACGGGATGCTCCAGGGCGCCGCTCACCTTTCCCGAGTGGAGCCTGAAGTTGGAGAAGGGGCCGTCCGGCGTCCGGCTGAGGGTGAGGTTCGTCAGCGACTGGCCCTGCACCTTCGGGGGCGCCAGGAGCGTGACGATGACGGCGGTGGGCTTCGCCGGATCCAGGCGCAGCAGGATTCCCTTGAATTCGCCCGCCGCCACGCCCGGGGCCAGGTCGAAGACGGGCGTGATGCCTTGCAGGCGAGCCAGGTCCACCGGTTTGTCGGTCAGGAGGATCCGCAGCTCCTGGGCCTGATCCAGCAGCCCTTCGGCGTTGTCCCGCTGGAGCGCCAGGGCGAAGGGCAGGGGGATCCTCGTCCCCTCGAGCTGCAGGGTGGCCGCCGGGGGCGCCTGGGCGAGGCAGAAGGTGGCGGGGAGGAGGAGGGAAGCCAGGATGGCATGGGTCATGGGGAACTCCGTGGAGCGGCGGTTTACCTGGGGGATCGGTCTCTAATGATCGTCCTTGGCGCCCAGAGCCTTCAACCTCTTCTCCAAGGCGGGCGCTTCCTCGGGGCAGGTCTTCCGGGCCTCCAGGAGGGCCTGGCTCAAATGCTGCCGGCTCTCCTGCAGCCGTCCCTGGGCCTGGCGCAGGGTGGCCAGGGCGGCCTGGACCTGGGGATCCCCGGGTCGCAGGGCGACGGCCCTGCTCAGCAGGTCCTCGGCCAGCGCCGGGCGGCCGGGCAACTGGGCTTCCGCCTGGCCTGCCAGGGCCCGGGCCTGCAACTCGGGATCGGGCAGGGCCTCGCCGAGGACCTGGGCGGCACGGTCCTGGGCAAGGGCCTCCGCGACTTGACCCTCCAGCCGGTAGACCTTGGCGAGTTCCAGCAGCGCGATGCCCTCCAGGGGCTGGCGATGGAATTCCCGGCAGAGGGCCAGCGCTCGCGAGAGATGGGTGCTGGCTTCGGCGGACCGCCCCTGGAGCCGGGCGAGGATGCCCAGGTTCAGCAGCGGGACGATGAGGCCGGGCCGGTTGCCTGAGGCTTCCCGCAGGGCCATGCCTTCCTGCAGGAGAGTGGTGGCCTGGTCGAAGCGCAGGCGGCCGATGGCCACATCGCCCAGATTGATGAGGGCCTGGCTCTGGGCCAGGCTGTCCTGGGCCTGGCGGCTCCAGTCGAGGTTGGCCTGGTAGAGGGCTTCGGCCTTGTCCAGGTCGCCCTTGTCCTTGGCGATGATGGCCAGGTTGTTGCGGATGGCCGTCATCTCCCGGGGCAGATCCATGGCCTGCTGGAGGGCGAGCGCGGCCTGGAAGCTGGCCTCGGCCTTCGCCGTTTCCTGGCGGCCCAGCTGGATGAGGCCCAGGTTGTTGAGGATGGCGGCCTCATCCTCCCGGTCCTTGAGACGGCGGGCCAGATCCAGGGCCAGCTCCGCGTCGCGGAGGGCCTGCTCGAAGAGCCCCTTGTCCGAGCCGTCCAGCACCAGGTTGAGGAGAGCGCGGAGTTCCGTGCGCCGGAGGCCCTGGGTCCGGGCGGCGAACCGGGACCACTGCAGGGTGGCCCGGCTGGCGGGTTCTCCCAGCTGGGCTTCGAGGATGCCCTGCTGGAGCACGGCCAGCGCGAAATCCGGGGCCACCGAGGTGGCCTGGCGGAAGGCGGCGAGGGCCTCCTTGGGTTGTCCCTTGTCGCGCAGGCGGCGGCCTTCGCCGAAAGCCGCGAGGGCCGCCGGAGGCAGGTGGTATTCCGGCAGATGGACCCGGCCCAGGGGGGCCACGGCCCGGAGCAGGTCATCGGCGGCCTGACGTGCGAGCAGCTGGGCGGCCTCCGGATCAGAGGCGGGACCGACCACGCGGGTGTGGGCGCGGCGCCGTCCGTGGAGATCTTTCAGGTCCAGATCCACCACCAGCTGGGTGCCCTCGATGCTCGTCCTGCCCTGGAGGAGGAGTTCCACGCCCGCCTTCCGCAGGCGGGCCGAGAGGTCCTGATCGGCGCGTTGCAGCAGACCCGCGACCTCATCCGGGGCCAGGATCGAAAGCCGCGGGCTCTCCGCCAGGAGGCTGCCCAGGAGTTCCGGCAGGGCGTCCACGAATTCCGCGGTGCGCCGGGCATCCAGGTTGTATCCCTCCAGGGGCAGGATGGCCAGCCGGGCGGGATGGCGGGTGATGAGATCCGCCACGGCCCCGCCGGCCCGGAGCCAGGCCAGACCGCCCCCCGCCAGCAGGGCCAGGGCGGCCGCGAAGGCGGCCCAGCGGGCTGCGCTGGGCGGGGCCAGCTCCCGGTCGAGCATGGCGACCACCTGCGCAGCGGTGGGGCGGACGAGGGGTTCCCTGGACAGCAGGGCGTCCAGGAGTTCCCGGACGCGGCGCGGCGCGTGTTTGGGCATGGGGAGCCGCTCGCCCCGCAGGACGGCCTGGCCGTGGTCCCTCCCCTTGCCCGGGAAGGGCGTGGAGTCGAAAAGCAGTTCCCAGGCCAGCACGCCCAGGGAGAAGAGATCGCTGGGCGGCCCCACCTTCCTGCCGCAGAGCTGCTCCGGGCTGGCATAGGCGGGGCTTCCCATGAAGCTGCCCACCTGGGTGATTCCGCCCCACACGGAGGGCCCCGAGCGATCGCTGGAATGGGGGTCAGAGGAGCCTGGGGAAGCCAGGGATCGGGATGACTGGGTCAGGGGGCTTTCCCCCAGGGTGGCCAGGGTGGGGACTGCGGAAGGCGTGTCGAAGGTGCCTTCGGAGGCCAGGCGGGCCAGTCCGAAATCCAGCACCTTGGCATGGCCTTCAGGCGTCACCATCACATTGGATGGCTTGAGATCGCGATGCACCAGGCCCTTGGCGTGGGCGGCCTCCAGGGCCAGCGCCACCTCCCGGAGCAACCGAAGCTTGCCTTTGACCGGCATGCCTGCGGCCGCTTCATCAAGCCGCCGACCTTCGATCCATTCGAGGGCCAGGAGCGGCTGATCGCCCACTTCCACCCAATCGAAGACCTGGCACACATGGGGGTGGTTGAGCTGGGCCAGGGCCAACGCTTCCCGCTTGAAACGGGCGCGGGTTTCCGGATCCAGAAGCTGTTCGCTGCGCACGGCCTTGAGGGCCACCTCCCGCTCCAGAACCTCGTCCCAGGCGAGCACCACCTCCCCCATGCCGCCCCGTCCCGCCAGGGCGCGCACCTGGAACCGATCCAGCAGGCGCATGCCTGGCTCCAGGCGGAAGGGTTCCTGTCTTCGGGGGTCGGGTGGGGT
>DATEZS010000085.1:0-69508 GCA_035255365.1 Geothrix sp.
GGATGGCCACGGCCTGGGCGGCGACCAGAGGCAGTCCGCGGTGGGAGAAGTGGATCGCCGCCTGGATCTTGTTCTGGTAGAAAGCGGCCTCGGCGCTGCCGTCGAAGAGGGCTCGCACAGCCGCGGCATCCTTGGCGTCCACGCCGCGCTCCTGCAGCAGGACGGCGAGTTTCCCCTGGGCGACCTGGGCCTGCTGCAGCAGCAGGTAGCCACTGATCACATGGCCCAGCATGTCGAGGATGGGCACGGCATTGAGCATCGTGAGGAGCAGGGCATTGTCCCGGGTGGGGACCTCGCCGAGCACGCCGCCCATGGCCTTCACGGCGGCGCCGAGCTGCTGGGCCGACGCACCGAGGATGGGGTCCGAGGCGAGGGACTGGGCGGTTTCAGCGGCCAGGCCCAGGAGGTGCTTCACGGGGCGTCCATCCTGCATGCGGAATTTCCGCCCCACCAGGTCCAGGGCCTGGATGCCGTTGGTGCCCTCGTAGATGGAGGCGATCTTGCTGTCCCGCAGGTACTGCTCGGCGGGGTAGTCCATGGTGTAGCCGTAGCCGCCGTAGGTCTGGAGGGCCCATTCCGTGACGCGGAAGCCCCAGTCGGAGCACCAGGCTTTGCAGACCGGAGTGAATAGCTCCACCAATCCCTGCCAGCGGTCGTGCTCCTCGCCGGCGGTGGTGTGGGCCTTGTCCATGCACCAGGCGGTGTAGGAGGCCAGGGCGCGCATCGCCTGGACATAGGCGGACTGCAGCAGCAGGGAGCGCCGCACTTCTGGGTGCTGGATGATGGGTGCCTGCGGGGCATCGGGCGTCTTGTTGGAGAAGAGGCGTCCCTGGAGGCGCTCGCGGGCGTAGGCGAGGGCCGCCTGATGGGCGGCGGAGGCGATGCTGAGGCCCTGCACGCCCACTTCGTACCGGGCCGCATTCATCATCTGGAACATGAGGCTGATGCCCTGGCCTTCCTGGCCCAGGAGGAAGCCCTGGCAGCTGCCGTTGGTGCCGAAGACCAGGCTGCAGGTGGGCGATCCGTGGATGCCGAGCTTGTGCTCGATGCCCGCGCAGACCACGTCGTTGGCTTCACCCAGGGAGCCGTCCGGCTTCACGCGGAACTTCGGCACCACGAAGAGGCTGAGGCCCTTGGCGCCGGCCGGGGCGCCGGGCGTGCGGGCCAGCACGGCATGGATGATGTTGGGCGTGAGGTCGTGCTCGCCGCTGGTGATGAAGATCTTCTCGCCGCTGACCAGGTAGCTGTCGTCGGCCTGCTTCACCGCCTTGGTCTTGATCTCGCCCAGGTCGCTCCCGGCCCCGGCTTCCGTGAGGCACATGGTGCCGGCCCATTCGCCGCTGTACATCCGCTCGCAATAGATGTGCTTGAGGGCTTCGCTGCCGAAGGATTCGATGAGGTGGGCGGCGCCGCGAACGAGAAGGATCTGAAGGCCCAGCGAGGTGTTGGCGCCCATGATGAACTCGCTGATGCCCGTGCCCACGGACTCGGGCAGGCCCATGCCGCCGAACTCGGGGCCGATGGTGGGGCTGATCCAGCCGCCGGAAGCGAGATCGCGGTAGGCCGTCGCGAAGCCCTCGGGCAGCTTGACCTGGCCGCTCTCGAAGCGGGCGCCCACGCGGTCGCCGGTTTCGTTGCAGGCGGCCACGCTGCCCCGGCTCACCTTCAGGGCCTCGTCCAGCACCATCTCCAGCTGCTCGCGGTCGAATTCACTGTAGTGCTCGGATTTCAGGACCCCGTCGAGATCCAGCCATTCGAGCAGGTTGAACTTGATGTCGCGGCTATCGTCCAGGTATTTCATGCGGCCTCCAGAGGGCAGGTGGGGTCGGGAGCTTTCATGCAACCAGTCGGTAGCCTTCATTCTTGACAGGTCTGCGCCGCCATCCAATCCCTGTCTTCAGGTAGGGGGACTCTTCTTCGGCCCGAAACGACGCGGAGGCCGAACCGGCCTCCGCGTTGCAGTGTAGTCCTGAAGAAGGGTCTACTCCTCCTTGAGCCCGCGGTGCGCCAGCATGGGCCCGATGCTGGGGTCGGCGCCGCGGAAGTCGCGGAAGAGCTTGCCCAGGTCTTCGGTGTTGCCCCGGGAGAGGATCAGCTTGCGGAAGCGGTCACCATTGGCGCGGGTGAGGCCGCCGTGTTCCTTGAACCACTGGAAGGCGTCGTCGCAGAGCATCTGGGTCCAGAGGTAGGCGTAGTAGCCCGCGGAGTAGCCGTTGCCCCAGATGTGGAGGAAGGAGCTGGAGCGGTACCGGGGCGGGACGTAGCTGAGGTCGAGCTTGTCCTTCTTGAGGGCTTGGGTCTCAAAGGCGTCTGCGTTCTGCTGGGGCGCATCGGCGGGGAGGCTGTGCCATTCCATGTCCAGCAGGGCGGCGGCGATGAGCTCGGTCATGTCGTAGCCCTTGTTGAAGGTGCCGGCCTTCTTGATCTTGGCCACCAGGGCTTCGGGCATCAGTGCGCCGGTCTTGTAGTGCCTGGCGTAGTGGGCGAAGACCTTGGGATCCGTGGCCCAGAACTCGTTGAACTGGGAGGGAAACTCCACGAAGTCCCGGGCGGTGGCAGTGCCCGAGAGGCTGGGGTATTGCTGGTCGGCGAACATGCCGTGGAGGGCATGGCCGAACTCGTGGAACATGGTCACCACGTCGTCGAAGGAGATGAGCGCGGGCTGACCGGCGGCGGGCTTGGTGAAGTTGCAGACGTTGAAGACCACGGGCTGGGTGTGGAGGAGGCGGGACTGGCCCACCAGGTTGTCCATCCAGGCGCCGCCGTTCTTGTTGTCGTGCTTGTAGTAGTCGCAATAGAACAGGGCCAGGTGCTTGCCGTTGTGGTCGAAGACCTCGAACACGCGCACATCGGGCTGGTAGACGGGCAGGTCGTGGCGCTGCTTGAAGGTGAGGCCGTAGAGCAGGTTGGCCGCGTAGAAGACGCCATCCTTCAGCACGCGATCCAGCTCGAAGTAGGGCTTGATCTGGCTGTCGTCGAGATCGTATTTCGCCTTGCGGACCTGGTCGGCGTAGTGGGCCCAATCCCAGGCCTGCACCTTGAAGTCGCCCTTCTGGGCGTCGATGACGGCCTGGATGTCCTTGGCCTCGGCTGCGGCTCGGGCCGTGGCGGCGGGCACCAGGTCCTGCATGAACTTGATGGCGGCCTCAGGCGTCTTGGCCATCTGGTCCGAGAGCTGCCAGGCGGCGAAGCTGGGGTAGCCCAGCAGCTTGGCTTTCTGGGCGCGGAGCTGGGCCAGGCGCGAGATGAGCTCGCGGGTGTCGTTGGCATCGCCCCGTTCGGCGCGATTCCAGGCCGCGTCGAAGAGGGCCTCCCGGGTGGCCCGGTTGCCGAGTTCCTGCAGCAGGGGCTGCTGGGTGGTGTTCTGAAGAGTGAGCACCCACTTGCCATCCAGCTTGCGATCCTTGGCGGCCTGGGCGGCGGCGGCGACGTCCGCATCCGAAAGGCCGGCCAGCTTGGCCTTGTCCTCCACCACCAGGGCGGCGGCCTTGGTGGCGGCCATGAGCTTGTTGACGTATTGGGCGCTGAGGGAGGAATCCTCCTTGTTTAGCCTCATGAGCGAAGCCTTGTCGGCGTCCGAGAGCTTGGCACCCGCATGCACGAAGGCATCGTAGGTGACTTCCACCAGGCGCCTGGATTCCGGATCCAGCTTCAGCTGATTCCGCTTCGCGTGAATGGCTTCGATGCGCTGGAAGAGCTTGGCATCCAGGTAGATGGCATCCCGGTGGGCCGCCAGCCTGGGGGCTTCGGTCTCCTGCACCATCTGGAGGGTGGGGTTGGTGTTGGCGCCCGCCAGGGTATTGAGGATCATGTTGGCGCGAGCCAGCATCTGCCCGCTCTTCTCCAGGGCCACGAGGGTGTTCCTGAAGGTCGGGGTCTCGGGATTGTCGGCGATCTTCCGGATTTCCGCCGCGTGGAGCCGCATGCCCTCCTCGATGGCGGGCTGGAAGTCCGCGTCCGTGAGCTTGTCGAAGCGGGGTGCGTGGAAAGGCAGGGTGCTGGCCTTGGCCAGGGGATTGGGCTTGGGGGTCGGCGTGGCGGCAGGGAGGCTCATGGCCACGGCCGAGGCGGCGAGAAGGAGACGGATTCGTTGCATCGCAGGGCTTTCCCTTTCTGGAGTGGATGACTGGAGTCTGCCGCTCGGGGCGGCGCGGACGGGGCCTTACCGGGTGCGGGGGCCGCGCGGAACCCCACCGCCACCTTCCATCTTAACTCTGGGCTCGCTTCAGATCCCATCCGCGATGAGGACGGCGGGCGCGAAGGGCAGTCCGGCGGCCTCGGCGGGGGTCTTCATACCCCAGAGGGCGAGGCGGTGGGCGTAGGGGGCCCAGAGTCCGGGATTGGCCTGCACGGCCTTGAGAGGTGGGTTGAGCCAGAGGGCCTCGGGCAGGTCGGCCAGTTCCTCGGCGGTGAGCTCCAGGGCCTCATCCGTTTCCCAGAGGAACCCGCAGCGGGCCTCCGGGCAGGCCGCCCAGAGCTGGAGCACCTCGCTGTGCTCAAAGCTGCTGAAGAGCACCCGGTCCAGGGCCTCGGCGGCTTCCACCGTGGCCAGGGCCTGCTGCCAGCCGGGTTCGCCCTTGAGCTCCACATTGATGAGCTTCGCGGGCAGCTCCAGCACATCGGCCAGGCGCGGCATCGGCTCGCCGTTCTTGAGGGGTGGCAGCTCCGCGGCATTCATCTTGCGCAGGATGCCGGACCCATTGGCCGTGCGGTTCAGGTCGTCGTCGTGCAGCACCACGGAGACGCCGTCCCGGGTGGGCTGCACGTCCAGCTCGAAGCCATCCAGACCCGCCGCCAGGGCTGCATGGAAGGCTTCCAGGGAGTTCTCCAGGTGCTGCGAGGACAGGCCGCGGTGGCCGAGGATGAGGGAAGGCTGGGAGGGCATGGGGGGCTCCTTCATGCGGGTGTCATTTCAAAAAGCAAAGCGTCACCACGAAGGCTCTGGAGGCTCGCATCAGCATAGCGGAGCCGCCGGAGTCCCGCGATCTGGCCGATGGGTCCGGGCGCTCGACGGGGAGCAGGAGGGGTATAGTCGAAGACCCCGCGAGGAGGACGACGCGATGCGGATCCTGATGGTGGACGAGAACGAGGCCCGGCTCCAGGAGGCTCGGAAAGCCTTCTGGCAGAAGCATCGCCACTGGGAGGTGCTCCTGGCCCCGGGCGCCGAGGAGGCCTTCCAGGTCCTGAACCGGGATCCGGTGGACATGCTCATCACGGCCTTGCACCTGCCGGGGATGGACGGAGCGGAGCTGCTCCACCGGACCCGCACCCTGCAGCCGGGTGCCGTGCGCATCCTGTTGGCCGAGGCGGCTGCAGCCGAAACCGTGGAGAAGGCCGAGGGGGATCTGCACCGGATCTTCCTCGAGCCCGTGACACCCGCCTTCCTCATTGGCGTGGTGGAAAGCCTGGATTCGGAGGATGACGAGGAGCGCGTCCGGGCCATTCGCGCCGCCGTGGGCGGGCTGGGGCATCTGCCGAGCCTGCCCAGCCTCTATTCGGAGCTGGTGGCGCTGCTCCAGCGCGAGGACACGGGCATGAAGGACGTGGCCCGGCTCGTGCGCAAGGATGTTGCCATCGCGGCACAGGTGCTGAAGATGGCCAATTCCGTGCACTTCTCCTCCGGCCGGACGGTGACGGAGCTGGGTCAGGCGGTGGCCATGCTGGGGGTGGATTCGCTCCGCTCCCTGGTGCTCTTCAGGGGCGTCATCTCCGGGTTCAACTCCCCCCGGCCCGCGGGTCTCGACCTGGAGCAGCTCTGGCTGCATTCCTTCGCGGTGGCCGCCGGGACGCGGAAGCTGGTGCTTCTGGAAGGCCAGGCGGGACTGGCCGACATGGCCTTCTCGGTGGGGTTGCTCCACGACATCGGGCTCATCGTGTTCGCCACGGACCCCACCGACCGCTACCGGGCCGTGCTCGAACAGGCCCAGCTGAGCCGCATTCCCCTGGCAGTGCTTGAGCATGACGTCTACGGCGTGGACCATACGCAGCTCGGCGCCCACCTGCTGAGCCTCTGGGGGCTCCCGCCCGCCTTCTGCAGGCCGGTCCGCGAGCACCATGCGCCTTCGATCGGGGGCGATGGCTTCCCGCTCTCCGCGGCCCTGCACATGGCCGACGCCAAGCATGGCGGGGGCAGGCTGGCGGGCATTTTCGCGGATGGCCGCTGGGGATTGCACCCGAATGTCCTGGCCAATGCCGAGCGGTACCTCCGCTGGAGGGACGCCCTGGCGGCGGAAGAACCCGGTTCTGAGAGCTGAATTTACGTGGCGCAAAGAAAAAATTCACCACCAAGGCACCAAGACACCAAGAAAAACAAGAAAAGCTTGAAACGCGAAAAGCGTCGAAAGACGCGAATTCACGGCTTAAGCGCCTATTGCGATTCAATCTTTTCTTGGCGCCTTCGCGTCTTGGTGGTGATCTTTTTTTAACTTAGATCAGATGATCTTGCCGGGATTGAAGATGCCGCTAGGGTCCAGGGCCTGCTTCAGGGTGCGCAGGATCTGGATGTGGGCGGGGTCGCTGAGGGCCAGGAAGGCATCGCGCTTGGCGAGGCCGATGCCGTGTTCGCCGCTGAGGGTGCCGCCGAGGCTGATGGAGAGGCGGAAGAGATCCATGAGTTGTCGCTCCAGGGTGGCGGGATCCGTTTCCCCGGCGGCCAGGAGGTTCACATGGAGGTTGCCATCGCCCAGGTGCCCGTAGCTGACGCTGGGGATGGCCAGGCGCTCGAG
Source organism: Geothrix sp. (assembly GCA_035255365.1). Classification (GTDB taxonomy): domain Bacteria; phylum Acidobacteriota; class Holophagae; order Holophagales; family Holophagaceae; genus Geothrix. The sequence continues at coordinate 6,726 of DATEZS010000085.1, forward strand.
GCCCGTGAAGAATTCGCGCAGGCGGCTGCGGGGCACCACGATGTCCTCGCTCACCTTCTTGGGATGGCGGTCCTGCAGGAACACGCTGGTCATGCGGCGCACGGCCCAAATGGCGGCGCGCTGGTTCTCGTTGGAGGCCACTTCCATGTCCTCGGCCACGGGGCCGATGAGGTCCAGCAGGGCTTCCAGGAAGGGCTCGCTGGTGCAGCCCCGGTCGTCGAATTCCAGGATGGCCAGGGCCTCGCCGGGAAAGCGGCGGGCGGCCTCGGGACCGAATTCCCGCAGCTCGGAGAGCACCGCCGGGTCGAAGAACTCGAAAGCGCTGGGCAGGAACCCCGCCGCGCAGAGGTGTCCCGGCAGATCCAGCAGATCCTCCCAGTGCTTCACGGGCAGGAGCAGGGTGGTGTATTCCCGGGGCTTGGGCGTCAGGCGCAGGGTGGCGCCCACCATGAAGCCGAAGATGCCCTCGCTGCCGATGAGCAGCTGGGCCAAATTCGGTCCGGCGTTGGCTTTCACGCTGGGAATGCCGAAGGTGTGGATCTCGCCGTCTTCCAGCAGCGCGTCCACGGAGAGCACCCAATGGCGGGTCATGCCGTACTTGCAGGCGTTGGGCCCGCCGGCATTGGTGGCCAGGGTGCCGCCCAAAGCGCAGCTTTCCCAGGAATTCGGGTCGGGGGGGTAGAAGAAGCCCTCGGCCATGGCCGCGGCCTTGACCTCGCGCAGGGGGGCGCTGGCGGGGGCCGTGAGGCTGAGGTTCTGGGGCGATACCAGAATCTCGCCGGGCCATTCGCAGAAATCCACGATGACGCTGGGGCCGTTGGCGAGGCAGCCGCCGGCCTTGCCGGTGCCAGCCCCCCGCGGCACCAGGGCGAAGCCCTCCACCTTGGCCCGCCGCACCAGCTCGCGCAGCGCGTCCGGTCCGTGGGGTCGGACAATGCCCAGGGGCAGGGCGCCATGGACATGGGATTCATCCCGAAGGAAGGGCTCCAGAGCCTCCCGGTCCAGGATCAGGGAGGCGTGGGGGAGACCGATCAAGGGATTCATGTGATCCAGTCTGAAGGAAACCGCGCACATCCTCTACACTGACGGCCATGTATTCCGAACAGGCCCAGGCATCAAGGGGGCACTCCCTCCGGTCCTAGCTCCCGACAACACCCTATCTGGTGCTGTTGCTGGGCCTGGGGGCGGCGACCAATCGGAACCGCGATGAGGGCTGCGGCCGAGTAATCATTCGGAAGCCGGGGCCCGCAGATCCAGGGGCCCCGGAGATTCTTCCTGCCGTCCTTCAGCGGTTGAACCGCTGGGCAAGGTGCCATCGGGGTTGCAGTGTCGCGACTAGCGCTCGGCAAGAAGCTTATTGATCCGTGTGAGCAGCAGGTTCTCCTGGTACCCCGTCCAGGTGGCGGCAAGGCCACCCTCCTTGTCGAACAGGAAGACCGTCGGGAGCACGTTGAGTGTGTCCGTAATCTGACTGAGCCCATGTTCGCCGATGCCAAGTCGCTTCACCTCGACCCCATCGAAATACTGGTTCTTGGTTCTCAGGAAGGAGAGCACTTCAGGCCAAGGCTCGAAGTGGACAGGCCAGAAGACCAGATTCATCTTCCTGTTGGCAGTCTGCTTCTGGAAGTTCCGGAATTCCTGCAGCATCTTCATCGAAGGTTCGCAGCGGGTACTCCAGAAGCCGATGGCGACGATGCTGCCTTTCTGGGACCCCAGCGTCTGGAGAAGTCCTTCCTTATCCAGGACGCCGAAGGCCTGGGCCTGCCGGCGGGCCCCCTTCGCGAAAAGCTCAGTGCCCAGGACATCCATCATGGGGCGGGCGCCTGATAGGCGATGGGCCCCTGAGGCGCCCTCATTCGTCCTCGGGCAGCCGTTCGTTCCCAGGGAGAGTTCCTTGAAGGAACGTGCGTCCTGGGCCGAAAGACCGAGCATGCCTGCAAGCAGGGCGAGGATCAGACATCGAAGCATGGATCACCCGAGGCGAAGAAAGTTGCGTGGAAACGGTAGGGGGTCTTGGCATGGTATCAGCCTACGCGGGGTTCCCACTGGTTCTTCCCTGGAGGCGGCTAGCCGACCCGCGTCCCTACGGACTCGCCATTGACGGCTGCCACGAGATTGCCGGGCTTGAGCATGTCGAAGACGATGATGGGCAGCTTGTTTTCCATGCACAGCGCGATGGCGGAAGCATCCATCACCTTCAATCCCTTCTCCAGCACTTCCTGGAAGGAGATGCGGTCGAAGCGGGTGGCGCTGGGGTCCTTCTTGGGGTCAGCCGTGTAAACGCCATCCACATTGGTGGCTTTCATGACCACTTCGGCGTTGATCTCGTTGCCCCGCAGGGCGGCTGCCGTGTCGGTGCTGAAATAGGGATTGCCGGTGCCGGCTCCGAAGATCACGACGCGACCCTTCTCCAGGTGGCGGCTGGCGCGACGGCGGATGTAGCTCTCGGCGACTTTCGGCATCTCGAGGCCCGAGAGGGTGCGCGTGAGCACGCCCTTGTGCTCCAGCGCGTCCTGGAGGGCGAGGGCGTTGATCATGGTGGCCAGCATGCCCATGTGGTCGGCGGTGGTGCGGTCCATGCCCTTGGTGGCGCCCGCGACGCCACGGAAGATGTTGCCGCCGCCGATGACTAGGCCCACCTCCACGCCCAGCTCGCGGATGGTCTTCACCTGGTCCGCGATCATGCCCACCACGGCGGGGTCGATGCCGTACTTCTGCTCGCCCATGAGAGCTTCGCCGGAGAGCTTGAGGAGGATGCGCTTGAACTTCATGAGGAGCTCCATGCTTCGGATCGAGGGCAGGGGTGCCTACAAAAAGGGCGGCCGAATGGCCGCCCTTTTTGTAGCAGAGAAAACGACTACTTGGCGGCGGCGACTTCGGCAGCGAAGTCCTCGCTGCGCTTCTGGAGGCCTTCGCCCATGATGAACTTCGTGAAACGGCGGATGCTGAGCTTCTCGCCGATCTCGGCGGTCTTCTGGGACAGGAACTGCTGCACCGTGAGGTCGGGGTTCATGATGAAGGGCTGCTCGAGGAGGCAGACCTCCTTGAAGATGCTGTTCATCTTGCCTTCGACGATCTTCTCCACGATGTTGGCGGGCTTGCCGGTGGCAAGGGCCTGTTCCATGGCGATGCGCTTCTCGGTCTCCAGGAATTCCTGGGTGACCTCTTCCTTGGTGACGAAACGGGGAGCGGGGTCCGCCGCGGCGATGTGCATGGCGATCTCGCGCACCATGCGCTGGAAGGCCTCGTTGCGGGCGACGAAATCGGTCTCGGAATTGACCTCGACCAGCACGCCCACGCGACCACCGGGGTGGATGTAGGCTTCAACGATACCCTCGGCGGCGATGCGGTCGGCCTTCTTGGCGGAGGCGGCGAGGCCCTTCTTGCGCAGCCACTCGACGGCCTGTTCCATGTCGCCGTCGTTCTCTTCCAGGGCCTTCTTGCAATCCATCATGCCGAGGCCGGTCTTCTCGCGCAGTGCTTTCACGTCCAGTGCAGTGAATGCCATGTTCTTCTCCTAAACCGTTATCGAAAATCTTTGTCTGATCTCTACTTCAAGAACGGCACGAGGGGCCTTGACGAGACAACCGGAACGTCACTGGTTGTCTCGAACGGCTCCTAGCCTTCCACTTCCATCTTTTCGGCCATCATCTTCTTCATGTCGTCGGTCTCGCCCTTGTCCTGGAAGGACTGGCGCCCCTCGAGGATGGAATCGGCCACGCGCTCGGAGAAGAGGAGGATGGAGCGGATCGCGTCGTCATTGGCGGGGATCACGTAGTCCACCATGTCGGGATCGCAGTTGGTGTCGACGATGCCCACGACCTTGATGCCGATCTTCTTGGCCTCGGTGACAGCGATGTCCTCGCGATGGGGATCGATGACGAAGATGACATCGGGCAGGGAGCGCATGTCGCGGATGCCGTGGAAAGAGGCTTCCAGCTTGAGGCGCTGGCGATCCAGGGTGAGCAGTTCCTTCTTGGAGAGAAGGGCGGTGCGGGCAGGATCAGCCAAGGTGGCCTCGATCTCGCGGAACTTCTCCAGGCTCTTCTTGATGGTCGAGAAGTTGGTGAGCATGCCGCCCAGCCAGCGGTTGTTCACGTAGAAGGCGCCGCAACGGGCCGCCTGCTCGGCGATGAGCTCCTGGGCCTGGGGCTTGGTGGCCACGAAGAGGAAGTTCTTCCCTTCGCTGGCGGACTTGGTGAGGAAGTTCGCCGCGGTGTTCCAGAGACGCAAGGTCTTCTGGAGGTCGATGATGTAGATGCTGTTGCGGGCACCAAAGATGTACTTCTTCATCTTGGGATTCCAACGCTTGGTCTGGTGTCCGAAATGGGCACCGGCCTCGAGGAGTTCCTTCATCTGGATGGCAGCCATGCTGGCCTCCCTTTTCAAGCGGCGAAGGGCGCCGCGGGTGGGATGAAAGGCGTCGGGTTGGATCCCTTCGCCCGAATCGTCCACGGAGTCCCGTGAACCGGAGAAACGGAAAGGGGGACCCGAAGATCCCCCTTCCAGAGAACGACTAGCGCTTGCTGAACTGGAAGCGACGACGGGCGGCCTTGCGACCGGGCTTCTTTCGTTCCTTCATGCGGGGATCGCGGGTCAGGAGACCGGCGCCGCGCAGCAGGGACTTGAGCTGGTCGTTGTAGCCGAGGAGGGCGCGGGAGATGCCCATGCGGATGGCCGAAGCCTGGCCGGCAGGACCGCCGCCGGTGACGCTGATGATCATGTCGAACTTGCCTTCGAGATCGGCCAGCACCAGGGGCTGGTGGACCATCATGCGAAGCACGGCATTCGGGAAGTAGCTCTCGATGGTGCGACCGTTGATGCTGATCTTGCCGGTGCCGGGGCGCAGGAAGGCGCGAGCTGCCGCGCTCTTGCGGCGACCGGTTCCGTAGTTCTGGGAAATGGCCATGGGTTCCTCGCCTCTACTTCTGGATGGTCAGGATCTGGGGCTGCTGGGCGGACTGCTCGTGCTCCGCGCCGGCATAGACCTTGAGCTTGCGATACATCGCACGGCCGAGGGGACCCTTGGGCAGCATGCCCTTGACGGCGCTCTCGATGATGCGGGTGGGGAAGGTGATCTGCATGACCTCGGCGCGGACTTCCTTCATGGAGCCGGGCTGGGTGGTGGTGCGGCGATACATCTTCTGAACGCCCTTCTTCCCGGTGAGGACGGCCTTCTCGGCATTGATGACGATCACATGGTCGCCGGTGTCGAGGAAGGGGGTCCAGGTGGGCTTGTTCTTGCCGGAGAGCACATCGGCCACGGCGGTGCTGATGCGGCCCACGGAAAGGCCCGTGGCATCCACCAGGAACCACTGGCGCTTGAGTTCGTTGGCTTTCGGGAAGTAAGTGCTCATGGCCTGCTCCGGAATCGGGGTCGGTCTGCAGAGACGCCACCGCAAAGGGGACGAATCCACAGAAGGGAAAGCTTATCGTTGAGTGGGCTGAGGGTCAAGCTGTGATTTCCGCCAGGCTCCAGAGCTCCTGTGCGATGCGGGATGCGCCCATGCCGTCCACCAGCGCCATGCCGTCCTTGACCTGCTCCTGCCGGTTGTCCTGGCCCTCGGGACCCAGCCACTGGGCCAGCGCTTTCAGGGTGATGTCGGGGTCCGCTTCGGGGCCGAGGCCCAAGTCGAAGCAGCCGTTGGCCAAAGCCAGATCCGCGAGGATGCCGTGTTGGCGCTCGTTCTGCCCCCACACGGTGGCGGGCACGCCCATGCAGAGGGCCTCTGCCAGGGTCACACCGGCAGAGCACCAGATGGCGTCGAAGCCCTGGATGCGTCGGGTCAGGTCTGGCAAACCCTTGACCACGGTGCAGCCCGGGAAGGGATCCCCCTGGATGCCGTTGGGGGCCAGGAGGGTGCAGGTGCCCCGCCAGTGGTCTTCGGCCACCAGGCGGGCCAGGGTATCGAAGGCCCGCTGGGCCAGGTTCGGACCGTCGCTGCCGCCAAAGGAGACCAGCAGCTTGTGGACGGCCAGGGGCTGGAGGGGAACCCGCTTGGGACGCAGAGCCAGGGCGGCCTTGTCCACGACGATGAAGGTCGAGCCGCGCAGTACCCGGCAGCCGCCCGACCGCGTCTCGTAGGGACGCACCTTCCGGCCGTCCACCACCTTGACGGGATGATCGGGCCAGGAGACGCCTTCAAGAAAGGGCTGGAAGAGGAGGTTCGCGGATTCGTGGGCATCGGTGTCGTCCTCGAGGACCGCGACTTTCAGGGGTCGCAGCGCCTGGAGAAAGGCCGTCGTGGTGTCCCACTGGTCCACCAGGGCCAGGGCGCCGCGTGCCTTGAGGTCCGCTGGCAGCGGGGCATGCAGGTCCTCGCCCAGGTAGCAGGCCTCGCAGGAGAGGGGTTGGTCCAGGAAGGGGTGGGTGCCGCCCCCGACGCGTCGGGCCCGGTCGTCGCCGGAAACGGCGATGCAGGCGTGGCCTCCGAGGGCCTGCCAAGTGTCCTGGATGGCCAGGGCCCGGGCGACATGGCCCAGCCCAAGACGCAGATCGGCGTGGATGCGAAGGATCAGCAAGGGGGTCATGATTCCGAGAGTCTAGCCGAGCCTGTCAAGAGAAGGGAGAGGCTAAAACTAGGGGTAGGGATGCCCCCCGGCGAAACCTGGCTCGGGTTGGGGCCACACGGGCGCTTCCGCCAGGGGCCAGCCATCAGCGAAGTAGGCCTCCTTGTAGCGCACGTAGCGGGTCCAGACGTTGGCCACGAGCTGCCGCTGGCTCTCGCTGAGGGGCCCCTTCACCACCGCCGGCCAGCCGGCCACGAGGCTGTGGGGCGGGGCCTGGAACCCTTCCCGCACCAGGCTGCCGGCGGCCACAAGGCAACCTTCGCCGACCTCGGCGCCATCCATGATGGTGGTGCTCATGCCGATGAGCGCGTTCCGGCGGATGGTGCAGCCGTGGAGCATGACGTTGTGGGCGATGCTCACCTCCTCCTCGATGAGGAGAGGCCACTTCCCGTTGGTGACATGGAGGCAGCAGGCGTCCTGGATGTTGGTGCGCGCGCCGATGCGGATCCAGTTCACATCGCCCCGGATGGCGCAGTTGAACCAGATGCTCGCGTCGTCGCCGATGCTCACATCGCCCAGGATGAGCGCGCTGTCGGGAATGAAGACCCGCGAACCAATGCTGGGGACCATGCCCTGGAAGGGACGAATCATGCGCACCTCGGAAAGCCGAAGAGCCATTATCAGGCCAGCCGCCGTGGATGGATCCGGATGTTTGACCTCCCCGCCTTCCTTCCAGGGAGGCTAGTCCGGACTCACGCTCCACCGCCAGCCAGACCCGAGGCGCTCCATCACGAAGCTGGCCAGAGCCCGCCCCTCCTCTTCCCGGATCTGGGGTGATTGGTCCTCGCCTGGTTTCTTTGGCAGCGGGTGCATCTTCGGCAGAAGCCTCCATCCGTTGAAATCGCACTGATAGGTCGAGCCATTGCCGAAGAAGGTAAGGGTCCCGGAAATAAGCAGCGGCCTGTACCCCAGGTGTTCGAGGCGGTGGCGGTGGATGCCGCGAACCACGTAGCGGCCCACCAGGGTGTCGCTCAAGTTCCCATCGTGCTCGATGGGCTCCTTTGAACGAGTGATCATCTGATCGATTGCATCCGTGACGATCTCCTCAGTGGTATCCCCCAGCCAGTCTTTGAAGATGTCGCTTTTGCTCGGGTAATCGGAAAGTTCCACCTCGTCGATGGAGATCTCAAGGAGAGGTCGCGTGGAAGGGTGATCGGTCGCGTTCAGGACGGTATCAGCTACTTGGCCGAGCCTAGCCCGCACCTGATTCTCGTAAGAGGCACGAATGTCCTCCATTTGCTGAGCCGTGAGGCCAGGCAGCTGGCCATGCAGGGCCACCCTGACCGCCACCTGCCTCGCCTGTGCGGTGATTTCGATGGGGCGTTGGCAAGCCGTCAGCGCCAGGACCGCCAGGACGGCGTACATGGCTCGTCCCATGCTCTCTCCAGAATCCGGTTGAAATGCATTGGTCGATTACTGCTGGACGTAAGTGATCGCGACGTCCGTCCCCTGACCTTCTTTGACCTCGGCATCGGTCGGCGTGGCGGTGCCAATCCAGGTCTGGGTGACGCCATTGACCGTGACGCTGAATTGCCCTGCCTCAAAATGGTAGGAGGACGGGGCGGCCGGGAACAGGAGGCCCGAGGCATCGATGCTCTTCGTCCGGATGCGGATCTTGGACTGGTCCGTCGGGCAAACCCAGGTGTAGGAAATGATGCCGAAGGAACCGGCGGGAAGGCCCGCCGCGGTCATTCGGATCGTCCCATGGGCCTGGAGAGCGCCGGGTACATAGTTCACGCTGGCCTGGGTGGTCTGCTGGCTTTCGATCTGGATCGTCTGGCTGGCCGGAGAGGGGTCGTACATCTGCACATCATCCACCAGGCCGCCCGTGGCCCCGAGGGTATAGGGGCCGGGAGTCAGCTGGTCCAGATGGGCGATGCCGAAAGCCTGGCTCAGGGCATGGGCATGGCCACCGGCATCCGTGAGGGTGAGGCTGGAGCCATCGGGAATGCTGTCCCCGCTCATGGTCACGGTGATGGAGCCCGGTGGAACCGGGGGCGTGGTGGAGGCACTGCCGTCGGGGCCGCTGGAGCCGCCGCAGGCAAGGAGGAGCAGGAACGAGCCCCCGGCCAGAAGGGGGTGAAAGATCCGCGTGAGGGACATGCAGAACTCCGAAGGGGGGAGCAGTTGACTGCCTGTAGGGGAGGCGGGACAAGCCCGGAGGGTGGGGAAGGAATGCATAAATCCAATTTCATGCCAATTTTAAAAATTGTAACTAAATGAATTTACAGAAGCGATATGGGAAAAATTCAACACGATGTGATCGTCCTCTGACGCAGAATGCAACAGGCGTTGCATTCGCCATCGGGTCGGCCATGTCCCGGCGTCAAGGTCAGGGTCAGTTCACCGTCAACAGACCCCATCTCACGGCTCCCAGCCCCAGGGACCCCACGATCAGCCAGAGCGCCAGACCCTGAAGCAGGGGGCGCAGGCCCACGGTGCGCAGGGCCTCCCGGCTCAGGCCGGCGCCGATGAGGAAGAGGGTCAACACCAGCAGGCGCCGGGCTGCCGCGGCGATGAAGGCACCGCCTGCATGCAGGGCGGGAAGGAAGGTGACCAGGGCGGCCATGGCCAGGAAGCCGGCGATGAACCAGGGCTTCTTCACCGGTGGTGCATCTGCCGTGGCCTGGCCTTTCCTGACCACCATCCAGCCGATGCAGAGGGTCAGCGGCACGATCCACAGGGCCCGGGCCAGCTTCACCGTGGTGGCCACTTCCAGGGCGCGGGGGCCATAGGCGAGCCCGGCGCCCACCACGGAACTGGTGTCGTGGATGGCCAGGGCGGACCAGAGGCCGAAGGCCTCCTGCCCCAGGCCCGCGGCGTGGCCGATGGGGGGGAAGATCACCAGGGCCACGGCGTTCAACAGGAAGACCGTGGCCAGGGCCACGGAGATCTCGTGTTCCTTCGCCCGGAGCACGGGCGCCACGGCGGCAATGGCGCTGCCGCCACAGATGGCTGTTCCCACGGAGATCAGGAGCCCCGCGTCTCGCTCCACCTTCAGCACCCGCGCCAGCCACCAGCCCAGGGCCAGCACGAACACGAGGCTCAGGGCCGTGTATCCGAGGCCGTGGAGACCCGCCTTGGCCACGGTGCGCAGGTTCATGTCCGCGCCCAGACCGATGACGGCAAGGGGGAGCAGGCGATGGGTCCAGGTGCGGGTGAGGCCCTGCCAGGGATTCCCCACGGTCAACGCCAGCAGGGCGCCGCCCACCAGGGCTGCGGCGGCGGGGGTGAAGGGGGCCAGCGCCAAGGCGCAGCCCAGAAACAGTAGAACGGTACGGAGATTGGCCGGAGGGGTCGCGCGCGTCATGGCTCCAGCTTAGCCAGGGTGCCTTGAGCTCTGGGATGGACCGCTGGGCATGCCTGAGTTGAGCCATAATCCGAAGCCATGATCCATCAGCTCATTCCCGCGCGGCACGGCTTCCTGGCCGATGATCCCATCTTTGCCCTGAACGCGGAGGCCCAGGCCCGGAAGGCCGCGGGCGAAGCGATCCTCAATGCCTCCGTGGGCGCCCTGTTCGATGATTCGGGGCAGCTGGTGGTGCTGGCTTCCGTCATGGACCTCTGGCGGGAACTGACCCCCCTGGAGGTGGCCCCCTACGCCCCCATCTCGGGAGATCCGGCCTTCTTGAAGGCCCTGGTGCAGCGGCATTGGCCAGAACTTGATTCGCCCGGGGCCGCCTGCGCCACGCCGGGCGGCAGCGGTGCCCTGGCCCTTTCCCTGCGGAACTTCCTGGAGCCGGGCCAACGCCTGCTCACCACCGCGCCTTACTGGGGGCCCTACGCCACCCTGGCCGCCGAAAACGGCATCGGGCTGGTGACCGTCCCCTGGCCCGGCGCGGGTCAGCCCTTGGATGGGACTGCCTGGGACCGGACGCTGCGGGAGCTCATGAAGACCCAGGGGCGCGTGCTCATCTGGCTCAATGATCCCTGCCACAACCCCACGGGGCGGAGCCTCTTCCCGGCGGATCGGTCGGTGCTCCTGGGCCTGCTGCGGGAGCTGTCGAGCCTCGGCCCCGTCACCCTTCTGCTCGACTTCGCCTACCTGGACTACGCCGGTGATCCCGGCGCCGTGGCTGTGGCCCTGAAGGACTACGCGGCCCTGGGGGCGGAGGGTCGGGTGCTGGTGGGGGCTGCCATGTCCCTGTCCAAATCCCTGACACTGTATGGCGCCCGCGGCGGTGCCATCGCGTTCCCCTGGCGCGGGGAGCCAGCCTTGCAGGCGGCCTTGACCCAATCCTGCCGAGGCACCTGGTCCACCTGCGCCAAGGCCCCCCAATCCCTATTGCTGCGCCTGGCCAAGGACGGCAAGGCCCAGGAGCGCCTGGCCGCGGAGCACCGCCACTGGTCCGAGGTGCTGGCGGCAAGGGCAACGGCCCTGGATCGGGCTTTGGGGACGGAAGGCCTCGCGCCCTGTCGGTGGCAAGGCGGTTTTTTCGTCACGGTGGGATGCCCTGAGTCCGAGGCAGTCTGCGGGCACATGAAGGCGGAAGGGGTCTTCACGGTGCCGCTGCCCGAAGGCCTGCGGGTGGGCCTCTGCGGTCTTCAAGCCGAGGCGGCGCCGCGATTGGCCGGCGCCTTGGCGAGGGCCATGGGCCGCCGATGATTCAGGCTTGGAAATGGTCCTGCCCTGCGGTATTCTGATCGGCCGCGGGCGTATAACTCAGCGGTAGAGTGCTACCTTCACACGGTAGAAGTCCCAGGTTCGAATCCTGGTACGCCCACCAAAAACCCCTCGCCGGGGTCCCGGCGAGGGGTTTTTGAACGGTGACCCCCACTCGTCCCCACCCGCCTTCAAGGAGCCTCCCATGCCCATGATCAACGCCACCCAGGTTCGTGCCGGAATGATCGTCAATTTCGAAAACGAGCTGTGCCGCGTCATCAGCACCGAGCACCAGACCCCCGGCAACCTGCCGGCCCGGATCGTGGTGAAGATGAAGCGCATGAAGGACGGCATCAACCGCGAGAATCGGTTCGGCAGCGCCGAGAAGGTGGACAAGGCGAGCCTCGAACAGCACATGCTCGAGTACCTCTACGAGGACGGCGATCATCTGGTGTTCATGAACAACGAGACCTACGAGCAGATGGAACTCAGCAAGGACATCCTGGGCGACGACCTGGTCTTCCTGGAGCCCAACATGCAGTGCGAGATCGAGTTCTACGAGGGCCAGGCCATGAGCGCGGTGCTTCCGCCCAGCGTGGTCCTGGAGATCGTGGAGACGGATCCCGTCATGAAGAACGCCAATGCCACGGGTTCCTACAAGCCCGCCAAGATGAGCAATGGCATCACCGTGGGGGTGCCCCCCTACATGGAAGCGGGGCAGAAGATTCGAGTGAACACCACAGACCGCACCTTCATGGAACGGGTGAAGTAGTTGCCTGGCCCCTGGGAAGAGGGGCCTTGCGTATCGCCGCAGGCGATACCAAGAGGATTCGAGTGAACACCACGGACCGCACCTTCATGGAGCGGGTCATGTAAAATCGGCCAAATATGCCTGCTGGGCCCCGCTTGCCGGGGCCTTGTCATGCGGGGATTTTGAGCAGACGAAATTACAACCGCGCGGTAAAGTACTCGTCGCCTGTTGCCCCGATCGTGACAAGAATCACACCCGGGGGCGAAATGTGCGATAACTGATTCTGATCGCGGTGGAGTCCTATGCCTCAAGCAGTCCTCAACCTGAGACGGATCGATTTCCTGGCCGGGCTGCCCATGAGTGCAGCCGAGGAATTGGCCAGCGTATCGGAATTGCGCCGCTTCTCGGATGGTGCCCGGGTCTTCACGCAAGGGGACCAGGTCTCCGGCATCTATGTGGTGGTCAAGGGCGGCCTCAAGGTCTTCCGCACCGATGGGCGGGGACGGGTCCAGGTGCTCCAGTTCCTCAAGGTGGGGGATTGCGTGGGCGAAGTTCCGGTCTTCGACGGCGTGCCCATCGCCTCCAGTGCCGAATCCCACGGCGAGACCGAGTGCTGGCTGATCCCGGCCGCGCCCCTGCGTTCCATCGTGCACCGGCATTCCGAGGTCGCCGAGATGCTCATCCAGCACTTCAGCACCAAGGTCCGCCACCTGGTGACCCTGGTGGAAACCCTGAGCCTCCACAGCGTGCCCGAGCGGGTCGCCCAGCTCCTGCTGGAAGCCCACGAAGCCAATCCGGTGCGTCCCCTGGTGGAGTTCCGGGAAACCCAGGAGGACCTGGCCCAGTGCATCGGCGCCAGCCGCGAAGCCTTCAGCCGCGCCCTGCGCCTGCTCACGGACCTGGGGCTCATCCAGAGCACCTTCCCCGTGGTTCGGATCCTGGATCTGGCCAAGCTGCAGCGCTACGCCAAGGGCTGAGGATTGCCGCTCCGACGCGAAACGAGGCGCCAGCGGCGCCTCGTTTCATTTCAGGGACAGGCTCAGAGGACCTGAAGGTACCGGGTCTTCATGCCCGCTTCCATGCCGCCGGGCTCGATCCAGGCGCAGACGTCGGCGCGGGCCAGGGTGATGAGGTCGGCGGAGCCTTTGCCCGAAAGGGTGTGCAGTTCACCCTCCAGGAGGCGGCAGGGCTGCAGAAGGGGGCGTTCCCCCTTGTTCTTGATGGCCGTGGCCAGGCGGGCGCGGCGCCAGGGGTCGGGCGCCGCGCGGCCCTCCAGCCGGGCCAGGGCCTGGTCCAGGAAGATCAGGGCGTTGAGGTAGGCGGACACGGGGTTGCCGGGCAGGGCCAGCACCAGCAGGTCACCCAGAACGGCGGCCAGCATGGGTTTCCCGGGCTTCAGGCGGATCTTGTGGAAGAGAATCGTCGCGCCCAGGTCCACCAGGACGCTTGGCAGGTAGTCGTGCTCCCCGGCGCTCACGCCGCCGGAGGTGAGGAGAATCCGCGCCTGGCCGTGGTCCTGGAGGGCCGCGGCCAGGGCCGTTGGCTCGTCCGGGAGGGAGGGCCAGCGCTGGGCGCTGGCGCCCAGGCGCTGGGCCAGGGCGGCCAGCATGGGGCCGTTGGAATCCCGGATCTGGTGCAAGGCGGGATCCGGCACCAGCTCGTCGCCGGTGGAGGCCACGGCCACCTGGATGCGGGCGGGCAGCTCCGCGGGGAGACCCACCTGGGCGCAGAGGGCCAGCCGCGCGGCGGTCAGGGGGGCGCCGAGGGGCAGCAGCAGGTCCCCCGCCCGGGCCTGCTCGGCCCGGGGACGCAGGTGGTCGCCCACCTCGGGATCCACCAGGGGGAACACGAGGTCGCCCTCCACGCGCAGCTGCTCCACGGGCACGATGGCGTCGGCTCCCAGCGGCAGGGCGGCGCCGGTCATGATGCGAATGGCGGAGTCCGGTCCCACCTGCACCGCGCCGGGATCGTCCCCGGCGAACAGGGTGCCCAGGAGCTTCCGGGGCGCGCGGCCTCCCGCGGTTTGGAGGGCCACGCCATCCATGGCGGCGCGCGCCGAGGGCGGGTCGTCCCGGTCCGCGAGAACCGCCGGGGAAGGGGGCGCGGGCAGGGCCTCCCACAGGCGCCGGAGGGCTTCCTCCAGCGGCAGCAGATCGGAGTGGTCGCAGCTCATGGCCATGGGGGAATGGTATCCCGTCCGGGCCCGCGGGTCGTCAGCACTTCACCGCGGCGCCCTTGCGGGCGTAGAACCAGCCATTCACGGCGAGGCACACCACGTAGAAGATGGCGAAGCCGTAGAGGGCGTATTGAACGGTGCCCGCGGCGATCTGGGCCTTGAAGACCGTGGGGATGACATAACTGCCATAGGCGGCGATGGCGCCCGTCCAGCCCAGCACGGGCCCGGCGAACTGGGGCTCGAAAATGAAGGGCACCATCTGGAAGGTGCTGCCGTTGCCGATGCCGGAACCGAGGAAGAGCAGGAGGAAGCTCAGCAGGAAGGGGGTGAAGAGGTGGGCGGGGTTGGGGTCGCCCTGGGCCTGCTTGATGACCGCGGCCACCGCCAGGGCACCGACGATCTGGATGACGGTGGACCACTGGGTGACGATGGAGCCTCGGAACTTGTCCGACAGCCAGCCACCCACGGGGCGGATGAGGCTGCCCACGAGGGGCCCCAGGAAGGCGTAGGTGGCGGGATTGGAGACGCTCTTGCCGAAGAAGAGCTTGAGGAGGAGGGGGAAGGCGGCGGAGTATCCGATGAAGCTGCCGAAGGTCATGATGTAGAGCAGCGTCATAACCCAGGTGTGCTTCATGCGGAAGATGGCGAACTGCTTGTCCAGGCTCGTTTTCACCTTGCCCGGCAGGAGTTTCAGCAAGCCCAGGCAGACGACGATGGCCAGGAGCACCAGCCCCAGCTGGGCGCTGAGGCTCAGCTTCGGGTAGCGCACCACGATCCAGGCGATGAGCCCCACCGACCCGAAAGCCGGCAGGTGCAGGCCGAGGATCGTGCCCATGGCGGCCGAGGTGGGCTCGCTGTCGTGGGCCGGCAGGTTGTTCATGAAGAACCAGGAACCCAGGCCCAGGACGACCAGGAAGGGCAGCCACACCAGGGCGCCGTTCTGCACCCACATCTGTTTCCCGAGGGCGGTGATGTGGGGAGCGCCCGACAGGGCCCCGAACAGGGCCGAGCCCATGACGGCGGGCACCACGAGCTGCATGACGCTCACGCCCAGATTGCCGATGCCGGCGTTGAGCCCCAGGGCCAGCCCCGAAAGCCGCTTGGGAAAGAAGCCGTTGATGTTCGACATGGAGGAGGAGAAGTTTCCTCCGCCCACGCCCGACAGCACCGCGAGGATCACGAAGGTGGAGAAGGGGGTGGCCAGGCTCTGCAGGGCGATGCCCGCGCCCAGGGCCGGGGCGATGAGCATCGCGGTGGTGAGGGCCACGACATTGCGTCCGCCGGCCAGGGCCACCATAAAGGAATTGGGGATCCGCAGGGTGGCGCCCGAGAGCCCCGCGATGGAGATCAGCGTGAAGAGCTGGGCGTCCGTGAAGGGGAACCCGGCGTCCTTCATGCGGACAGTGAGGATGGACCAGAACATCCACACGCTGAAGGCGCAGAGCAGACTGGGCACGGAGAAGGCGAGATTGCGCCAGGCGATGCGGCTGCCGCCGGCCGCCCAGGCCTGCGGGTCCTCGGGCTTCCATTCGGTGAGCTTGGTCATGGGATCTCCAGGAGCGGAATCAGGCGGGTTCGGCGGCTTCGGCGGCGGCCGGAGCGGGAGAGGGGCGTTCAAACCGGGTGAAGAGGGTTTCATTCTGCTCCCGGGTGAGGCGTCGCACCACTGTGTGGAGCCAGACCAGGCAGGTGATCGAGAGGAGGGTGAGGAGCAGCCACATGCTTGTCCACAGCCCCGTGGTCTTCAGCAGGTACCCGAAGAGGATGGGGCCCACGAAACCGCCCAGCCCGCCGATGACGCCGACGATGCCGCCGACCACGCCCACCTCATCGGGGAAGTAGTCGGGAATGTAGCGGTAGACCGCGGCCTTGCCGATGCCCCACACGATGCCGACCAGGAACACGAGGAACGTGAAGATCCACACATTGGCCTGGAAGAACACGTGGGTCGTGCCGGAAGCGAGCAGCTGCTTCTTCTTCACGCGGTCGCCCACTTTCACCACCGGGGTCTGCCAGAAGCGGCTTTCCGGAAGCACCATCATCCGCTCGTTGCGGGGCTCGCCCTGGGTTCCCTGGGGGCGGACAGGATAGGTCGTGTCCCCCACCACGATGTGGTCGGTGCCCACTTCGCTCACCACCCCGCCCACCAGGGCCAGCACGGAGGGGCCCGGGCTTTCGATGGACATGCGAGGCACCATGAGGGCGGCGCAAGCGAAGATGCTGAGGCCGAAGGTCCAGTACATGACCGCCCGGGCGCCGAAGCGATCGGACATCCAGCCCCCCGCGGCGCGGATGAGCCCCGAAGGCAGGCTGAACAGGGAGGCCAGGAGGCCGGCCATGGCGAGGCTCATGCCGTAGACGCCCACGTAGTAGGGGATCAGCCACTGGGCCAGGGCGACGAAGCAGCCGAACACCAGGAAGTAGTACAGACCGAAGCGCCACACGCGCACATGGCGCAGGGGGGCCAGCATCTGGATGAAGGACTTGTCCCTGGCGCCTTCGGCTTTCTTTTCATGGGTGAAGAGGAAGAAGACCACGGCCATGGCCAGCAGGACCACCGCGTAGATTTTCGGCAGCATGCGCCAGGCCTCCAGGTTGGTGCCTCCGGCCGTGAGCCTCTTCAGGAGGAAGGGGGCACCCATGCTGGTGATGGCCGAGCCCGCGTTGCCGGCGCCGAAGATGCCCAGGGCCGTGCCCTGGCGGGCCTTGGTGAACCAGACGCTGGAATAGGCGATCCCCACGGCGAAAGCCGCGCCGGAGAGGCCGAACCCCAGAGAGGCGAGGAGGAAACCCTGGTAATCGTGGACACTGCCCAACAACCAGGTGGGCACCGCGGCCAGGAGCAGGAGCAGGGTGTAGACTTTCCGCCCTCCGAACCGGTCCGTGAGCAGGCCTACGGGCAGCCGCATGATCGAGCCCGTGAGCACGGGAATGCCGATGAGCCAGCCGATCTGGGCCGTGTCCCAGCGGAAGAGGCCATTCTCCACCAGGAAGGTGACCAGGACGCCGTTGAGGGTCCAGACGGCGAAACAGAGCGTGAAAGCCAGGGTGCTCATGGCCAGGGCAGTGGCGGCTCGAGCTCGGTCCGACATGGGCGCCTCCGGGGTAAAGAAGTAACAGATAAAAATATCCTAAATATTAAAACGTCTTCAAGAACAACGAAGGTGATCGATATCACGGTCTCAAATGGGTGCGATCAAGGTGAGCCCCGCGCCTCCGGTCAGGTCGGGCCAGCTGTTGGCGGCCTGGAGGTCGCGTAGCGACGTCGCCGCGAGGCGCGTCGTCAGGAGGTGCTGGACCTCATCCCAGGCCGGCCGGAGGGGGCATTGGCACTTCCCTCCCCCGTCGGAGTGGCCCAGGAGGCAGTCCACGAAGGGGTCGGGGCCCTCCATGGCCACCACGATCTCCCGCAAGGTGATGTGCTCCGGGCGACGGCTCAGGCGAAAGCCCCCCCCGGGGCCCCGATGGGATTCCAGAATGCCGTGATGGCCGAGGTCCTGGAGGATCTTGGCGAGGAATGGGCCCGGGAGGTCGAGGTCCTTGGCCAGGTTGCGGGCAAGGCGATAGCTGCCGTCGTCCGGAAGCCGGATCAGGGCCTGGAGGGCATACCTCGTTGGGGCGTGGAACAGGCTGCGCGGATGGGCGCAGCCGGGCTGGGGATGATCCATGAAAGGTCCAGACATATAAAAGGATTCGATACTCCTAATTTATCTATGTTCTTTTCACGGGCCAGGCCTTATTTTTGGAAAATTTGCAAAAGATGACGCCGGACGGCAGGCAGTGCATCGAGAACTTCGAGGCAGAAGTTGACCTCGGGGCATCCTTATAAGAATCGTGAAAAAAAATAACTAATAATATTGGTTACAGCACTTGAATGATTTTCAAAAAACGAGATGACTTGCATTTCCACTCTTGCGCAAACCTGGGCGGCGGCTACATACTCTTCAAAATATTACAGAACCTTTGATCCTAATTAATCCGTGTCCGAAGCCGGATGCTCCGTCCAGGAGGTGTTGTGTTGCCCAGGACCACGCCACGATTGGCTCTGCTTTCGGCCCTGTGCCTGCTTCCGGTCCAGGGTCTGAACGGCCAGGATGCGGAAGCCCAGTTCCGGAAGAGCTGCATGAGCTGCCACACCATCGGGGCCGGCCGGAAGGTGGGGCCCGATCTCAAGGGCCTGGGCCAGCGGCGGCCCCATGAATGGTCCGCGCGGTTCCTCCAATTGCCCTCCGCCCAGCTGGACGGGGGCGATCCGACGGCGGCGGCGCTCCTGCGGGAGTTCAACGGCACCCGGATGCCGGACCTGGGGGTCACTGCGGCCGAAGCCCAGGCGCTGCTCAAGCTCATCGACGACTACACGGCGGCGGGCAAGACGCTCGGCACGGCCGCCATCTCCCGCCCGGCGACCCCCGAGGATATCCGCCAGGGCCAGCAGCTCTTCCTGGGCCTCACCCGGTTCGCCTCCGGCGCGCCCTCCTGCCTGTCCTGCCACAGCGCCCAGGGCCTGGGCGGTTTCGGCGGTGGCCGCCTCGGCCCGGACCTGACGGGTGCTTCCGGAAAGCTGGGCGTGGGCCTAGTCTCCGCCATCGAGAACCCCGCCTTCCCCACCATGCAGGGCGTGTTCCAGAAGACGCCGCTCACCGGCGAAGAGGCCTTCCGCGTGGGGTCCTTCCTCAAGAGCATCAGCTCCCAGCCCCCGGCCAGGACCGACATGGTCTTCCCGGTGCTGGGCATCGTCGGCCTCGTCTCGGGCATGTTGGTGGGCGGCCGCCTCGGCCGCAAGCGCCTTCGGGGCGTGCGCCGCAACCTCAAGCCCCGCGCCTGACCCGTCCCGGGGGGACCGCCTGCCCGCAAGGCTCGCGCGGTCCCCCGAGCCCCCATGGGGCAACCGGGCCTAGCCCGTTTCCCGCACCCGATCCGGAAGGAACCGACACATGACCGAGCGCAAGCAGAGCCACTGGATCACCGACATCGTCGATCCTGAAACCCGCTCCTGGGAGGAGTTCTACCGGAACCGCTGGGCCCACGACAAGGTCGTGCGCAGCACCCATGGCGTGAACTGCACCGGCAGCTGCGGCTGGAACATCTACGTGAAGGAAGGGATCGTCACCTGGGAGATGCAGGTGGTCGACTACCCGCTCCTGGACGAGAAGGTGCCGCCCTACGAGCCCCGCGGCTGCCAGCGCGGCATCAGCTTCAGCTGGTACCTCTACAGCCCTCTGCGGGTGAAGTTCCCCTACATGCGCGGCGCCCTCATGGACCTCTGGCAGGAGGCCAAGGGAAAGCACCAGGATCCCGTGGCAGCCTGGGCCAGCATCCAGAACGATCCCGACCAGCGGGCCCGCTACCAGCGGGCCCGGGGCAAGGGCGGGTTCCGCCGGGCCTCCTGGGAAGACGCGGCGGAGCTCATCGCCGCCGCCAACATCCACACCATCAAGACCCACGGTCCCGATCGCATCGCGGGCTTCAGTCCCATCCCGGCCATGTCCATGCTGAGCTACGCCGCGGGTTCCCGGTTCATCCAGCTCATGGGCGGCACCAATCTCAGCTTCTACGATTGGTACTGCGACCTGCCGCCCGCCAGCCCCGAGATGTGGGGCGAGCAGACGGATGTGCAGGAAAGCGCCGACTGGTACAACGCGAAATTCCTGGCGGTCATGGGCTCCAACCTGAACATGACCCGCACGCCGGACTGCCACTTCGCCGCCGAGAGCCGCCACAACGGCACGAAGATGGTGGTATTCAGCCCCGACTTCAACCAGGTGGCCAAGTACGCGGACGAATGGATGCCCGTCCATCAGGGGCAGGATGGCGCCTTCTGGATGGCCGTGAACCACGTCATCCTCACCGAATTCCACCACCAGCAGCAGGTGCCCTTCTTCCTGGACTACCAGAAGACCTACACGGACGGGCCCTTCCTGGTGGAGCTGACGGAGATCGACGGCGGCTTCCGGCCCGGCCAGCTGCTGCGCGCCGGGCGCCTCGCGAAGTATGCGGAGGAGGAACACGGCGAGTGGAAGTTCCTCATGTGGGATGAGGGCAGCGCCACGCCCAAGATGCCGAAGGGCTCCATGGGCCACCGCTGGGGTACCAAGCAGGGCCAGTGGAACCTGCTGCTCCAGGATGGCAAGGACGACAGTTCCATCGCGCCTTCCCTGACCTTCCTCGGGCAGCCTTCCGAGCAGGTCCAGTTCGACGACTTCGCCGATGGCAGCACCTGCTTCCGGGGCGTGCCCGTGCGGCGCATCCCCCTGGCGGAGGGCGGCACGGCCCTCGTCACCACGGTCTACGATCTCCTCATGGCCCAGTTCGGTGTGGAGCGCGGCCTCGGTGGCGCCTACCCCAAGGACTACAACGATGCCTCGGCGGTCTACACGCCCGCCTGGCAGGAGCGCATCACGGGGCTGTCCCGGGAGAACGTGCTCCGCTTCGCCCGCGAATGGGCCCACACGGCCGAACTGACGAAGGGCAAGTGCACCGTCATCATCGGCGCGGGCATCAACCACTGGTACCACAACAACCTCATCTACCGCGCCGCCCAGCACGCCCTGGTCTTCTGCGGCTGCATCGGCACCAACGGCGGGGGCCTCGCCCACTACGTGGGCCAGGAGAAGCTGGCGCCGGTGGCATCCTGGTCGGCCATCGCCATGGCCCGGGACTGGATTCCCGTGAACCGCCTGCAGAACGGGCCCAGCTGGCACTACGTGAATTCGGACCAGTGGCGCTACGAGAAGGAGTTCAAGGCCTACAACACGGTACCGGACGGCAGCGACCTGGTGGAAGGCCACTGCATGAACATGCAGACCCGGGCCGTGCGCAGCGGCTGGCTGCCCTTCTATCCGCAGTACAACGAGAACCCCATGTCGGTGGTGGCCGACGCGCGGAAGGCCGGCGCCAGGGACGAGGCCGCCATCATCGCCAACACCGTGGACCGGCTCAAGAAGAGGGACCTCCGCTTCTCCGTGGAGGATCCGGATGCCCAGGAGAACTGGCCCCGCGTCTGGTTCATCTGGCGCGGCAACGCCATCGGCACCAGCGCCAAGGGCCACGAGTTCTTCCTCAAGCACTACCTGGGCACCCACAGCAACGCCATCGCCGAGGAAGTGGCGGAGGGCACCCTCAAGGACGTGACCTGGCGGCCCACGGTCACCGGGAAGATGGACCTGGTCATCGACATCAACTTCCGCATGGACACCTCGGCGCTCTACAGCGACATCGTGCTGCCCACGGCCACCTGGTACGAAAAGACCGACCTCAATTCCACGGACATGCACAGCTTCATCAACCCGCTGTCCGCGGCCGTGCCGCCCTGCTGGGAATCCCGCAGCGATTGGGACATCTTCAAGTACATAGCCAAGGTGGTGAGCGAGCTGGCGGCCAAGCATCTGCCCGATCCCATCGAGGATCTGGTCTCGTCGCCCCTGACCCATGACACGCCGGCGGAGATCGCCCAGCCGCACATCCGGGACTGGATGGCCGGGGAATGCGAGGCCATTCCGGGGAAGACCATGCCCGGTCTCAAGGTAGTCACCCGGGACTACAAGACGATCCACGAGAAATTCATCTCCCTGGGACCCATGGTGCGCGAGCAGGGCCTCGGCGCCCACGGCGTCAAGTACCCCATCGCGGATGTCTACGACGAGATGCTGAACACCCATCCCACGGTGATGGTGGAAGGGCAGGCGCGGCCCAGTCTGGAGGAGGACACCCATGCCGCCAACGCGCTCCTGCACCTGGCGCCGGAAACCAACGGCGAGCTGGCCTACCGGGCCTACCAGTACATGGAGGGCCGCACGGGCCTGCCCCTGAAGGATCTGGCTGAGCCCTACCGGGGTGTGCGCCGCACCTTCAAGGACCTGCTGTCCCAACCCCGTCGCGTCATCAACAGCCCCTGCTGGTCTGGGCTCGTGGATGACAAACGCCCCTATTCTGCCTTCACCTACAACGTGGAGCGCATGGTGCCCTGGCGCACGCTCACGGGCCGCCAGCACTGCTACCTGGACCATGAAGGCTACCTGGCTTTCGGCGAGCATCTGCCCACCTACAAGCCCACGCCCCCCGCCCAGATCCTCGGCGATCTCAGCTGCTCCAAGCGGGAGGGCAACACGCTCCTCCTCAATTTCCTGACGCCCCATGGGAAGTGGCACATCCACTCCACCTATGGCGACACCGAGCGCATGACCACCCTGTCCCGGGGCATGGATCCCCTGTGGCTGAGCGAGGAGGACGCCGCCTCCATCGGCCTCAAGGACAACGACTGGGTGGAGGTGCACAACGACAACGGGGTGGTGGTGGTCCGCTGCTGCGTCAGCGCCCGCATCCCGAAGGGCGCCTGCATCCAGTACCACGCCACGGAGCGCACCTACAGCGTGCCCAAGTCGCCTCTGCGCGGCATGAAGCGGGCGGGCATGAACAACAGCCTCACGCGCACCCGCCTCAAACCGAACCTCATGGTGGGCGGCTACGGCCAGTTCACCTACCACTTCAATTACTGGGGCCCCACCGGCGTGAACCGCGAAACGGTGGTCTACGTCCGCAAGCTCGGCCAGCTGGTCTGGTAGGAGGACCGACATGGATATCCGCTCTCAAGTGGCGATGGTGTTCCACCTGGACAAGTGCATCGGGTGCCACACCTGCTCTGTCGCCTGCAAGAACGTGTGGACCGACCGCAAGGGCGCCGACTACATGTGGTGGAACAACGTGGAAACCAAGCCCGGCACCGGCTATCCCACTCAGTGGGAGAACCAGGAAGAGTACAAGGGCGGCTGGGTGGTGAAGGACGGCAAGCTACAGCTGCGCCTCACCTCCAAGGGCAAGTTCCTCCAGAAGATCTTCCACCAGCCGTCCCTGCCCACCATGGACGAGTACTACGAGCCCTGGACCTACCGCTACGACGACCTCTTCTCTGGTCCGGAGCAGGACGATCAGCCCACGGCCATCCCCGTCAGCAAGGTCACGGGCCAGTACATCGACATCGAGGCCGGCCCCAACTGGGACGACGACCTGGGAGGCTCGCCCCTCTACGCCCGCAACGACGTGAACCTGTCCGCCCTCACGGAGGAGCAGCGTCTTCAGCTGCTCTCCATCGAGACGCTGGTCATGTTCTACCTGCCGCGCATCTGCAACCATTGCGCGAACCCGGCCTGCGTGGCGGCTTGTCCCAGCGGCGCGATCTACAAGCGGGGCGAGGATGGCATCGTCCTGATCAACCAGAACGTCTGCCGCGGTTGGCGCTATTGCGTGTCGGCCTGCCCCTACAAGAAGGTCTTCTACAACTGGAGCACGGGGAAATCCGAGAAGTGTCTCCTCTGCTATCCCCGCGTGGAGACCGGCCAGGCCCCGGCCTGCTTCCACTCCTGCGTGGGCCGCATCCGCTACATGGGCGTGCTGCTCTACGACGCCGACAAGATCGAGGCCGCGGGTCTGAAGTCCGATGCGGAATTGGTGACGGCCCACCGGGACCTGCTGGCGGATCCCAACGATCCCGCGGTCATCGAATCGGCCCGGAAAAACGGGGTCACCGAGCAGGTCCTGAAGGCCGCGCGGAACAGCCCGGTCTACCAGTTCGTGAAGGCCTGGGGCCTGGCCCTGGCGCCCCATCCCGAATACCGCACCTTTCCCAGCCTCTTCTATGTGCCGGCCCTGGGCCCCGTCACCTACGCCATGGAAAACGGCGTGGCCCTCAATCCCACCTCCACCGAGGAGATCTTCGCCCCCCTGGAGCAGGCCCGCCTGCCCATGGCCTACCTGGCGAACCTCTTCGGCGCCGGCCAGGAGGCCCCGGTGCGCTACGCCATGAAGAAGATGATGGCCATCCGCACCTGGAAGCGCGCCCAGACCGTGGGGGACGTGGACATGAAGGTGGCCCTGGCGGGCCTGCGCGAAGCCGACTGCGATCCCGAGCAGGCCGAAGCCATCTATCGGCTCACGAGCCTCTGCAGCTTCGAGGACCGCTTCGTCATCCCCGCCTCCCACCGGGAGCAGGCGGTGGAAGTGCTCACCAATCCGCTGGAACGGAAGGGCGCCTCGGGCTTCGGCTTCCGGGAAGCGCCCCAGAGGGGGTTCTGATGAACGTGCCTGCCCACCTCATTCCAGGCATCGCCGTGCTGCTCCGCTATCCCGGGGAGCACACCCAGGCCGTCGCCGGTTCCCTGGCCGATGCCGCCATGGCCACGGGCCACCCCTGCCAGGAGCACCTGGAGGCCTTCGCTCTGGTGGTTCGCAGCCTCGACCTCCGGGAGGTCCAGGAGCTCTACACCCGCAGCTTCGACCTCAATCCCGAGTGCTCGCTGGACATCGGCTGGCACCTCTTCGGCGAGACCTACCAGCGCGGGCAGTTCATGGCCATGATGCGCCATCACCTCCAGGAACACGGCATCGAGGAAGGCAAGAACCTGCCGGACCACCTGCCGAACCTGCTGGACCTGGGCATGAAGCTGGACACCGCGGACGCCATGGATCTGGTGGACGACTGCATCCTGCCGACGCTGGAGAAGCTCCTCCCTTCGATGAGGCCGAAGCAGGATGCGGAGGGCCACGGCGCAGAGCGCCGCCCGCAGGGGGGCAGCACAGGAGGTGCTGCCATGAAAGAGAGCATCTACCTCCACGTGTTGCAGGCCCTCTACCTGATCTTCACTGTCGATCGCAAACCTGCGGAGGCGGCTTGTGCTGACTAACTTCCTCTTCGTGGGCTTCCCCTATGTGGCCCTGACCCTCGCCATCGTGGTGAGCATCCTGCGCTTCACCTGGCGGCCCTTCAGCTACTCGAGCCTCTCCAGCCAGTTCCTTGAGACGGAGACCCTGTTCTGGGGTTCCAGCCTCTGGCACTGGGGCATCCTCTGGGTGCTTTCGGGGCACCTCTTCGCCTTCTTCCTGCCCGAGGCGATCCTGGCCTGGAACGCCCGCCCCTTGCGGCTCTACCTGCTGGAGATCTCCGGGCTCTCCATGGCGCTCCTGGCCCTGGTGGGCGTGGTCACCCTCATCATCCGGCGGTTCACCGACCGGCGCGTGAAGGTGGTCACGAGCGCCCTGGACCTGGTGCTGCTCGGCGTGCTGCTGTTCCAGGTGACCAGCGGCATCGATGTGGCCATCCGCTACCGCTGGGGCAGCTCCTGGTTCTCCACCAATGCCGCGCCCTACCTCTGGAGCCTCCTCAAGCTGGCGCCGAGGCCTGAGCTCATCGTGCCCTTGCCCTGGATGGTGAAGATCCACTTCCTGAGCGGCTTCCTGGTCATCCTCCTCCTGCCCTTCACGCGGCTGGTGCACTTCCTGGTGGTTCCCGTCTTTTACTACTGGCGCAAGCCCCAGGTGGTGATCTGGAACCGAAAGGGGCTCAGGTGAGAGTCCGGACCGTCGCGATCACGGGCGCGGTGGCCTTGGGAGCCTCGCTCATGATCTTCGCCTTGAGCCTGGATACCCGGCTGCTCGGGGACCAGAGCGGCTACAAGCCGGTGCAGCCCATTCCCTATTCCCACGCCATCCATGCCGGGGAACTGAAGATGGACTGCCTGTTCTGCCACACCTCCGCGGAGACGAGCCGCCATGCGGGGATTCCGCCCCTGAGCACCTGCATGAAGTGCCACGAGACGGTGATCAACAAGGCGGGAACGCCCATCGGCAAGTCGGACCCGAGCCCGGAGATCCTGAAGCTGCGCGAGGCCTACGCCTCGGGCCGCGGCTTCGAGTGGGTGCGCATCCATCGGCTTCCCGCCCATGTGACCTTCCCCCACAACCGCCATGTCCAGGCGGGCGTGGCCTGCCAGACCTGCCACGGCGAGGTGCAGGGCATGGAGCGGGTGGAGCAATCGAGGCCCCTGGTCATGGGGGAATGCCTTGCCTGCCACCGGACCGAGAACCAGAAGCAGCTGCTGGCCGGGAAGACCGCCCAGGCCCCGGTTGACTGCGCCGCCTGCCACCACTGAGGAGAAACCATGAAGACCTGGAAGAGCCTCGGTGAACGGCGCGGACTGGTGCGTGCAACGAAGGCGGAATTCGATGACGAGCTTCCTGTGGGAGAGAGCGTGCGGCAGATCAGCCGCCGGGACTTCTTCCGCTTCTCGGGGATCGGGTTCGCTGCGGGCCTGGCCCTGGGCTGCAAGAGCAAGGTCGTCGAAAAGGCCATGCCCTACCTGAATGCGCAGGAGGGCCTCACGCCCGGCGTGGCGCAGTGGTACGCCACCGTGTGCGGGGGGTGTTCCGCGGGTTGCGGCGTGCTGGCCCGCAGCCGGGATGGGCGCCCCGTGAAACTGGAGGGCAACCCCGATCATCCCGTGAGCCGCGGAGGCCTCTGTGCCATCGGACAGGCGCAGACCCGGGGCCTCTACGACGAGGCCCGGTTGAGGGGTCCGCGGCTGGAGGGGAAGGCGGTGGACTGGGCTGCGCTGGATGGCGACCTGACCCGGCGCTTCGCCGACATGCGAACCTCCGGGCTCGCCGTGCGCGTCCTGGCGGGAACCCTGCTCAGCCCCACCCTCAAGACCGGCATCCAAGCCTTCCTGGGAACCTTCAAGGATGGTCATCTGATCCAGGCCGATCCCTTCAGCTGCTCGGCTCTGGCCGCGGCCTACGCGCGCACCCATGGGCAGCGGATGGTGCCCCGCTACCGGCTGGAGGAAGCCGATCTCCTGGTCGGCATCGAGGCGGATTTCCTCGGCACCTGGATGGATCCCGTGGGCTTCACCCGGGCCTATGCCGAGCGCCGCGGGCCCGACCGCCCCCGGCCCATGTCGAAGCACATCCAGATCGAAAGCGGCCTGTCCCTCACGGGCAGCAACGCGGATGAACGGGTGCGCCTGGCGCCCTCGGAAGTCGTGCCCTTCCTGGAGGCTCTGGCCCGGCCTTTCGGTCTGGCTGTGGAGGGTGGCAACCTGCCGCCAGCCCTGGCGGCCAGGGCCGGAGCGGTCGCCCAGGCTCTGGAGCAGCACCGGGGCCACGGGCTGCTGCTCTGCGGGCTCAACAATCTACGGGCTCAGGAGATCGTGGCCCGGCTCAACCATCTGCTCGGCCACGAGGGCACGACCGTGGACCTGGCCCGGCCCAGCCTCCAGAAGCAGGGCGATGATCAGGCCCTGGAAATCCTGGAACGGGATATGGCCTCAGGCAAGGTCGCCGCCTTGATCCTGCTCGGCGCCAATCCCATCTACGACCTGCCGCCCACCTTCGCCGCCGCCTTCGCCCAGGTTCCCCTGCGCGTCTCGCTGGCCCTGACGGAAGATGAAAGCGCCGCCCGCTGCACCCATCTGGCGCCGGATCACCACTGGCTCGAAGCTTGGCGGGACTCGGAGGCGGTGACGGGCACCTTCGCCCTGGGCCAGCCCCTGATCAATCCCCTCTTCGCCACCCGGGATGCCCGGGAGACCTTCAGCACCTGGGCGGGACATCCGGTCCAGGCCCTGCAGGCCATCCGGGAGCACTGGCAGGCCAGCGTCTTCCCCCGCCAGAAGATGACGGCGGATTTCGAGGCCTTCTGGAATACGGTTCTGCAGAAGGGCGCCGTGCAGGTGGAAGCCGGCGCCGCTCCCAGGTATCTGGAAGGGCGGGTGGAAGGCACTCCCCTTCCGGCCCGGAAGGATGGCTACGAGCTGCTGCTGTACGGCAAGGTGGGCATCGGGGACGGACGCCACGCCCACATCCCCTTCCTCCAGGAGCTGCCGGATCCCATCACCAAGGCCACCTGGGACAACTACGTGCAGGTTTCCCCCGCGGCCGCCGTCCGGCTGGGCCTGGAACAGGGCGACCTGCTCCGGGTCCGCCCCGAGGGGCACGCGCTGGAACTGGAACTCCCCGTAGTGGTGCAGCCCGGCCAGGATGACCGGACCCTGGCCGTGGCCCTGGGCTACGGGCGCACCGCGGGCGGCAAGGCGGGGCAGGGCGTGGGCAAGAACGCCTATCCGTGGCGCCGGTTCTCCACGGACGCGCTGTCCACCGAGTCCGGGCCCCTGCAGGTGCGACGGGGCTCGGGCCGGATCGAGCTGGCTTGCACCCAGGAGCACCACAGCCTCGAAGGCCGCGAGCTGGTGCGGGAGATGGCCCTGGCGCCCTATCTCCGCGACCCGGCATCGGCGCGTCCCCACGAGCAGCCGGGGCCGTCGGTCTACGGCGACCATCCCCACGGAGCCCATCGCTGGGCCATGGTGATCGATCTCAGCGCCTGCACGGGATGCTCCGGCTGTGTGGTGGGCTGCCAGATGGAGAACAACATTCCCGTGGTGGGCCGCGACGAGGTGGCCCGCAAACGCGAGATGCACTGGCTCCGCATCGACCGCTACTACACGGGCTCCGAGGCGGAGCCCGGCGTCGTGCACCAGCCCATGATGTGCCAGCAGTGCGACCAGGCCCCCTGCGAGAACGTCTGCCCGGTGCTGGCCACGGTGCACAGCGAGGAGGGCCTCAACCAGCAGGTCTACAACCGCTGCGTGGGCACCCGGTATTGCGCCAACAACTGCCCCTACAAGGTGCGGCGCTTCAATTGGTGGGAATACCCGCATGCGAGCGAGCTGGAGCGCCTGGGCCTGAATCCGGACGTGACGGTGCGCAGCCGGGGCGTCATGGAGAAGTGCTCCTTCTGCGTGCAGCGGCTCATGGCCGCAAAGTCCACGGCCAAGGACGAAGGCCGGGAACTGAGGGATGGCGAGGCCATGCCGGCCTGCATGCAGAGCTGTCCCGCCCAGGCCATCGTCTTCGGCGATGTGCAGGATCCCGACAGCCGCATCAGCCAGGCGCTGCGCGATCCCAAGCGCTTCCTCGTGCTGGGCGAGCTGGGCATCGGGCCCGCGGTGAGCTATCTGACCAAGATCCGCAATATTGCCGCCGAACCGGCACAGGGAGGCCACCATGGCGCATGATGCCGACGTGCTGACCGCCGGGGCCGAACCCCCGTACGGCCACACCCTGCCGCTCATCGACGGCAACAAGAGCTACCGCCAGGTCACGGAGGAGGTCTTCGCCCCCACGGAGCGGCGCCCGCCGAAACTCTGGTGGCTCGCCATCTCCGTTTCGATCTCCATGCTCTGCCTGGGCGCCTGGGCCGTGTTCCAGACCCTCACCCGGGGCATCGGCACCTGGGGGCTGAACCGCACGGTGGGTTGGGCCTTCGACATCACGAACTTCGTGTTCTGGGTGGGCATCGGCCATGCGGGGACCTTGATCTCGGCGATCCTCTTCCTCTTCCGCCAGCGGTGGCGCACCTCCATCAACCGCGCCGCCGAGGCCATGACGATCTTCGCGGTGATGTGCGCGGGCACCTTCCCCATCATCCACATGGGGAGGCCCTGGCTGGCCTTCTGGGCCACGCCCTATCCCAACGACCGCGGCCCCCTCTGGGTGAACTTCAAGAGCCCGCTGCTCTGGGATGTCTTCGCCATCTCCACCTATTTCATCATCTCGCTCACCTTCTGGTACGTCGGCCTCCTGCCGGACCTGGCCACGCAGCGGGACCGGGCGAAGACCAAGCTGAAACGCACCCTGCTCAGCCTCTTCTCCCTCGGCTGGAACGGCTCCAACCGCACCTGGAGCCGCTACGAGACCGTCTACATGCTGCTGGCGGGGCTCAGCACGCCCCTGGTGGTGTCCGTGCACACCATCGTGTCCATGGACTTCGCCACCTCGGTGATCCCCGGCTGGCACGCCACCATCTTCCCGCCCTACTTCGTGGCGGGCGCCGTCTTCAGCGGCTTCGCCATGGTGCTCACCCTCATGATCATCGCCCGGGCGGTGATGGGGTTGGAGGAATACATCACCACCCGGCACCTGGAGGCCATGACCAAGGTGGTGCTCGCCACCGGCATGATCGTCGGCCTGGCCTACGCCACGGAGTTCTTCACGGCCTGGTACAGCGGGAATCCCTACGAGCGCTATGTCTTCCTCAACCGGGCCCTGGGGCCCTACAAGTGGGCCTACTGGACCATGGTGGGCTGCAACGTGCTCAGCCCCCAGTTCTTCTGGCTCAGGCGGGTGCGCACCACGCCCTGGATGATCTTCGTGCTGAGCATCTTCGTGAACATCGGGATGTGGTTCGAGCGCTTCGTGATCATCGTGACGAGCCTCCACCGCGACTACCTGCCTTCCAGCTGGGCCATGTACCGGCCCACCTTCATCGAGGTGGCCATCCTCATCGGCAGCTTCGGCCTCTTTTTCACGCTGTTCCTCATCTTCACCCGGGTGCTGCCCATGATCGCCGCGAGCGAAGTGAAAGGAGTGTTGAAGAATGCCGACCACTGAGCATCTCTGTCGCAGCCGCTTTCGCGCCTCCTTCACGGATCCGCAGCAGCTGCTCCACGCCGTGGCCTGGCTGCGGGCCCAGGGCCATGCGGTGCTGGACACCTACACGCCCTTCCCCGTGCATGGCATGGACGAGGCCATGGGCCTGCGGCCATCGAGGCTGCCCCGGGCCTGCCTGGCCTTCGCGGCGATGGGCCTCGCCCTGGCCCTGGGCTTCCAGACCTGGACCTCGGCCATCGACTACCCCCTGCGCATGGGCGGCAAGCCCTTCATCGCCCTGCCGGCGTTCATCCCAGTCACCTTCGAGCTGACGGTGCTGCTGGCGGGGCTCGGCGCCGTGGCCAGCTTCTTCGTGGTGTCGCGCATGCGGCCGCGCCTGCGCGTCCCCAATCTCTACCCCGGCGCCAACGATGATCGCTTCATCGTGGCCGCCGAACTTGGCGTCGATATGCAGTTCCCCACCGTGGCCGGAGCGCTGGCGGGAATGGGAGCCGCGGATGTCTGCCTGCTGGTGGAGGACCGCTTCCAGCGCGAGGGCTCCTTCTGGGAGCGTCCCGCCGGTCCCGGTGCCCTGCTCCTGGCCTGCCTGCCCGCCTTCCTGCTGGTGGCCTCGGTGCCTCTCCTCAACCGGGACTTCCGGCAGCGAAACCTGATCTGGGATGGCGGCATGGGCGCGCCCCTGTCGGCCCAGGCTTTCGATGCGAGCGGTGTGCTGCCCGGAGGTAAGGTGCTTCAGTCGCCACCCGCCGGCACACTCTCCCGCCAAGGGGCGCCTCCCTTGGCCTTCGCTCCTGGCAAAGCCGAGGCGGAGCGGGCCGGGCGGGAGCTGCTGAATCCCTACCAGCCGACCCAGGCCGCCTTCAACCGCGGCAAGCTCGTCTTCGAGCGGGTCTGCGCCACCTGCCATGGCCGTGAAGGCGACAACAATGGCAGCGCCATCGTCAGCCGTGGCGCCTTCGCACCGACCGTCCTCGTGTCCCCGGTGGTCCAGGCCATGCCCGACGGCCGCATCTTCCATGTGGCTACCTTCGGAGGGCCCACGAAGATGAAGGGATACGGAGATCTCCTCAGCCGAGCGGACCGCTGGAAGGTGGTCCTCTACATACGGGAGTTGCAGAAGGCCGCGGCGCGGCCCGCTTCCGCGGGAGTCCAGCCATGAGCGCCCCCTTCACCGTCCCGGTCCGGGACCTCACGAAATCCGGCATCCCCACCTTGGCTGACATTGGCGATCGCCTCCACGGCGGGGCCTGGACCTTCCTGGTTCTCGGGATCCTCGGCCTGGGCCTGGGCCTCTTCTACCAGATGGAGCGGGGATGGGCCAATCTGCTGCTGACGGCCTTCAACCTGGCCTGCGTGGGGCTTGGCGGCCTCTTCCTCCTGGCCATCCAGTCCATCACCGGGGCCCGGTGGAGCGATCCCATCCTCAAGGCCCACCGCGCCATGCCGGCGCTGTTGCCCGTGGCGGGCCTGCTCATGCTCCTGCTGGTCTTCGGGGTTTCCGTGCTCTATCCCTGGGCCCGGCCCGGCGCGGGGCACGAACCTATGCTGCAGGGCCGCCTGGGCTGGCTGAACGCACCGTTCTTCTTCGGGCGCGTGGTGTTCATCTTCGGCGCCTGGATCTGGGTGGGCCGCCGGCTCACGCGGCAGGGCAAGGGCGCGGCGATCTTCATCCTGGTCTTCGGCCTGACCTTCTGCCTGGCGAATTTCGATTGGCTCATGTCCCTGGAACCGGTGTGGTCGAGCACCATGTTCGCCATCTACGGTTTCTCGGGCATGTTCCTCCAGGGCATCGCCATCGTCACCATCAGCGCCATCGTGCTGCGCCGGGTGGGGCTCATCCCGGCGGTGTCGAAGGCGCAGAACCACGATCTGGGCAAGCTGCTCTTCGCCTTCAGCAGCTTCTGGGCCTACATCTTCTTCAGCCAGTTCCTGCTCATCTGGTACGCCAACATCCCGGAGGAGACGGGTCCCATGCGCCTGCTGCTCAACGGCCGCTGGATGCCACTGTTCTACCTGAATCTCATCCTGAATTTCGGGCTGCCCTTCGTGCTCCTGCTGCAGCGGAAGGCCAAGACCAACGAGACCGTGCTGCTCTCCGCCTGCGCCATCCTCCTGGTGGGCCGCTGGCTTGACCTCTACCTCCAGATCATGCCCCCGGTGCTCCAGGGCGCCCCCCCGGCGTTCGGTCTGCCCGAGGCGGGCGGCATCCTGCTCCAGCTGGGGCTGGGTCACCTCGCCTGCTGGCCCGTCTTCATGAAGGACGTCAACCCGGCCCAGGAATTGCCCCAGGCCGAGTGAAGATGAGGCTGCCGGAGGACTACTTGGGCCGGTGCTCGACGGTGCTTCTGAATGCGAGGAAGAGGCCGATGGCCGTGAGGGCCAGGGAGACGCCGAAGGCGCCGGGCAGGATCCCCCGCTGCCCGTCCAGGACCGCGCCCAGCACGGTCTCGAACAGGTACAGCTGGATCACGAGCAGGACAAGGATGACGCCGAGGGCGGCGGGGGAGATGCGAACGCGGGGGGTGTCGCTCATGCCTGGGCCTCCTTCGTGTCCCGGGGGCATCCGGCCACCCGATCGAGGTTGTCGAGCGTGGGCTTGGGCAGTTCGCCCACGGCCCAGAGGGTGCCGTCAGGCCTGGTCTCCAGGGCGATGGCCGCGAGCGGCCGGGTGGGGGGACCCTGCACCGGGAAGCCGCGATCCGGTTCGAAGAACCCCAGGTGGCACGGGCACTCCAGGCGGCTGTTGGCGTAGCGCACCGCGCAGCCGAGATGGGTGCAGGTCTGGCGGTAGGCCTTCAGCTCGCCCTTGGGCGTGTTGATGAGGATGCAGGCGTCATGGGCATCGCGGAACTTGAACAGGCGGCTCTGGCCGGGTTTCAGGTCCGAGGCCAGGCCCAGGGCCACGGGCTGCTCGCCTTCCGCTCCGGGCGCCGAGGCGCCCTCCATGGGTTTCCTGCGCAGCCACAGGTAGCCGATGCCGGTGGTGAAGCCCGCGCTGACCAGGGCCAGGAAGCGGGCGAATTCGCGGCGGGAGAAATGGCCTTCCTCGGCGAGTTCCAAGGGGAAGGCGCGACGCCACCAGATCATCAGAAGCCTCCTTCGATCAAAAGGGCCGCATCGAGGTGCAGGGGCGTTTCCGGATCGGGCACCATCACGGCGTTCTTGGTCTTCACCCGCACGCTGCCGATGAGGAAGTCGCGCAGGGGCTTGTTCTTGCGCATGCCGGCGATCTCATCCTTGCGGACGAAGAGCAGGGCCTGACTGGGGCACACGGTGGCACACATGGGCTTGTGGCCCACGGAGGTGCGGTCGTAGCAGAGGTCGCACTTGAGCATCTGCTCCAGGCCCGAGAACACGATGGGCACGCCGAAAGGGCAGCTCAACTCGCAGTTCTGGCAGCCGATGCAGCGTGGCTTCTGGGCGGCATGCACCACGCCGTCCTCGCTGCGCTTGATGGCGTCCGAAGGGCAGACCTGGGCGCAGATGGGATCCTCGCAGTGCATGCAGACCGTAGGCACGGTCTGGGGGCTGTCGAAGCGGTCCATCTCGTCCAGGTGGATCATGGAGCGGCCGCGGTGGGTGCCGCACTCGGCGCAGGCGCCCACGCAGGAGCGGCAGCCGATGCAGCGCTGGGGATCGATGAAGAAGCCAAATTCCTCGGAGACCATCAGAACACCTGCAGGGGCATGTCGGTCTGGTTGCTGCGGGCGTCGAAGGCCATGCGCTGCAGTTCCGCCAGCTCGGGAGAGAATTGGTCCTTGGTGGTCTTGCGGAGTTGCACGGCGCTCACCTTGAACTCGGGGATCTTTGAAACGGGATCGAGGTGCCGGGCCGTGAGCCGGTTGGCGGACAGGGCCCCGGCCCAGTGGTAGGGGATGAAGACGGTGTCGGGACGGATGGTCTTGACCACCTTGGCGGGCAGCACCATGGCGCCGCGCCGGGAGGTGATCTCCACGGCATCGCCTTCCTGCAGGCCGTATTTCTCCGCCAGGCGGGGATGGATCTCCAGGTAGGGATGGGGGCACTGCTCCACCAGGAAGCCGATGCGCCGCGTCTGGGTGCCGCTCAGGTAATGGAAGACCACGCGGCCCGTGGTGAGCCAGACCGGGAAGGCCTCGTCCACCACTTCCATGGGCTGGCGCCAGGGCGTGGGAACGAACTTCGCCTTGCCGTCCGGATGGAAGAACTTCCCGCCTTCGAAGAGGCGGGGGGTGCCCGGGTGGTCCTCCGTGGGGCAGGGCCAGAAGATGCCCATGTTCTTGACGATCTTCTCGTAGGTGATGCCCGCGTAGTCGGCGGTGCCGCCCTTGGAGGCCACGCGCAGCTCGTTGAAGATGGCCTCGGGGCTGGTGAAGTGATCGAAGTACTTGCCGCGGCCCAGGCGCTTGGCCAGCTCCACCATGATCTGCCAGTCGGGACGCGCGTCGCCGGGGCACTCCACGGCCTTGTTGATCCTGATGACGCGGCCCTCGGCGCTGGTGGTGGTCCCTTCGTCCTCCTCGTGCAGGGCGGAGGGGAACACGATGTCGGCGTGCTGGGCGCTTTCGCTGAGGAAGAAATCCAGGCACACGAAGAACTCCAGCTTGCTGAGGGCTTCGCGGGTGAATTCCGTGTTGGGCAGCGACACCAGGGGGTTGAAGCAGAGCAGCAGCAGGCCCTTGATCTCACCCGCGTGGATGGCGTTCAGGATCTCCTGGGCGCTCTGGCCCACGCCCGGCAGCTCCTCGTCGGTGCAGCCCCACACGGAGCAGATGTACTTCCGGTGCTCGGGGTTGCTGATGTCGCGGTTGCCCGGCAGCTGGTCGCACTTGTGACCGTGCTCCCGGCCGCCTTGGCCGTTGCCCTGGCCCGTGATGGTGGCGTAGCCGCAGCCGGGCCGGCCGATGCGGCCCGTGGCCAGCACCATGTT
The DNA here is from genome assembly GCA_035255365.1 of Geothrix sp. GTDB lineage: Bacteria > Acidobacteriota > Holophagae > Holophagales > Holophagaceae > Geothrix. The sequence continues at coordinate 41,953 of DATEZS010000085.1, forward strand.
GATGCAGCCGAGGACGTTGTCGACGCCCTTGCTCTGGTGCTCGATGCCGCGGGCGTGGAGGAGGAAGCTGGTCTTGGCCTCGCCCCACAGGCGGGCGGCCTTCTCGATGGCCTCCACGGGCAGGCCCGTCATCTGGCTGGTCCACTGGGGCGTGCAGTACTTCACCGCATCGAGGGCTTCCTCGAAGCCGTGGGTGTGGGCCTTCACGAAGTCCCAGTCGATGAGGTCCCACTTGTGGAGCAGGTGCAGGATGCCGTTGGTGAGGGCCGAATCGGTGCCGGGCTTCAGGGGCAGCACCAGGTCCGCGGTGCGGGCCAGGGGCGTGATGCGGGGATCGACCACGATGAGCAGGGCGCCGCGATCCCGAGCCCTCCAGATGTAGTCGGTGGTGATGGGCGAACACTCGGCCACATTGGAGCCGGCCACCCAGATCACGTCCGCCAATTCGATGTCCGCCCAGGAGTTGGCGGCACGGTCCACCCCGAAGGCCTTCTTGTTGCCCGCGCCGGCGCTCACCATGCAGAGGCGGCCGTTGTAGTCGAGGTTCTTGGTCTGGAGGCCCAGGCGCGCGAACTTGCCCGCCAGGTAGCTCTTCTCGTTGGTGAGCGAGACGCCGGAGAGCACGGCGAAGGCGTCCTTGCCGTGCTGTTGCTGGATGCGCTGCATCTCCGCCACGGTGCGGTCCATGGCCTCGTTCCAGTCCATGGGTTCGAAGCCCTTTTCAGTGCGCTTCATGGCCTTGGTGAGGCGGTCCGGGTGGTTGCCCTGGAGGTAGCGCTTCACGCCCTTGGGGCAGAGCTTCCCCTGGTTGAAGGGGAATTCCTCCCAGGGATCGAAACCGATGACCTGGTTGTCCTTCACCTTGAGTTTGATGCCGCACTGCTGGCCGCAGAAGCAGCAGTGGGTCTCCACCACCTTGTCGGGCGTGGGATCGGACAGCCAGCCCCCCGGGGGAGCGAGGTTCAAGTGGGGGCCGAACTGGGCGCGAAGCTGGTCCTGGGGGATGGGCAGGGTGCTCATAGGGAACTCTTCATGCTGATGGAGTCGGGAATGGGCTCGGCGTAGACCGGGATGGTGGCGAAGGGATCGAAGGCCCCGTGGAGGCGTTCTCCCTGCGCCTTGGCCACCAGGCGCCGCTTGCAGCGGGGGCAGAGGTCGAGGTGGTGGATATCCCTGCCGTGGCGGGCGCCGTCCAGATCGAGTTCCTTCCACAGGGCGACGAGGTCCCGGTGCTGGTTGGCCCGGATGAACGGCGTGCCGCAGCTCTTGCAGGCGAGGCAACCCTCGGCTTCACCCTCGGCCTTGTAGATGGTGACGCCCACCTGGGCAGGCCGCTGGACCACGTGGAAGAGCTTGCCGAAGGGAAGGCCCAGCAGCATGAGGATCACGGTCAGTTCGTGGAGGAAGGCAAGGGTGCCGAAGTTGCGGCCCTGAAGCCACTTCTCTGAAGCCGTGAGCATCAGCCCCGTCATGCTGACGGCGATGAGAAGCACCAGGGGCAGGAGGTCCAGGTCGAAGCGCTGGGTCGCGCTGTCGCCTTCGTCCTGCTTGCGGCGGATGAGGCTGAGGACGCAGCCGGCGATGACCATCACGGCGGCCAGATCCAGGATGTGGAAGCTGCAGAAGGCCATGAAGCTGTCGAGGGGGAAGGCCCCGGCGGGGAAGCCGAAGAGCCAGGCCTGGTAGCGGGTGGCATCCAGGCCCTCGCTGGTGAACCGGATCCACCCGAACACCAGGGGGATGGTCACGGCGAAGCCCAGCATGCAGCCCCAGGCGATGAGGGCATGGGCGCCCCAGCGGCGCGTCGAGCGCTTCTCGATGAAGCGCTGGAGAAGGATCTGGTCCAAGGCCAGGACGGCCATGCGCGGCAGGGTCCCGAAGACCCTGGGCGAGAGGAGGGTGCGCACCGTGTGGCCGAAGTACATGCGGGTGGCGGGTCGCTCGAGCCAGGAGAAGTAGCGGTAGGCCACGCCGAAGCAGGCGAACAGGGTGGCCAGCAAATAGCCCAGCAGGGCGGGATCCAGCCAGCGTCCGCCCCGGCTGCCCAGGGCGACGGCACCACAGAGGATCAGGGTGGCCAGGAAGGCTCGGATCAGGGGGCGGGGTTCTAGGTCGAGTTCACCGAAAAGGTTCATCGCGGGGCTCCGAGTGGATCTGGAGGTAATCTATAAAAAGATACTAAAGTCCTAAATTTGGGCAAAAAAAGGGAGCCATCAAGGCTTTCCCTCCGCGGCCCGGTTCTTGGACTCCTTCAGGTTGCGCAAATCCATGAGCTGCAGATCCCGGATGGTGGATTCGGTCATGGAGGAGGCCACCTGGGCCTTCACGGCGCCCCAGGCCTCATGCAGGGGACAGGGATGGTCGCCGCCGCAGGTGGGGAAGCCCATGATGCAGCCATCCAGGGAGTCGGGGCCATCCATGGCCGCCACCACTTCCCCCACGGTGATGCGGTGGGCGGGGCGGGTCAGGCGGAAGCCGCCCTTGGGCCCGCGGACCGATTCCAGGATGTCGGCCTGCACCAGGCCCTGGAGGATCTTGGCGAGATATGGGCCCGGCAGGCCCAGGCTCGAGGCCAGATCCTTGGCCAGGCAATAGGACCCGTCCTCGGGCATGGCCGCGAGGGCGCGCAGGGAGTAACCGGCCGCAGTGCTGAAGAGCATTCAGGAATCCTCTCTCTGATTCTAGCATCGCCTGACCCCATTCCAGAGTCCAGCCCATTGCGTCAGATTTTCAAAGCAGGGCACGCCAGAGAATCAGCAGTCCGAGCACGCTCAAGCCCCCCTCGCGCCAGCCCAGGATGCGGGCAGGGAGGGGGCGGTAGGGCAGCAGGGCGCGGCCGTAGAGGAGGAGCGTCCAGGCGATCCAGGCCGGGCCGGACCAGCCGTGCCGGGCCAGCAGCGCCACGGAGGCGGCCAGCAGGAGCAGATGCAGCCCATGCACCAGCCCCAGGCGCCGGTCCAGTTCTTCGATGGCCATCTGCCGGGCATGGCCCAGCATGCGGCGCACATGGGCCAGATTGGCGCCCCCCACCAGCAGGACGAACAGCCAGACCCGGCCGCCTTCCAGCAGGGTGCCGCCCCCGGCCGTGACCATGGCGGCGGCCAGGCCCGCGAAGGCGCCCTGGGCCGACAGTTCCACAGGAAAGGACCGGACGGCGCGCTTGGCATCGGCCCAGAGGGCCACGATCACCAGGGGGGAAACCGCCAAGGCGGGGATCAGGAAACGGGGACCTGAAATCAGGAACACGCTTGCCGAGAGGGCCAGGGCGAGTCCACCCAACAGAGCCAGGGCGCGCATCTGGGCGCCCCCATCCCGCTGGCCGTTAAGGACCCGGCGCAAGGGTGGGCGGGCCAGGAAGGCCCCCATGGCCGCGAGGGCAAGGAGGAAGCTGGGCAGCCCTGGACGCAGCAGGAGGCCCAGCACCAACGGAAATCCGAGCATGAACCAGGCGCCGTGTTCCGGCGGGAGCAGGGTGCGCCAGGGCGGGAGGATTCGGGTCATTTCGGCATCCTTAATCCGAAATATAGTCTGCCCCTGTTCTTCGTTTGTGGCCATGCGTCAGGTCACATCTCGGTGGCGACGAGCCGCAGGCCTTCCAGGGCTTCTTCCATGGTGAGGAAGAGGGGGATGCCGGCGGTCCGCAGCCCCTGCCGGTAGGCGTCGAAGAGTGCGCCGCCCTCCACGGCCACCCCCAGCCATTTGCCCTTGTCCCTGGCGAGATCCAGCAGGGCCTTGGCGAAGGCGCCGAAGGCGGCGGCGTCGGTGGTGTCGAGGCGCTTGGTGAGGGGCACCAGACCCACCACCAGGGCATCGGCTTCCCCGTCCAGCAGCAGGTTGGCGCAGGCCAGGTAGGCGGCCTCGTTGGCCATGGGGGTGAGATCCAGGGGCAGGTGGGGACCCACGAGGCCCGTGAGGCCGTGGGTTTCCAGCAGCGCGGCCAGGGCCGTGGATTCGGCCGGGCTGAGCTTCGCGCCGGTGACGCCGCCTGTGAGCAGGTCCGCCGAGACCACGGACTCGAAGCCCGCATTGGTCATGACGGCCACCTTGACGGGACGGCCTTGGGGGTAGGCGCTCAGCCAGGAGAGGGCCGCGTCGAAGGCCTCGATGCGTTCCGCGAGCACCGCACCGGCCCGGCGCAGCACGCTGGCCTGCAGCGCGTGGTCGCCCGCCAAGGCGCCCGTGTGGCTGCTGGCGGCGGCCATGCCCGCTTCGCTGCGGCCGCCCTTATAGAGCAACACCCGGCGGCCCGAGGCCCGGAGGTGCCTGGCGGCTTTGGCCGTGGCCTGGAGGTCGCCCGGCGCGAAGCCTTCCAGGTAGGCCGCCACCACGCGCACAGCAGGGTCCGAGGCGAAGCCCTCAAGGAAATCGGAACAGCGCAGATCCATCTGGTTGCCGATGGCCACGGCGGCGCGCAGGCCCAGCTCCGGCCGGCGGCTCAGGCGGGTGATGAGGAAGGCGCCGCTCTGGCTCACCAGGGCGAGGTGCCCCGGGTGGGCGTTCAGGGGCAGCTTCTCTTCGGGGATGAACAGGGTGTTCAGCGCGAGGTCGGGGCTGAAGAGGCCCAGGCCGTTGGGGCCCACCAGGGCCGGCGTCCACTTGCCTTCCTGGCGGTGAGCTTCGAGGCAGGCGGTCAGCCGCTTGCCGAGGCCTTCCGTGTCGGCGCCGTCGCCCAGGCCGCCCGCCACCACATAGACCACGGTGGCGCCGCCGCCCTGGGCGCAGAGCTGTTCCACGACCGCGAGCGTCTGCGGGGCGGGCAGGGAAAGGATGAGCTGATCCGTGGGAGCCGAAGCCAGTTCCGCCACGGAGTCCAGGCAGGGCAGGCCCAGGAAGTCGCGGCTGCCGGGCTTGATGAGCCGGAGGGCACCTGCGGGCAGTTTCGCCTGGCGCAGGTTCTCAAGGATGATTCGACCGACGGTACCTTCGCGGCTGGAAACGCCCGCCAGCACGATGTCCCGGGGGCTCAGGAGGGCCTGATACCAGGCGGGATCCGCGGCGGTGGGCGCGGCCTTGGAGGCCGTTTCCAAGGTGCCGACGCCATCCAGGGCCGTGGGCAGCCCATCCGCATCCAGGACCACGGGGTTGAGCTCCAGCAGGGTCACGCCTTCCCGCGCCAGGCCTTCGGCGGCGCGCCACAGGCCCTGGAGGAAGGCCAACAGCTTCCCTTCCTCGGTGAGGGCTTCGGTGCCCCGCTGGAGGCCCAGCCAGGTGCGGCCCAGCCAGTGGGCGCGGAGGTCGGCCAGGGCCTGTTCCGGGGTGGTGAAGGCCAGGGGCCAGATCATGGGGGGCGCCAGAGCCGCCCAGGCATCGGCCTGGAGGCCGCCGATGCCGCAGATGGCGAGCCAGCCCGCTTCGGGGTCGCGCTTCAGGGAAATCAGGGCTTCCGTGGGCAGGCCGGAGAGCTTCTTGAAGGGGACCTTTTCGCAGACCAGGCCGCCGATCCAGGGATGCTCGGGAACCCGCTGCCGCATGGCCTCGGCCTCGGCCTTCAGGGCTTCCGGGTCGAAGGTGCCGAAGTGGACGGCGCCCTTGTCCGACTTGTGCCAGAGCTGATCCGCGATGCCCTTGAGGACGATGGGCTCACCCGCGGTGAAGGGCAGTACTCCGGATTCGACAAAACCATGGCGGGGCACCCGCAAGCCTGCGGCCTCGAGCAGAGCATAGGCGCGGGCCTCATGAAGGAAGGCCGTAGTTCGGTTCATGACTGGCTCCTTCAGGCGTGCACCAGGCCGCGTCCTTCTTCGAATGCTTCGAGGTTCTTTTCGGTGACGCGGGGACCCTTGGCCTGGAACCGTTCGGTGATGACGGCGCGCCAGGTCTCTTCGCTGACAGGCAGGAAATGGGACGCCATGCCCAGGAGGGCCATGCCGCCCGCCTGCTTGTGCTTGAGGCGCCGGGTGAGGTCCTCGGTATCGAGCAGGTGATGGCCGGGCACGGCCTTGAGGGCCGCGTAGACGTCATCCAGCGGGGGATAACCCTCCATGGCCGTCTGGGGTTCCTCGGAGACCACCAGGGCGCCGTCCATGCGGAGCAGGGACACGTGGCGCAGGGCTTCCAGGGGCTCCAGGGCGATGAGCAGGTCCGCGCAGCCTTCATCGATGATGGGGGAGTTGATGGGGAAGTCGGCGTAGCAGACATGGGCGTGGACGCTGCCGCCCCGCTGGCTCATGCCGTGGATCTCGGACTGGAGCGCGTAGAGCCCCGTGCGTCGGAGCGCTTCCAGGAGGATCTGGGCCTGGGAAAGCACGCCCTGGCCGCCGACGCCGGAAAGGACAATGCCATGGGTTCTGGGCTGGGTCATGACAGCACTCCCGTGCAGCCTGCAGGGCCGCAATAGGTCTCCGTCTCGGAGGCTTGTTCTTCGCGGTCGTGTTCCTTGAGCACGCCGCGGCGAATGGACTGGATGCACTCGCGCCGGAAGATCAGCACGGAGAGCCCCGGATGCTGCAGGGCCGTTTCCAGGGCCTGCACATTGGCTTCGTGCTGCTTCGGCAGGGGGGTGAGGACCATGATCTGGTCGGCGGGCAGGCCCATGCCGAGCACCATGCGCTCGACTTGATCGAGGGCCTGGCTGGGCTGCTGCCCGGTCATGCCCACCACGCGGTTGTCCAGGATGAGCACCGTGACATTGGCGCCCACATCCGCCGCCGTGAGCAGGGCCGGCAAGCCGCTGTGGCCGAAGGTGGAGTCGCCGATGACGGCCACGCCGGGCGTCTGCCCCGCCAGCGCGGCGCCCACGGCCATGCTGATGCTGGCGCCCATTTCCACCACCGCGTGGATGGCGCTCATGGGCTCCTGGGCCGCCAGGGTGTAGCAGCCGATGTCCCCGAAGACGCGGGTTCCGGCGACGCCGAGGTTCTCCAGGGCCGCCTGCAGGGCCTTGTAGGCGTCCACATGGCCGCAGCCGTCGCAGAAGCGGGGCGCCCGGACGGGCAGGTCCAAGGTGGATGCGGTCTTGCCTTCGGGCACCACCAGGCCCAGCGCATCCTTCAGGATGCGGGGCGTGAGTTCGCCGGTGCGGGGCGTGACGCCGTCGCGGCGGCCGTGCACGGCGGCCTTGCCCATGAGGGCGAGGCGCTCCTCGACCATGGGGTGGTCCTCTTCGAAGACCACGACCTCGTCCACCTGGGCGAGGAAGGCCGCTTCCAGGGCCGGATCCACGGGGTAGGCGCTGATCTCCAGGCGGGGCAGGGCGGCCAGTTGCGGGGACTCGGAGAGCACCTGCTGGAAGTAGGCGCGTCCGAGCCCGGCCAGGGCCACGCCCTTCCGGGTGGTGCCGGGGATCAGGCGGTTCATGGGCAGCAGCTCCGCCAGGAGATCGGGCTGCTTGGCCAGCAGGTCTTCATAACGGCGGCGGGCATTGGAGGGAATGAGCACCCAGTCCTGGATCGTGTGCTTCGGGGTCACGCCCAGGCCCACAGGTGCAAGGGCGCTCCGGCGCTGCAGGGCGGCGCGGCAATGGGCCAGGCGGGTCACCAGGCGCACCATCACCGGCACTTTCAGGCGTTCACTGAGTTCGAAGGCCCGGCAGGTGAAGTCGTAGCACTCCTGGACCGTGCTGGGCTCCAGGCAGGGCAGGCCGGCGAAGTCCGCCAGGCGGCGGCTGTCCTGCTCGTTCTGGCTGCTGTGCATGCCGGGATCGTCGGCCACCAGCAGGACCAGGCCCCCGTGCACGCCAGTGAGGGCGGAATTGGTGAAGGCGTCCATGGCCACATTGAGGCCCACGTGCTTCATGGTCACCAGGGAGCGGAACCCCGCATAGCTCATGCCGAGGGCCAGGTCGTAGGCCACTTTCTCGTTGGCGGCCCACTGGGCCACGCGGCCATCGGCGGCCTCGTGGATCAGGGCCTCGACGCACTCGAAACCCTCCGTGGAGGGGGTTCCCGGGTACCCGAAGGCACCCTTGCTGCCCGAGTCGAAGGCGGCCATTCCCACCGCCTCCACACCCAGTGATAGGGCGCTCTGAACCATGACTGCCTCCGCCGTTCCCAAAGGCCCAAGTATGAGGAAGCGTCTCAGTGCGGGGGGTCACAGCGCGCTTAGGCGGCGTTAGGAAAAATACCCTGTGATGAGGGTCACAAGGGGGGTTGATAGATTAAAATACCAATGGATCATCATTCAAAGGGCCTGATCGACCCCCAGACAGAGGTGGTGCCCCATGCTTCCGCTTTCTCAGACCACCGGGTATGCCGTCCGTGCCATGCGCTGCCTTCACGAACCCGGGGGACGCCCGGTCCTCGTCGAGGATATCGCCGAGTACACCGGCATTCCGCGCTCCTACCTGTCGAAAATGGTGCACAAGCTGGCCCGTCAGGGCCTCCTGGTGGCCCGCCGGGGCCACCATGGCGGCGTGGTGCTGGCGCGGCCTTCCCATGAGATCACCCTGGAGGATCTGTCTGTGGCCATCGACGGCGTGGCCTGGCAGAGCCGCTGCCTCATGGGGCTGCTGGGCTGTTCCGACGAAACGCCATGCGCCTTGCACGATTTCTGGAAGGAAACCCTCCAAACCATCCTGGCCCGGTTGCGCTCGGTGACGCTGCTGGACCTCCACCAGCACCATGACCCGGGCGTGGAGCGTTTCCGCGCCGAACACGACATGGCTCCGGTGCCTGAACCGAGTGCGCGGCAGGAGGCTCCCGAAGAGGGCGAATTCGCGCTGAAGAACTAGAAGAAACCTTAGGGATCAACTTCGAGGGCCTGATTCCCGCAGCTGCGGGGAATCAGGCCCTCGAAGGTTTGGCAACTCGCTTGATCAGGGTTTCTTGACGGGAGCCTTCTTGGCGACAGCAGGCTTCTTGGCCGCGGCCTTGGGTGCGGCCTTGGTGGTCTTCTTGGCCCGCGGCTTGGCTTTCCGCTCGGGGAGGGCGTCGGCCAGGCGCCAAGTGCGGCTCTGACCCTCGAAGGTGCGCACTTCCTCGAGGCTGATGTCTTTCAGGCAGCGATGGATGTGGTCGCGCTCGGACTTCCAGAAGGTGTGGGCGGGGCAGGCCCGCTCATCCGAGCAATCCTTGAAGCCGAGGAGGCACTGCTCGCGCCACTTGGCCCCGTCCACCGCCTCGGCGATGAGGTCGAGGGTGATCTCCTTGGCCGGAAGGGAGAGCACCACGCCGCCCTTGTTGCCGCGCTTGGCCAGCACCAGGCCCACCTTGGCGAGCTTGTGGATCATCTTGGACAGGTACGGACGGGGGAAACCCGTGCGGGCCGCCACATCCACGACCAGCGCCGGTTTGCCGCCCGGGTCCTCGAGGCAGCTCATGGCCAGGACCGCGTATCCAGAGGACTGAGACAAAGGAATCATGGTCACCTTCTCAGGGAATGTGGAGGGAAAGTCCCTCAATCATAAATGATCCATGGGTCAGTCAAACAGAAAGATTTCGATCTGCAACTTTTGTCTTGCCCTGGTCCTGATTAAGCCTTCCAGCCATTGAGAATCCGCATGTAGTTCGCGCGGGTGAAGGCCTGGGGGTTGGGGCACTTCAGCAGGCTCATGCTGCCCTTGGCCTGGGCCAGGGACTCGTAGTCATGTTCTTCGAGCCAGTCCGCCAGCTCCGCACGGGTCGTGGCCAGCCGTTCGGGTCCGTGGATCAACAAGGCCGATACCATCTGCACGGCATCAGCCCCGGCCATGACGGCCTTGAGGGCGCCGGTGCCGTCGTGGACGCCGCCGGTGACCGCGAGGCTGCCCTTGATGTGGCCGTGGAGCACCGCCAGCCAGCGCAGGCGGAGCAGGAGATCCTGCGGGCTGGACAGCTGCAGGGTCGCCTCGGCCAGCAGTTCTTCCACGTTGATGTCGGGCTGGAAGAAGCGGTTGAAGAGCACCAGGCCGTCGGCGCCAGCTCCCTCCAACTCGGCGGCGAAGTTCGTGAGGCTGGAGAAGAAGGGGGAGAGCTTGACGGCCACGGGGATGCTGACCTGGGCCTTGACGCTCCGCACCATGTCGATGGTGCGCTTTTCCACCGCGGCCGCCGTTTCCTTCGGGTCGGTGGCGAGGTAGTAGACGTTCAGCTCCAGGGCGTCCGCTCCGGCTTCCTGCATGAGCTTGCCGTAGTGCAGCCAACCGGCGGGCGTCGTGCCGTTCAACGATGCGATGACCGGCACGGAGACGGCGGCCTTGATGCGGCGGATCTGCTCAAGGTAGGAATCGGGCCCCAGGCGGTACTCGTCCGCGTTGGGGAAGTAGGACAGAGCTTCCGCGTTGGCGTTGGCGGAGACCTCCATCGCCATGATGGTGCTCTGCTCTTCGCGGGTGATCTGCTCCTCGAAGAGCGAGTGCATGATGATGGCTGAAGCCCCCGCGTCTTCCAGGCGCTTCACCATGCCCATGTCATCGACCAGCGGGGAAGCACCGGCCATGAGGGGATGGGCCAGCTTGAGTCCGAGGTAACTCGTCGTCAAATTCATGGTGAACCTCGTTATTTGGCAGGGTCGGTGGGGGTGGGCATGGTCAGTTTGCTGAGCTGCTCATAGACGGAGAACCGGCGGCCGATCTCCAGCTGGGAGGTGGCGAGCAGCTGCTTGAAGTTTTCGGGATTCTGCTGCTCGATCATGCGGAAGCGGGTCTCGTTGCGGACATAGGTCCCGAGCGCGGTCTTCGGCGCGGAGGAATCCAGCTGCAGCGGGTTCTCGTTGCGGTCCGTGCGGCGGGGGTCGAAGCGGAACAGGGGCCAATGACCGCAGTCCACGGCCAGCTTCTGCTGTTCGGCTCCGAGGGCCAGGTCGTAGCCGTGGGCGATGCAGTGGCTGTAGGCGATGATGAGGCTGGGTCCATTGTAGGACTCGGCTTCCTGGAAGGCGCGGACGGTCTGGTTGTCCTTGGCGCCGAAGGCGACCTTGGCCACGTAGATGCCGCCGTAGCTCATGGCGATCATGCCCAGGTCCTTCTTGGGCAGGCTCTTGCCGGCCATGGCGAATTTCGCGCCAGCGCCCATGGGCGTGGCCTTGGAAGCCTGTCCGCCAGTGTTGGAGTAGACCTCGGTATCGAGCACCAGCACGTTCACGTTGCGGCCGGAGGCGAGCACATGGTCGAGGCCGCCGTAGCCGATGTCGTAGGCCCAGCCGTCCCCGCCGATGATCCAGACGCTCTTGCTCACCAGGTAATCCGCGAGGTCGAAGAGCATCTTCGCCTCGGGCTCCTTCATGGAGGAGAGCTTCTGCTTGAGGGTCAGGACGCGATCGCGCTGGGCCTTGATGCCCGCTTCCGTGGTCTGGTCGGCGGCCGCGAGGCTGGCGACGAGGCCGTCCCCGAGGGCGGGCGCGAGGCGGTGGATCAGCTCAAGAGCGAACTCCTGGTGCTTGTCCACGGAAAGGCGCAGACCCATGCCGAACTCGGCGTTGTCTTCGAAGAGGCTGTTGGCCCAGGCGGGTCCGCGGCCGTCCTTGTTGACGGTGTAGGGGGTGGTGGGCAGGTTGGCGCCGTAGATGCTGGAGCAGCCCGTGGCGTTGGCGATGAGGGTGCGGTCGCCGAAGAGCTGGGTGAGCAGCTTGATGTAGGGCGTCTCGCCGCAGCCGGAGCAGGCGCCGCTGTACTCGAAGAGGGGCTCGAGGAACTGCGTGCCCTTCACGTCCAGCTTCACCGCGGTGCGATCCACCTCGGGCAGGTCCAGGAAGAACTTGAAGTTGGCCGCCTCAGGCTCGCGCAGAGGGGCCTGGTCCACCATGTCGATGGCCTTGTGCTTGGGATTGCTCTTGTCCTTGGCAGGGCAGACGGCGACGCAGAGGTTGCAGCCTGTGCAGTCCTCGGGCGCCACCTGGATGGTGTATTTCTGCCCCTTGAAGTCCGCGCCCTTGAAGTCCACGGCCTTGAAGGTTCCCGGGGCCCCGGCGAGGGCCGCAGGTTCGTAGACCTTGGCGCGGATGGCGGCGTGGGGGCAGACCAGCGCGCACTTGTTGCACTGGATGCAGAGGGCGGCGTCCCACTCGGGGATTTCCAGCGCGATGTTGCGCTTCTCCCATTTGGTGGTGCCCACCGGCCAGGTGCCGTCGATGGGGAAGGCGCTGACGGGGAGCAGGTCCCCCTTGCCTTCCATCATCACGGCGGTGACGCGCTTCACGAAGTCCGGAGCCTCGTCTGAAACCGTGGGAGGCCGCATGCGGGTGGCGGTGACGGTCGTGGGCACCTTCACTTCGTAGAGGTTCGCCAGGGTCTGATCCACGGCGTGGTAGTTCTGCTGGACCACGGCATCGCCCTTCTTGCCGTAGGTCTTCTTGATGGCCTTCTTGATCTGCTCGATGGCCTCCTCACGGGGCAGCACGCCGGAGATGGCGAAGAAGCAGGTCTGCATGATGGTGTTGATGCGCACACCCATGCCCGTGGCCTTGGCCACTTCGTAGGCATCGATGACGTAGAGCTTCAGCTGCTTCTCGACGATGGTTTCCTGCACTTCCTTCGGCAGGGTGTCCCACACCGTCGCGGCGCTGTGGGGCGTGTTCACCAGGAAGGTGGCACCCTGGGCGGCGGGTTCCAGCATTTCGTATTTCTCGAGGAAGCTGGTCTGGTGGCAGGCGATGAAGTTGGCCTTGCCCACCAGGTAGGCGCTGCGGATGGGGCGGGGCCCGAAGCGCAGGTGTGAGATGGTGATGGCGCCCGACTTCTTGGAGTCATAGACGAAGTAGCCCTGGCCGTAGTTGGGGGTCTCCTCGGCGATGATCTTGATGGAGTTCTTGTTGGCGCCCACCGTGCCGTCGGCACCGAGACCGTAGAAGAGGGCCCGGGTCACATCGTCCGCTTCCACGTCGAAGCTGGCATCGTAGGTCAGGGAACTGTGGCTGATATCGTCCACGATGCCGATGGTGAAGTGGTTCTTCGGCTTGTCCTTGGCGAGGTTGGCGTAGATGGCCTGGACCATGGCCGGGGTGAATTCCTTGGAGGACAGGCCGTAGCGGCCGCCGACGACGATGGGATCCAGTGTGGTGTGGCCTTCCTCCCGGCCTTCGCGCAGCGCCGCGATTACATCCATGTGCATGGGATCGGCGGGGGAGCCGGGTTCCTTGCAGCGATCCATGACGGCGATCTTCTTCACGGAGGCGGGCAGGGCGCGGACGAACTCCTCGATGGCGAAGGGCCTGAACAGGCGGACCTTGAGGACGCCGACCTTTTCGCCCTGCTTCACGGCCCATTCCACGTACTCGTGGGTGACGTCGCAGCCGGAGCCCATGATGATGATGACCCGCTCGGCCTCGGGATGGCCGAAGTAGTCGTAGAGGCGGTAGTTGCGACCCGTCAGGGCGCCGAAACGGTCCATCTCCTGCTGCATGATGGCCGGGAAGGCCTTGTAGTAGGGGGTGCAGGCTTCCCGGGCCTGGAAGAAGGTGTCGGGATTCTGGGCCGTGCCGCGGATCACCGGATGGTCGGGCGTGAGGGCCATCTTGCGGAACTTGGCGACCAATTCATCGGGCACCATGTGGGCCAGATCCTCGTCATTGAGGATCTCGATCTTGGCGACCTCGTGGCTGGTGCGGAAGCCGTCGAAGAAGTGGAGGATGGGAATCCGGCTGCGGAGGGTGGCGGCGTGGCAGATGGCCGCGAAGTCGTGGGCCTGCTGGACGCTTTCGGAGGACAGCATGCCGAAGCCGGTCATGCGGCAGGACATCACGTCCGAGTGGTCGCCGAAGATGCTGAGGGCGTGGGTCGCGAGGGTGCGCGCCGTGACGTGCATGCAGAAAGGCGTCAATTCGCCGGCGATCTTGTACATGTTGGGGATCATCAGCAGCAGGCCCTGCGACGCCGTGAAGGTGGTCGTGAGGCTGCCCGCCTGGAGCGCGCCGTGCACCGCGCCCGCGGCGCCGCCTTCGGACTGCATCTCCACCACGGAGGGGATGGTCTTCCAGATGTTGGTCTTGCCCTGGCTGCTCCACTCATCGGACCACTCGCCCATGTTGGAGGAGGGCGTGATGGGGTAGATGGCGATGACTTCGCTGAGACGATGGGCCACCGAGGCGGTGGCCTCGTTCCCATCGAGGGTCTTCATGATTCGCTGGCTCATGGTTTGCTCCTTCGGGGTTCCATCTGGGCGTTCCCGTGGATAGGTATCAGGACAGGCAAAACGCCTTGCTAATGATACATGATGAAGAGGTCAATAACACTTAAATGCGCCCCTAGGACGCGGCCACCGGCTGGCCCATGAGGCGCTGGTGGATGGCCGCGGCGGCCCTGCGGCCCTGGCCCATGGCGAGGATCACCGTGGCGCCGCCAGTGATGACATCGCCGCCCGCGAAGACACCGGGAATGGATGTCTCGCCGGTGTCGTTGTCCACGACGACGACGCCGCCCTTCAAAGTCCTCAGGCCCTTTTCCGTCATCGCGATGAGCGGGTTCACATCGAAGCCCAGGGCCACCACGAGGGTTTCGCAGGGGATCATGAGCCGCTCGTCGGTCATCTTGGGGCTGCGGCGGCCGTCGGGACCGGGTTCGCCCAGTTCCATCACGGCGCATTCGGCGTGGGTCATCCAGCCCTTTTCGTTGCCGTGCAGCTGGACGGGCGTGCAGAGGAACTTGAATTCGACCCCTTCCTCCATCGCGTGCTCGAGCTCTTCCTTGCGGGCCGTGGATTCATTGATGGTGCGGCGGTAGACCACCGTGACCTTCTCGGCGCCCATGCGCCGGGCGGCGCGGGAGGCGTCCATGGCGGTGTTGCCGGCGCCGACGATGATGACGTTCTTCCCGATGGTCACTGGGGTGGAGTACTCGGGGAAGAGGTCGGCGCGCATGAGGTTGATGCGGGTGAGGAATTCGTTGGCCGTGTAGACGCCTTTGAACTCCTCGCCGGGGATGCCCATCATCTTGGGCAGGCCGGCGCCGGTGCCCATGAAAATGGCGTCATTCTCGTGGCGGAGATCCTCGAGGGTCATGCTGCGCCCCACCAGGGTGTTCATGACGAACTTCACGCCCAGGCGGCGGAGGGTGTCCACTTCCTGATCGACGATCTTGTTGGGCAGGCGGAATTCGGGAATGCCGTAGAGCATCACGCCCCCTGGCTTGTGGAGGGCGTCGTAGACCGTGACCTGATGGCCCTTCTTGATGAGCTCACCGGCGACAGTGAGACCCGCGGGGCCGGCGCCGACGACGGCGACCTTCTTGCCCGTGGGGGCTTCCACGGGAGGAAGTTCCGTGGACCCCAGCATGGAATCGCAGGCGAAGCGCTCCAGGCGCCCGATGGAGACCGGCAGGCCCTTGATGCCCACCACGCACTTGATCTCACACTGTTTTTCCTGGGGGCAGACGCGCCCGCAGACGGAGCCCAGGGAGGAGCTTTCCTTGATGACCCGGGCCGCGGCCTGGGGGTCGCCGTTGACGATCTGCTGGAGGAAGGCCGGGATGTTGATGCTCACCGGGCAGCCTTCGATGCAGGCGGGATGCTTGCACATGATGCAGCGGGCGGCTTCCAGCTTGGCCTGCTCGGGCGAGAGCCCAAGGCTCACTTCGTCGAAGTTGCACACGCGCAGCTCGGGGGGCTGGCAGGCCATCTCCTGGCGCGGGATCTTCAGCTTCTGGCTGGGCTTGATGACGGTCAGGTCCAGGTTCTTCCAGTCCAGTTCAGTGACGGCCTCGTTCAGATACTTGGAATAGTCCACGGGACCGGTGGCGCCCACGCGACCGATCTTGCATTCGGATGGCTCGCAGATGTCCTTCTCCTCCTGCTTGTACCAGTCGGAACGCATGCGGAGCATGTTGAAGTCCACCTTGTGGCCGTCGAAATCCGGACCATCGAAGCAGGCGAATTTGGTTTCGCCGCCCACGCTGACCCGGCAGCCCCCGCACATGCCGGTGCCGTCCACCATGAGGGCGTTCAGGCTCACGAGCGTGAAGATCCCATGGGGCTTGGTCATGTCGGAGACGGCCCGCATCATGGGCAGGGGGCCCACGGCCACCACTTCGGCGATGGGCTCGCGGGCGATGATTTCCTTCAGGGCATCGGTCACGAGTCCCTGGCGGCCAAGGGTGCCGTCATCGGTGGTGACGATCAGCTCGGCGGAAGCGGCGCCCAGCTCGTCGGCCAGGAGGACGCGCTCCTTGCTGCGGCCACCCAGAATGGTGATGACCCGGCGGCCCTGGGCGTGGAGGTGCTCCGCGGCGGGCAGGATGGCGGCGGATCCGTAGCCACCGGCCATCAGGACGATGGTGCCTTCCTCGACCAGTTCGGTGGGGGTGCCCATGGGGCCGGCCACGGCGAAGAGGCGGTCACCGGCGCTGAGCTTGCCCATGGCCTGGGTGGTGGCGCCCACTTCCTGCATGATGAAGTGGATGTAGCCCTTCCGCGCGTCGCCGCCGGCCAGGGTGAGGGGAATGCGCTCGCTCTCGGGGAAGGGGGCCACCATGAAGAACTGGCCCGGCTTCCGGCCGCGGGCCACCTGGGGGGCCTGCACGATGAAGGACCAGGTTTCCGGGGCGATGAGCTTCTTCTCGAGGATCAGGTACCCGTCCTGGGTCTCCGCGTCGGAGCAGTAGAGGGACCGGCCCTTGAGGAGGGGCAGCATGAGGTGTTCTTCGGCTTCGATGTGGTCGCGGATCAGGTCCACCAGCCGCTGGCCGAGCAGCGTGAGGGAGCGCGGGGCGCGCACCTGGCCGTCGGCGATCTCGGCGAGCAGCTGCAGGGTGAGCTCCCACATCTGCCGGTGGTCCTCGAACAGGCGCTGGTGGAGGGCCTCGGCGCCGATTTCCTCGAGCAGGGGGAACAGCTCGCGCTCCTCCGCCTCGTTGTGGGGACGCAGTACTTCGTAGATCCACTTGGCGCCCTTGTCCACCTCCTGCCAGTCGGCGGCGCCCAGGGCCTCCGCCATGCGGGTCAGGCGGGCCTGGGCTTCCTCGTGGGTGGCGTGCCAGTTGGGGGTCGGCAGGTTACCGGAGCTGATCAGCTGTGCGGCCGCGTCGGACATGGATGCCTCCAGATCCGTTCAGCATGAGATGTACAGGTCGGGATTTCTGTGTCTAAAAACCCAATGGGAACCACTTGTGACCCATGGCACAGGAGCCAGTCATCGCAAGGACTTAGGCGATTCGGCGCCATGTCTGGATGGTTATCTGATGCTGGTTTTCCCGGGGGGCTGGCGGAGGAGATCCCGGACCTTGCTGACCAGCTCCCTGACCCGGAAGGGCTTCTGGAGGAAGCCGTCCGGCGGCAGGTCCGCGAGGGACTCCAGGGATTCCCGCTGGGTGTAGCCGCTGGTGAGCAGCACCCGGGTGCCGGGGGCCAGCTCGCGGATGCGCCGGAAGGCCTCGGCGCCACCCATGCGGGGCATGGTCATGTCGAGCAGCACGAGGTCGATGCGTTCCTGGCCGGCCTGGAACAGCTCCACGGCCTCGAGGCCGTCCCTGGCCTCCAGCACGCGCAGGCCCGTGGCTTCCAGGGCGCTGTGGGCCAGGTCCCGGATGATGCTCTCGTCGTCCACCACCAGCACCGTGCCGGCGATGGCCGAGGTGGGATCGGGCTCGGGAACCGGCAGGGTGACGGTGGATTCCGAGGCGGGGAAGAGCAGGATGAAGGTGGTTCCCTCCCCGGGCGTGCTCTCCACCCGGATGCCTGCCCGGTGCCCCCGGACGATGCCGAGCATGGCGGACAGGCCCAAGCCCCGGCCGGTGAACTTGGTGGTGAAGAAGGGATCGAAGATACGGCCGATGGTCTCGGCGTCCATGCCGCAGCCGTCGTCCTCCACTTCCATCCGGACGTAGGGCCCGGGCTCCAGCACCTGGCCGGGGAAGGTGGCGCTGAGCTCGGCCTTGCCGTAGTGGAAGCTCCGGGTGCGCAGCGTCACGGTGCCGATCTGGTCGCCGATCGCCTCCGAGGCGTTGATCACCAGGTTCATGACCACCTGCTGGAACTGCGCGCTGTCGGCGTCCACGGGTGGGAGCCCCGGCTCGAGGTCGGTGCGCAGGGACACCTTCTTGGAGATGGAGACTGAGAGCAGGTCGCCCATCTCGAGGATGATGGCGTTCAGGTCGAGGGGCCGCACCGAGAAGTGCGCCTTCCCCGCGTAGGCGAGCAGCTGCCGGGCGAGATCCGAGCCGCGCTGGGTGGTGGCCTCGATGCGCTGCAGGGCGGCCTTCAGCACCGGGTCCGCCTGGACCCGTTCCAGGGCCACCTCGGCGTTGCCGAGGATCGCCGTGAGCAGGTTGTTGAAGTCGTGGGCAATGCCGCCGGCCAGCACGCCCAGGCTCTCCAGCTTCTGGGCCTGCCGCAGGGCGCTCTCGGCGCGCCGCCGCTCGGTGATGTCATCGACCAGGAAGATCGCGCCGAGGAACCGGCCCCGCTCGTCGCGCAGGGCGGTGCTGTACCAGTCGCAGAGGATGCCCTCGCCTGTGCTGGTGATGTTCTCGAGGGTGCGACGCGTGCCGCCGTTGCCCTCCAGCAGCTCGGCCCGCCGGGCGTCGACCTCGGCCTGGGCCTCCTGGGGGAAGAGCATGCGGGGATCCTTGCCCAGGGCCTCCGTCCGCGTGTAGCCGAAGATCCGCTCGGCGGCGGGGTTCCATTCCTGCAGGCGGAAGACCGCGTCGGTCTCGAGGACCGCCAGGGGCGAGTGCGTCAGGTGGCTGTGATTGCGCTCCAGCGCCTCGTGCAGGGAGGCGTTCATGGTCTGGGCCAGCTCCAGGGCCCGCTGGCGGGTGCCGATGAGGGACCACACCACGGCGGCCAGGGAGCAGCTCACGGCAAGGCCGCCGAGCAGGAGGAACAGGGGCTGATTGCGGCCTTCCGCCTGGTAGAAGTCGGGCTTGATGGCGTAGCGGAGCTGCCAGCCCCGGCCGCCGATCTCCAAGGTCAGCTGGGCGTCGGGCTTGGCGCCGGCGGGCCAGTCCGGGGTGGCGAAGAGCCACTGGGGACCCTGGGCGGAATAGGCGTCCACGATCTCGAAGGCCACGCCCTGGTCTTCACCGCCCAGGATGTCCTCGACGAGCGGCTTGATGAGGATGCCCGCAGACACCCAGCCCTTGAAGGCGGCGCGGCGTTCGGCCTGATTGGTCGGAGTTCCTCGGTAGACCGGCACGAAGAGCGCCACGGCCTCCTCGCGGACCGTGGGCCGGGAGAAGTACAGCAGGCCGGACAGCACGGGCTGGCCAGTGTCCCGCGCCCGCTCCGCCGCCAGGCGCTGGGTGCGGCTGGTGCCCACGTCGAGGCCCAGGCCCAGGGTGGCGCGCTCCCCGGGCTCGCAGAGTTCGAGGATCATGTGGTCGCCGCCCTCCCCGGGTTCGCGCAGGGGCATGGGGTCGGAGATGGGCCGGTGGTAGCGCCCCCGGAGGTGGGGCCGGGCCTGGAAGTAGGCCTCCAGCCCCGGCGCGTCCACCCAGCTGATGTAGGCCAGGCTCGACAGGCCGGGATGGCGTCCCGGCATGTCGAGGCTCTTCACGTACTCGTGCCACTGCTGGACGGAGGGCTGGCCCGCCTCCGCCGCCAGGAAGCCTTGGGCGCCCCGGGCGATGTCCTCGTAGCGGCCCAGTCGGTTCTGGAGGCTTCGCTCCGTGCGGCTCACGAACCGGTTCAGGCGCCCCAGGTCCCGCTGGTGCTGGCTCTGCCGGGCTGTCACCCAGGCGATGAGGGTGGCCCCCAGGCTCACCAGCAGCACGCCCAGCACCAGGATCCACGGCCGGCGGCCGGGACCCGAGTCGGTGGCTGGCGGTTGTGGCTGGGATGTCATGGGCATCTCGAGGGTGGCCCCATGGTAGCGACCTTTGATGCGATGGAACTGGCCCGATGGGTGGATGCCCGGCCCGCCGCCCTGCGGTAGGGTGGAAGCTGCCGGAGACCCGCCTTGGACCTGCTCGATGAATTTCTGCCCTACGCCCAGAGCTGCCTGAAGCACGCTTCAGAGCGGAAGCGACTGGAGGCAGTGCTCACCGTGTGGGTGGCCAAGTGGCGCGGCAAGCACCGGCTGTTCGACTATTCCCGGAGCCACCACGGTGCCTTCCTGCACTTCAACCAGCTGATGGACGGGAAGTGGGTCCAGGCCTTCACCTTCGTGGCCACGCGCCGCGAAGGGGTCTGCCTCCGGGGCCCCGAGCCCGATCGCACGCGGAAATCCCACAAGTTCCGGCACAACCCCCTGAACGCCGCGCCCCTCGACGCCCTGTTCGAAGCCTGGTCGCAGCATCCCGAGGCCCGCCCCGCCGGCCACGCCGTGGAGTTCTTCCTGGAGGAAACCCCCGACGACGTCTGGGCCGCCTGCCTGGCAGAGGCCCTGGCGCACCTGGGCGCCTGAGCATCGGCGCACCTGGGTGCCTGAGCATCGGCGCACCTGGGCGCTTGAGGTCGCGCTTGCGGCAGGTTCCCGCTTCGGGCATCGTGGGATCCATCCCATGCCGATTCTCCGCCGCTTCTTCCCCTTCAGCTTTCGCACCTCGGGTGCGAGGGTCGGCGGCGTCTAGAACGCCATCGCTTCCGCCATCGCCCCCGAGACCTCCCCAGGCTCGGGGGTTTTCACATTCCAGGAGCTCCCATGACACCCTCCGATCCAGCCTCCCTCGCCGGCCTCCGCGGGGCCATCAACGAGGTGGACGACCAGGTGCTCGTCCTGCTGAACCGCCGCGCCGCCCTCGCCGCGGCGGTGGGTCGCCTGAAGGCCGCCTCGGCGCCGGAGGCGATCTTCCACGCCCCCAAGAGGGAACGGGAGATCCTCGCGCGGCTGGAGGCGGCCAACGCGGGTCCCTTCCCATCGGCGGCGGTGCGCACGATCTTCCAGGAGATCATGAGCGCCTGCCTCAGCCTGGAGAAGCCGCTGCGGGTGGCCTTCCTGGGGCCCGAAGGCACCTTCACGCACCTCGCGGCCCGCCACCAGTTCGGCGGCTCCAGCCAGTCGCTGCCCCAGGGCACCATCCAGGCGGTGTTCAAGGCCGTGGAGCGCCAGCAGGCGGACTACGGCGTGGTGCCCGTGGAGAATGCCACCGAGGGCGCCGTGGATTCCACCCTGGACGCCTTCCTGGACAGCCCGCTGCAGATCTGCGCGGAGATCCTGCTGCCGGTGGACCAGGCCCTGCTGCTGCGGCCCGACCTCGACCTGGGTGCCGTCCGCCGGGTGTACTCCCATCCCCAGGCCCTGGGCCAGTGCCGCCGGTGGCTGGAGGCGCACCTCCCCCAGGCGGACCGCGTCGAGGCGCCCTCCACGTCGGAAGCCGCCCGCCTGGCGCGGGAGGACGGCGAGGGCGCCGCGGTGGCTTCCGAGCTGGCTGCGGAACTGTTCGGGCTGAAGGTGGCCGAGGCGCGCATCCAGGATCTCGCCGCCAACGCCACCCGCTTCCTGGTGCTGGGGCCCAAGGCCGCCGAGCCCACGGGCCAGGACCGCACCACGCTGCTGGCCATGGCCCAGGACGGGCCTGGCGCCCTGCTGCGGCTACTGGAACCGCTGGCCCGCCGAGGCCTCAACCTCAGCCGCATCCAGAGCCGCCCCACGCGGCGGAAGCTCTGGGAGTACGCGTTCTTCCTCGACGTGGAAGGCCACGCCGAGGAGGCGCTCATGAGGGAAGCCCTGGCGGAGCTGCGGGGCGCCTGCGCTTCGCTGAAGGTGCTGGGCAGCTATCCGCAGGCCGGGGTCGCCGGGCGCTGAGACGGAGGGCGCTGGCCGCCTACTGGGCCTGGCTCCAGGCCATCTGGTTCCGGTAGTCCGTCACGAAGGCCCGTTTCTCCGCCGAGAAGTTGCATCCGCCCCCGGCGCTGTCGGGGCCGATGGCCACCAGGCCCAGGTCTACGTTGGCCGGGAAGGCAGCCAAGGTGCGGTCCACGGCCTCCTGGGCGGGCAGGCCCGAGGCCAGCAGGTCATAGGCGGCCTTCGCCACCAGGCGCTTCACGATGTCCTCGCCGTTGCCGGTGCAGGCCACGGCGCCCTTCGGGCCCGCGTAGATGCCCGCGCCGTACATGGGCACGTCCCCCACGCGGCCGTAGAAGGTGATGGTGGTGCCGCCGGTGCTGATGGCGGCGGCGAAGCCGCCCTTCGCGTCGCGCGCGACACAGCCCACCGTGTCCGGCGAACCCAGGGCCTCCTTCAGGGGCCCGGGGAAGTTCCAGGCCTTCTTCCAGTCGTAGCGCTTCCAGGCCTCGATCTGGCGGGGATCCGAACCCTTGAGGATGTCCCGCACCCGCTCGAAGCGGGCCCGGTTCTCGGCGCAGGTGGGATCGTAGTCGGGGAAGCCCATGGCCCTCGCGAAGCGGGTGGCGCCGTCCCCCACGATGAGGATGTGGGGCGTGTCCATGATCTTCCGCGCCACGAGCACAGGGTTCTTCACCCGCTCGATGGCGGCCACGGCGCCGAAAGCCCCGGTGGCGCCATCCATGCAGGCCGCGTCCATCTGGATGGTCTTGCCATCCAGGCGGATATTGGCGCCGGTGCCCGCGTTGAAGCGCGGGTCGTCCTCCAGCGCCACCACGCCGGCCAGGGCGCCGTCGAGCGCCGTGCCGCCGGCCTTCAGCGTCGCCAGGGCCTTCGCGGCGGCCTTGTCGGTGCCGTCCATGCGGGCCCGCGGGCTGCCGGCGCCGCCGTGGACCACGGCGGCGGGCCCCTTCATGGGAGGCGGCGCCGCCGGGAGGAGGGTCGTCAGAACCGCGAAGGTCAGGAGGGGAAGGACACGCATGGGATGCCTCTGGATCAGCCGCCGATGTGGGACATCTCGACCCGGGGCAGGCCGGGGGTCTCGCTGCGCCGCAATTCCGAATACCGGTCGGAGCGGCGCTTCCAGTGGGAGGCAACCAGGGACGTGATGTCGGCGTCGCTGTGCCCGCCGCGCAGGAAGCCAAGGAGGTCGAGCCCCTGGCCGGCGAAGAGGCAGGTGTAGAGGTGGCCGTCGGCGGAGAGGCGGGCCCGGTCGCAGCCCCGGCAGAACGGCGCGGTGACGGAGGCGATTAGGCCCACGTCGCCCTTGCCATCCCGGTAGCGCCATTCGCGGGCCACGGCGTCCTGGTCGGGCGGCAGCGGCTCGAGGGGCCAGCGGCTATGCAGCAGGGCGCGCACCTCCTCGGCGGGAACCACGGTCGCCATGCGCCACCCGTTGGTGGTGCCCACGTCCATGAACTCGATGAAGCGAAGGGAATGGCCCCCGTCCCGGGCGTAGGCGGCGAGGTCGAGGATCTCGTCGTCGTTCACGCCCCGCTGCAGCACGCAGTTGAGCTTGAGGGGCCCGAACCCCGCCGCGCGGGCGGCGTCAATGCCGGCCAGCACCCGGGCGAGGGGCAGGTCCGTGTCCGCCAGGGCCTGGAAGCGGTCGGGGCGGAGGGTGTCGAGGCTCACGGTCACCCGGCGGAGGCCCGCCGCTTTCAGGGCGGGCGCCAGGTCCGGGAGCAGCACGCCGTTGGAGGTCAGGGCCAGGTCCTCCAGGCCGGGGAGGCCCGCGAGCATCCGCACCAGGGCCGGCAGCTCCCGCCGGAGCAGGGGCTCACCCCCCGTGAGGCGGACCTTGGCGACGCCCAGGCTGGTGAAGATCCGGGTGAGGCGGGTGATCTCCTCGAAGGTGAGCAGGGCCTCCCGCGGGAGGAAGGGGTGGTCGGGGCCGAAGACCTCCTTGGGCATGCAGTACCCGCAACGGAAGTTGCAGCGGTCGGTGACCGAAATGCGGAGGGCCTTGAGGGGTCGGCCCAGGGTGTCGAGCGGCGCCATATCCCTCAAGCATAATTCCCTCCGCCCGGTCACAATGGTTTGTTTGGGTGGACCTGAAACCATGGGCTTTTTCGATCGATTCCGTTCCCGCGCCGACGAGGCGCCCCTGCCTGGGCTCGCCGGGCTCCTGGAAGCCCGGGGCCTGCCCGCGGAGCTGCCCGGGCTGGCGGCGCTGGTGCCGGCCTTCGAGGCGCACCGGAAGGCCGAGGAACGGGAGGCCTGGGTCGACGCCGTGGCAGAGGTCCAGCACCAGGGCCTGCCCCTGCCCGAGCCCTGGGTGGATGCCCAGGATCACCTGCTGCCCGAGTTGGTTCCCGCCTGGCTAGCTGAGCGGGAGGGCCGCTGGAGCCGCGGCTTCATCGACGGCCTGAGCCAGCGGATCCGCGTGGGCGAGGTGGTGATGCCCTCCGCGTGGCTGAGGCTGTGGGACCAGACGGCCGACGACGTCCTGGACCTGGCCCTCGACCACCTGCGGCACCGGAGCCAGGGCGCCACCTTCGAGCGGCTGCCCTCCGGCGCCTACCGCAGCCCCTGGCGCGACGGCCTGGATTCGGCCCGCCTGCTGCTGCCCGAAGTCTGGCAGAGCCTCTTCAAGGACCAGCACCCCTTCCTGGCCATTCCCGCGGCGGACGCCCTGTTCGCGGTGCCCCAGATCCTGCTGCCCAAGCTCATGGACGAGGTGGCCCGCACGCTGCAATCCGGCGCGCGTCCTCTGCAACTGGCCGTCATCGAGCGCATCGGCGATGCCCTGATGACCGCGCGGCTGCAGGATCCCCATCCCATGTCGGCGCCCCAGCGGGAGCTGAAGCACCTCGACCTCATCGAGGCCCTGCGCCAGCAGGAACAGGACCTCGACCCGGCCCTGGGCCGTCCCGCGCCGGTGAGCCTGCTGAAATCCAGCCAGGGCAAGCCCCTCACCATGGCGCTGTGGACGGGCGGCGCCCCGGCCCTCCTGCCGGAAACGGATCTCGTCGGCTTCGTCGATGCCGGCGGCGCAGCCCTGGGCATCTACGCGCGGCAGACCCTGCCCCGCATCCACGAGATCAGGGGCGAGGCCGTGAGCATCTGGGGCCCCCGGCGCGTGCGCTACGAGGGCTTCCCCACGGCCGAACAGCTGGCACGGCTGGAATGCTTCGCCACCGCCGAGCAGATGAAGGGCCTCCAGGCCCAGGGTGCGGAACGGCGCGGCACGGAGCGCCAGGGCACAGAGCGCCGCGCCACCCCCCGGCCGGCGCCTGGCGGCCCCTTGAACGCCCAGGGCGCCGCGCAGGGGACCGCTCCGCTGCCGCGGCACCTGCAGGGCGCCGGGCTGGGTGTGCAGGACGCGGAATGAGGCTGCCGGGCTGGCTGCTCCTCCTGGCGATCCAGGGGGCGGCGTCCGCCCAGGAGGCCGTGTCCGATCCCCCCCTTGAGGCCGTCTCTCCGGCGCTGGCGTCGGCGCAGGCTTCCGTGGTGCTGGTCCAAAGCCGCATCGGCGGGGGGCACATCTACCAGGGCAGCGGCGTGGTGGTGGCGCCGGGGCTGGTCGCCACGAACGCCCACGTGGCCCGGGGCACCCGGGGCCATTCCGTGCAGCAGGGACTCACCTCCTGGCCGGTGGTTCGGGTGCGCCAGGACCTGCCCCACGACCTCTGCCTCCTGTACGTCCCGGGGCTGACGGTGCCGGCGGCCCGCGTGGCGCCCGAGCCGAGCGAGCCCGGCCAGCCGGTGATGGCCGTGGGCTATCCCGGCGCCCGGCTGACCGCCACCCGTGGCCACCTGCGCGGCATCTGGCACCACGGCGACGGCCGCCTGCTCCAGAGTGATGCCCTCACCCTGCCCGGGAACAGCGGCGGCGGGCTCTTCGACGCCGAGGGCCGCCTGCTGGGCCTCACGACCCTCACCTTCACGCCGAGCCCCCGCCTGAATTTCTCCGTGCCCGTGGCCTGGATCCAGGTCCTGGCCGCCGAGCCCGAAGGGCTGGCGGAGGCCCGCCCCGCGGGGAGCCTCGCCGACCGGGGCACGGAGCTGCTCGAGCGGCTGTCGCAGGATCCCCGCAACTGGCCGGCCTGGGAGGGCGCGGCTCGCCAGTGGGTGCGGGACCTGCCAGAGGACGGCAACGCCTGGCTGGCCCTGGGCCTGGCCCGCGACCGGGCCGCCCGCACCGCCGCGGAATCGGGGCCGGGCTCGTCGGTCTCGGGCGCGGCGCTGGAGGAAAGCGTCGCGGCCTACCGCCGCGCGCTTTCGCTCCGCCAGGATGCGAAGACCTGGAACAACTTGGGCGTGGCCCTGGACCTCCAGAACCAGTTCGACGAGGCGGAGCGGGCCTTCCAGGAGGCGCTCCGCCTGGAGCCGGCCTACGCCCTCGCCTGGGCGAACCTGGGCAGCGCCCGCATGAATGGCCGCCGCTTCGCCGAGGCCGAGGCGGCCCTCCAGCGGGGCCTCTCCTTGCAGGCGGACGACGGCGATACCTGGGCGCGCCTGGCCCACTGCCAGCGCATGGCGGGCCACGGGACGGCCGCAGTGGAGACCTTCCGGGTGGCGCTGCGGTACCGTCCACTGAATGCCGATCTCTGGCTGGACCTGGGCCTGCTGCTCGCCGACCTGGCGCGCCGGGAGGAGGCCCAGCAGGTGCAGGCGCGCCTGGAGAACCTGAATCCCGAGGGCGCGGCCCGCCTGCAGGCCGCCATCAGCCGGATCAGATCAGGCCGATCTCCCGCAGCCGCTGGAGCAAAAAAGCGTTCGCGGTGATGGGCTCGAAGCGCTTGGCCTCGCCGGGCTCCAGGAGTTGCGGCGGGCAATCCAGCACCACCTCGGGCCGGGGGTGGCAGAAGAAGGGCATGGAGTAGCGTACGGCGTCCGGATCATCTGGGTTCACCACGCGGTGGGTGGTGCTGGGGATCTTCAGGTTCACGTGGCGGCTCAGCATGTCGCCGGCGTCCGCCACGATCTCCCCCGCGAGCCCGTCCACCGCGTGCCAGGCGCCGTCGCGGTCCAGCAGCTGCAGGCCTGAATCCGTGGCGGCGGGCAGCAGGGTGATGAGGTTGATGTCCTCGTGGGCGGAGCTGCGCACGCCGCCCTGGATGTACCGCTCCCGCAGGGCGGGGTAGTGGATGATGCGCAGGATGGAATTGCCGTCGCGGATCATGTCCGCGAGGCTGCGCTCCGGCAGGCCAAGGTAGAGGGCCAGGGCCTCCAGCAGGGTGCCCGCGCAGTCCTCCAAGGCCCGGTAGAGGGCCAGGGTGTGGGCCCTGAAGCCCGGCACCTCGGCGTCGGGCCAAAGGTTGTCGCCGTAGGTGGCCTTGAGGGGATGGTTCGCAGGCAGCTCCTGGCCCACGTGCCAGAACTCCTTGAGGTCGCCCACGGGGTTGTCCTTGGCGTGCTCGCTGCCGAAGGGCGTGAAGCCCCGGGCCCCGCCGGTGCCGGGCACCTGGTAGCGGCGCTTGACCTCCTCGGGCAGGGCGAAAAAGGCCTTCGCGGCGGCGTAGGCGCCATCCACGTCGGCCGGGCGGACCTGGTGGCCGTCCACCTTCACGAAGCCGGTATGCCGGAAGCTGTCGCCCAGCACCCGGATGAACTCGGTGCGGTCCCGGGGGCTGCCCTCGCGGAACTGCGACAGGTGGACGGTCTCGACCTGGAAGGCTGGGCTGGCCATGAGCACCTCGGAGGGACCGGCCATGATAGCTGACGTGACAGGAATCGGCGGACCGCCCCCCTTGCCCGGGTCTCAAAAAACGGCGACGGCCTTGGAGGGCCGCCGCCGTCTGCCGACCCCTTCCAAGGGCGCGCAGGGGGATGGGTTCTAGACTTCGACCGTGGCCTTCATGCCGAGGCGCTCGCGGATGAGGCCCTCGACCTCGTCGGCCAGCTCGGGGTTGTCGGTGAAGAGCTTCTTCACGTTCTCGGCGCCCTGGCCCAGGCGGCTGTCCTTGTAGCTGTACCAGGAGCCGCTCTTCTGGATGATCTCCAGCTGGGTGCCCAGCTCCACCAGCTCGCTGGTGCGGCTGATGCC
>DATEZS010000086.1:0-19134 GCA_035255365.1 Geothrix sp.
CACGTCCAGGGGGCCGATGAGGTCCGATTCCCGCCGCGTCTGGCCGCTGGCGTAGGCCTGCTCGCGCCCGGTGCGCGGGGTGGCCGAGTACAGGATGCGCCGGTGGAGCACGTTGGCGACCTTGCTGAGCACCGCGATGGCCGCGGCCCCGTCCTGGCCGAGGCTCTGGAGGACGGTCTCGCGGTCCAGGTCCAGGAGCACGGCGGGGGTGAGGGTGGTGGCCGTGGCCGAATGGGGGCTGGGGGCCAGGAAGGACTGCTCGCCGGCCACATCGCCGGGGCCCAGGATCACCACGGGCTCCGGTCCGTCGCCGTTGTCGCGGGTGATCTCGACGCGGCCCTCCGCGATGACCGTGGCGCCCTTGCGGGGGTCGCCCTGGGTGAAGAGGCGGGTGTCCGCGGGGACCTCCCGCCGACGGGCGGCCTTGGCGATCAGGCCCAGGTCTGGGTCGGACAGGCCCGAGAAGATCTCGCAGCGGCGCAGGACAGACGTGATGGCATCCATACAGGACCTCCGGCCCGAGTGGGGCCAGGGGTCATGGTATCGAGCCCTCTTTACGATTCGGTCACGAATTGACGGAACGGCTTAACGCTCCGCTTGACGAATGAATCGGGAAGTTATCGGCCGCCCTTTTTCCAATCCGCCAGGAAGCCCTCCACGCCCTTGTCGGTGAGGGGGTGCTTCAGCATCTGGTCGAAGACCTTGGTGGGGATGGTGGCCACGTGGGCGCCGGCCAGGGCCGCGTCGGTGACATGCCGGGGCTGGCGGATGGAGGCGGCCAGGCACTGGGTGTCGAACTCGTAGTTCTCGAAGATGGCCACGATCTCGCGGATCAGCTCCATGCCGTCGAGGTTGATGTCGTCCAGGCGGCCCACGAAGGGGCTCACGTAGGTGGCGCCGGCCTTGGCGGCCATGAGGGCCTGGGTGGCGCTGAAGCAGAGGGTCACGTTGGTGTTGATGCCTTCGGAGGTCAGGGCCTTGCACGCCTTGAGGCCCTCGGCGATCAGCGGCAGCTTCACCACCACGTTCTCGTGGATCTTGGCCAGCTTCAGGCCCTCCTGGATCATGGCGGGGGCCTCCAGGCCGATGACCTCGGCGCTGATGGGGCCATCCACGATGTCACAGATCTCCGCGATGATGGCCTCGAAGGGCTTGCCGGTCTCCTTGGCGATGAGGCTGGGGTTGGTGGTCACCCCGTCCAGGACCCCCAGCTGGTTGATGCGCTTGATCTCGTCGATGTTGGCGGTGTCGATAAAGAACTTCATGACTGTCTCCCAGGGGAATGTGGCTGAATGCGAGGCGGAAAGATGGGTGAGACCAGAATGTTCAAGCCCTAAGCCCCGAAGGGGCGAAGAAGAACTTCATGACTGTCTCCCAGAGGAATGTGGCTGAATGCGAGGCGGAAGGATGGGCAGAATTACGAGGATCCAGCAGTGAGGCCCAGGGGCTGGGCACCAACCTCCTGGGAAGCTCCCGGAATGGCCGGGATCCCCATTCTCTCAGGGAATGACCCGTCAGGCATACCTCCGGCTCAAAAGGATTGATGGGGGCAGGATTAAGGTGGACGATAACCGGCATTCCTCCCAGGTACACTGGGCTACCCAGTGGAGTCGCCATGTCCCATCCCGAAATCAAGGTTCTCGACAAAGGCTTCGTGCGCCTCATCGACCACATGGGGTCGGATCTCTCCGTGGCGAACGCGGCGCGAGTGTCCTTCGGCAAGCAGAAGGAGGTCTTCGAGGAGGGTGACGCCAAGCTGGTGACGTACCTGGCGGAGCATGAGCACACCTCCCCCTTCCGCCACACGGCGCTCACGCTGCACGTGAAGGCGCCCATCTTCGTGTTCCGCCAGTGGATGAAGCACCGGATCGGGTCGGAGTTCAACGAGATTTCCGGAAGGTATGTGGAGTTTCCCGAAGAGGAGTTCTATATCCCGGAGTACTTCCGGCGCCAGGCCAAGGTCAACAAGCAGGGCAGCGAGGGGACGATCCAGGAGGAATTGCACACCCGGGCCATGTCGTCCTACCTGGAGAGCTGTCGGAGCTCCGTCTCCCACTACAAGGAGCTGCTTTCCCTGGGCGTCTGCCGGGAGCAGGCCCGGTGCGTGCTCCCGGTAGGCCTCTACTCCGAGGTCTACTGGACCGTGAGCCTCCAGGCGGTGGCCCACTTCATCCGTCTGCGGGCCGACCACCACGCCCAGTGGGAGATCCAGCAGTATGCCGCCGCCGTGCGGCAGATCGTGGAACCCCTGTTCCCCGTGGGCCTCAAGGCCCTCCTGGCCTCAGGCAAGGGATGATCGCCCCACCAATCAACCCAGCCCTCTTCCATCTGGATGACGACCATCTCTGGGTGATGCACTGCTCCGAAGGCCCGGTCCCCCGTGCGTCCATGCGGGCCGTGCGGGCTTTCATGTTCAAGGAGATGCAGCCCTGGCAGGTGCGCTGGGAAGAGGATTTCCAGGGCATCCCCGCAGCGCTGCGGGCTGAAGCCGCGGCCCTTCTCGGGGGCCGGGCGGAGGACATCAGCCTCACGGCCACGACGTCTTCGGGGCTGGTGGCCGTGGCCCAGGGCTTCCCCTGGGCGGTGGGCGATGAGGTGGTGGCGCCCCTGGGGGAGTTCCCTTCCAACGCCTGGCCCTGGCTGGCGCTGCGGAGCCGTGGCGTCCGCTTTCGCGAAGTACCTCTGTGGGAAGGGCATGCCGCCGGTGCCGAGGCCTGGTTGACTGCGCCTCCCACCGCCGAGGCGGAACCTGAAACAAGGTTGCTGGAAGCCCTTGGGCCCAATACGAAGCTCCTCGCCGTCTCCTGGGTCCGGTTCCAGGATGGGTTGAAGCTGGATCTGGCGAGGCTGGCCGCCGGCTGCGCCGAGCGGGGCGTGCATCTGGTGGTGGATGGCATCCAGGGCGCGGGAACTGTGCCCGCGACCTGCGAGGGCCTGTCCGCTTTTGCCAGCGGTGGCCACAAGGGGCTGCTGGCCCCCCAGGGGCTGGGCTTCCTGTGGACCGAGGAAACGTTTCGACAATCCCTGTCGCCTTCGGGAAGCTGGCTGTCCGTGGAGCAGGCCACGGATTTCACCAGGCCCTCCACAGATTTCGACCGGGCCTGGCTGGGCGATGGCAGGGCCCTGGAGCCAGGCGGGCCCAATCTGCTGCACAGCTCGGCCTTGCTGGAATCCCTGCGACTGATCCAGGAACCGGGCGTGCCCGCCATCGCGGACCACGTGAAACGGCTCCAGCAGCAGCTCCTCCGGGCCCTGAACGTTTCTTCCTGGGGGCGGGAGGCGAACCGGCTCTCCGGATTGCTGGAGGCGGACCGGCTGGGTTCCATCCTTTCCCTTCACCATCGGGGACTGGGGCCAGAAGGCCTCAACCGGCTGCTCACCAGCGGCTATCGCCATGGCATTTTCGCGTCGGTTCGTGAGGGGTATTTCCGCATCGCATTTCACGGGTACCACAGCACGGGCGACGCGGATCGCGTGGCGGAGTGGCTGAGGGCGTGATTCTTTGCTCCCCGGGCTATCATGGTCGTCATCCGGTGGCTGCCTGCTGCGACCGGAATGACCCAGACCGTTGAGGAGCTTTCATGCGTCGATTGTTTGCTGTGCTGCTTTCCCTGCCGCTCCTGGCTGGCGGGGGAGGCACGGTGGCTTTCCGTCAGCACTCGTTCATGGCGGAGGTGGCGGTCACCCCGCAGGAGACGGCCAAGGGCCTGATGTACCGGCAAAGCCTGGCGAAGGACCGGTGCATGTTCTTCGTCTATGGCGAGGACGGCAATGTGCCCATCTGGATGAAGAACTGCCTCATCGCCCTGGATGTGGCCTGGCTGGATGCGGAAGGCAAGGTCGTGGAACTGGTCGAGCATGTCCCGCCCTGCAGCCCCATGCGCGGGGAGGATTGCCCGACCTATGGCGGAAACGTGCTGTCCCGGTACTTCGTCGAGTTCCCGGCGGGCACCTTCAAGCGGCTGAGCCTGAAAAAGGGTGATCGCCTGGGCTGGGACCTGACCCTGGACGATGGGCGCAGGCTCACGGGCGGAGCGCCGCTGCCGAAGCGCAAGAACCCCTAGCCCATTTAAAAACGGGCCCTAGCGATCTTTTTCCTTCTCGCCCTCGCGGCCCCGGCGCGCAGGCCGGGTGAGGGTCCGCAGGCTCTCGGGAGCCGGGGGCAGGTTGGGCAGGTCCAGGGGGCTGATGCGGTCGCCCAGGAGGCTCCAGGCCCGGGCCTGGCGCGGGAGGCGCTCGGCCTGGATGACTTCGAAGCCCTGGGCGTAGCTCACGAAGGGGGGCATCACCAGGGCAAAGCCCGTGTAGAGGAAGGTCGGCAGGCGCAGCCAGTCGGGTTCACCGGAGGGGCCCTGGTTGGGCACCGCGAACAGGGGATGCACTCCCCCGTTGATCCAGAAACCCTGGTTGGAATCATGGCGGGGATAGACGAAGATGCGGCGCCGGTGCATGAGAGTGTAGGGACCCACCCGGTGCTGCTCCACGGGCTGGATGCCGCAGTCGTCGAGGACGGGGCCGGAACTGCGCTCGGGATGGCCCACCACCTGGACGACCGTGCGGCCCCCGGCGGCCAGTTTGCGGAAGATGGCGCGCAGTTCTTCCGCTTCGTCCCCTTCCAGGTTGCCCTGGTTGGGCTTCAGGTCGCCCAGCAGGGCGATCTGTTCGGGGGCATAGCTCTCGATGAGGCTGAAGGTCCGTTCCCAGAGATCCTGCTGGGGGGTGGCGGGCATGGGATCGGGCCGACGGCGCCGCGCAGCGCCCAGTCCGATGAAGAAATCGGAGAGCACCAGGGTCTTCTGGCGGGGCAGCCATACCGCCCTCCGGCTGTCGAGCACCACATCATCATTCAGCTGGACCTGCACCCGGGCCTCCCTCCTTCCATTGGAACACAGGCGCGGCCAGAATCCCGGGAGGGGGGCAAGGGACCATGAACCCATTGGCGGCAGGGCTGGGAGCCGGACTGTGCGGAGGGGTGCTGTCGGGCCTTTTCGGCTTGGGTGGCGGCATCGTCATGGTGCCCCTGCTGAGCGTCGGACTCCACCTCGATCAGCACCGGGCCCAGGGCGCCACCCTGGCCGCCATGCTGCTTCCCATCGGTCTTCCCGCCGTCCTGGAGTACTGGAAGCGGGGCATCAGGGCCTCGCTCCCGCTGGTAGGCGTGCTGATTTTAGCGTTCCTAGTGGGCATCTATGCCGGGGCCCGCGTGGCCAACCTGCTCAGCGGAACCCTCCTCAGGTGGGGCTTCTGCCTGCTCCTGATGGGCCTGGCCCTGCTTACCCTCACCCGGAAGGAACCCGTTCCGGGCGCCGAGCAGGCCTCCGGAGCCGGGGCGGGCGGCCCGGGGATCTGGGTGGGGGGCGCACCCATCGGCTTCCTGGGCGGATTGATCTCGGGACTGACCGGGCTGGGCGGGGCCGTGGTGATGGTGCCCCTGCTGGCGTCCCGATTCCGCATGACCCAGCACGCGGCCCAGCTCACGACCCTGATCATGCTCCTGCCGCCCATCGGTCTGCCAGGCGTATGGGTCTACGCCAAGGCCCAGGGCGGCCTGCCCTGGATGGCGGTGGCGGGAGTCGCCCTGGGCTTCGCCGTCGGGGCCCTGCTGGGCGCGCGGGTCGCCACCCGCCTGCGGGGTGCGCGGCTCAAACAGATCTATGTGGGGGTCATCCTCCTCCTGGCGCTGCTGGTGGCGGTGGGGGGAAGGTGAAGAGCGGACCGCCCGCTTGCGCTATCCTCAATCTGGAGGTTGCCGTGCCCCTGGATGCGCCTGCTCCCCTCTTCGTGGGGGAGCGCCTGCGAGACCTGATCTACTGCTATGCCGGGCCCTGGGCCTTCCTGCCCTACATGCACAACCGGGAAGACGCGGAACTGCACTGGCATGCCCGCCAGGGCGTGATCCTGGCCTTCGCGGAATGCGTGTTCACCCTGGCCATGATCATCATCGGAATGTTCCCGATCTTCGGCACCATCTCCACCCGCTTCTTCCTGCCCCTATGGCTGCTCTGGTGCCTGGGCATGTCCGTGACCAGCATCCTGCAGGCCACCAAAGGCAAGCGCCACCTGATCCCGGTGGTCCACCAGTTCGTGGATTATCTGTAGCTGTCCGGGGGTTCCGCGCTGCGCGCATACCCCCGGGCCCCCACGCAGGCGCGAGGCCAAGCCGCGCGCCTGCTTTATCCAGAGTTCAGCAGGAACGGCGCGCGTTCAGGATCAGCATGGCGTCGCCATAGCTGAAGTCGTAACCATGTGGGTCGTGGAGCAGGCGACTGAATGTCGCCTGCGGAGCGGGGCCCCACAGGGAGCGAATCACGGGGCGCTGGGCCGGGCATTGAGAATGAGCATGGCGTCGCCATAGCTGAAGAATCTGTACCGCTCCCGCACGGCCTCGGCGTAGGCGGCCTGGGCCAGATCCAGGCCCAGCAGGGTGGACACCAGCACGAAGAGGGTGCTTTCGGGCAGGTGGAAGTTGGTGAGCAGGTGGTCCGCAGTGCGGAGCTGGTACCCCGGCGTGATGAAGAGGCGGGTGGCTCCCTGCCGCTGGAGATGGTCGCCATCCCAGGCCCCTTCAAGGGTCCGCAGCGAGGTGGTGCCCACACAGAGCACGGGCCTTGCGCGGTCCCGGAAGCGCGGCTCCAGCACGGCGGCGGAGGCCTCCGGAATCTCGAAGCGCTCTTCGTGCATGGCGTGGTCTTCCAGGCGCTCGGCGGTCATGGGGCGGAAAGTGCCGAGGCCCACGTGCAGGCGCACGGGGAACCAGGCGCAGCCGCGGGCAAGGAGGGTCTCGATGAGCTCCGGCGTGAAGTGGAGTCCCGCCGTGGGGGCCGCCACGGCCTCGCCTTCCAGCGCCGCGAAGACGGTCTGGTAGCGGGTCTCGTCCTCCGCCTCGGCCAGGTGCTCGATGTAGGGAGGCAAGGGCAGGCGGCCGATGCGATCGATCTCGTCCCAATTCAGGTCGTGATCGCCATGGACCCGGACGGCACGCAGGCCTTCGGGCAGCGTTTCCAGGACGTCCACCGAGGCGAGACGAGCGCCGGAAGCGGGATCCACCACCGTCGCGACGGCGCCAGGCTTGAGCCGGGCGCCCGGTTTCACCATGGCTTCGAACACGCCGGCACCCAGGCTGCGCAGGAGCAGGGCTTCCCCGGCGCCGCCCCCGGCGCGGCGGAGAAAGAGCCGCGCATGGCGGACGCGCACGTCGTTGGGCACGCAGATGCTACCGGGAGGCACCAGTTCGGGCAGGTCGCGGATGGTGCGATGGGACCAGGAACCGGTCCGCGCATCCACCACCAGGAGGCGCGCCCCGTCCCGATCCGCCGCGGGATGCTGGGCGATGAGTTCCGGGGGGAGGTCGAAGTGGAACGCGGAACGGAGCATCAGCCTTCCGCGAACTGCAGCTTGTGCAGCCGGGCGTACTCGCCCTGCATGGCCAGCAGCGCGTCGTGGGTGCCCTGCTCCACGATGCGGCCCTGCTTGAGGGCGCAGATGCGGGTGGCGCGCTGGATGGTGCTGAGGCGATGGGCGATGACCAGGGTGGTGCGGTTTTCCATGAGCGTTTCCAGGGCCGCCTGCACCGCGCGCTCGCTGTCCGTGTCCAGGGCGCTGGTGGCTTCGTCGAGGATGAGGATGGGCGGATCCTGGAGCAGGGCCCGGGCGATGGCGAGGCGCTGCCGCTGGCCGCCGCTCACGCTCGATCCGGTCTCGGCCAGGGGCGTGTCGTAGCCCTTGGGCAGGGCCATGATGAAGTCGTGGGCGTGGGCCTTCCGGGCGGCGGAGATCACCGCCTCGCGGCTGGCCTCGAGGCCGTAGGCGATGTTGTCGTGCACGGTATCCAGGAAGAGCAGCGTCTCCTGGGTGACGATGCCGATGTGCTTGCGCAGCTCCCGGGGATCGAAGTCGCGCAGGTCCCGGCCATCCAGGGTGAGTCGTCCCGAGCTGGGATCGAAGAAGCGGGGCACCAGGTTCACCAGGGTGGTCTTCCCGCCGCCGCTGCCGCCCACCAGCGCCACGGTCTCCCCGGCGTGGATCTCCAGATCGATGCGCCGCAGCACCGGGTGGCGCTCGTCATAGGCGAAGGACACATCCTCGAAGCGGAGCAGGGTGGGCCTGTCGGGCACCGGGGCGGGCTGGGCCGGAGCCACCAGGGAAGGCTGGGAATCCATCAGCGAGAAGATGCGCTCCAGGGCCACGGTGCTCATCTGCACGTCCGCGGCCATCTTGGTGAGGTGGCGGATGGGATCGTAGAGCTGGTAGATGGCCAGGAGGAACACGAGGAAATCCCCGCCGGTCATGGCGCCGCTGCGGATGCGCACGGCGCCGTAGAGCGCGAGGCCCGCCAGCAGGAGACCGCCCACGCTTTCCATGATGGGGCTGGACAGGCTCTGGATCCGCACCACCTTCATGCCCAGCCGGTAGAGGCCGTGGCTCTGCTCGCTGAAGCGCCGCCCTTCGTAGTCCTCCCGGGCGAAGGCCTTCACCACGCGCATGTTCGATAGCACTTCCTTGAGCCGCTGGAGCAGGACGTCGGCGCTGGATTGGGCCCGGTGGCCCTGGCGCCGGATGAGCTTGGAAATGCTCTTGATGGGCATGAAGACGAGGGGGAACAAGGCCACCAGGGCCAGCGCGAGACGCCAGTCCGTGCGCACGATGTAGACCACCATCACCGCGGCCATGGTGGTCTGCTTGAAGATGTCAGCCACCTGGCTGGAGGCCAGGTTCTGGATCATGCCCACATCGCCCAGCACGCGGTTCATGAGCTCGCCCACGGGATGCTTCTGGAAGAACGCCGGATCCTGGGCCAGCACCCGCTCGAAGAGTCTTACCCGGAGATCCCGCACGGCCTTCATGCCGCTGCGGGCCACCAGCACCGTCGCGGCGTAGATGAAGACGCCGCGGAGGAAGAAGAGGGCGGCGATGAGGCCCGGGATGAAGTAGATGGAGGACTGGAGGGCCTTGAGATGGGGCATGAGCCCCGTGAGGGTCTGGGCGGCCTTGGGCAGCTGGGCGGGGCCGCTGCTCATGGCGAACTGGTGATCGAACATGAGCTTCAGGGCCACAAGGATGAGGGCCTGGATGCTGTTGCCCACGCTGAAGAGCAACCCGCCCAGCAGGGTGCCGGGCAGGTAGGGTTTCAGGTGCTGGCGGAAGAAGCGCTGGAGGGGCGGCATGGGGCCTCGTTCCCTTCAGGGTATCCGCTCGCCTCCCTACTCCACAGTGACCGTGACGGTGCTCTTGCCGTCATCGAGGCTGAACAGCTCGGTCCCCTTGGGCACATTCAGGGCCTCGTCCATGATGCCGTCGAGGTTGATGCCCTTCTTGCGGGCCTGCTGCAGCTGCTCATCGGACAGGTATCCGCCCACGGCCCGGGCGAGGCCCAAGGTCAGGCGGATGGAGACCACATCGGGTTTGCCCCGTTCCTTGATGCGCACCACCAGGAACCGGCCCTGGGCCGGGCCCTGGGTCTGGGGCTGGACGCCCATGGCGACCAGGGCGAGGCGGCAGGCTTCGGCGGAAGGACCGCCCTGCAGGGCGCCCTGGAGGACGGGAATGGCGCGGCGATCCTTGCGGCGGGCCAACTGAAGGGCCGCGGCGAGGCGCACTTCCTCCAGGTTGCCACCCAGCTCGGAAACAAGTCCGGCCTCGGCGCCGGGGTTGTCCCACTGGCGGATGCCCCAGCAGCGGACCCGGTTGAGACGGGCCTCCTTGCCGAACATCCGCTGGTCGGGATGCTTCATGAGGAAATCGGTGTAGGCCTCGCTCGCCTCGTCCCAGCGCTGGTCCTGCTCGAGGCAGGAAGCCAGCCAGTAGCGGGCATCCACCACCCGGGAGGAGGCAGGGTAATCGTGGATCATGAGGCGGTAGGCCTGGGCGGCCTGGTACCACTTCTGGCCGTAACGCAGGTCCCGGGCATGCCTGTAAAGGGCATCCGCAGGGGCCTCCGCGCTGGTCAGCACGGGCATGGGAGCGGGCTCCAGGGGAGACCAGGACAGCAGGGGTAGGGCGAGCGCGCAGAGGGACAGGATCATGCGCCATCCCTCTGGAGCCGCTGTTCCATCTGTCCCGCCTTGGATTCGAGCGCATGGGTGGAGGCCCACTGGCGCAGCTCCTCGGCGCGCCGGATGCTCAGGCAGCTGTCTTCGGCGGCCAGCTCCATGAGCCAGGCGTGGAGGTTGGCGCGGATGGCCTCAGCTTCCTGGGTCGGGGCACCCTGGCCCACGAGCTGGTGGCTTGTTTCCAGGAGCGCCACGGCCATTTCCCGTTCCTGGCGCCGATCCTCCTCATCCTTGCTGCAGAAATCGGGATTCTGCTCGAAATCCCGGAGCAGGGTGGAACTCTGGCGGAAGAAGGCGATCCAGGCGCGATCCTGGGTCCGCTTCTGGGCGAGGGCCTCGAGGCGGGCGGTGTCCTGGGCCAGGGCCTTGAGCCCCTGGAGGCGGACGATGGTGTAGGTCGCCGGCACCAGGGCCACCAGCAGGACCGCGGCCGCAGCCAGGGTCCAGGAGTGGCTCCAGCTGGTGCGGAGCGTGGGAATGGGTTTCTGGGCCTCGGCCAGGAGGGCGGCTTCCAGATCGACGGCATGGCTGCTGAGGGTCAGATGGAGCTCCAGGAGCTCGGCCAGTTCGGCCTGGGCCGCCGGGTCCTCCGGCCAGAGTTCGGGCTGCTCGAGCAGGTCGAAACGACGGGCTTCCTCAGAGCGGTCATCGTCACGGTGCTGGGGGTCGAAGGGGAGAGTCATGGCTGAGGTCCAAGGGTTTTACGGAGTTTCTGAAGGCTCTGGAAAAGGGTGGCTTTGACGGTTCCCTCGGCGCATTCGAGGTCCTGGGCGATCTGCTTCACGGGTTGTTCGTGGACGTAGTAGGCAACGACCATGCTGCGCTGGCGGGGCGTCAATCCCTCCAGAGCCCCACGTAGGGCCTGGATTCGGCGGCTTTGGTCCACGGACTCCCAGGGGGTGGATGGTTGGGGATCCGGTGCGTCAAAGGTCTCGGGAGGGGGTACCTCTCGTCCTCTTCTACGCAGATGGTCGGTCGCCGCATTAGCCGCCAGCGTAAAAAGCCACGCGGCCACGGGGCGGCCTTCCTCAAATCGTTGGCAATGCTGGAGACACTTGAGAAAAACCTCCTGGGCCAGCTCCTGGACCACGCCCGATTCCCCCTGGAGGCGCCGGTGGAGAAAGGCGAACAGGGGCCGTTCGAAGCGGGCCATAAGGTGGGCCAGGGCTTCCTCCCGGCCAGCCTTGAGCTGCGCCATCCAGAATTCCGGCGATTCGCCCTCGGAAGGCAGGGAAAGGGCCGCGCTCATGCCTTGGGGCCCCGGGGGAGACGGGAGAGCGAGAAGGCGGGCTGACCGAGTTTCTCCATGATCAGCTTCAACTGCTCGGGGGTGAGGCTGGCCCTGAGGCCCACCCGCCGTTTTTCCTGCATGAGCTCCGGAGCGGCCCCGGGTCCGCCCTGGATGGCATTGGCCGCCGCCACGAGCCGCTGGAGCCAAGGCGTCACCTGATTGATCCCCTCCGGGGTGCCGCTGAGGGCCAGATCGAACTGGATGGGCTGTTCCTTCGCGGAACCCTCCTCCTTGCCGGGGGTGATGCTCCAGAAGAGGTCGTGGACACCCTGAGGCATGTCCTTGATGATCGATTGATCCAGGTTCTGGCGCAGGCCGCTGAGCAGGGACTCGGCATTGAGGTAACCCTGGAAGGGGGCCTTGGCGTTGATCCACTCGGCTGCCAGGGCGGCTTCGGGTGTGGCGGCGAGGCTGGGTTCCGAGGCCATGCGCTGCAGGCCTTCCAGGGAACCGAGCCAGATCTGCCCCTTTTCGTCGCTGGCGGCGCGGATGTGTGCCTTGGTGCCCTTTGCCTCCACGTCGAGGATCACGTAGAGCGGCCAGTCCTTGCCCTGGAGGTGAAGGGTGCCTTCCTGGGGGAAGGCTTCCGCCATGGCGGCCAGCAGGGCGGCGGGGTCGTTGAACTGGTTGAGCTGGACCAGGGCGTGTTCGAGTCCCTTCTGAAGACTCTGCGGGGCCTGGCTGGGCATGTCGAGGATGTGGAAGGTCACACGGCCCGTTTCCGTGGCCGGGTTGATGTGCGCCTTCTGGAGGAAGAGGTCCAGGGCCCGCTCCACCATGGGTTCCCGGGAGATCAGGGACTGCACCTCCTTGCGATTGAGCATCCAGCCCGCTTCTCCGGAGAGGGCGGCGAGGCTTCCCCCGGGGGCGGCCTGGACCCAGCCCGGCACGCGCGGTTTCGGCCGGCAAGCGGGCCCCACGACCAGGCACATGGCGGCCATGGCGAGGGACAGCTTGAGGACGGAAGGGGACGGCATGGGAGCTCCTGGAATTGGGCTACGGGGGCAAGGGCCCGGCGTTTACGCGAGACCGGGCAGGAGAGCCCCGGCGGTCAGGCGAGAGAGCGAAGAACGGCCGGCAGGTGCGGGCTGCGGAGGAGCTGATGCTGTTCGGTTTCGGAAAGGAGACCCCAGATCCGGGCCGCAGCCTCCCGGGGGGTCTTGGGATTGAGGAGCAGCTCCGACATGATGGCCGCATGGGCCATGAGGACCGGATGCCCGGCGATCTGCTCGAGCACGGCCCGGGGGGTCAGCTTGTTCCGGGCCAGCCGCAGGAGAATGCTGGGGTCCAGCTGCCGATCGGACACCATGAGGCGGAGGGTCTCCTCATCCTGGAGCACCTCCTGGGGCAGGTGCCGCATCAGTTCGCCTCCGGAGGAGCGCAGCGCGGTGATCCGGTCCGTGACGTCCATGGCCTGGTACAGGGCGCGGAGGGATTCGAGGGCCTTGCGCTTGACTTCAAGGTGGGGCAGGCGGGCGTCCCGGAGGATCTCGACCATGGGCTTCAGGCCCTGGAGGCTGGGAAGCAGCCGAAGCGCGGACGATTCGGAGAGATGGGCATGGTGCACCAGCGCCTCGACCACCAGGGGCTCGGCGGCCCAGTCCTGGTGGGCGGCGATGATTTCCGCGCGAGCAGCCTCCAGATTCGGCACCGTCGCCGCAAGGAGGCGGCTGGTCAGGGCGGGGTTCTCCAGGGCCAGGCGGAAGACCTGGGGATCGGGATCCTTGAGCACCTGGCTGAGCTGTTCCTCCTGGGTGGCCTGGGTGGCGAGGAAGACCCGCTCTTCCAGGGAGGCCCACCGGCCTTCCTCGCCCCGCTCCGGCAGGGCCGAGGACAGGCCGGAGTGCTGACGCTGGAGGCGGTCGTAGAAATACTTCACCACCCGGAGCAGCTGGGGACGCTGGCGCTTGGCCCAGTAGGTGACGAACTGGTACTCGCTTTCGTCAAGCTGGGTGAAAAGGCTGACCATGCGGCGCAGGGCCTTGCGATGGGTGGCCCCCTGGTCGAGCAGGACGAGCAGGTACTGGGAAAGGGCGACCCGCCGCGACAAGCCCCCGGAACAGCCGGGGGCCTCCATGAAGGCCTGCCGTATGGGCTCGCGGAAGTACCAGCGGGCTTCCGCATAGACTTCCTCGAACAGTTCCGGTTCTCGGCTGAGGGAGAGGGCCTTGCGCAGCAGATCCTCGGAGACGAGCGGGTTCTGGAGGGCCGCCTGGCGAACCTCGCCGTCCGCGTCGAGGAGGTCCTCAAGCAGTTCGTCCATCTGGGCGGTGCTGCCGGCCCGTTCGAGACGGATCTGCCGATCCAGGGCCTCGGTGGCGGGCTGGGAAGGCAGCGGGGACGGAGGGGCGGTCAGCGTGTCCCAGTCCGGGTTTTCCGGAGGGAGGGGCGGCAGTTCCTGGGTATTGCCTGTGGCGGACACGGTCTTGGCCACCTGCTTGGCCAGCAGTTTCGCCACGGGCTTCAGGACCGGGTCCAGCTGGGTGTACAGGGCCTTCACGGATTCGGCGCGTTCGGGTTTCTCCGCGGGAGGGGCC
Organism: Geothrix sp.; assembly: GCA_035255365.1. Taxonomy (GTDB): domain Bacteria; phylum Acidobacteriota; class Holophagae; order Holophagales; family Holophagaceae; genus Geothrix. The sequence goes on from DATEZS010000086.1 coordinate 13,878, forward strand.
TGATCCATCTCGCGCATCTGGTCGAAGAGGGATACCACCATCTCCAGATCCCGACGGATGGCTTCAGGGGTGGCCTCGTTCTCGGCCAGACCCAGCAGGATGGGCCAGTGGGCCAGCCAGTGGGGGGTGCGGGCCATCAAGGTGAGGAGACGTGGCGAGGCGAGGGATCTCGCCAGCCCCTCCAGCAACCGGATCTGGCCTTCGCTGGGAAGCTGGGGCCGGATCAGGGCCAGGTTCCGGAAGTGGAGCTTCTCTGGTTCGCTGAGGGTGTCCAGGAACGAAATCGTCACCTCGGTCATGGATCTCCTCCCAGCTCAGGCGCAGGCAGCCTGGAGGAAGGCCATGAGCCTCGGTTGGGATTCGAAGAGAAGGGCGTCCACGAGGGTCGCCTGAAGCACCCGGGTGCTGGCGGCGGCCTCCAGGTGATCGGGCGTCACGAGGCTTCCCCCCATGAGCAAGGGGAGGTTTGTCATTTCAGATAGCTGGCGGGCGGTCGCGAAATCCGGTCCCCCCTGGGAAGTCTCTGGGATATCGATGAAGAGCAGACGCTTGAAGCCGTATTCCTTGGCCCGAAGGGCCAGATCGATGGCGCTCAGGGGGGTTGTGTCCACCCACCCGGAACGGTGCACCCGCCCACTGCGCGCGTCCACGGCGGCGACCAGGGAGGATTGAAAGCGAGCCATGAGCTGATCGGAGGCCACCTGGGATTTGTGCAGAATGGTGCCTGCCACCAGCCAGCGAGCGCCCTGGTCGAGGAAGAACTGGGCCTGGTCGGAACTGCGGATACCCCCCGCCACCTGCACGCAGACCTTCCGCTCCCGGGCATGGCAGCGCTGGAGGATCTGTGCGATCAGGTCCCGGTTGTTTCCCTGGCTCCTGGCTGCGTCGACATCCACCAAGGCAAGGCGGGTGACGCCTTCCTCAAGGAGGCGTGCGACCAACTCAAGCGGGTCGCCCGTGCAGACGGACTGCTGGCCGGCGGTGGAGACCACGCGGCCGTGCTGGAGATTCAAGGTCGGGTAGATCTTCAAGCGCACCCCGGTTGAGCTGCAAATGCGAGTGTAGCGCAAGCATCACGGTTATGTGTTGTTGCCGAGCAGTTCCAGGAGGCGCCGGGCCGCGGCGCCCTCGGCGCCCTTGCGGGAGGGTCCCTCGGCCCGTTCGACCAGGGCGCCCACGGCGACCTCGATGCTGAACCGGGGCGCATGCCCGGGGCCGGTCTGGGCCAGCTGGGTGTAAATGGGAGCGGGAAGGCCCAGGTGGGCGGCGGTTTCCTGGAGATGAGTCTTGGGATCAAGGAGCGTCCAGGTACCCAGCTCCGCCGATCGAATCGCAGCCAGGAAGCGGTGCTCCACCAGGTCAAGGACAATGGCCGATCCATCCCGGCCTGCGTCCTGTGCATCGAGGTAGATGGCTGCGAGCAGGGCCTCGATGGCATCCGCCAAGGGTTTGTGCCCCATGGGCGGGGCCTTCCGGGGATGGACAGCCTTCAGGGCCTGATCAAGGCCGAGTTCCTTGGCCCAGAGGTAGAGGGAGTCGGTGCGAACCAGGACCCCCCGCAGCTTGCTCAGGGGGCCTTCCTGCCAATCCCGCCGCTCGCGATGGAGCAGAAGGGCCACGGCGAAGTTCAGCAGGGCGTCGCCGAGGAACTCCAGCCGCTGGTTGTCCCGGGGCGCCCCGGCCGAGGCGTGGGTGAGGGCCTCCTGAAGCAGCGCGGGATTCGCGAAGCGATAACCCAGCCGTGTTTCAAGTTCACCGAGAAGATGCGTGTCGGGGCGTTTGGTGGTCACTAATAGGCCAGATCCGAGGGGAGCTTCCGGTTCAGGCGTGCCTTCGAAAAGGCCATCTTGAAGCGGATGTTCTGGTTGATCATCTGCTGCAGGATGCCCAGCTGGCGGCATTCCCGGAGTTCCTGGATGAACTCGCCCATGCGTCCCTGGTCGTGGAGGACCACGGCCAGCCAGGCGTGGGCCTTCACATTGTAGGGATCGGCCTTGATGGCCTGGCGGAAGCCGTGGATGGCCTTGTCGGGTTCCGAGTCGGCCAATTGGATGGCCTCGCTCATGGAGACGTTGCCCAGATTGAGCCGCTCGTGGACCTCCAGGTTGTCGAGCCGCTCGGGCTTGTAGAGCTCCGGCTGATCGATGGCCTTGGGCTCCTTGGCCCGGGGTTCTGACCTTGGAGGCTGGGTGGGTTCAACCTGGGAAGGAGTCTGAAGGGTGGTGTTCCCCGGCGTTGAACCTTGTGGAAGGGCGGTGTTCGAACCGCCCTGAAGGGACGCCTTGCCCGAGGACAGGCCCTGAGCGCCAGCGGCAGTGCGGGCGGAGCCCTTGGGCGAGGCGCCTGCCGTCTCCTGGGAGGTGTCCGGTGCCGCCGCCGAGGGGGGCGCGGCGGGGGTGCCCCCGCGCTTCAGGTACGCCCAGGAACCCGCGCTGACCGCCACCAGGACCAAGGCCGCAAGGCCGATCCAGAGGCCCTTGCGGCTGCCGGAGGCAGGGGCGCTGACCGGGATCTGGGCCCCGGCGGTGACGGCCGTGGAGGCTGTCTGCACCATGGCCTGCTGGATGGTGGGCGAGGACGCGGAGGGGACGGCCGGGGCCGTGGGAGCGGAAGCGGCCTTCAGCAGGGTGGTGGACTCCTCCACCTGTCCCACCCAGGAGGGGTCCTTGGCGGCGCGGAGGGTCTTGGCCAGGTCCTCCGCGGTCTGGAAACGTTCATCCGGATTCTTCGAAAGGCTTCGGCTCAGTACGGCGCGAATGGCGGGGCTGATGCCCTGGAGCCGTTCCGTGTCGATGGGCTCGGGCTCCTCGTTGACGATCTTGTAGAGGACGGTCGGCGTGGTGTCCCCGGAGAAGGGCTTCCGCCCGCTCAGGCATTCGTAGAGCATGACGCCCACGGCGAAGAGATCGCTGCGGGGATCGGGCTTGCCGGTGCGGATGTATTCGGGAGCCATGTAGCTCACGGTGCCCATCACCATGCCCGTGGCGGTCATGTCCGAATTGCTGATCTTCGCCACGCCGAAATCCATGACCTTGGCGATGAGGCGCCGGCCATCCCGCTGGACGCGCACGTTGCTGGGCTTGATGTCCCGGTGCACGATGTGCTGGCGATGGGCGAAACCGAGGCCATCACAGACCTGCGCGAGGATTTCCAGCGCTTCGGAACGCGTGATGGATTGCTCCTGGAGTAGCTCTTCGAGATCGTGCCCCTTCACGAATTCCATGGCGATGTAGAGCACGCCCTGGTCTTCTCCGAATTCATAGATCGTGACGAGGTTCGGGTGGTTCAGCACGCCTGCGGCGCGCGCCTCCCGGGCGAACCGTTCCTTGGCGTCACCGCCCTGGGCCGCTGCGGGAAGGATGGTCTTGATGGCGACTTCGCGGCCGATGGAGGGGTCCACACCGAGGTAGACCTCGCCCATGGCGCCGTTGCCGAGCACCCGCTTGATTTCAAACTTCCCGAGCTTTTCGAACATGGGAGACCCCTCCCGTTCCCTGTTTGAACGGTAGATCAGCATAGGTCCTGGGACGAATCACGCCAAGATGCTGGGATAAATTCGGCAAATGTGTTCTGGCTTTCCGTGTAGCATCGGGCGCTGGATCATGCAAACTTGGAGACACCGCCCGCGGAGCCATAGGTGACAGTCAAGCGTGTTCGCTATTTCCTGCCTTTCCTCATGGGCTCGCTGCATCAGCAGCAGGCCGAGGGGGAATTGGTCCTGGAACAGAACGACGGCATCCGCAGGTTCTACTGGTCCAAGGGGGAATTGACCTACCTGCGGAGCGACTCGGTCGGGGAACAGTTCGGCAACTTCCTGATCCGGCGGGGTGTGCTCGATGTGGCTGCCCTCAAGGAGGTTCTTGAGGATGCAGAAGGGACCCGGGTGGGCGACCGCGTGGTCCAGTGGGGCCTCATGACGGTCGAGGAACGGGATGCGCAACTCCACGAGCTGCTGGAATCGGTGCTCCTGCACGCCCTGGAGCACCCGATCCTGAACCTGACCTGGAGCCCGAAGGCGCTGGATCAGGATCTGAGTGGGGACCTCCAGTTCCACCTGGACCATCGACGGTTGGTCTGGGACACCTTCCATGCCGCCAAGATTGATATTGAATTGGTGGAAATGTTCAACAGCCAGCCCGATTGGCGCTGGAAAGCCAGACCCGACCTGCTGGAATCCATCAGCGACCTGCCCCTGACGCCCTCCCTGGCCTATGCCCTCTCTTTATTGGGTACGGACGCCTTGGGCTGGACCATGATCGGCTCCCTGTCGGGCCTCCCGGAAATCGCGGCTGCCCGCTTGCTGGCGACCCTCTGGGCCTTGGGCGGCCTCAACCTGGCCGTAGGCGACTTGCCCCTGGTGCCCAAGGAAGAGGCTCCTGCACCGCCGATCACGCTTCAAAACGAACCAGAAGCTCAACTTGAATTTGAAGCGGGGCTGGAGCCCGAATTCGAGTCCATCCAGCTGGAACAGGACGACCTGCTACCTCCCGCGATCCAGCTAGAAGCTCATTCTGAGTCAATACCGATGGAGCACCTGGCATTGGATTTTCCAGAGCCGAGATTTGCCCCTGTGGCGGCCAGGCCCCCCGCCCCAGAAATCCCTGAGAGGGAGCCGTCACCCCTCGACCGGGCCCATCACCTGCTCGTGAAGGCCAAGTCCTACATCATGCAGGACCGCACCAGTGAAGCCATCCGGGCCCTGGAGCAAGCCATCAAGCTGGATGGTGATTCCCCTGGCGCCTATGAAGCCTGGCTGATGCTGGGCCGACTGCGCATCACCAATCCCGCCTGGTCCACGCGTGCCATCGAGGCGCTCCAGGTGGCCTCCCGCTTGAACCCCCAAGCCGCCGAACCCTGGGCCCTGATGGGTGAGCTCTACCACCGGAAGGGATTCAAGGCCAATGCCCAGGGATGCGTGCGAAGGGCCTTGGAGCTGGACCCCTCCGTCGCCATTCCCGCAGGTTGGTCGGCGGATGCGTCCCTCGACCCCTCCGCCCGGGACAGCCAAGGGGGTGGCAGCGGCTTCATGGGGCGCCTGAAGTCCATCCTGGGGCGTGAAAAGAGTTGAGTTAGCACCATCGAACCGCGGGTGCTGAATTTTTTGGGTGGTTGCGCCAAAAAAAGCTAAAGGTTTTCCACTGGGGGTCCGAAAGGAGAACTGTTGGGGGTTCCCCCCACACCAACCCGGCAGCACGGATGCTGCCAAGGCACATCACGGAGGATGTCATGCCTACGATTCTCAATAACGTCACCGCCA
>DATEZS010000087.1:0-84668 GCA_035255365.1 Geothrix sp.
CCTTCGGGGCGTGGCGCAGCCTGGTAGCGCATCTGCTTTGGGAGCAGAGGGTCGGAGGTTCGAATCCTCTCGCCCCGACCAAGAAAACGACGACCGGAGCCGAGTGCTCCGGTCTTGTCGTACGACGGGAAGGAGCCCAGAGGATTCGAGCCTCCGAGTGGCAGCCGCCCGATGAGCGCCAGCCTCCAACGCCCCAGTGGGGCGCTGGAGGCATCCCGGGCGCGAATCGCTGGCGGCAACGGTTCGAATCCTCTCGCCCCGACCAACAAGAAAGACCCTGAACCATAAAGGTTTCAGGGTCTTTTTCATGTGGGTTATACCGCGGTGCATTGAGAATGGTTTTCGAGCCTATTGCCACACTATTGCCCCAGAGCGATCGCTCTAGGTAGTGAAGATCCCTCAACCTCACCCAGGGCTACGAGCTGAAGGTGGAGAAGCCCAGAGAACGGCGCATGACAGAGGACGAGATCCGTGCCCTCGGTGAGGAATACATGAAGGACCCATCGGGTCCATCGGCGTGGACCTGGGACATGACTAGGCGGTGGTGGACGCCATACTCAGCCATAGCCGTGGTCGAATCCGGGACACCTACCTGCTCAGGTCAGACCCCGTCCTCGCGCAGGTAGCCGAGGAGATTGGAACCCATATCGCCGGGCTCCTTGGCCTAGTGGCACCAGTTCAAGATGTACTCCCTGTGCTTGAGACGAGTCCCTCCAATGCGGAGACCCAGGAACAGGTGGCAGACGCTGGTGCAAGTTGCGTGGAACACTGCGGGTGGGTCAAGTCCGAGACAATCAGTGTGGCGACCCCCCCAAGACCCTTCGTGAGAAAGAAGCATCCGGTTCCATTCACAGCTCTGGACCTGGACTTGAGCGAGTGAGTCTGGAACTGTCAGCTCATCTAGTTTGGCGCACTTTGCAATAGCATTGGCGCCTTGGGATAAGGCGTCGAAGGGGTATTCTCCTTACGCTTGGGTCCATGGGGCGACACCCGCCCACTCACCCAGGAGGCCAGCATGACCCAGCCCGTAGCCCTCATCACCGGCGGCGCCACCGGAATCGGCAAGGAGACCGCCAAGATCCTTGCCGCCAAGGGCGCCATCGTCTACATCAGCGGACGCCGCAGCGACATCGGAGAGGAGGCCGTGGCCGAGATCCGGGCGGCGGCTGCCGGGAGTGGCGGCGACGCCTTCTTCGTCCAGAACGACGTGGGCGACGAGGAAGCGGTCGCTAGCATGTTCTCCGACATCCTGTCCCGGCATGGACGCCTGGACATGGCCGTGAACAATGCGGGCATCAACACGGAGTCCAAGACCCTGGCGGATTCCGACACCCAGGCCTTTCGGGCGATGCTGGAGACGAATGTACTCGGGCTTTACCACTGCATGAAGCTCGAGATCCGGCAGATGCTCGCACAGGGGCACGGCTCCATCGTGAACCTGGCCTCCATCGCCGGGCTCAACGGGATTCCCTGGACCGGCACCTATGCCGCCACCAAGCACGCCGTCGTTGGCTTGACCAAGAGCGCCGCGCTCGACCACGCCACCCAGAACATCCGGATCAACGCCGTCGCCCCGGGCGCCATCCACACCGACATCATCGACGCCTCCATCGCCCTCGGGGTTTACGACACATCTGCCATCGCGGCCATTCACCCCATGAAGCGGATGGGCAGGCCCGAGGAGGTCGCCCGCGCCATCTGCTGGCTGCTTTCCGACGAGGCTTCCTTCGTGACCGGCCACATCATGAACATCGACGGCGGCTTCCAGGCAAAGTAGACGTCCGATCCGCGGGAGGTTCCCCATGGCCATCCAGAGTGCAGACCAGGTCAAGATCCCGCAGGCCATCTGGATCGGGCTGACGGCCTTGGGCATCCGCCCGGCGGAGGCGCTCCGCCAGGCCCGGCTGCCCGCAGCCCTGGTGGCCAAGGGGAGTGCCCTTAGCACAGAGCAGTTCTTCGGTCTGTGGCAGGCCATCGGCCAGCTCACGGCCGATCCCGCCGCCGGGATCAAGCTCGTCACGGGCATCGACCCTTCGCAGCTTCCGCCCTCCCTCATCGCGGCCTACCACGCCCGCGACCTCCGGGACGCCCTGGCCCGCGTGGCCCGGTTCAAGCACCTGTGCGCGCCGGAACTGCTCCATGTAACCGAGGATGGCGACACCTGCGTGGTCGAGCCGGAGTGGGTCCACGCGGATCGCGAGGTCCCCGGGCTTCTGGTGGATGCCACTTTCGGCTCCCTCGTCGAGCTGGCGCGGAAGGGAACCCGGACGGAGCTGCGGCCCGTTCGCGTGGAGCTGAAGCGAGGCGGTGGAAAGTCCGAGGCGCAGCGCGAGTTCTACGGATGCCCCGTGCGCTTCCGGTCCACGGGAAACCGCCTCGTCTTCCGCCGGGAGGATCTGGACCTCCCCTTCGCCTCCTACAACTCGGAACTGGTGGAGATGCTCACGCCGCAACTGGAGCTGGCCTCGAAGGTCTCTTCGCCCAAGGCGACGGCTTCCGATCAGGTCAGGAGGCTCCTGCGCCAGTTCCTGTCCGCCGGAAGACCGGAGATCGAAGCCGTGGCGAAGGAACTGGGCATGAGCGGGCGGACGCTGCAGAGGCGCATCACGGAGGAGGGGAGCACCTTCCGGGACCTGCTCGCCCAGGCCCGCCGGGAACTGGCCCAGGAATACCTGGGAGATCCCGGGCTGGACCTGAAGGAGATCGTCTACCTCCTCGGCTACGAGGACGCGCCGTCCTTCTACCGCGCCTTCCGGCACTGGGAGGGGACGACGCCCGCCATCTGGAGAACCCGCAGATCGCGGGTCGAGCACGACCGCCTGGGGCCGTCCCCGGGCCATTGATGAAAGGAGTGGAACGATGAACGATGCGAGGGTCCTCCAGTTGTCCCAGGCCATCCAACGGTATTTCGACGGTGAGAAGGGCGAGATGCTGGCCATCCTCGCCGGTTCGCTCGCGATGCTGATCCTGGCCGCGGGGCTGTTCATTCACTTCAAGGATGGCTTCGCCCGCGGCTTCGGGCTCGCCGTCCTGGCCGGGGTGCTGCTCTTCTCGGGCGCGGCCATCTCGCTCCTGCTGCGGGACCGGGCGCACCAGATCGTCCTGCTGGAGGAGCTGCGGTCCGGTTCCACTGAAGGGGTGGCCGCCCGGGAATCCGATCGCATCGGGGTGGTCATCTCGAAATACCCGGCCTACCGGTATGCCTCCCTGGTGCTGGGGGCGATCGCCCTGGCTGCTGCGGCCTGGATCTCACGTGGGTGGGTGATGGGGAGTGCCGTCGGCGTGCTGCTGATCGCCGCGGCCCAGCTGACCATCGACCACTACTCGGAAGCCAGGGCTCGGGCCTACCTTCAGCAGTTATGGCATGGTTCAATCGCAGCCCAGAGTTGAATCCACAGGAGTGGTGCGAGCGACTGTTACCGGAACCGTGGGGGTTCCGTTACCACACTGTTGCCACAAAACTCGGCGAGTAGGTATTAAACTCTGTCTTGTCTTGGCTGCTAAGTTCCTTTTATTCACTTAAAGAAGCCAATAGCTACTGATCATCAAAATTACCCTGGCCTGTTTTGGGAGCAGAGGGTCGGAGGTTCGAATCCTCTCGCCCCGACCAAGAAAAGAAAGAACTTCGGGCCGCAGCGATGCGGCCCTATTCATTGGAATGGGCTCCATTCAACCATCAATCAACAACTTGGTCCTTGTTGGATTCACCAGGTTGCCGTGAGCCTTCTCGCCCGCATGAGGGGAAAAACCTAGCCTGACCCTCTGATATTCTTCCTGTTCCGAGGGAGATCCCATCTGGCCTCGGCTTGGAGTCCCATGCCCTCCTTGCACTGCCGTTCACCCTTCGTCACCGGGCTGGATCTCATCGACGCCCAGCACAAGGAACTCTTCGAGGCCCTGGGCAGCCTCAGCGAGGACATCGCCTCAGGGGCGCCCCAGGCCCGGGTGGATGGGTGGCTGGCCTTTCTGGCCCAGCACACCATCCGGCACTGCCATACCGAGGAATCCCTCATGAAGGACGCGGGGTTTCCGGACCGCATCGCCCACGCGAATTTGCATCTGGAGCTGATCCTCCAGATCCGCGAGCTCCAGTACGAGCGGACCAAGGGCCGTGAGGTGGGCCCGGATGTGGTCGCTTGCCTCTGGGGGTGGCTGGACCACCACATCCGCGAAGCGGATCGCGTCTATGTGCGCCACATCACAGGTTCTCGCAACAGCTGACTCGGTCGCATCCAGGAAGTAGGCGTTATCTAGGTAAGGGGCATCGAGTGGAGGTCCCACCGCCACGATCCCACTCGCTGGTTCGAGTCCAGCTGGGCGCTGGTGCTGGGTTGCAGTTCCATCCTTCTGCCTCGAACTGCGCCTGGCTTCGCCATCCGCCGGTCTCGCTTCGACGCCACCTCTCGTGGCGTCTCCACGATCCCACTCGCTGGTCCGAGTCCAGCTGGGCGCTGGTGCGCCCAGCTGGACTCGAACCAGCGACCTGCAGCTTAGAAGGCTGCTGCTCTATCCACCTGAGCTATGGGCGCGCACGTCATAGTCTAGCGGGTCTGCTTAGAAGTGGATCTGCACCTGCAGCATGGGGGCCGTGACGGTCCGGTTGGTGGCGGGGGCGGGGCCGTCGTTGTTGGGGCCGCCGAACTTGTTGTTCCAGTACTCGAAACCGGGGCCCACGTAGACCTTCTTCTTGGTGCCGAAGAGGGGGCTGATGTCGACCATCAGCGACAGGTTGGCCAGGGTTTCGGGCTTGGTTTCCACGCCGAAGCCATCCTTGCCCTTGGCGCCCACGTAGTTGGCGTAGCCCTTGAACTCGGCGCCCACTGGGCCCATCTGGAACGGGATACCCCAGGCGGTGGAGAACTCCCAGGTGGTCTTGAAGTCCACGGCTTTCCCCACGATGCCGTTGTAGTTCTGCTCGTGGCAGGCGAAGAGGCTCACATCGAGGAAGCCCTTGGGCACGGCCAGATGGAAGGTGGGTCCGAACACCAGGAACCGCTTCTTGGAGGCGAAGGCATTGTCCTTGGCGTTGATGTCGAAACCGGCGGTGACCGAGATGTCGCGCAGAGGGCCGAAGCCCAGATCCTTGCCCGACAGTTTGCCGAGGCTCAGCGATCCGCGGTACACCACGTAGACTTCGTTCGCGCCGCTGTTGCCGCTGGCGGTGGGATCGTTCTTGTCGGACAGAAGCATGTCCACATTGAGGAAGTTCGAGCCGTAGGCCCAGCCGCTCACATGGCTGAGCTGCAGGATGTCCTTGTGCACGGTGCCGTCGATGCCCGGCTCCCGGAACTGGCTGCTGGTGCGGTAGCCGAGGAAAGTGTCGCTCCAGTCGGCGGCAACGACAGGAAGGGCCACCAGGGCCAGGAGGGCGAAGGCGATTTTAGGCATGAAGACTCCGGGAGAAGAAGCAGCAGAGGCTAGGCGGACAGGAAGAGCAGCTTGAGGATGAAGATGGCAGAAAGCACGAGGATGATCGGGTTGATCTCCTTGTAGCGGCCCGTGGCGGCCTTCAGCACGGTGTAGGCGATCATGCCGAGGGCGATGCCGTTCACGATGGAGAAGGTGAAGGGCATGACAACCACCGCCAGGTAGGCGGGGATGGCCTCGGTGACGTCCTCGAAATGGATCTCCTTGATCTCCGAAAGCATGAAGAAGCCGATCATCATGAGCGCCGGGGCGGTGGCCTGGAGGGGCACCATGAGGAACAGGGGCGAGAGGAACAGCGCCAGGGCCAGCCAGCAGGCCACCACCAGGGCCGTGAGGCCCGTCTTGCCGCCTTCGGCCACACCCGAGGCGCTTTCGATGTAGGCGGTGATGGCCGTGGTGCCGAACATGGAAGCGAAGGTGGTGCCCACCGCATCGGCCATGAAGGCCTTGGAGGCCCCGGGGAAACGGCCATCCTTGTCCAGCAACTTGCCCTGGGCGCCAATGCCCATGAGGGTGCCGATGGTGTCGAACATATCCACGAACAGCAGGGTGAACAGGATGATGAAGATGTTCACCATGCCCCCCAGGGATTTGGTCCAGCTCCAGTCGTACTGGAACATCTTCGGCCAGGCGGGGATCTGGAAGAGGGCTCCCTTGGGCAGATGCGTGAAGCCGCCCCCCCAGCTCACGGGCAGCAGACCCACCAGGGTGACGGCCAGGATGCCCAGGAGGATGGCCCCCTTCACGCGTTTCGCCACCAGCACGGCGATGATGAAGAGGCCCACCACGGACCAGAAGGCCGGCGTGAGATGGCCGTGGTCCCAGAATTTTGCGATGAAGAGGTTGTTCACGTCATGCAGGCCGAACAGCGCGGCGGGATCGTTCTTCAAGACAGGAAAAATGGTGTCCGGCTCGAACTTCAGCCCCACCTGGGTCACGCCGGAATCCACGAAGCCGATGATGGCGATGAAGAGCCCGATGCCCACCGAGATGCCCTTCTTCAGCGAGAAGGGGATGGCATCCATGAAGGCCTCCCGCACCTTCATGGCACTGAGGGCGATGAAGACGAGCCCCTCCAGCAGCAGGGCCGTGAGGGCCACCTGGATGGTGTAGCCCATGCCCCCCTGGCTGGCCGGGGCGCAGACCGTGAAGGCGAAAAAGGCCGAGAGGCCGATGCCCGAGGCGAAGGCGATGGGCAGGTTCGCATAGAAGGCGCCGATGAGGGTCGAGAGGATGGCGCAGATCACGAAGGCCGTGAAGCCCACATGGGGCGCAATGCCCGCCACCTTGAGGAAGGCGTTGGGGATCAGCGAAATCACGTAGGCCATGGAAATGAAGGTCGTGGTGCCCGCCAGCACCTCGATGGCCACCGTGCTGCCTTTCTCCTTGAGCTTGAAGAACCGTTCCATGGAAACCCCTATGAAATGAAGTGGACGCTCGAATCTGACTGACCGTCGATCATCGTTGCGCTTCGAGGTCGTTGCTGAGACCCAGGCGGTCGAAGGCGTAGAACAGCAGGCTCAGGAAGATGGCCACCACAGTGCCCAAGGCCATGCCCTTGAGTTCCACCGTGTGGAGTTTCACCGCCGCACCGCTGATGCCGCTGATGAGGACGATGCTGGTCAGCACCAGGTTCCGCGCCTTGGTGTAGTCCACCTGTTTCTCCACCAGCATGCGGATGCCAGCGGCCGCGATGACACCGAAGAGCAGCAGGCAGACGCCGCCCATGACGGGCACCGGGATGGCCCGGATGGCCGCGGCGGCCTTGCCGATGAAGCTCACCATGATGGCGATGAGCGCCGCGCCCCGGATCACCCACACGCTGTAGACCTTGGTGATGGCCATGACCCCGATGTTCTCGCCGTAGGTGGTGTTGGGCGTGGCGCCCGTGAAGCCGGACAGGATGTTGGAGAAGCCGTCGCCCAGGAGCGAACGGTGCAAGCCGGGGTCCTTCACCAGGTCGCGACCGATGATGTCGCCCGTCACCACCAGGTGGCCGATGTGCTCCGCCAGCACCACCAGGGCCGCGGGCATGATCATCAGGATCGCCTGGGGGCTGAAGGTGGGGCGGTACAGCGTGGGCACCTGGAACCAGGGCGCCGCGGCGATGGCGGTGAGGTCCACCTTGCCGAGGAGCAGCGAAAGGATGGTCCCGCCCACCACCCCGAGCAGCACCGGGATCACGCCCAGGAAGCCCCGCAGCAGGACGGAACAGAGGATGGTGAGGCCCAGGGTGAACAGCGAGACCACGATGGCCGAGGCAGCGGTGAAGGGCCCGGACACCTTGCCCGTGAGGCCCGCCATGTCCGCCGCCACCGGGGCCAGTTCCAGACCGATGACGGCCACGATGGCCCCCATGGCCGCCGCCGGAAAGATGACGTCGATCCAGCGGGTGCCCGCCACCCGGACGATCTGGCTCACCAGCACGAAGAAGAGGCCGAAGGCGATGAAGCCACCCTGGGCCGCGGCGTAGCCGCCCAGCTCTGGACGGGCCAGGACGGCGAAGACCGGCGCGATGAAGGCGAAACTGGAACCCAGATAGGCGGGGATGCGGCCCTTGCAGACCCAGAGATACAGCAGCGTGCCCACGCCGTTCATGAGCAGGCTGGTGGCCGGATTCACGTGCAGGAGGAAGGGCACCAGCACCGTCGCGCCGAACATGGCGAAGAGATGCTGCAGGCTCAGGGGCGCCGTCTGGAGGAGCGGCGGACGCTCATCCACTTCGATGGTTCTTCGCAGCATGTTCGTCTCCGGTCGTCGCTTGGAAGGGCAGGGGAAAACGCTACCGGGATCCCCTCGCCTGGCTGGCGGTGGTCGGGCGTGATGCAAGGACTTCCGGCACGGGCCGTTCTTCCTTGTTGAGGAACTGCTTCACGGACATGAACTCCAGCAGGGCTTCGAAGGCGTCCGCGGGGATGGGCCGACCCAGCAGGAAACCCTGGAGGCAGTCGCAGTCCAGCAGTTCCAGCATGTCGCGCTGGCCTTCGGTCTCCACCCCCTCGGCTACCACAAGGAGGTTGAGGCCGTGGGCCAGTTGGATGATGGCCTTGATGATGTTCTCGGAGGAGGTGGCGGGATCCTCCTCCTGCAGGGCCGCGATGAAGGACTGGTCGAGTTTCAGGGTGGTGATGGGCAGGCGCTGGAGGTAGCTCAGGGAGCTGTAGCCCGTACCGAAATCGTCGATGGCGATCCTCGCCCCGATTTCCCGCAGCCGGTGGAGCGGGGCCAGGTCCTCGTTGCCGTGCTGCATGACCAGGCTTTCCGTCAGTTCCAGCTCCAGGCACTTGGGATCCAGACCCGTGTCGCTGAGCGCTCGCGCGACGCAGGCATCCCAGTCCCCGTTGGCGAACTGGAGCACGGAGACGTTCACGGCAAGGATGAGGGGCGTGGGACTGAGGGCCTGCCACTTCGCCATCTGGGCGCAGGCTTCGCGAAGGGCCCACTCGCCGATGGGAAGGATGAGGCGGCTTTCCTCGGCCAGGGGGATGAACTTCGTGGGCGGCACGGCCCCGAGCAGGGGGTGGTTCCAGCGCAGGAGCGCTTCCGCACCGGCGAGGCGACCATCCATGAAGAACTGCGGCTGGTAGTACAACTGCATCTCGCTGTTCTGGAGCGCGCACCGGAGCGCGCTCTCCAGCTCCTGGCGCTCCAGGGAGACTTCATTGAGGGTGCTGGTGAAGCATTCGATGCGGTTGCCGCCCCGCTCCTTGGCGCGGTACAGGGCCGATTCCCCGTGGCTTTCCAGGGTCTGGGCGTCGAGGCCGTCCTGAGGATGCACGCAGATGCCGATGCTCGCCGTCAGATCCAGCTCCCGGGCGCCCACGTGAATGGGCGCCTGAACGGTCTCCAGCAGCTTCTGGCCGACGCGCACCGTCGCCATCATGTCCTTGGTCTGGGGCAGGAGAACCATGAAGCGCCCACCGCCCAGGCACGCCAGGGTGTCCCCCTCCCGCAAGGCCTCCTGCAGATGCCCCGCCAGCTGCCTGAGAACCTCCTCGGAGCCCTCGAGACCCACCAGATCATTGATCCTGCGGAAGCGGTCGATGTCCAGGATGAGCAGGCCCAGGACGTGGCCGTGCCTCTGCGCCAGGCGCAGGGCCTGGGCGAGCCGGTCGGCGAAGTGACGATGGTTGGGCAGTCCGGTCACGGGCTCCCGGAGGCTCAGCTCGGCCACCCGCTGCTCCAGGGCTCGGATGGTCTCCTCCGCCTGCTGTAGGCGGTGGCGCGCATCGAGACGGTCGATCCTGAGCATGAAGCCCTTCAGATCCAGATCGTTGAAATGCGTGTTCGCCAAACAGACTCCGCCCGTGGAATGAACCCCCATCATTGAACCGGAATCGCCCCAGAAGGCAAGGCTGGAAGGGGGTGGAAGTGACCAATCTTCACGGGCTGAGGGCGCCTGGCGGGCAGCTGGAGACCGGTGAAAATTGCCTCAGCATTTTCCCGGCGGATGTGCGAAGTGGAGCCATGCCCACCCATCAGCGTTCACGGGCAGCACAAAAGAACCTCCCTCAACGGGGAAATCACGGCAATTTCTTCCACCCTCCTGCAGGCCGGATCGGTGCAGCGGGGAAGCCGCACCTACTCTTCCAGCCTCAGGCGATAACCCACCCCGGGTTCGGTTTGGAGGTACAGGGGGCGGGACGGATCTTCTTCCAGCTTGTGTCGAAGCTGGGTCATGTAGACCCGGAGATAGAGCGGCTGGGCCCCCGCCACCCCACCCCAGACCTCTTTCAGCAGCTGACGTTGGGTGACCACTTTGCCGGCGTTCCGGATCAAGGTGGTGAAAAGGCGGTACTCCAGGGGCGTGAGGTGCACCTCCCGTCCCGCCACCAGGACCTGGCGCTTGGCCAGGTCCACCTGCCAGCGGCCCAGGACGAACAAGGGATCCTCCGTCGATTCGGAGCTCCCGTGGCGGAGGGCCACGCGAACCCGGGCCAGGAGCTCCCGGGTGCCGAAGGGCTTCGTCAGGTAGTCGTCGGCCCCGGCATCCAGGGCGGCCACCTTGTCCGTTTCCTGGCCCCGGGCCGAGATGATGATGATGGGCGTCTGGCTCCACCCCCGGAGCCGGGCGATGAGGTCGAGGCCATCCATGTCCGGAAGGCCCAGGTCGAGCAGGATGACCTGGGGCCGGTGCTGGGCGGCCAGACTCAGCCCCTCCTGGCCTGTGGTTGCCTCCAGATAACGGTAGCCCGTCGCCTCTAGAGCCACCCGAAGGAAATGACGCATCGGCGGCTCGTCCTCCACCAGCAGGATCAGGGCCGCCTCGCTGCTCACAAAGCCTCCGCGGGCATGGACGGCGGCTCGCCGAGCGGCAAGGTCACCAGGAATTGGGCGCCACCCTGGGGACGGTTCCCCACCTGGATCCGGCCGCCGTGGGCGGTGGCGATGCCCTTGCAGATGGCGAGGCCCAGCCCGGCCCCCGGGTGCCGGTTGGTCGCCGGTCCGCGCACCAGTTTCTCGAAGATCCGCTCCTCCTCGCCCAAGGGGACCCCTGGACCTTGATCCGAAACCGCGATGGTGAGGGACTTCCCGGCGGTCCACGCCTTGATGTCCACGGGGGAACCGGGCGGCGAGTATTTCAGGGCATTATCCAGGAGATTCAGCAGCAGCTGCTCCATGAGGACGCCATCCAGGGCCACCAGGGGGAGGTCCTCGGGCAGGGAAACTCGGATCCGCTGGGCCTCGGCCCCTAGCTCCCGGCGGTTGAGGACGGCGCCCACCACTTCCTCCACCGGCATCCATTCAGTATGCAGGTTCAGCGAGCCGGACTCCAGGCGGGTGATGTCGAGGAGGTTCGTGACCAGGCGGTGGAGCCGCTGGGCCTCGTCCTGGGCCGAGCGGAGCAGCTCCTCGCGGACCGCTTCGGAGAGCTCGGGCGTCTCCAGGACCGTGCTCACGGCTCCCGTGATGACGCCCAGGGGGGTTCTCAGGTCATGGGACACGGAACTGAGCAGGGCGTTGCGGAGCCGCTCCTCATCGGCCCGGCGCCGATCGCGGGTGCTCTGCTCCGCCAGGAAGGCCCGCTCCAGGGCCAGGGCGGTCTGGGTGGCGAAGGCCTCGAGCAGCTGGCGCTGATCCGGTTCCACCCAACGGGGCGTTCCGTCAGGCAGCACCCCCATCACGCCCATGGGACCGGAGGTCCCCTTGAGCGGCAGGTACGTGGCTCTGGCGCCAGGCAGGGTTAGGGTGCCCAGCCCCGCCGGTTCCGAATGATCGAACACCCACTGGGCCACGCCCAGTTCCTGCTCGTTGAGGGGAAAGGCCAGGGGATGGACCGGCGCCTGCAGGCGCCCATGCTCATCGGGCTGGAGCACCACCGCGTGGCTCTGGAAATGGCGCGCCACATTCTGGATGGCCGAACCCACGAGCGCCGCGGATCCGGAGCTGCGGGCCAATTCCTGGCCCAGGCTGTAGAGCGCCTGGGTGCGCTGTTCACGGCTGCGGGCGAGCCGGGCCTGGGCGCGGATGCGCTCGGTGAGGTTGCCGATCACCACTCCGACGAGCAGCATGATCCCGAAGGTCCCCACGTGGCGGAAATCCGCCACGGCGAAGGTGAGGTAGGGCGGCACGAACAGGAAGTCGAAGGCCGCCACGCTGAGGATCGAGGCCATCAGCGAAGGTCCGCGCCCGAAGCGCGTCGCCACGATGAGGATGCCCAGCAGGTACACCATGATGATGTCCGCCTGTTCCGGGCGGCGGAACACGAGCCCCGCGATGGCGCTGGCGGCAACCACCACCAGGGCGCTGAGCAGGTAGTTCCGCGCCGGGCTGGTGATGGAGCGCCGGAGGAGGGGAGCCGCTGGTTCCTTCCCGGGCTCGCCGGTGATGACGTACACGTCGATGTCCCCGCTGTGGCGGATGAGTTCGTCCACCGTGGAGCCCAGAACCACCTCCATCCAGCGGGGGCGGGAAGGCTTCCCCACGACAATCTTGGTGATGTTCCGCTCCCGGGCGAAGCTCAGGATGTCTTCATCGAGCGCGCCACCTCCTTCGATGACGGCCGTCTCTCCTCCCAGCTTCTCCGCGAGGCGGAGGTTGGCCTCGAGCCGAGCGCGGTCATCGTCCGAGAACTTCAGATGGGCTGGAGACTCCACGTAAAGCGCCAGCCAGGGAGCGCCCAGGGCGCCAGCCATGCGCCGGGTGCCCCGGATGAGCCGTTCGGACAGTTCGCCGGGACCCACGCACACCAGGAGACGGTCACCGGCGGCCCAGGTCTTCCGAATGCCCTCGGACGCCATGTAGCGGCGCATCTGGGCATCCACGCTTTCGGCCGTATGGCGCAGGGCCAGCTCCCGCAGCGCCAGGAGGTTGCCTTTGCGGAAGAAGTGGTCGCGGGCATGACGGGCCTGCTCGGGAAGGTAGACCTTGCCTTCCTTCAGGCGCACCAGCAGGTCCTCCGGGGAGAGGTCCACCAGCTCCACTTCGTCGGCCCGTTCCAGCACCGTGTCCGGCACATTCTCCCGCACGATCACGCCCGTGATCTGCGCCACCACATCCTTGAGGCTATCCAGGTGCTGGACATTCAGCGTGGTGTAGACATCGATGCCCGCATCCAGGAGTTCCAGCACATCCTGCCAGCGCTTGGCGTGGCGGGAGCCCTTCACATTGGAGTGGGCCAGCTCATCCACCAGGATGAGGCCCGGGTGGCGGGCCAAGGCAGCATCAAGATCGAACTCCGGAAGGAATTGGCCCATGTAGGCCAGGTCCTTCCTGGGCAGCACTTCCAGCCCTTCCAGCAGCTGGGCCGTTTCGCTCCGGCCATGGGTCTCCGCCACTCCCACCACGATGTCGCGGCCCTCCCGCAGGCGCTCATGGGCTTCGGAAAGCATGGCGTAGGTTTTCCCGACGCCGGGCGCGGCGCCGAAGAACACCTTCAGCCTGGCTCGCTTGGCCCGGGCCTCCTCCTCCTGCACCTGTCGGAGCAAGGGCTCAGGATCCGGCCGCCTGGGTTCACGCACCCGGCCAGCCTAGCGCAGCTCTGGACATTCAGCAGGTCCCGGAAGGGATTACCACAATTCCTAACACCTTCTTAACACCCACCAGGGGCACTCTTTTGGGTTGGCTGCTTCTGGAGACCCGAGACCAAGGGAGCCTTGCCGCACAGTTCACCCCAGCCTGACGGTCCCTAACACCCCGGAAACCCCCAAAACATGCCCAATTATCGATCGTTCCTCCTGGGCCGGCGCCTTTCGACCGAAGAGAGCCACGAGACCAGGATCAGCAACCCCATCGCCCTGGCGGTCTTCAGTTCCGACGCCCTGTCCTCGGTGGCCTACGGCACCCAGGAGATCATGGCCCCCCTCACGGCTGCCATCGCGGTCTTCGGCGCTGGCGTGCTCGGGTGGTCCTGGTGGGTGGCGCTGGGCATCGTGGGTCTCCTGCTCGTCCTCAACGTGAGCTACCGCCAGACCATCCACGCCTATCCCAGCGGCGGTGGCGCCTATCTGGTAGCCAAGGACAACCTGGGTGAGGTAGCTGCCCAGACCGCGGGCGCCTCCCTGCTAATTGACTACATCCTCACCGTGGCCGTGTCAGTCTCGGCTGGCGTCTCCGCCATCGTTTCGGCGTTTCCGGGACTGGAGGCACATCGCATCCTCCTGGCCGAGGGCATCATCGCCTTCATCGCCCTGATGAACCTGCGGGGTGTGAAGGAAAGCGGCCTGGTCTTCTCCCTCCCAACCTATGGCTTCGTGATCTGCATCGTGGGCCTGCTGCTCAAGGGCTTCTGGAACGTAGCCTTCGGCCAGGAGGCGGTGGTCGCGCAGGGCGTCGCGGTCCACATGGAAGGCACCTCAAAGCTGGCTGCCCTGTGGCTGCTGGCCAGGGCCTACAGCGCAGGATGCACGGCCCTGACCGGCGTGGAGGCCATCAGCAACGGCGTCACCGCCTTCAAGGAGCCCGTATCGCATAACGCATCCAAGACCATGACCTGGATGGTGGTGATCCTCGGAACCATGTTCCTGGGCATCACCTACCTGACCAACCACTACGGGCTGACCTACCACCCGGATTCGCCGGAGACCCTGCTCTCCCAGCTGACCCGCTTGATTCTGGGCGGCGCGGAACATGGTTTCCCCAGGCTGGTCTACCTCACCACCACCGGCTTCACCATGGCCATCCTGGCCCTGGCCGCCAATACGGCCTATGCGGATTTCCCGCGCCTGGCGGCCCTGCATGCGCGCGACGGCTTCCTACCCCGCCAATTCACGAACCAGGGCGACCGGCTGGTCTTTTCCAACGGGATCTTCATCCTTTCCATTGCCGCGGGGTTCCTCGTGCTGCTCTTCGGCGCGAAGGAAGACCACCTCCTGCCGCTCTACGCCGTGGGCGTCTTCCTGGGCTTCACCATCAGCCAGACCGGCATGGTGCGGCGCTGGTTCCGCCTCAAGGGGAAGGCCTGGCAGGTCAAGGCGCTGATCAACGGTCTCGGCGCCGTCACCACGCTCGTGGTGATGCTGGTCATTGCGGTGACCCGGTTCACCCATGGCGCCTGGATCGTCATCGTGCTCGTGCCCATGCTGGTGATGACCTTCTTCAACATCCACCGGCACTACATCCGCATCAAGTCCATCCTGGCCGCAAGCCGGGTGGGCTTCCTCGGGTCGCGCCGGAATCGCGTGGTGGTGCTGGTTTCCGGCATCCATGCGGGGGTGGTCCAGGCCCTGAACTATGCAAAAGTCATCGCGGATCATGGCGAGGTGGAGGCCCTCACGGTGGACTTTCCCGATGAGCATGGCCGGGACAGCGCCGGCCTTGCGAAACTGCGATCCGATTGGCCGAATTACAGCGAGGGCATCCCCTTGCGGGCCCTGCGGAGCCCCTACCGCAAGGTGGTCGAGCCCATCGTGAACGAGCTGGAACGCATGCGCAAAGTCGAACCCGAGTACACCATCACCGTGATCCTTCCCGAATTCATCACCGGACACTGGTGGGCGAATCTGCTCCACAACCAGACCGCCTGGCGGATCAAGGGCACGCTGCTCCTCATGCCCAAGATCATCGTGATCTCCATCCCCTATCACGTGGAGCCCCTGCTCGAGTAGGCCGCGATCCAGCCGGAGGACCTGGGCCAAGCCCACCCACCTCCATTCAACCCAAACCCTGAGGAGGGACATCATGGGCAATCTCGGACCGATGGAAATTCTGCTGATCGGCGTGGCACTGCTGCTTTTCTTCGGCCCTTCAAAACTTCCGGAATTGGGGAAAAGCCTGGGGAAGGGCATTCAGGAGTTCAAGAAGGCCAGCCGCGAACTCACCGACTCCGTCAAAGAGGGCATGGGAGACGACGCAGGGAAGAAGTAGCTGACCCGCACCGAACGGTTCGCTCGGGGACTCTGTTCAATTCGATTGCAAGGCCCCAAGCGCCTGGTTGAGCTTCAGCACGTTCACCCGGGGTTCGCCCAACATGCCTAATTGTGGTCTCTCGATGTGGGCTGCCACGAGGGCCAGGACCTTGGCCTCCGCCAAGCCCCTGGCCCTGGCCACGCGGCGCACCTGGAACGCGGCGGCGGCTGGACTGATGTGAGGATCCAGACCGCTCGCCGAAGCCGTCACCAGATCGATCGGTACGGATTCCGGCGCGTCCGGATCCGCCGCCCGGAGCGCTGCGATGCGGGCTTGCACGGCCCTGGAGAGCTCGGGATTGCTGGGCGCCAGGTTCGACCCTCCGCTGTTGGCCCCGTTGTACGGCAGGGGCGTGCTGCTGCCATCCACCGTGGCCGAGGGACGTCCCCAGAATTCCCCCGGTGCGGAGAACGCCTGTCCAATGAGTTCGGAGCCAAGCACCTTGCCATTCATGGAGATGAGGCTCCCGCCTGCCTGCCTGGGGAAGAGGGCCCTGGAGAGCCCCGTGATGAGGAGCGGGTAGGCGAGGCCCGTCATGGCACTGAGGGCGATGAAGGACACAAAGGCGGGGCGGAGTTGCAGGTTCATGGAACCTCCCTAGGCAGCCAGGTGCAGGGCGACCAGCAGCCAGTCGATGGCCTTGATGCCGATGAAGGGCACCACCAGGCCCCCCGCGCCGTAGACGAGAAGGTTCCGCTGCAGCAGCTGGGCGGCGCCCACGGGGCGGTACTTCACACCACGAAGCGCCAGGGGGATCAGCACCACAATGATCAGCGCATTGAAGATCACCGCCGAGAGGATGGCGCTTTCGGGGCTGTGGAGGCCCATGATGTTCAGGGCTCCCAGGGCCGGGTAGGTGGCCACGAAGGCCGCAGGCAGGATGGCGAAGTACTTGGCCACATCGTTGGCGATGCTGAAGGTGGTGAGCGAACCGCGGGTCATGAGCATCTGCTTGCCGATTTCCACGATCTCGATGAGCTTGGTGGGATTCGAGTCCAGATCCACCATGTTCCCGGCCTCCTTGGCGGCCTGGGTGCCACTGTTCATGGCCACGGCCACATCGGCCTGGGCCAGGGCGGGGGCGTCGTTGGTGCCATCGCCGGTCATGGCCACGAGCCGGCCCCCCGCCTGGTACTCGCGGATCAGCTTGAGCTTCGCTTCCGGCGTAGCCTGGGCGAGAAAGTCATCCACGCCAGCCTCCGCGGCTATGGCTGCCGCTGTCAGGGGGTTGTCGCCGGTGATCATCACGGTCTTGATTCCCATCCCTCGCAGTTCGGCGAAACGCTCCTTGATGCCGCCCTTCACGATGTCCTTGAGCTGGATGACCCCCAGGGCGCGGGATCCTTCTGCCACCACCAACGGCGTTCCCCCGGCCATGGAGACCTGATCCACCGTGCGGCGCAGGTCCTCCGGGAACTTGCCGCCCTGGGCCTGGACATACTCCTCGATGGCAGCAGATGCGCCCTTCCGGATCTGCCGGCCGCCCAGGTTGACGCCGCTCATGCGGGTCTGCGCGGTGAAGGGGACGAAATGGGCATCCAGGGCGTGGAGCTCCCGCTCGCGGAGGCCGTGCTGCTCCTTGGCCAGAACCACGATGCTGCGGCCTTCGGGCGTTTCGTCGGAAAGGGAAGAAAGCTGGGCGGCATCAGCGAGCGCCCTGATATCCACGCCTTCGGCGGGGAGAAAGGCCACGGCCTGGCGATTGCCCAGAGTAATGGTTCCAGTCTTGTCAAGCAGCAGGACATCCACATCACCGGCCGCTTCCACGGCGCGACCTGAAGTTGCAATGACATTGGCCTGGATCATCCGATCCATGCCGGCGATGCCGATGGCGCTGAGCAGGCCTCCGATGGTGGTGGGGATGAGGCAGACGAGAAGGGAGACCAGTACCGTGAGGCTCACGGGATGGCCCTGGCCGGCGGCCTTGGTGGAGAAGATGGAGTAGGGCAGCAGGGTGGCCGTGGCCAGCAGGAAGATGAGGGTAAGGCCCGCCAGCAGGATGTCCAGGGCGATCTCATTGGGCGTCTTCTGGCGCTTGGCGCCTTCCACCATGGCGATCATGCGGTCGAGGAAACTCTCGCCTGGGTTCGACGAGATGCGGATGACCAGCCAATCGGAAAGCACCAGTGTCCCGCCGGTAACGGCGGAGCGGTCGCCGCCGCTTTCGCGGATGACCGGCGCGCTCTCGCCCGTGATGGCGCTTTCGTTCACCGAGGCCACGCCCTCCACCACTTCCCCGTCCCCCGGAATGGTTTCCCCCGCCACCACGAGAACCAGGTCGCCCATGCGAAGATCCGGTGCATCGACAACTTCGCTGGGGCCATCCCGATCCTCCCCCATCAACCGCTTGGCCTTCACATCCCGCTTCGATCTGCGGAGAGAGTCCGCCTGGGCCTTCCCCCGGCCCTCGGCCATGGCCTCCGCGAAGTTGGCGAAGAGAAGGGTGAACCAGAGCCACAGCGAAATGGCCAGGATGAAGCCGGGTCGCCCCTCCCCACGGCCCGTCAGGGCCTGGATCCAGAGGCCCGTGGAAAAGGCGCTGCAGATCCACACTGTGAACATCACGGGATTCCGGAGCTGGTGCAGGGGATTCAGTTTTCTGAAGGAATCCGTCACCGCCCGACCCACGATGCTGGGCTCAAAAAGGGGGCGGGCCTGACGATGGATCCCGGCACGCGCATGCACGAGCCGGGGGATGTCCTGTCTTGAGTGGGAAATCATCGGATATGCCTCAGGGTGAGCTGTTCGGCCACGGGGCCTAGCGCAAGGGCCGGAAGGAAGGTGAGGGCCCCCACCAGGAGCACAACGCCGATGAGCACACCCACGAAGAGCGGCGTGTGCGTGGGCAGGGTGCCCAACCCTTCGGGAGTGTGCTTCTTCTGCACGAGAGATCCCGCCAGGGCCAGCACAGGCCAGATGACGCCGAAGCGCCCCAGGAGCATGGCCAGGGCCAGACCGTAGTTGTAGAAGGAGATGTTGGCGCTCAGGCCGCCGAAGGCGCTGCCGTTGTTATTAGAGGCGCTGCTCCAGGCGTAGAGGATCTGAGTGAAGCCATGGGGGCCCGGATTGCTCACGGCTGCCGCAGCGCTGGGCACCAGCACCGATAGGGCGGTGCCGATCAACACGGCGGCACAGGGCAGGAGGATGGCGAGGGAGGCCATCTTCATTTCGAAGGCCTCCACCTTCTTCCCCAGGTATTCGGGCGTCCGGCCCACCATGAGGCCGCCAATGAATACACCCACCAGGGCGAACATGAGCATGCCGTAGAGGCCCGACCCCACGCCGCCGAAGACCACCTCGCCCAGCTGCATGAGCCACAGGGGAACTAGGCCGCCCAGGGGGGTGAAGGAATCGTGCATGGCGTTCACGGAGCCACTGGAAGCCGCCGTGGTGGCCGTGGCCCAGAGGGCCGAGGGGCCCGGCCCGAAGCGCAGTTCCTTGCCCTCCATGTTGCCGCCGGGCTGCTCCTGGCCAGGCACTCTGCTGGCCACCTGGTTCACGCCGAAGCGAGCGAGAGCCGGATTCCCCTCCATTTCAGCCTGGGTGCACACCGCCAGTGCCCCGACAAAAATCAGGGTCATGGCAGCCAGCAGGGCCAGGCCCTGACGGCGGTCCTTCACCATGCGGCCGAAGGAAAGGCAAAGCGCCGCCGGAATGAGGAGAATGCTCAGGGTCTGCAGGAAGTTGGAAAGGGGCGTACTGTTCTCGAAGGGGTGGGCGGCGTTGGCCCCGAAGAACCCGCCCCCATTGGTTCCCAGCATCTTGATGGCCACCTGGGAGGCCGCCGGACCCATGGCCAGCACCTGGCCGCCCGCCGTATGGATAGAGGCCGAGAAGTTCTGGAGGACACCCTGGGAGGCAAGCAGGAGCGCAACAACGGAGGACAGGGGCAGCAGGATGTAGAGAATGCTGCGCACCAGATCCACCCAGGCATTGCCAAGGCCATGGGCACTGCGGCGCGTGATGCCCCGGATGAGCGCCACCAGCACGGCGATGCCCGTGGCGGCCGAAAAGAAATTCTGAACCGTGAGGCCCAGCATCTGGGTGAGGTAGCTCAGGGTCGTTTCACCGCTGTAAGCCTGCCAATTGGTGTTGGTGATGAAGCTGATGGCGGTGTTGAGGGAAAGATCCGTCGCCACATTGGCCTGATGCTCTGGATTGAGCGGCAACACGGCTTGAGTCTTCATCAGGAAGAACACTGCCACTAGGCCCATAAGCTTGATGAGGGTGATGGACCAGCCGTACGCCTGCCATCCCATATCCTCATCCTCGCGGATGCCCATGAGGCGGTAGAGGCCCCGCTCCAGGGGGCCGAGGAGCGGATGCAGGAAGGTGCGTTCCCCCTCAAGAACCCTTGCCATGAAGGCGCCCAGGGGAAAGGCCAGCCCCAGCAGCAAGGCGAGATAAAGCAGGTTCTGGGTCCAGGCGTGGCTCACACCGAACCTCCTTCCCGGTCCGGGCTCATTGGAATTTCTCCGGCTTCAGCAAGGCAAAGGACAGGTAACCCAGGAGGCCGAGCGCCAGGAAGGCGGCTGTGAGGAGCGTGGGAGTCATGGCTGCCTCGAGGCGGGGGAGGCGAATTGGGCGAAAATCCAGATCACCAGCGGGAACCAGGCCAGGACCAGCAGGAGCAGCCCATCCAGCTGCTTTGGCTTCCGCTCATGGAAAACGGAGAGTGCTGTTCTGGAAAGGAGACAGGCCGATCCTGCGGCAAGGGGAAGGAACCAAGGCATGAGCAGAGGCATACCTCCCACCCCACGGCGAAGGCCGTTGACCAATGCTGCGTCCTGGAATACCGCCCAGACCGGCCTCAGCGTGATCAGAGAGAAGCCCATGGCAGCTCCAAATATCCGGCACATTGCCGACACGAAAGCATGGCTCTCGAAGGCATTAAGACGGCGTTAGGAGTTGGGCTTCACGCGTTAAGACTTCGTTAAGAACGACGAACGCCCTGCACTTCCTTCAAGGCCACGGCCATGCGTGTACAGGCCTCGTTCTGCTCCTCCAGGTCATGGGCCGCGAAACCCAGGCAGATGTACGGCAGGTTCCGGTGGTGGAAATCGTAGAGGGCTCCCGGGTAGAAGACCACGCCATGGGCCAGGCAACGCTCGGTCCAGGCTTCGAGGGGAACCTCGTCGGCCACGCGAATCCAGAGGGACAGGCCCTCCCGGGGATTCACCACGGAAAGGGCCGGATGAAGGTGCAGCAGGAGCCGGTCCACCATGGTCTCCCGCCGCTCCTCGGTGACCTTCCGGATGCGGCGCAGGTGCCTGACGATTTCACCGTCCCGCAGCGTCTCCTCGATGGTGGCCTCCTGCACCAGGTTTCCGGGCCAGTCCACCAGCTGCCGCTGCTGTGCCAGGGCCTTGATGAGGCTGGCCTCCCCGGCCAGGAAGCCCACCTGGAGGCCCGGGGCGAGGATCTGCTCGAAGCTGCTGAAGTAGAGCACCCGGCCGTGGAGGTCCTCGCTGGCCAGGGGCAGGCTGGGATTCTTCTCGCGATGGAAACCCAGGCAGGGATCGCCTTCCAGGATCCGGAAGCCATGAGCCCGGGACAGTTCGAGCAGCCGCCGACGGCGGGCGGGATCAAGGGTCACCTGGGTGGGGTGCTGGGGGCTGGCCGTGAGGTACAGAAGGCGAATGGGTTCCTGGATCAGCAGTGCCTCGAAGGCTTCCACGTCCAGGCCGTGCTCATCCACGGGGATAGGGAAGAGCCGGGCCCCGGCGGCCTTGAAGGCCTCGGCCACCCGGAACCAGCCCGGGTTCTCCACGGCCACGGCCTCCCCGGGCGCGAAGAGCACCCGGGACACGAGGTTGAGGGTGCTCATGAGGCCCCGGGTCAACAGGAGGTTGCCCGCCTCGATGGAGAGGCCCCGCATCTCCCGGAGCATGGTGCAGAGGGAATTCCGCAGGTCCAGCATGCCCCGGGGATCCCACCCGGGCTGCAGGAGCCGTTCCGGGTGCAGCTTCAGCACCCGTCCGTAGGCCCGGTGGATGGCGTCCGTGGGGGCGAGCCTCAGGTCCGGCACATCCGGAATGAGCTGGAAGGATTCCAGGGCGGGGGCCCCAGGCTGGAAAAAGGGTTCGCTGCGAGGAGTGGCGCGTTTCCAGGAGGCGGAATCCTGGGCGGAAATGCCCGTGGGCGCACCCAGAACGATGGGCAGCTTCCGGGCCACGAAGGTGCCCTTGTCGGGCAGGACCTCGATCCAGCCTTCGGCTTCCAGCTCCTTATAGGCGGCCAGGGTGGTGTTGCGGTTGACCCCGAGCTGGTCCGCCAGGGCCCGGGTGCCCGGAAGGGCCCCCCCGGGCTTGAAGCGCCCGTGCCGGATGCCCTCCTCGAGCGCCTTCACCAGCTGGAGGTACAGCGGCTCCGCATTGGTTCGGTCCAGCGCGATGGCAAGGTCCCAATTACCCAAAACGGAGCTCCAGACTTTGGATCAGAATCCTGTCACGCCTGGATTCCGTCAAGGTTGCCAGGGCGATCAATACCCTCCTCCGCCCGTGCCGCCCCCGCCCGCGTTCGGCGCGCCGTAGCTGATGGTGGCGAACTTGCCGTGGGTTTCCGCCTGGGGCCCCGCAGTGACGTAGAGCTGGTTGGAGGCCCCTGCGGAGGCGTTGTTGCCGAAGGTCAAGGCCCACAAGCCGCTCACGACCAGCGGCGCCCCGTTGGCGCCGGACAGCTGACCGAGTTGATTGCCCGTGGTGGCGTCGTAGGCGGTGATGTGGCCGTCTCCAAAATTGCCCACCAACAAGGCGCCGCTGTAGGGGCCGAAGTTCGCCGGGGCGAGCGCGACGCCCCAGGGCGCGTTGAGGGCGCCGGCGGAAGCGACCCGCCGGACGAAGGTGCCGTCCAGGTTGAAGACGCTCACATAGCCGAGGCCCGCGCCCGTCGTTTCCCGCAATGCGAGGGGATCGTGCTTGGCGTAGGTCACGTATAGCTGGCCGGCCAGAACCTGCACGTTGTACGGGGAGAAGCCCGCGGGCAGGGTGGGATCCACCAGAGCGCCCGCGCCCAGGTTCACGGGGGCGAAATTCACATCGAAGACATCCACGGTCCCTGCACCGAGGTTCGCCGCGTACAGGTACGAAGCGGTTCCGCTCGTTCCCGTGGCAAGACCCGTATAGATGGCATTGGTGCCTGAGTTGTCCAAGCGGCGCGTCATGGTCGTCCCGGCACTCCAGCCGCAGATGCATCCATCCAGGGAAGCCACCAGGAACTTGTCCCCCAGGAAGGAGGCGGCGGCTCCGTTGAAGACGACCCCCGTGGGGCCCCCCATGACATGGCCCGGGGCCACCGGGACGGCCACCACCAAGGGCGTGGCTGGCATCTGGCCAAGGCCGTCATACACCGTGGTGGTTGCTGTGGCCTGGTTGGCCACCCAGAAATCGGTGGTGGGCCCATAGGCGAGGCCCCAGGGATTCACCAGACTGGTGTCCGTCGTGGCCCCCGCCGTGGCCTGGTCCGACACCAGCACAGTGAGTTGATAGGAAGGCGGCGTTGGCGGCGGCGGGGGCGTGCTGCTGGAGGACCCTCCTCCGCCGCAGGCGCCGAGGGAGAGGAGGAGGATGCCGGCACCGACCCGGGAGAGCGGATGGAAGCGGCCCCGGTCCGGGCGCAAGGGGGTCTGGTCTGGCCTGGGTTGATGCATGGTTTCCTCCTGCCCGCGGATGCGAGCGCAGTGTGGGCATGGCGCTTCCGCCCGATGGGGGACAGTGCAGAGCTGCCGGTTCCCATAGCTTCGGGCTTGGGCGGTACCCCACCAGATCCGGTTTGGAATCCGTGAACCCTCCGGTCCGGCACGCAACCTGTTCCGGGATCGCGGCGCTGGGCTACCATCCAGGAACCCCCCAGGGATGGTGATGCCCCTTCGACTCTGGATCCTCCTGCTGACCGCCGCCCTCGCCATCGGCCAGGAGGCCGTCCCCTTCGCGGAGGCACCGCAGCAGCCCTGGAAACCGTCCTGGGAACTCTCCCTCCGGAGCGACCAGCTCACCAATCCCGTGGAGACCTCCGACAGCTTCCGCCGGGCCAGCCTGCAGCTTCGCCTCCGCTGGTCCTGGGAGCTGGAGGCCTTCCGGCTTGTGGTTGGTGTCCGCTCGGCCATGGCTTCGGACGGCAACCGGTTCAACCCCCAGCGCTGGGATCAGCAGCCATCCAATGGGACCCAGGTGGATGTGGCCCACGCCGATGCGTCCTGGGCCACGCCGAGGACTTTCGGCAGGTTCAGCCTCGGGTTCCAGGAGAACGGCCTCCTGGCTTCCCAGGCCCTCTGGGACCGGGATCTCCGCTACCTCGGAGCCGGCGGCAGCGCCGGCGTGCGCAGCCTGGATGGCGTGCTGCAGGAGGCCAGCCTGCGCGCGGCGGCGGGTCGAGTCCGGAACATCCTGGGCGGGAATGGGAACTTGGCGGCGGGTCAGTTCGTCCTGAAACTGGACACGGGACCCTGGTCCTGGACCGCCCATGCAGGTCGCTGGGCCCTCTCCTGGGATCCCGGGGACGAACGGCTCCGCCGCCTGCCGGGCCACGACCCCCTGGCGCGCCAGCGGATGGTGGTGGATGAGGCGGGGGCCTCCGGAACCTGGAACACACGCCTTCCCTTGGAGGCCAAGGGGTTCTGGTCCCTGAACCGCGAGACGAAGGAGACCAGCCAGGAACTGCAGGTCATCGCCGGCAGCCGCGAGCGGGTCTACTGGCCCCAGCTGTCCTACACCTGGCAGCGGCTCTCCTCCACGGGCACCCTCTTCCCCGTGAACGGCGATGAATGGTGGTGGTACCGGCGCGCCCGGGGCCCCCGGTTCGACCTTTCCCTGGCCCTGCCAGGGCGCTGGACCGCCTCCCTCGTCTACCTCGAGCAGACCTTCGATGGCGAGGACTACCACGCCACCCGGAAACTGCTGGTCCTGGCCAAGCGGTTCTAGGAACTAGTAATTCTGGTCGTCGGGCAGGGGGGCGTAGTCGCGGCCGAACTTGTTCTTGTGGGGTTCCACAACCGGCAGGGAGATGTCCAGGTCCCAGGCGCCCTGGGTGACTCCGGTCCCGATTTTCACGATCCAGGTCTTCTCGCCGGACTCGGGGTGCCAGAGGCGCAGCCGATAGGTGCCCGGGGGCACCTGGTCGAACTGCAGACCGGTCTTGCCATCCAGGATCTTGGCGAAGGGGGTGGTCACCACCCAGAGGAAGGCGTTCATCTGGTGGTGGACATTGCAATAGAGCTTCACCAGACCGGGGCTCGCCACCTTCACCTTGGGCGCATCGCCCGGAAGGTATTGGCCCGTGTCGAAGCGGTTTCCCTGGGTCACGCTGAACACGTTGTGGATGATGTGATCCAGGTTGGGGAACACCACCTCCGTGCCCGGGGTGGCCAGGGCGACCCGTGGCACGAACTGCTTGCCCACGGTGCGGATGAGGACCTGCCTCGAAGGTCCCGCCGTGGGTCCGCCGGCTTCCAGGGGTTCCAGAAGGGCTACGCAATCCTTCAGGGAAGCGCGGAGCTGGCCGTTCTTCTCCCGGATCTGCACCGGCCCCTGGAGGCCTCCCGCCTGAGCCGGTAGGCTCAGGAGCAGGACCAGCAGACCGCATGCAAGACGGATCATCCTTGATATCCAGAGTAGATTCGAGGCAAGTATACCGACCCCCCAAGGAATGCCGATGCAGCCACCCATGAGATGGTACCAAACGCTGGCTTGGACCTTCTTCGCCCGGGAGGCGATCGCCATTCTCGCGTTGATGTCGATCATCCTCTGGGTGGCCTACAACGAAGCCGAGCGCGGTGCGCGCAAGGCCGCGAGCGCCAGCCTGACGGCGGGCAGTTACGTGCTGGAGCGGGCCTTCGAGCAGGAGGGCCGCTCCATGGACGCGGGCCTCGAGGTCTTCACCCAGTACTCGGGCAATGTCGCCCTCATCGAGCAGGGCCTCGAATCGAATGCTTCGCCCAGCCTCACGGACACCCTCGTCGAGAACCTCCCGTTGCTGAGCGCCGATCTCGCCATCCTGGTGCGGCCCGATGGAACGCTCCTGGCCAGCAGCGCCAAGGGGGCGCCCCAGGATTTCCCCGAGGCGGGCATTCTCCAGATGGCCCTGGCCCCGGAAGAAGCCAGGGCCCAGGGTCACCCTGGACCTTTCTACCGGGGCTTCCTCCAGGTGGAGTGGGGGAGCCGGCCCGGGATCTACCATGCGGTGGCGCGCCCCCTGCGCTCCGCCGGCGGACGCTCCCTGGGCGCGATGCTGGTGGGCGATCGCGTGGATGGCTCGGTGGCCACCAATCTGCGGCGCGTGGCCATCGCAGGACCTCAGCGCGGGGAGCCCTCCGCCCACCTGGCCCTCCTGAGCCACTTCAAGACCCAGGGAACCACCCTGCCCGATGCGGAAATGCTCGACAGGCTCCTGGCCAGGGAACCGGCCTTCCTGGCCGTCCGGGGCCAGGTGCTGGACAGCCAGCGATCCAGCGTCCTGGCCTTCAAGCTGGACGGGCGCAACTACCTGGGCATGGTGTCCCCGCTCCGGGGCGTGAACGCCCTGGACCTGGAGATGGCCAATGTCCTGATGATGCCCATGGACCCCCTGCTGGCGCCCTTCCGGAATCTGCAGAAAGGCATCCTGGCTGTGGGCATCGCGGGCCTGTTCCTTGCCCTGGGCCTCAGCCTCCACTCGGCCCGGAAGGTCACCGCGCCCCTCAAGGCGCTGGCCGCCGCCGCCGCGGCCCTGGCGGAAGGGCAGGCGCCGGAGACCCTCGCCATCACGCCCACCCAGGACGAGGTCGGCGTGCTGACGCGAACGTTCCGGTCCATGTTGGCGGAACTGAAAGCCAAGGATGAACTGCTGGCCCTGCTGGAAGCCGCCCGGATGGAGGTCAATGGCCCCCTCGCCGCTCCGGCCGAAGGCAAGACCCTTGGCGCCAGGGAGGCGGATTCCGCCCTGGAGGAAGCGACGCGTCGCCTCCCGCCCCTGCCCAAGCGCCAGGTGAGCAGCGACCTGGACCATGAACCCATGCCGCCGGGCCTCCAGGAAGGGGCCGTATTCGCCGCCCGCTACCGGGTGGACGGGATCCTGGGCCGGGGCGGCATGGGCGTCGTCCTGAAGGTGCGGGATCTCCAGCTCGATGAGGACGTGGCCCTGAAAGTCGTGCGGACCGCCCTCGCCTCCAATCCCGCCTTCCTGGACCTGCTCAAGCAGGAGATCCGTCTGGCCCGGAAGATCACCCACCGCTTCGTGCTGCGGACCCACGACTTCGGGGAATGCGATGGCCTCCCCTTCGTGACCATGGAATACCTGAAGGGCATCACCCTGCGCAGCCTGCTGGACGGGCGGGGGCGCCTGCCCCAGCCGCTGGTGCTGCGCATCGCCCGCCAGGTGGCCGAGGGCCTGGAGGCCGCCCATGCGGTCGGCGTCGTCCACCGGGACATCAAGCCGGCCAATGTCCTGTTCGATGTGCGCGGCGACGCGAAGATCATGGATTTCGGTCTGGCCACGCCCGTGGCGGCCGCCCTGGCCGGGGAGGCCGGCACCATCGTCGGCTCCCCCAGGTACATGTCCCCGGAACAGATCCGGGGCGAGCGGGTGGACCCGCGAACGGACTTGTACGCCCTGGGCGTCATGCTCTTTGAGCTCTGCGCGGGAGACCCGCCCTTCGACAGCCCCAGGATCAACGAGTTGCTGACCATGCACCTCGAAGCGTCGGCGCCCCCCTTGATCAGCGCCGCCCCGAACGTTTCGCCGGAACTCTCGGTCCTGGTGAGCCGGCTCCTGGAAAAGCATTCGGAGGAGCGCCCCCAGTCCGCGGCGGAAGTCGCGGAATTGCTGAAAATCATAGCTTCCGGGGTGGGGGAGCGGTCACGCGCCTAGGGTCCCGCGCGGTGCTCTCCTTGGCCTCGCGGCTCAGGGAGCTCGAGCCTCCGCCGGTTCGGTTGGCGGGTAGGTGGGGACTCGAACTGCGTCCGGCTCTCGGCAGCGCACGGCGCTCTCTCCGCGGTCCCCTCCAACTGACGCACCGTGCCCCGCACGGTGCTCCCCTTCGCCTCACGGCTCTGGGAGTTGGAGCCTCCGCCGGTTTGCCTGGAGGGTTTAGGCGAGGACTCGAACTGCGTCCGGCTACGCCGTCCGCCGGTCCCGCTCGCCGGTTCGAGTCCTCGGCTCGTTCCAAACAGTAAAAAGCCCCGCATGCGGGGCCTTTTACTGTTTGGGGCGGCTGACCGGACTCGAACCGGCGACAACTGGAATCACAATCCAGTGCTCTAACCAACTGAACTACAGCCGCCGTTGGATTGTTCAGGTTATCCCGAACACCCGGAGATGGCCAGCGGGAACCTTCGGGGAGCTGCGATCATCAGATTGGACAGGCCGGGGATCCGGCAAGGAGAGGAAAGACATGAATCGCCAAGTGAAGCAGGTTTTGGGCTTGTCAGCCTTTGCCGCGGGCTGCATGGCGCTGGGCATGGGGCTCAGCCACGGTTGGACCGTCTCGGCCCAGACGGAGAAGCCGGTGACGGTGGAGGCCAAGGGATCGGATCGGCTGCCGCCCATCGCCGATGTGGCCGAGGCGCTCAATCCCACCGTGGTGGCCATCACGAACACCAGCTTCGTGAAGAACCGGCGCTTCGAGCATCCCCAGGTGGGTGGCCAGGATTTCTTCGATTTCTTCTTCGGCCCTGGCGGGCCCCAGCAACGCCGCACCCCCAAGGGCGGGGATGACAGCGAGCAGCGGGCCGTGTCCGGGGGCTCCGGCGTCCTCATCTCCCCCAATGGCGAGATCCTCACCAACTACCACGTCATCGCCGCCATGGGCGACAGCGACAACAACGCCCTGGAAGTGAAGACCAACGACGGGAAGTCGTACAAGGCGACGGTCCTGGGCAAGGACAAGGAGCTGGATATCGCGCTCATCAAGGTGGACGCGACCCACATGCCCTTCGCCAAGCTCGGTGAAAGCGATTCCCTCCGCATCGGCGAGTGGGTGGTGGCCATCGGCAACCCCCTGGGCCTGGAGCACACCGTCACCCAGGGCATCATCAGCGCCAAGGGCCGCAAGCTCGATACGGGCGTCAGCTCCTTCCTCCAGACCGACGCCGCCATCAACCGGGGCAATTCCGGCGGACCCCTGCTCAACCTGAAGGGCGAAGTGGTGGGCATCAACACCGCCATCAATCCTGCGGGCCAGAACATCGGCTTCGCGGTTCCCATCAGCCAGGTGAACCGCATCCTCAAGGACCTGCGCAGCGGGAAGCCCGTGAGCCGCGGCTATCTCGGCGTCGGCCCCATCGACCTGGATCAGGCCTACCAGGACGCCCTGGGCGCCAAGGAAGGCGTGGTGGTCAGCACCGTGGAGAAGGGCCAGGCCGCCGACAAGGCCGGCGTCCAGCGCCTGGATGTGATCACCGCCGTGGACGGCCAGGCCGTGCGCAGCCAGGATGAGCTCGTCAGCGCCATCTCCAGCCGCCGGGCCGGGGATACGGTGAAGCTCACCATCTGGCGGGACGGCAAGAGCCTCACGATCTCCGTCACCCTGGGCGACCGCAAGGCCATCGACGACCAGCGCCGCCGGGCGAACGGCGAGGAGCCGGAAGACGAGGGGACTGCCCCCCACAGCGACATGAAGAGCCTCAGCCTGGAGAAGACCTACGGCTTCACCGTGGAACCCCTGGATGTGAAAAACCGGCTCAAGGGCGTGATGGTCACCTCCGTCGATCCCCGGTCCCCCGCGGCCGAGCGGGGTCTGGCCCCCGGCATCATCATCACGGAAGTGGGCCGCCAGGCCGTGAACAACCTCGCGGAGTTCAATGCCCAGGTCAAAAAGGCCAACGGCCGGACCCTGCTGCTCTACATCCAGACACCCAACGGCAGTCAGAAGGTGACCCTGGCCATTCCGCCCAAATAGAACCCGGGAAGTTGCGCCTGATGAGCCCCGGACTCCCGGGGCTCATCACATTCCGGGTAAACTCGAAGGTTCAAACCAGGCAAAGGATAACCCATGGGCCAGCGCCTCCTCCTCGTGGACAGCGACCGGAGCTTTCTGAAGGAGCATCAGGTCAGCCTCGAATCGGCTTTCGATTTGGAGGTCACCCACTCCCCGGACGGCGTGGTTGCCCGCCTGGAAACGGGCGCCTTTGCCGCCGTGGTCATCTGCGTGGAAGTGGCGGAGAACAAGGGCTACGCCCTCTGCTCCACCATCCGCCGCCAGGCGAATCTCGGTGACGTGAAGATCATCCTCATCAGCGCCAAGGCCTCCGAGGAGGAATACCGCCGCCACCAGAGCCTGAAGGGGAAGGCGGACCTCTATTTGCACAAACCCATCTCCCCCAGCACCTTCGTCGCCGCCCTGGCGCCCCTGGTACCCGGCAGGACCATGGACCCCGACAACCCCCTGGGCGAGCTGGTCGACACGGAACTGGGCGATGACTGGCTCGACAGTCTCAAGAGCAGCGTCGAAATACCCGAGCCATCCCCTGAGCCGCCGACCTTCCACAGCAAACCCGACTCCCCCAGCCGGACCCAGAATCTGGACGTCAAGGCCACGGCGCCCCCGGACACCACGCGGACCCGCCTGCTGGAAGAGCAGGTCGCGGCCCTCCACGAGGAACTGCATGCCAAGGATTTGCGGCTTCAGGCCGCGGAAACGGAGCTTCAGCAGATCCAGCGGCAGCTCAATTCCGTGACCCTCAACCTCGACGATCTGGAGCGCAGCAACCGTGAAGCGGAGGCGCTCCGCACCCGGCTGGCCGACACCGAATCCGCCCTGCGCACCCTGGAGGAGAGCAAGGGCCGCGAGGGGGAATCCGTCGAAACCCTGCAGACCCAGCTGCGCGAAGCCCTGGAGGAACGCGCCGGCCTCATCCAGCAGGTGGAAACCCTGAATCAGCAGGTCGGGGAAAAGGCCCAGCGGGCCATCGAACTGCTCCGGGAGCGGGACCGGCTCATGCATGAGAACCTGGACCTCCAGCCCTACCAGGCCCGGGCCAAGGAACTGGAAATGCTGCATGCGGAGTCCCTGGTGGCTCACGAGGCCGCCATGACCGACAAGCAGGCGGAACTGGAACGGATCCTGGAATCCCACGTGGCCGCCACGGCCGCCAAGCAGCGGGAACTGGAGGAGGCCGAAGAGGGCCAGCGGCAGCTCAATGCCTCCCTGGAAACGCTGGTGGAGCGCTACGAAACCCTCGAAGGCGTCCATCAATCGGCCCTCCTGGAGATCGCCGGCTACAAGGAAAAGCTGCATACGACCAACCTCGAGATGGGGGGCCTGGAAGCCACGCTGCGCGGCCAGGGACGGGATCTGGCCGAGCTGGGCGGCAAGCTCGGGAAAGCCCAGGCGGAATTGGAAGCCTGCCAGGCGCAGATCAGCGAACAGGAACAGCAGATCCGGGCCCGCCAGGAACTCCTGCAGCAGCATCAAGAGGAGATCGTGCGCCTCTCCGGAGAACTGTCGGCCACGCGTCAGGAACTGGAGGAAGCCAAGGTCCAGCATGAAGGCGAGCGCCTGGAACTCATGCATGGTCTGGATGGGAAAGAGGCCGAACTCGCGAAATTGCAGCAGGCCCTGGTCGCGGGCCAGGAAGCCTTCGCGCTGGTCGAGCGGGAGAAGCAATCGGCCCTGGGCCAGTTGTCCGAACATCGCGATCGCCTCCAGAACCTCGACGGCCTGCTCCAGGAAATCCAGGACAAACTGCGGCGCGGGTCTGATCTCGCCCGGGGATAGCTGTTGTGAACCTGGCCGCAGCCTGCCTCTGCACCCTCCTCATCTTCCTCAGCGCCTGCTTCGTGATGGCCGAGTTCGCTGCCGTGCGGGTGCGGGAAACGCAGCTTGAGGCCCTGCTGGATCTGGACCCGAGGGCGCACGGGGCCCTGATGGTCCATCGGGACCTTTCCCGCCATCTGTCCTCCATCCAGGTCGGCATCGTCATCTGTGCCCTGGCTTTGGGCGCGGTGGGCGAGGAGTTGTTCAGCCACGCCTTCAGGGGGCTGTTCGCCATGCTCCCCTGGCGGGGCCTGGCCCTGCCGCTGAGTTCGGGCCTGGCCCTGCTGGTGGTCACCACCCTTCACGTGGTCCTGGCGGAGTTGGTGCCCCGGAACCTCGCCATCCAGTCCTCGGTGCCCTGGGCTCTGCGCACGGCCTGGCCCCTGCAGCAGTGGTCCCGGCTGGTGCATCCCCTGACCTGGAGCCTCACGCACCTGAGCCACCTCGTCCTGCGGATGGCGGGCGTCAAGCCCGAAGGGGAATCCGAGGACATGTCGCCCACGGAACCTGAATTCCGCCGCATGCTCCAGCGCAGCCAGGCCGAGGGCCACCTGGACCTGGATCGCAAGGAACTCATCGAGAACCTGTTCGATTTCACCCACCGCACCGTCAATGAGATCGCCGTGCCCCGCGCCCAGGTCGTGTGCTTCGACCTGTTGCGGGGCCTTGACGCGAACCTGGCCTTGGCCCGGAGCACGCCCCACACCCGCATTCCCCTGGTGGAGGGGGACCTCGATCGCGTGGTGGGCGTCATCCACCTGAAGGAGCTCCTCTGGGCCCTCCAGGACCAGCAGGGGCAGTTGGACCTCAGAACCCTGGCCCGCCCGGCCTTCTTCGTGCCGGAAATGAAACCCATCCAGGGCCTGCTCCTGGAGTTCCAGCAGCGCAAGCAGCACCTCGCCCTGGTGGTCAACGAGCATGGCGGCGTGGACGGCCTGGTGACCTTGGAGGATGTGCTCGAGGAACTGGTGGGGGAAATCCAGGATGAGTTCGACCGCGAGGCGATCCAGCTGCGCCGGACCCGCGGCGGAGCCTGGCTGGCCCAGGGCGATGTGACCCTGGAGCAGCTGGTGGATCACCTGGACCTCCACCTGGAGGCCGAAGCCGGCTCCGTCAGCCTCGGCGGGTTCTTCCAGGAACGGCTCGGGCGCGTGCTGCGCCCCGGCGACGAACTACGGATCCAGGGCTGGCGCATCCGGGTCTTGTCCATGCGCGGCTTCGCGCCGGGCCAGTTCCTGCTCAAACCCTGTCCCCCCGAACCGGTCGAGGGCCATGGCTGAACCGCTGGAAGGTTTCCTGCTGTCCGCAGGACTGGGCCTCCGCATGGGGCCCCTCAGCCAGTGCCTGCCCAAGCCCGCCTGGACCCTCCGGGGAAAGCCCCTCCTCCAGTGGGGGGCCGAAGCCCTGCGGGAAGGCGGGGTCCGCGCGCTCGGTTGCAACGCCCACCAGCTACCGGAACACCTGAGAGAAGTCGCCCAGGGGATCGAGGTCTTCGATGAACCCCTGCTGATGGGCAGCGCCGGCGGCCTGCTCCATGCCCGAGGCCGCGTGCCCTCGGAGCTGCTCACCTGGAACGCCGATGTCTGGGCCGAGGCGGTACCCTTCGAGCGGCTCCGGGCCCGGCACCGGGAAGCCCGCGCCACCCTCAGCTGGCTGCTCATTCCCCACCCTGGCGGAGACTGGAACCCGGTCTGGATGGACGAACAGGACCGCATCCTGCCCAAGGGCGTGACGGGACCCTGGGGCCCCTTCCACTTCACCGGGGCCGCGGCCTGGTCTCCGGAGGCTCTGGCCCTGCTGCCCGACGCGCCCAGCGAGGTGAACGAACTGCGGCCCCGGCTCCCCTTGCACCTGGGCGTGGTGGCGGCGCCCTTCCCCTGGTGCGAGATCGGAACCCCCCAAGCCCTCATCCAGGCGGCCGGCGACCTCGCCCCCCAGCAGGAGGGCCGGCTCCTGGGCTGCTATGTTCATCCGACAGCCCAGCCATCCGGCAGCCTCAGCCGCTGCGTCCTGGGTCCCGGAGCCGCGCCGCCGCCCTCGATCCGGGATGCCGACGCCCTCTGGTTCGAGCAGGGCGGCCATCAGGTGCGGCTGGGTCTCTAGGGCCCATCTGCGTTCATCCGTGGCTAAAAAGCCTTCCAGGAGTACCCTGGACGGATGGACCCCCGTCTGCAACGCGCACTGGATCGCTGGGCCGTATCGGAGCCCAGGCCCCTGGCGGGGGACGCCGGTGCCCGGCAGTACTACCGGGTGACCCATCCCAAGCTGGGCAGTGCCCTGGTGGTGCTGCACCCCCTGGACCCCGGCGACGAAAGCTATTTCGAGTTCCGGGCCCTCCAGGCCTATCTGGCCCCGGTCCTGCGCGTCCCCACCATCTATCAATGGGATGACGAGGATCGGTGCCTGCTGGTTGAAGACCTGGGTGACACCTCCCTGGAACAACGTCTGGTGCAGCATCCCGAGGAGGAACGCGCCTGGGCCGAGCGGGCAGGCTGGCTGTTGGCCACCCTCGCCGGCCCCATCACCCTGGGCGCCCCCAGCCACACCTTCTTCATGGGCCGGGCCTTCGACGCAGCCAAGTTCCAGTTCGAGTGGAACTACTGCCGCACCAACTTCTTCGAGGACTTCCTGCACAAGGACCCGCCCCGGTGGCTGGACCGCATGATGGACGAGATCCACAGCAGCCTCGAGACCCGCGCCCATTTCTTCGCGCACCGTGATTTCCACGTGCGCAACCTCATGGTGCACGACGATCATCTGGTCGTGATCGACTTCCAGGACGCCCGCCGCGGCGCCGCCTCCTACGATCTCGCCAGCATTCTCTACGACGGCTACTGGGACTGGTCCAAGGAAGCCGGCAGGCTGCTCATGGGACCCCTCCAGCGGGAACTGGGCTGGAGCAGCGAAGCCCTGCAGGAGGAATTGAACCTCAGCGCCATCCAGCGGAACCTGAAGGCCCTGGGCACCTTCGGGCACCAGCTCGTCCACCGGAAGAAGGCCCACTTCGCCTGCGCCGTGCCCCGCACCCTCCGCCACCTCAAAGGGCACTTCCAGCGCCTGAACCACCAGGATGGGGTCCTGGCCTCGGAACACCTGCTCCGGCTCGCGGAGGATCGGCTATTGAAGGGCTAGGAGCGGGATGGTCTCTCGGCCCGCTCAAACAACCATCCCATCTTCAAGGAGGCTCCCATGAACCGGTTCCGCATCCCCGCACTGCTGATCGCCCTGCTCGCGACACCCGCCATGGCGGGCGACGGCCTCGACGCCTTTCTCAGCCGCGTGAACATTCAGGCCCGGGCGGACCTGAATGGGTTCTCGGCCCAGGTGAGCGCCCAGTTCGGCGTTCCCGAGGCACAGGTGCGGGTCGTGCTCGGCCGGGTCAGCGAGCCTGCGGACGCCTTCATGGTCTTCCAGCTCGGCCAGATGTCCCGGCAGCCCACCGATACGGTGCTGCGGGTGTACCAGTCCGGCAAGAGCCGCGGCTGGGGGGCCCTGGCCCAGGAGCTCGGGATCAAGCCCGGCTCGGCCGAATTCCATGCCCTCAAGCGTGGCGACCTTCATTTCGGCGCAGGTCGGGACAATCCGTCCGATTCCGGCAAGGGCAAAGGCAAGGGCAAGGGCCACGGCAAGCACTAGCGCTTGATCGCCACGCTTCATCGGAAGGCCTTGCTCCATCCAGGCCGCGGCTAGACTGTCGAATGCTCCGATACCGACCCGAGTTAAGCACACCGGTGCCCCGCAGGTAGGGAGCCGGCCCAGGAGGTCCCATGCTCGTCGCACGCCCCTTCCACCTCCTTCCTGCACTACTGGCCGCGGGCCTCTTCGCCCAGG
Organism: Geothrix sp.; assembly: GCA_035255365.1. GTDB lineage: Bacteria > Acidobacteriota > Holophagae > Holophagales > Holophagaceae > Geothrix. Next base: position 35,333 of record DATEZS010000087.1, read on the forward strand.
TGCCGAAGCCACCGGCCCTGCCCAGCGACACTCCCGCCGAGTTCAAGGTCGCTGCGGAGTCCTGGGACTACATCCGCCGCGAAGAGATGATCCCCATGCGGGATGGGGTGAGGCTGAAGACCATCATCCTGCTGCCCAGGGGAGCCAAGGATGCACCGATCCTGCTGACGCGCACGCCCTACAACGCCACGGAATTGACGAACCATGCCCAGAGTTCCCACCTGGGCCCCCTCCTGCAGGGCTATGACAACGTCACCGATCTCATCGTCGAGGATCGCTACATCCGCGTGGTCCAGGACATCCGGGGGAAGCACGGGTCCGAGGGCGACTATGTAATGACCCGGCCCATGCAGGGCCCCCTGAATCCCACCGCCGTGGACCACAGCACCGACACCTACGACACCATCGACTGGCTGGTGAAGCACCTGCCGGAAAGCAACGGCCGGGTGGGCATCCTGGGCATCTCCTACGACGGCTTCCTGCCTCTCATGGCCTTGGTGAATCCCCATCCGGCTCTGAAGGCCGCCGTGCCCATGAATCCCATGGTGGACGGCTGGCGGGGCGACGACTGGTTCCACAATGGTGCCTTCCGGGCCCAGAACCTGAGCTACATCTACGACCAGCAGGCCACCCGCGGCAGCGAGGTGAAATGGTGGACCACGGCCTTCGACGACTACGACCTCTACATGCAGGCGGGCTCCACAGGCGAATTGGCGCGGCGCCACGGCATGGAGCAGCTCGGTTTCTGGCGCAAGATCGCCGAGCATCCCAGCTACGACAGCTTCTGGCAGCAACAGGCCATGGACCGCCTCCTGGCTGCCAGAACCCTGACGGTGCCCACCCTGCTGGTGCACAGCCTCTACGACGCCGAGGACATCTACGGCGCCGTCGCCGTATGGAAGGCGCTCAAGCCCAAGGACAGCGGCAACCTCCTGCACCTGGCCATGGGCCCCTGGAACCACGGCGGCGAGATCGGGGATGGCAGCAGCCTCGGGCCCCTGAAGTTCAACCAGGACACGGGCCTCCAGTTCCGCCGGAACATCCTGAAACCCTTCCTGGACAGCCATCTCCGGGCGAACGGGCCCAAGGCCGATCTTCCCCCGGTGAGCGCCTTCGAGACGGGTACCAACACCTGGCGGCGATTGCCGGGATGGCCTCTGGCCGGGGCGGGCACCGCCACCGCGGGCACCCCTTTCTACCTGAGCGCCGGATTGAAGATCAGCACCACCGCGCCGAAGGCGGGCGACGCGCCCTTCGAAGCCTACGTGTCGAACCCGGCCAAGCCCGTGCCCTTCCGCGCCCGGCCCATCCAGCCCGTGGGCTACGATGCCACCCACACCTGGCCCCAGTGGCTCACCGACGACCAGCGCGAGGCCTCGGGCCGCACTGATGTGCTGGCCTTCGTTTCCGAGCCCCTCACGGCGCCCCTGAAGATCAGCGGCGAACCCGTGGCCAACCTGGTGGCCGCCACCAGCGGCACCGATGCCGACTGGGTGGTGAAAGTCATCGATGTCTATCCCGACGAGGTGGCCAGCCAGCCCACCATGGGCGGCTACCAGCTCATGGTCTCCGCGGACATCTTCCGGGGCCGCTACCGGGAAAGCCTGGAGACGCCCAGGGCCCTGAAGCCCGACGCGCCCCTGGTCTACCGCTTCGCCTTGCCCACGGCCAACCACGTCTTCCTGCCCGGCCACCGCGTCATGGTGCAGGTGCAGTCCAGCTGGTTCCCCCTCTATGACCGCAATCCCCAGACCTTCGTGCCCAACATCTTCTTCGCCAAGCCCGAGGATTACCGCCCCGCCACCCAGCGCATCTACCATGCGCCGGGGCAGGCGAGCTACGTGGAGCTGCCGGTGGTGAAATGAGTGGACCCGGCTAGGTTGGAGCCTTTTTCGCCGTTCATCCCGCCCGCCCGACCGCTCATCCTTCCAGCCCTGTGCGACGAGGGCGCCCTCAGGGAGGCTTGGTCTGCAGGCTCGTGGCCTGCATCCTGGAGCACGTCATGACCTCACAACAACCTCCCCGTTTGCGCATGGTTCCCAGAGAGCGGCTGTGGCTTCTCTGCGCCCAAGGCTTGTCCGCCCTGCTTTCAGCGCTGGGCGCGTTCTATGTCCTGGCCCGCCATCCCATGATCAAGGCCAGCCTGCCCTGGTTTCCAACCCATGGCCTGCTGATCGTCGGCTCCACCGCCCTGGTGGTCCTGGGCCTATCCCGGGCTTGGCAGGCCTGGGAAGAAGCGCGCCTCCGTCGCCAGGCTTCGGTTTCCGAGGCCGCCGTGGGCGCGAGTACGTGGCGGCGAGCCGTCGGGGCCGTGCTGCTCATGCAGTACCTGCTTGGCGGCACCGCCATCGCCACGGTCGCCATGGGGATTCCCCCCGAGCTCGTGTTCACCAGCATCCTGTTCCTCTTGGTGGCGCCGGTGCTCACCTCTTCCTGGATCGCCCGCCAGACGCAGCGTCAATTGGCCCGGCAGCGGGACCTGGCCCTGCAAGCGCGCATGGCGCCGCACTTCCTCTACAACAGCCTGTCCACCCTGAAGGGCCAGATCCAGCAGGATCCCGGCGAGGCCATGCAGACCGCGGACCGGCTCGCGCAGCTCTTCCGGGAGCTCATGGGCCACACCGCTGAAAACATGGTGCCACTTGGTCGCGAAGTGGCCTGGGTGGAAGCCTACCTCGGCCTGGAGCAGGCGCGCCTGGGCGATCGGTTGCAGGTGCAGGTGGACGTGCCGGAGGAGCTGGAAACCATTCCGGTGCCACCCCTCTGTCTCCAGGTCCTGGTGGAGAATGCCGTGAAACACGGCATCGCGCCCCGCAAGGAGGGAGGTCTGCTGACCATCAAGGCCGAGGGCGTCCGGGGGGGCCTGCGGCTTTCCGTCACCGACCCCGGTGACGGCACCTCCTCCCAGCGGGGGACCGGCCAGGCGCTCTCGATCCTGCGGCAGCGGCTGACCAAACCTGGCGACCTGGAGCTTTCGCTGCTTCCCCAGGGCGGATACTGCGCCAGCGTGACGGTTCGCGCATGATCCGAGTCCTTGTGGCCGAAGACGAGCCCTACTCCCGCTACCTCCTGACCAGCCTGCTCCGGGAATGGCCCGAAGTGGAAGTCATCGGCGAAGCCAGGGATGGGGACGAGGCGCTGGACCTGGCCCTTGCCTTGCGCCCCGACGCCTTGTTTCTGGACGTGGAGATGCCGGGCCTTCGCGGCACCGAATTGGCGCGCCGCCTGCCGGCGCCCCGGCCCGGACTCGTCTTCGTCACGGCCCATCCCATTCACGCGGTGGACGCCTTCGCCCTCGGGGCCGTCCACTACCTGCTCAAGCCCGTGTCCCGTCCGCACCTGGCCCAGGCCCTGGCCCGCCTGCGCCCCGAGTCGTCCAGGGAATGGCTGCGCCTGCCGGTGCGCCGCAAAGGTGCTCAGCGCTTCCTGCATCCGGCCGCCGTGGATGCGCTGGTGGCGGATCTCGGCGACTGCCTCGCCTGGACCGCCGAGGGACCTCTGCGCGTGGAAGGCACCTTGGCGCACTGGGAGGAGCGTCTGGCAGCCCACGGTTTCCTGCGGGTCCATCGCAATGCCCTGGTGCGCCTGGAAGCGGTCCAGGGGTTGGACGGCAGCCAACGACTCGTCGTTCCCGGAGGAGCCCTGGAGATCAGCCGGCGGAGGTTCGATGCCCTGCGGGAGGCGCTGGGCCCGCATGTGCCAGGCGTTTGAACCGGGCGTGGCCCCGTTTCCTAAGCCGTGAGAGCTCCGGCCCTCGGGTCGGAGCTCATGCTTCCAGCAGGTCGCTGACGAAGCCGGGAACCAGCTCCGTGGCCTTGCCTGTGTAGGCCTCCTGGAACGCGCTGGCCATCAGGCTCCGCTCCAGGTTCAATTCCACGGATCTTGCCCGGGGAGGGATGGCTTCCACGAAGCCCGCAGCGGGATACACGTGGCCGCTGGTGCCGATGGCCACGAAGAGATCGCAGCGCTCCAGAGCATCGTAGATGCGATCCATCTCCAGGGGCATCTCGCCGAACCAGACGATGTGCGGCCGCAGGGGGCCCCGGGCGCAGCTGGGGCATCGGCTATCCGCCTCCAGATCGCCGGGCCACCGGTGAATGATTCCGCAAGCCTCGCAGCGGGCCTTCAACAGCTCGCCGTGCATGTGCAGCAGGCGCTTCGATCCGGCGCGGTCGTGAAGATCGTCCACGTTCTGGGTGACGAGCAGGACCTCGCCCTCCCATTCCCGTTCCAGCCGCGCCAGCGCCAGATGGGCCGCGTTGGGTGCCACTGTGGCCAGGCTGCGGCGGCGCTCGTTGTAGAAGCGGTACACCAGTTCCGGGTTCCGATAAAAGGCCTCGGGCGTGGCGACGTCCTGCACCCGGTGGTTCTCCCAGAGGCCATCGGCATCGCGGAAGGTGCGCAGGCCGCTCTCCGCGGAAATGCCCGCGCCGGTGAGGATGACGATGCTGGCACCACGGCGACGGGACATGCTGGACTCCTGAAGTGAGTTCCGTTTGCTGGAAGACGGCACCGGAAAGCCGATTGGACTATTTTCGGGTGGATATACTGACCTACTTCATCCCAGGCCTTGCCATGAGCGGAAACGCTGGATCCTATATTGGGCCCTATCTCCTCCTTGAACCCATCGGAGCGGGGGGCATGGGTGAGGTCTTCAAGGCCAAGGACCCGAAACTGGGCCGTCTGGTGGCTCTCAAGATCCTGCCGGAATCATTCACCTCCGATGGGGAGCGACTCCGCCGCTTCGAGCAGGAAGCCCTCACCTTGGCGGCACTCGGCCACCCCAACATCGTCCAGGTCTTCGACGCCGGCCAGCATGAGGGCCGCCCCTACCTGATCATGGAACTGCTCACGGGCGAAACACTCCGGGACAAGCTGCGTAATGGCCGACTCTCCCTGCGCCGAACCCTGGAAGTGGCCATACCCATGGCTCGCGCTTTGGCGGCAGCCCACGAGAAGGGGATCCTGCACCGCGACCTCAAGCCGGAGAACATCTTCATCACTCAGGATGGGCAGGTGAAGCTGCTCGATTTCGGGCTTGCGAAAACCGGCCCTCAGGTCAGCGGGAGCATGGACTCCACCGCCGCCATCGAGGACATTCGGCAGGTCACCAAGGAGGGCGTGCTGCTTGGAACCATGGGCTACATGAGCCCGGAGCAGGTGCGGGGCGAACAGCTGCGCCCCCAGAGCGACCTCTTCGCCTTCGGGGTGGTGCTCTTCGAGATGGTCGTGGGTACCCGGCCCTTCATGGCGAGCAGCAGCATTGAAACCCTTCACGCCATTCTCACCCAGGAGGCGCCGGAACCTCCCCCGGAGGCCCGGGTTCCCCTTCCGGTCCAGCGCATCGTTGGACGTTGTCTGGAGAAGGCTCCCCACGACCGCTTCGAAAGCGCCCGGGATCTGGCCTTCGCTTTGGAAAACCTTTCCGGGTTTTCCACCTCGACGTCTCAACCGGAGGCCCGAGCAGTCTCTCTGCCCTCCCAGAAATGGCTGCGCAACCCCTGGGTCATCCCGACCGCTTCGGCCACCTGCGCTCTGGTGGCTGGCCTGTGGCTCGGCACTTGTGGGGGAGGCAAGGCGCTGGACTTCATCCATCCAGTGGCCCGGGACATGGAGCTTTCTCATGCGCGTCTGCTTCCCGGCGGCCGGGGCCTGGTGCTGGAGGGACGGCTTTCAAGAACGGAGCCACGGCGGCTCTGGACGGCTGGCCCGGACGGACAACCCGTCCCCATCGGAGGCACCGAGGGGGCTACTCTCCTGGATGTCTTCCCGGACGGGAGTGTTCTGGTCGCCCTCGACCTCTATGGCCAACCCGGAAGCATCGCCCTCCTGCCACCCGGTGGTGGGCGTCCAGTTCCCTTTGCCGCCGCGCTCATCTGGCACATCCCCTGGGATGGAAAAGGCCGCCCCTGGCGAATGAGGGTGGGGCTTGACGAGCAGAGGACCCAAATCGTGCGGCTCTTCGAGGAATCCCTTCCCCCGGAACGGAACTCCGGTGACTCGGACAATTGGAAGGTGCGTCACACCATTCCCATCACCGTGCCCATCGCGGGACCCGCGCCTCGAGGGCAGTTTCGGATGGATGCCCAGGGTGAGCACCTCTGGTGGGTGGAGCAGGAGGGCGCTCGGGCCGTCCTGGTGCGGCTGGATCGCCATGGCGAGGTCACCCGGCGCCCCCTCTCGGCAGAGGTCCCCTTCGACGGTTTGACGCTGGCCAGCGGACCTACCGGCTATCTGGCCACCTTCCCCCGCGCCGGGGAGGCGGGCACCGTCCTTGCGCGGGTTGATCGCGGCGGAGACTTGCGAAGACTCGCGGTGTTTCCCGATGCCTGCCGCATTGTGGATGTGACGCCCGAGGGCCGCCCCCTCCTCGTACCCGAACGATCAGTCGCGCGAGTCAGGTGGGGCACTCTGGCCGAGGACGGGGACCTCGAATTCACCCTGGAGCCAGGCGAAACCTTGCGAGGTTTATCACCCGACGGCGAGTCCCTTGTGATCACCCATGCAGCCTCCGCGCGCATCCAGCACCGCGGGGGAACGGAGTCCCTTCCGATAGCCCAGGGCGATCTGCTGGGATTCATGGGAGACCGAAAAGGGTTTGCGCTCGCGGTACCCGGCACTCAAGGGCCCATGCTCCAGGTCCAGTCCCTGGAAGCTCGCGGAGAGGGCGATGGTGCGACCAACATCACGGGCTGGAAAACCTTGACCTTTGCACAGGTGATCCCCGGCCAGGATCAAATGCTGGTGCGGGGCCTGCAGGAAGCTGACAAGGGGCTGGGCATGCGCTTCACCTACCTGGTCAGCCTCAAGGGCGGTCGAGTCCGACGCCTGGCTGGCGAAACCCTCCCCCTGGCCGACCCAGAGGGGGCGAGGGCGCTGTGGCTCGACCAGGATGGCTCCTCGTTTGCCTGGGGCCCCGTGGACCTCTCGAGCGGACAGAAGGGACGATGGTCCTTCGCAACTTCCGCGGGATTCCTTCCCCTGGCCTGGGCTGCCCCTCAGGAGGTAACCGGGGCCGTGCGACTGGGACCAGATGCCTGGGAAATCCGAACCGTGGACCTGCGCACTGGCAATGGGCGCGTTCTGCGCCGGATCGCGGTTCCCGCTGGAGTCCAGGGCCCGCGCGACGCCGTCCTCAACCTCTCCGCGAACGCGAAGGCCTGGACCTTGAGCTGGGTGGAGCGGCTGCCCTCCCGGCCCTTTTTCGTGCAAGGGCTCTGACCTTCAGGTTCAATCCTTGCGGGCCGGCCAGGCCCAATCCCCGCGATCCAGACTCTCCCGGAGCGTGGCCTTCCGGTTCTGCTCGAAGCGCGCGCAGCCCTGGGTTTCCTCCCCCTCGCCACCCATGACGACAAAGTCTCCCTCCAGGACCGACTCTCCCCCGTCATCCTTCCCATCCCAACCCAGGGACCAGAGCTGGAAGGATCCTGCGGGCAGGCGCCGGTACCGGTAGGAACCTTCCCCGACGGGGTCCTCGGGGATGCGGGTGAGATAGATCGGGCAAAGTTCCGCGAGGACCTCCGGGTAGCGCCCCTTCGCCAGCCGGAAGCGCTCCAGGGCGCACACGATCACCGCCTGGTCAAGAAGCACCTGGGTTCGGGCGGCACGCTGGCATTGCTGGTACAGGAAGTGCTGCGCGGACTGCTTGGCGATGAAGGTGTAGGGCGTGAGGGGTTCCTTCCGCCGCTCCCGTTCAAGCTGATCGGCATGGTGCTTGTCCAGGATCCTGGCATCCATGCGGTGTTCCCCTGGGGGCATGGCTGGCAGGAAGACCTCGACCCAGGTGCGGTCGTGGGCGAGGAGGTTCTGGCGCAGCCAACCCGCCGGAATGACATTGCCGCAGAGGAGCCGCCATCCCCATCCCGGGAATACATAGGATTCTCCCCAACCCTGATTATTGATGAAGCGGTTGGACAAGGTAGGGAAGTGGTAGGCGTCTTCCTGGACCCAATAGAGGCGCTCGACCTCGAGGCCCCGGCGATACGACTTCAAGGCATCCACCCGAGCCAGGGCCTGTTGGAGCGCCGCCAGCTGCGGCTCGGTCCAGGCGTGGGCCTCGAGGCCCTCCCACAGGGGCTGGGCCATGAGGCGGATCATGGCCACCCGCAGGAGGTGCGTGATGAGGGCGGGGTCCTCTTCCAGGACATTCGCGATCCGCAGGACGGTCAGGATGTCCTCTTCCGCCTCGGCGGGCCGCCTCTGCTGGAGGCGGACCAGGGCACGCAGGCGAAAGGTGCGGGCGAAGCCTCGATGGCCCAGGAGGGAGGGGACTTCGCCCTTGGTGTAGTCCACGGGCAGGCGGCAATGGGGGCGGTGGCTGGCCTCCTCGATGCGGGCCAGGGGTTCCCGATAGGTCTCCAGGAAAGCGGAAAGGTCGCGGGTTTGCAGGGTGGCTTCCCAGGCCTTCAGATCCTCGCGCCGCCCTTCCGCCCAGGAGCCCGAAGGGGGAGCCTGGGCCGGCAGTTCTGTCTGAGAGATTGGATTTCGGATGGTGGGATCAACCACCTTCATGGCTTTCGCGACGGCAGGGTGGGCGGCATAGTTCTCGGCGTCGGGGATCGGCTCAGGGTTGAACACTTTCATGTCGTATGAATCGCCAGCAGCTTGGCGCGAGGCTTTCCAGGCCTCCCAGGCGCGGGCGCCCCGCCAGTTCTCCAGAAGGTGCACCGAGGCGACCAGGCCCACCAGGACGAGGGGGATGAGAAGCAGGCTTCGCTTCCAGAGACGCATGGGGACACCGGTGGGAGATGGCCCGATTATCCGGCCCAGATCAGGAAGGCGCGAGCAATCTTTCGCCTCCAGCCCTGAAGGGGCGGTTCTTCCAGCCACTCGTGGCTGTGGGTTTCCTGCTCCAGATTCTGCTTACTTGGCTGGAATCCTCGCGCCCAGATCCAGCGCCTTCCCGTCCACCAGGCCCGGCTTGAGGCCCAGCTCATGGGCCAAGGTGGGCGCCAGGTCCACGGTGCGCACGGGTTCCCGCCGTTCACCCCCCTTCCAGGGACCCCAGAAGATCAGGGGCACGCGGCGGTCGTAGGCATTGGGCGAGCCGTGGCTGGTGGGGTATTCCGTGGGCGGAACCCCGAAGACAACCAGGGGCTTCGTGGCCACCAGGAGATCCCCGCTGCGCTCTGGATGGAAGCTGCGGCGCAGCAGGACCCGCAGGCTGGTGTCCCGGGGGCTGCCGGTGGCGGCGGGATCCGTCGCCAGCAACTCCTCGGCCGTGAAGGCATCGGCCACCTCGGGCCGGGCCCGCAGCCAGGCCTGGGCCTTGGCGAGCACGTCCCGGCGATCGAGGTTCCCGGCCTTGAGGGCGGCTTCGTTCAAGTAGAAATCATTGGGTTCCGCGGAGGGGATCAGGAGCTCCTGGTCCGTCTTGAAGCTCGCCTTCAGGTGCCCCAGCAACTCGGCCACGAAGGGCTTCGGCGGGATGCGCTGCGCCCGGAAGCCCTGCTCGGCCAAGGCTTCCGGAATATCCAGCCCGCCGTGATCGGCACTGAGCACCACCCAGGCGCCGGGATGGCGGCGCTGCAGGAGATCCAGCAGGCGCCCCAGCAGGTGGTCCAGGCGATGGATCTGGTCGCGCATTTCCGCGCCCAGGGTTCCGTAGTTGTGGCCGATGTAGTCCGTGGCGGAAAAGCTGATGGCCAGAAGGTCCGTGCCGGGGCCCCGCCCCAGCTTCTCGCCCTCAATCAGGGCTTCGGCGGCTTCCAGGGTCACCGCGTCCAGGAAGGGGGACTTGCGGAACCGGGACTCGAAGCCCTTGCTCAAAGGCATGCCCGCGCCCTGGATCAAGCGGGGCAGGGCGCCGTTCCGCACGATCTGGTTGCCGAAGGTCCACGCCGCGGTCCGCCCTTCGGGCGTGGCTGGGTCCTTGGCCCACAGCCAGCTGTCGTGGGCCAGGCGGTCCGAAAGCCCCGCGTCGTAGCGCAGGAGCCACTGGGGCAGGCGCGCCCCGTAGGCGCTGGAGCTGCTGAATCCGGCTTTGCCTGTGAACCAGAACACCGCGGTGGGCTTGCGCCCGGCCAGGAGGACGGCGGCGCGGTCCTTGCCGGATACCGCGAAGGACCGGCTGCCGGGCACCTGGGCCTGCAGCCAGTCGCCAAGGCCATCGCCCAGGAAGCTGACATTGGAGACACCCGCCAGGGCAGGGTCGTTCAGATCCTTGGCGTTCCGGTCTTCCACGCAGTACAGGAGGCGGCCGCTGGAACGGTCGAGCCACTGGTTTTCGACGATGCCCGTGTGCGCGGGGAACCGCCCAGAGAGGAGCACGGAATGGCCGGGGCCCGTCTCGGTGAAGCCATGGTCGTGGTAGGCCTCCGTGAAGAAGACCCCTTCCTTGCGCAGCCGCGCCAGGCCGCCCCTGAGCTCGGGGCCGTAGGTCTGCATGAGTTCCGCGGAAAACTGGTCCACGGAAATGACCACCACCAGCCTGGGACGGGCCTTCGGAGCTGGCGCCGCCAGCAGGGGCCCAACCAGGCCAAGGGACAGAAGCGTGGGTCGGATCATCAGAAGGTGATCCCCGCTCCGAAGGTCCACATGCGGTCGAACTCCTGGCCGCTGCCCTGGGCGGTGAAGTAGGACGCCAGGTCCGCGGTGCTGCTGAGCTTCACGGGGTGATCCTTCGAGACCGGCTGCTGGTAGCTGGCCACCACGTAGGGATGCACCACCACGAAGGGGATGCGCCAGCGGGCGCCCACCCGCAGCCAGGTGCGGCTCAAGTCCTTGGAGCTGGAGGCTCCGGCCGTGTCCACGGTGTACCGCTGGAAGCGCTGGAGGAGGCCGATCTCCCCGGCGATGCCCACGAAGGGCACCCAGACCTGGGCATTGAGGCCCGCGCCGAGCCCCTTCTGCTTCAACTGAGTGCCCTGAGAGGCCGTCCCCTGGGCCAGGTTTCCATCCGCCTTGAACTGCGAGTATTCCAGGGCGCCTTCGAACTTGAGCAGGGGCCCCACCTGGAAGATCCGGCGGCTCGCGGTGGCGATGTAGCCCTTGCCCGTATCGAACTGGCCCGACGCCAGCTCGCCCGTGCCGCTGATCAGCGTCTGGGGCAGGTTCTGGCCCTTGGGCCGCGGCAGTTCCAGGCGCAGGTCCCACTGGGCGAAGGCCGGCAGGGCCAGGAGGCAGAGGGGAAGCATGGCAAGGCGCATGAAGTCTCCGGCGAAGCCTTCGATCATAACCCAGCGAGCGGAAGGCCTCAGCCCAGGCGCCAGGACTTCAGGGGCACATAGCCTTCCCGTGGTCGGCTTTCAAAGAGCACCAGCCGATCCGCCTCGATCACCAACGGGGCGGGCGGGATCAGGCCCTCGAGGGGATGGGGCCGGCGGAACCTCGCCAGAGTCAGATGGGGGCGAAAGGGCTTGGGGTCGAAGGGCTCCGAGGCGGCCTCCAGGGCGCTTCGGAGATCCGCCACCAGGGCCTCGAGGGCCGGGCAGGGTTCCAGCCCCAGCCAAAGGATCCGGGCGGCCTTCCCGCTGGGAAATCCCCCGATGCCCGAGGTCTGCAGCTGGAAGCTGCCATGCCGGTTGGCCAGACTGCGGCCCAGGTCATCCAGCCCAGGCAACGCGTCGGGGTTGCGCGCTCCGAGATAGGCCAGCGTCAGGTGCAGGCCCTCGGGTCGGCACCAGACCCGGGCGCTCCCTCCCTGATCCCGCTGCCAGCGCCCCAGGGCGCCGCGCACCTCGTCCGACAGGGGCAGGGCCAGGAAGAGCCGCAGGCTCAGGGCCGGGTCCGCCATTTGAGGCTGCAGCCCATACTCGGCAACTGCACTTCCAGGGGGTCCTGCCCTGCCAGCAGGCCCTCGATGGCCTCCTTCAGGTCCTCCCGGGTGACCCGGGCAGCATCCTTCCAGTTGTCATCCATGCGGCCCCGGTAGACCAGACGGCGGTGGGAGTCGTAGAGGAAGAAGTCCGGCGTGCAGGTGGCGCCCAGTGCCCGGGCCACGGTCTGCTCCTCGTCCCAGAGGTAGGGGAACACATAGCCCTTGGCCTTGGCCCGCTTCCGCATGGCCTCGAAGCTGTCCTCGGGATAGGTCAGGGCATCGTTGGCGTTGATGCCCAGGACGCCGCAGCGCCCTTCGTAGGCCTTGGCCAGGGCGTTGATGCGATCGTCCACGGCCTGCACGTAGGGACAGTGGTTGCACATGACCACCACCAGGAGGGCGGGCTCGTGGAAATCGCGCAGGGACCAGAGCTGCCCGTCCGCCCCGGGCAGCGTGAAGTCCGGGCAGGGGGCGCCAAGGGGAACCATGGTGGATTCGGCCCGCGCCATACGCACCTCCAGACTGCCCCTTCAGGATACGCCCGTGGGGGAAGGGGGCCGCGAAACCCTGCAGGAAGGCCGGGCTGTGGCATCCTGTGCGCAGACCTTTTGCGGAGCAGCCATGGCCCACAAGTACCCCCTCACCCTTGCTTGGACCGGCAACACCCTGGATGGTTCCTACAGCCGCAACGCCGCCCTCTCCAACCCCGGCAAGATCGCCATCCCGGTGAGCAGCGCGCCGGAATACGCGGGGGATCCGGCGCGCTGGAATCCCGAAGACCTGCTGGGCTCGGCCCTGGCCACCTGCCACATGCTCACCTTCCTGGCCCTGTGCGCCAAGGCCAAGGTGGAGATCCGGGGCTACGAGGATCACGCGGAGGCCATATTGGACACGGTGGACAAGATCACCCGGATCACCAAGGTGCACCTGCGCCCCGTCATCCGCGTCCCGCGCGGCACCAGCATGGCCAAGGTGGTGGAGCTCTTCGAGAAGGCCCACAAGTACTGCTTCGTCGCCAACTCCGTCACCTGCGAGGCCGTGCTGGAGCCCCGCGTCGTCGAGGTCTGACGCCCCATGCGCTGTCCCTTCTGCGGGCACCTGGAGGACAAGGTCGTGGACTCCCGGGAGTCCCGCGAGGGCGATTCCATCCGGCGCCGCCGGGAATGTCTCTCCTGCAGCCGCCGCTTCACCAGCTACGAGCGGGTGGAGGAAGTGCCCCTGGTGATCCTCAAGAAGGATGGCCGGCGGGAGCCCTTCGACCGCCAGAAGCTCATGAAGGGCCTGCTCCTGGCCTGCCAGAAGCGCCCCGTGTCCCTGGCCCGCATCGAGCAGATGGTGGGCGACCTCCAGTCCCGGCTCATGGAGCGGCCGGACCGGGAGATCCGCAGCCGGGAACTGGGCGAACTGATCATGGACGAGCTGAAGGGGCTCGACCAGGTGGCCTATGTGCGCTTCGCCTCCGTCTACCGCGACTTCAAGGATCTGCCGGATTTCGTCAAGGCCCTGGAAGGGCTCATGCACAAGGAGGCCACCGTCAGCCGGGCTCCCTCGCCCCTGCTGGAATCCGCCAAGCCCGTGGCCCAGGCGCTGTTTCCGGGGGAAGCCGAGGCCCCGAACCCGAAGCCGCGGCGCAAGTAGGGCTACACTAAACGCCCGAGGTTTTCCGTGGCTGACGATGTCCTGATTCCCACCCCGACCGATGAATCGCCCAAGCTGCCCGAAGTGCTGCCCGTGCTGCCGCTCCGGGACGTGGTTGTATACCCCTACGTGATCCTGCCCCTGAGCATCAGCCGGGAGAAATCCATCCGCGCCGTGGACACGGCCCTGGTGGAAAACCGCATGATCCTCCTGCTCTCCCAGAAGCAGGTGGAGATGGACAATCCCAAGCCCGAGGACCTCTACCAGGTGGGCACGGCGGCCCTGATCATGCGCGTGCTGAAGCTGCCGGACGGCCGCATCCGCGCCCTGGTGCAGGGCCTCCAGCGGGTGCGCGTGGAGTACTTCACTGAAACCGAGAACCTGTTCAAGGCCCGGGTGGAGCCCCTTGCCGAGCCGGAGATGAAGACGCCGGATCTGGAGCAGGACGCCCTGCTGCGCAGCGTGAAGCAGACCCTCGAAAAGGCCGTGGCCCTGGGCAAGACTCTGCCCCAGGAAGTGCTGGTCATCGCGGGCAACCTGGACAACCCGGGACGCCTGGCGGACCTGGTGGCCTCCAACCTGGACCTCAAGCTCCAGCAGACCCAGGAGGTGCTGGAGATCGCCCATCCCGGGCTCCGCCTCAAGCGCGTCAACGAGCTGCTCCAGCGGGAGATCCAGCTCCTGGAAGTGCAGCAGAAGATCACCCTGGAAGCCCGCGGCGAGATGGACAAGAGCCAGCGGGAGTACTACCTGCGCCAGCAGCTCAAGGCCATCCAGCAGGAGCTGGGCGAGGGCTCGGAGCTGGCGGAGGAAATCCAGGCCTTCCGCGACAAGCTGGCCAAGATGACGGTGCCCGAGGATCCCCTCACGGAGATCGAGCGCAACCTCAAGAAGCTCGAGCGCATGCACCCGGATTCCAGCGAAACCGCGGTGACCCGCACCTACCTGGAGTGGATGACCGAGCTGCCCTGGGGCGTCTTCACCGAGGACAACCTGGATCTCAAGCAGGCCCAGACGGTGCTGGACGAGGATCACTTCGGCCTGGCCAAGATCAAGGACCGCCTCCTGGAATTCCTGGCGGTGCGCAAGCTGAAACCGGATCTGCGCGGCACCATCCTCTGTTTCGTGGGCCCTCCGGGCACCGGCAAGACATCGCTGGGCAAGTCCATCGCCCGGGCCCTGGGCCGCAAGTACGCCCGCATCTCCCTGGGCGGCGTGCACGATGAAAGCGAGATCCGCGGGCACCGCCGCACCTACGTGGGCGCCATGCCGGGCCGCATCGTGCAGGCCCTGCATCAGATCAAGAGCCTGAACCCCGTCATCATGCTGGACGAAGTGGACAAGATCGGCCGGGACCAGCGCGGCGACCCCAGCGCGGCCCTCCTGGAAGTGCTGGACCCCGAGCAGAACCACACCTTCCGCGACCACTACCTGAACGTGCCCCTGGACCTGAGCCAGGTGCTCTTCCTGGCCAATGCCAACGAGCTGGATCCCATCCATCCCGCCTTCCGGGACCGCATGGAGATCATCTACCTCAACAGCTACACCCTGGAAGAGAAGCTCGGCATCGCCGAGCAGCATCTCATCCCAAAGCAGCTGGAAAAGCACGGCATCACGCGCCAGCAGCTCTCCATCCCCAAGCGGGCCCTGAAGTCCGTCATCACCGGCTACACCCGGGAGGCGGGCCTGCGCCAACTGGAGCGGGAACTCGGCGCCATCTGCCGCAAGGTGGCCCGGCGCGTGGCGGAGCACAAGCTGCGCAAGAAGTTCACCCTGGACGACATGAGCATCCATGAGCTGCTGGGCCCCGTGAAATACCTCCAGGACGAGCGCCTGAAGGCGCCCCGGGTGGGCGTGGTGACGGGCCTTGCCTGGACCGCCGTGGGCGGCGACGTGCTGTTCGTGGAAGCCCTGAAGATGCCCGGCAAAGGCCTGCTCACCCTCACGGGGCAGCTGGGCGACGTCATGAAGGAGAGCGCCCAGGCGGCCCTCAGCTACATCCGAAGCCGGAGCGAGGCCTTCCGGATCGATCCCGAGGTCTTCCAGAAGCAGGACATCCACGTGCACTTCCCCGAGGGCGCCATTCCCAAGGACGGCCCCAGCGCCGGGCTGGCCATCGCCACGGTGCTGCTCTCGGTGCTGAAGGGGGTGCCCGTGCGGAACACCCTGGCCATGACCGGCGAGATCGACCTGCGCGGCGAGGCCCTGGCCATCGGCGGCCTCAAGGAAAAGGCCCTGGCCGCCCTTAGGGTGGGCATCAAAGACATTCTCATTCCTTTCGCCAACCAGAAGGACTTGGAAGAAATCGATCCAGAACTCCGCAAGCAGCTGCGCTTCCACCCCGTGAAGCATGTGGAGGAGGTCTTCGAGTACGCCCTGGTGGGCTGGAAGCGACCCGATCCGCCCAAGGCCGTCACCCCCCGCAAGCGCTGACCATTTCCCCCTGTCTCCCGAGGCCCATACTGGAATTCGGAGGCACCCCATGCTGGGCACCCCCCTGGTTCTCGTTCTCGAGCTGCCCCCCCTGGCCTTCGGCCCGGCCCTGCCGCCGGCCCACCAGATGCCCCGGGAGCTGGTCTGCGATGTGCGCGACCTGGGCAAGCCCGCCCGCATGGCCACGCTCTCCGTGCCCAACCTCCCGCGCTTCGCGACCCCGAGGCCGGGCCGGACCTACCTGATCGGGCCCAGGGCCGACCACTTCATCTACGTCCTGAGCATCCTCGCCGCTGGGGCCACCGGGGGAACCGTGGACACCCGGTCCCCCGAACAGAAGGTCCAGGACAAGTCCTTCAATGTCTTCTTCCCGTGAAAATCCCCGCCCTGCGCGGGTCTCGGGGTGTGTTCCATGTGGAACATTGCTTGGAGTTGAGTGAGGCTGGTTACTTGCTGATTGGGCGCCTGGATCGCCCACGGGGCCAGGACGGCCGGGTGGAAGAAGGACCCGTGTCCCGATACAGCCTCGGCTGGTCCTGAAAGTTACCGCCGACCAGTGTTCAGGCTCTGGATGTATTCCTGGGCCTGGAATACGCCCAGCCTTGGCTAGACTGGACTTTCGCGAGGTGTCCGTGGGTCTGCTCAACGGCCTGATCAACCAGTTCAAGAAGGGCCTGAAACGCACCCAGGAGCTGGTGCTGGCGCCCATGGGCCGCCTGCTGGGCCTGCATCGGCTGGACGAGGACCAGCTCCAGGAACTGGAGGACCTGCTCCTTCAGGCCGACCTGGGACTGAAGGCCGTGGACCAACTCATGGCGCGGCTTCGGACGGAACTGAAGAGCGGTTCCGACATCGATCCCAAGGCCATCCTCAAGGACGAGCTGCTGAAGCTGCTGCGCCAGCGGCCTGCCGCGCCCTTCGCGGCCAGGGGCACCCAGGTGGTGCTGCTGGTGGGGGTCAACGGCGTGGGCAAGACCACCACTCTGGGCAAGCTGGCGGCCTTCCTCAAGGCCCAGGGCGAGGGGGTGCTGGTGGTGGCGGGGGATACCTTCCGCGCCGCCGCCATCGATCAGCTGGAGCTCTGGGGGGAGCGGGCGGGGGTGCCCGTCATCCGCAACCAGATGGGCGGCGACCCCGCCGCCATCGCCTTCGACGGTGCCACCAGCGCCAAGGCCAAGGGCACGCCCTGGGTGCTCATCGATACGGCGGGCCGCCTCCACACCAAGGACCACCTCATGAAGGAGCTGGACAAGATCCGGCGCAGCCTCCAGAAGGTCCTCCCCGACGCACCCCACCGGGTGCTGCTGGTGCTGGACGCCACCACGGGCCAGAACGGTCTCCAGCAGGCCGAGGCCTTCGCCCAGGTGGCGGGGGTGACCGACCTGGTGCTCACCAAGCTGGACGGCAGCGCCAAGGGGGGCGTGGTGGTGCCCATCCTGGACCGCCTGCGGCTCCCCATCGCCTTCGTGGGCGTGGGCGAGGGCGTCAACGACCTCATCCCCTTCGATGCCGAAGCCTTCGTGGACGGGCTGCTCGATGTCTGAGCAGGTGCTGACCCCGAGCCTCGCCTGGGCCCTGGCCACCGGCGGCCCCTGGCCCGACCCGGCCCAGCTTCAGGACGATGCCCACTTCATGGCCTTGGCCCTGGTCGAAGCCCTCAAGGGCGTCGGCCTTGCGAGTCCCAACCCCCCCGTGGGCTGCGTGCTCGTCAAGGACGGCCGGGTCATCGGCACCGGGGTCCACACCCGGGCCGGGGATCCCCACGGGGAGATCATGGCCCTGCGGGACGCGGAGGCCCGCAGCGAGGATCCCAGGGGCGCCACGGCCTTCGTGACCCTGGAACCCTGCTGCCACCAGGGCCGCACGGGCCCCTGCACCCTGGCCCTCCTCCAGGCGGGCATCACCCGGGTGGTGGTGGGCGTCCGGGATCCCAATCCGCGCGTCGACGGTGGCGGTCTGGCCATCCTGCGGGCCCAGGGGCTGACCGTGGTGGAAGGGGTGCTGGAGGAGGCCTGCGCCAGGTTCCACGCGCCCTTCTTCAAGCTCATCCGCACAGGCCTGCCCTGGGTGACCCTGAAACTGGCCCTGGGTGCCGATGGCGCCATGGGGCCCGAAGGCTTCACCACCCAGGTGACGCCGCCGGAGATCCAGACGCTCGCCCATGCCCTGCGCCGGGCTTCCGAGGCCATCCTCGTGGGCCGCCACACCATCGAGGTGGACAATCCCCAGCTCACGGACCGCTGGCCCGCCCCTTCCGCCCCCCACCGGACTTTCGCCCGCATGGTGCTGGATTCCGAAGGCCAGCTACCCGCCTCGGCCCGGGTCTGGCAGCCCGTGGCCGGGCAACCCGTTTTTCGCGTCGTCACCGGGGAGCCCGCGGCCCTGAGGGGCGTGGAGGACCTCCACCTTCCCCCCGGCAAGGGAGGATGCAGTTTGCGCCATCTGTTGCACGAGTGCGCGGCCCGGGGCATGGGCCGGGTGCTGGTGGAAGGGGGCGGGACCCTGGCCAAGGCCTTCCTGGAGCAGGGCCTGGCCGACGAGGCCCACCTGTTCTGGAGCGACCAGGCTGCCGGCGGCCCGCCGCTTTCCCTTGCCCTGCCTGCCCATTGGAAGCAAATCCAGTGTGCCCCATGGCCGGGGGGCACCTGGCGGGTATGGCGCTAGGATATTCCTGGCATGACTGTTGATACTTATGTCGCGATTCCAGGAGATTCCCATGTTCCAACGCACTTGGCAGCTCGGCGTCAGCCTCTTGGTCCTGGCCCTCTTCACAGCCTGCGGGGGCGGCAGCTCCTCGAACCCGGATGTGCAAATCACCATCCAGGCCCGGTTCGAAAAACGCCCCCTGACCCCCACGGGCTTTGGAGCCACCGTCACCCGCCCAGCCCGCTACTGCAGGGCGGAGGTTCGGGAAGCCTCCTCCTCGACCCTCCTTGCTTCGGGCTACTTGGGAAGCGATGGCACGGGGGTCGCCACGGTGCCTGCGGGAACCTCCGCCTATGTCCAAGTCTTCGCCGAATACCAGGTTCCCTCCGCCGATCCCAACAACTCCTTCCTTGAAGGCAGCGTGCGCAATGAGCCCCTGCCGGGCAGTTTCGCGAGCACCAATGCCTTCCTGGCCGTCCCCACCTGGAGCGTGACCAGCGATGTCATCCAGGCCAACCAGGACGGCACCCTGACCGTGACGGCCCTGGCCAGCAACCGCATCGCCGGCGCCTTCAACATCGCCGACCAGGCGGTTTCCTTCGGGGCCGCCGTGCGTGACATGGATGGCTCCACCACCCTGCGCCTACCCAGCCTCCACACCTTCTGGACCACCAGCACCCTTGCCGCGGATCAGTCCCGCACCTACCCGGCCCTGGCCCAGGGGCCGGGCACCACCGTTCTCGTCTCCAACCAGCGGGCCCTGTTCACCCACAGCGTCTATGGCAATGGCAGCGGGACGGCCAATACGGAATCCGACGAATGGGATGACGGCGTCCTCCAGGAGACCTTCGCCCGCCTGCTCTTCGCCGATGGCAGCTACAAGGCGGACGGCAGCAGCGCCCTGTCGCTCCTCCGCCGCGACAACGACAATGTCTGGGTGGATCGCACCGTGCAGAGCGAATCCACGGCCGCCTTCGTGGCCGGATTCTCCGATTTCCTTTCCGCCGCCGTGCGCAACGACAGCCGCATCCTGGACAGCTATGTGGACGGCACGGGTGTCTTCCGGGTGGATGCCTTCGACCTCACCGATCACGCCTTCGTGCCCGATGCCGACAAAGGCGAGTTCTCCCGGGGTTCCATCGCCGTCAGCCTCTGGGGCCTGTGGAAGAACGTCCTCGGCGGCTCCGGGACGGGCCTCAACACCCTCTGGGCCGCCGTGCGGTCCACCACAGCCTACCCCAACGGCACCGGCGAATTCGAGCAGGGCACCCTGGGCTGTTTCCCCACCTACCTCCAGGGCGTGGCCAGCCGGGTGAGCACCACCACCTGGACCGCCGCCCTCACGGAGCTGGCCCTGGAGCAGGTACCCAATCCTGACGCCCTCTATTTTTCTGGAAACGCCCTCTGGCTGACCCGCCCCGTGGGCTTCTCCGAAGCCGGCAGTCTCCAGACCTATGCCGCGGCCACCGGCCTCTACTACGACCGCAACCAGAGCCAGGCCTACCGCTTCACCCACGGCGGCGGCTCCCGCACCCTCACCATGACCCCCACCAGCGGCCAGGATTTCTACCTGGAGCTCATCGGCCCCGGCGGCTGGGTCGCTGGCAGCACCGGCAACGACCTGACGGGCCATACCCGCACCCTCACGGTGACCAACCTGCCCGCAGGCGTCTATGTGGCGCGGGTCCGGGCCGGGGCCACATCCTCCACGGGCATGAACACCTTCAACATCAGCGTGAACTGACTCAGCCGCCGCCCACCAGCCGCACCACTTCCAGCCGGTCCCCCTCCTTCAGGGGAGTGCTGGGGTGGTCGGCCCGGCGGAGGACCTCGCCGTTGAGCTCGATGGCGCTGCCGAAGGCCGGCAAGTGCAGCCAAGCCGCCAGGTCGGCCACGGTATCCAAAGCTGGGGTGTCCTGGGCCAGGCCATTGATCCAGACCTTCACCGGGCCTCCGCGGCGGCCTGGAAGCCCTTCTCTAGATCGGCGATGAGATCGGGCTGATCCTCGATGCCCACGGAAAAGCGCAGCAGACCGTCGCTGATTCCCAGCTTGGCTTTCACCTCCGGGGCCGTCTTCAGATGGCTCATGCTGGCGGGGTGCTGGATGAGGCTTTCCACCCCTCCCAGGCTCACGCCCCGGGTGATGATCTCCAGGGCCTCGCAGAAGCACTGCCCGGCGTGAAGGCCCGCGCGGAGTTCAAAGCCGATCATGGCACCGAAGCCCTTCTCCATCTGGCGGACGGCGATGTCGTGGCCCGGGTGGGTGGGCAGGCCCGGATAGTCCACCCGAGCCACATGGGGCTGCCAGAGCAGCCACTGGGCCAGGGCCTGGGCGTTGTCCGAGGCCCTGCGCATGCGCAGGGGCAGGGTCTTGAGGCCCCGGTGCAGGAGCCAGGCGGCCATGGGGTCCAGGGTGGGTCCCATGATCTTCGTCAGGTGCCAGCAGGCCACCACATCGGCGTCGGTGCCCGCGATGACGCCCGCCACCACGTCCGAATGGCCGGCCAGGTACTTGGTGGCCGAGGCTACGCTGAGGTCGATGCCGAAGGCCAGGGGCTTGGTGTGGATGGGGCTCGGGAAGGTGTTGTCGGCCACGGTGCGGATGCCCCGGGTCCGGCCCAGCCTGGCCACCGCGGCCAGGTCCGTGATCGCCAGGGTGGGATTGGAGGGAGTCTCCACCCAGATCATTCGGGTTTCGGGGCGCAAGGCCGCTTCCCACTCGCCCAGGTCCAGGGTGTTCTGGATCCAGGTCACGGTGAGGCCCCGCTCCGCTTCCCAGCGGCGGATGAGCTGTTCGGTGCCCAGGTAGATGGCCGCTGGCGCCACAATGTGGTCGCCGCGTTTCAGGAAGGCTTCGAACACCAGGGCGAAGGCGGCCATGCCCGAGGCCGCGACCAGCGCCCGTTCCGCACCTTCCAGCTCCGCCAGGACAGCCTCCACCTCGCTGGTATTGGGATTCCCCCAGCGGGTGTAGAAGGCGGGCGGTTCGATGCTGGCTGCGAATTCAGCGCCTTCGCGGTTCTCCCTCAACTGGAAGACCGAGGTCTGGAAAATGGGCGTGGTGACGGCTCGGGTGGAATTGAAGTGCTTGCCTGCGTGGATGGCGGTGGTGGTGGGGCCCCAACTCTTGGACACGCGGTCCTCCTACCGATTCCAGAACACGATGGCCAGGGCGATGACCGCGAAGGTGACGACCGCGATGAGGCGCCAGAAGGTTGGCGACTCGTCGTGGGTGCTTTGCGGTGTCACATCCTCCAGGGCGGCGCGCGTCAAATCGTCCTCGGCGGCGGGGAGGGGCATCCCCTCAGCGCCAACCTGGCAATCCACGCAGCGGAACTCCTCGCCGGGCGTTTCCACGGCGTCGATGACCATCCGGCCGCAATCGGCACAGACACGGCCCACTCCGGGGAGGTAGGCAGACAGGGCAGGCGGGATCTCGTTGGTCATGGAGCCAGGATGGCGCGGGGATCACGGTTTGGCCAGAGCCTGAAGCAGGACTTCTTGAACGAGCCGTGGATCGAGCGTTCCTCCACCCGCCTTCAGGATCTGTCCCGTGAGGAAGCCCGCAAGGTTTTTCGCGCCACTGCGATGCTGCTCCACCTGGGCCGGGTGGGCCTCCAGCACCCGGGCGACGAGCGCTTCGATGACGCCCCGATCCGCCACCTGGGCCAGCCCCAGCCTTGCCACCAGGGCCTCGGCGTCCTCCCGCCCTTCCAGCAGGCGGGGATACACCTGCTCCCGGGCCACACCGAAGCTGATGCGCCGGGCTTCCACGAGACGGATCAATTCCGCCAGGGCTGCGGGTCGCAGGGGAAACGCCTCGATGGGAAGACGCTGTTCATTCAAGGTGCGGCTCACCTCGCCCAGCATCCATTTGGCGGCAGCCCGGGGCGCCCCGCAGGCCTCACCCAGGTCCTCGAAATAGGCCGTGAAGGCCCGGCTCTGCAGCAGGGCCTGGGCCTCCTCCTCCCCGAGGCCCAGGGCTTCCCGCCAGCGCCGCGCCTTGGTCTGGGGCAGATCCGGCAGCGCCGCCCGGGCCGCCTCCACCTCCGCGGCCGTGACCACCAGGGCGGGCAGATCGGGCTCCGGGAAGGTCCGGTAGTCCATGGCCGATTCCTTGCTGCGCTGGCTGCGGGTTTCGCCAGCCGCCGCGTCCCAGCCCCGGGTTTCCTGGACCAGGGTTGCGCCTCGTTCCAGGCAGTCGATGTGCCGGGCCGTTTCGAAGGCCAGAGCCTGGCGGACGAACCGGAAGGAATTCAGGTTCTTTACCTCGACCCGGGTGCCGAAGGCTGGATCCCCTTTGCGCCGGACGCTCACATTGGCGTCGCACCGGAAGCTCCCCTCCTCCAGGTTCCCGTCGCAGATATCGAGGCCCATGACCAGCCGATGCAATGATTTAAGATAATCTGACGCTTCCTGGGGACTGCGCAGGTCCGGGGCGCCCACAATCTCCAGCAGGGGCACGCCGGCCCGGTTCAGATCCACATGGGTGCTTGTGGCCCCCAGGTCGTGATGGCTTTTCCCGGCGTCCTCCTCCAGGTGGATCCGTTCGATGCGCGCCGAAACGGGGCCTTCCCCGTCCCTCACGGTCGGATCGCCCGGGATCTCCAGGCGCCCCTCTTCCACCAGGGCCACGGGGCCCTGGGTGATCTGGTAGCCCTTGGGGAGGTCCGGATAGAAATACTGTTTCCGGTAGAAGCGGCTCTCGGGCCGGATCTGCGCGTCGAGGGCAAGCCCCAGGGAAAGGGCCATGCGCACCGCCTCCCGGTTCAGAACCGGAAGGGCGCCGGGCAGACCCAGGCACACGGGGCAGGTGAGGCTGTTCGCCGGGGCGCCGGTGAGATTGGGGCAGGCGCAGAACATCTTGGAGCGGGTCCGCAGCTGCACATGGACCTCCAAGCCGATGACCGCTTCGTATCCCGAGTTCATGCGAGGCTCCTGGATCCAGTCTACTTGCCGAGGCAGAAACCCTTGAACACTTCATCCAGGGCGCTGTCGGCCCGGTCCTCGCCTGTGAGCCTGGCCAGGAGCCCCCAGGCACCCTGAAGGAGGGAGGCCGGCAGCTCCGGCGGACATCCTTCCGCAAGGCCCAACAGCAGCTCCACCTGCCGGACCAGTTCATCCAGGAGTTCGATCTGGCGGTCGGTGGCCAGGGCTCCCAGACAGGCGTCGGGCGAATAGCCCCCCAGCAAGCGGCCCCGGAGGGTTGTCTCCAGGGCGTCGAGATCCCCCGTCACCGCCGAAATGGTGGGGCCATCGCCGGGGCCCAGGTCCCCGAAGGAATGGACCACCACCACTTTCCCCTGGAAAGGCTCCAGGGCTTGCTCCAGGGCCACCTCGGGGGCCGCACTCCCCACCGGCACCAGGTGCACCACGAGATCCGCCGACTCGAGCACCCCCGCGACCCGGGCCACGCCCAGGCGCTCCACGGGATCCTCGGTGGCCCGCAGTCCGGCGGTGTCGTACAACCGCAGGGGCAGGCCGCGCCACTCGCAGCGCACCTCCAGCACATCCCGGGTGGTCCCCGGAACCTCGGTCACGATGGCCCGGTCCTCCCCGGCCAGGGCGTTGAACAGGGTGCTCTTCCCCGCGTTGGGACGGCCCACCAGGGCGAGGCGGATGCCATCCCGGAGACGGTGGGCAGCCCTGGTGCGCCCCTGTTCCACATGGAACAGCGACAAAAGCGGCGCTAAATCAACAATTAAATCCTTGACATTGAGGGTGATCCCATCGTCTTCCCCGTAGTCCACGGCGGCTTCCGCCCGGGCCATCCAGGGGGTCAAGGCTTGACGGGCCCCGGCGATCCAGGGAGGCAGGGCCCCGGCCCGGGCCTGGGCGAGGCGGATCTGCGCATCGGTCTCGGCGACCATGAGGTCCCGCAGCGCCTCCACGGCCAGGAGCCCCTGTTTCCCGTTCAGCAGGGCCCGGCGCGTGAATTCCCCGGGTTCCGCCAGGCGGATTCCCAGGGAGCCCAGGTGGGCCAGCAGGCGCCGCACCAGCAGGGGGTTCCCGTGCACCTGGAACTCGACCACATCCTCGCCGGTGTAGCTGGCGGGGGCAGGGAAGAAGAGCACCAGCGCCCGCTCCCGGAAGCCGTCCCAGGCCAGGGTCCGCAGGGAGGCCATCCGGGGCGCCGGCAGCGACACCAGGGGTTCCAGGAGCCCGGCGAGACCCGGGCCCGAAAGGCGCACCAGCGCCACCGCCGAGGGGAAAGGCGGCGTGGCGGGGGCGCAGATGGGGCTGGGGGACTGGGCGGGCAGAGGAACCATCCCTTCCGGCTACTTCCGGAACACCCTCACGGGTTTGAAGGTGCCCGTGCCTTCGCTCTCGGTGCCGAGGCCCGCTTCGCGGCTGACCACCAGGTGCACCCAGCGGCGTTCCCGGGCGCTGAGTGCGCCCAGGGTATGGCTGCCCAGCTCGCGAGCCTTCTGGGCGGCAAACTGGCCCATGGCCATGACTTCCTGCATGCGGAACAAGCGGGTGCCCTTCACGTCCAGGTAGGCCAGCTTGGAGTCCTCCCGCTCGCCCTGGGCTTCATGGATCAGGAACTGCAGGGCATCCAGCGCCACGCCCCGATTGGCAGCAAGACAAGCGGCGTCAGGGCCGGAGACGGCCACGCGATTGGGGAAGGCCTCCTCGTCGCCGGAAGGCGCGAATTTCGCCTCGACCTTCAAACCCAGGTGACTCGACCACCGGGTGACGAGCTCGGGCACGGACTCCAGACTGGCGCTGCTTCTCCGCATGGGGGCTCCTATACCGTGATGGGCTGGGGCTGATAGGTCTTCAACACCCACCAAGTCTGGACGATGCCGATGAGGTTCGATGCGAAATAGTAGATGATCACGCCCACGGGCAGCTTCACGAACATGACGGTCATCATCACCGGCATCAGGACCAGCATCATCTTGCGCTGGGCGGGATCCCCCACGGCGGGCGTCATGAGCTGCTGGACGAACATGGAAATGCCCATGAGGATCGGGAAGACGTAGAAGTGATCGGGCGCGGAAAGATCCGTGATCCAGCCGAAGAAAGGCGCATGGCGCAGTTCGAAGACGGCGCTCAACATGGACCAGAAGGCCAGGAAGATGGGCATCTGGAGCAGCATGGGCAGGCAGCCGCCCATGGGGTTGTGGCCATTCTTCTTGTAGAGCTCCATGAGCTCCTTCTGCATTTCCGCCTTCTTGGTCATGTCGCTGCCGAACTTCTCGTACTTGGCCTGGATGGCCTTCTGGTGGGGTTCGAAGTCCTTCATGCGCAGCATGTTGATGGTCTGCTTGGTGTTCAGTTGCCAGGTGGCAAGACGGATGAACAGAGTGACCAGCACGATGGCCCAGCCCCAGTTGCCCACCAGGCCGTGGATCTTCTTGAGGATCCAGAAAAACAGCTGGGCGACGGCGCCGAAGAAGCCGTAGTCGATGACGCGGGTGAAGGGCTTGTCGAAGGCCAGCAGGGGCTCACCCTGTTTGGGCCCCAAGTACAAGGAAGCCTCCAGGCGGCCCGCCTCGGGCAGCAGCTGGTAGCCGGAGTTGTCCCGGGCGGCGGGACGGGGCAGCTTCCAGAGGGCGGCGAAGTAGTGGCTCCGCTGGCTGGTGGCGCCCTTCTCCAGGCCGGCATCCAGACCCAGGCGCTCGGCCGAGGGGGGCAGCACTTTGCGCTTGGCGCCTAGGAAGCTGAAGAAGGGATCGTGCAGCATCTCGGTCCAGGACACGGCCTCGATGCCCTTTTCCGTCAAGGTGAAGACGCGGCCCAGCTGCTTCACGGGGGCGTCGGTGGTGGGGTTCAGCACGAGGTCAAGGGGGGCGTTTCTCGGCGTTTCCGCCTGGATCCTGACCACGTGGCCCTTGGCGGGAACCACGTAGCTGAGGCGTTCTCCGGCCGCGTTCCCGAAGGTGACCGTGGTTTGCCCCTCGGCCCTGGTTTCCTCCACGGTCTCGAACCCGGAGCCCTTGAGGCCACCCAGGCCCGCGAAGGTTTCGGGGAAGAATTCCGTGCCGTCCTGGAGCCAGATCACCTGCTTGAGGGCGCCGGTGGACACCTGCCAGGTGAGGGTCAGGTCCGCCTGGGTCAGGGTGTGCATCTGGTTGGCGGCCACGGGGCGCACATCCACGCCGGGCACCCCAGGCGCGACCTGCGCGGGTGCTTCGGCGACGGCCTTGGGCTGCTCAGCCGCCGGCTGGGCCGGGGCCGCAGTGGCCGGAAGGGGCGCGGGCGCCTGCTTCTGATAGCGCGAGGTCAGCCAGAACTGACCCGCCAGCAGCAGCATGCTGCCGACGACGAAATAAAGGATGTTGCGGTTTTTCATGGGGTCCCCGAGGCGGGCAGGCGGTGCAGGGCCATCATCAGCTGAGCTTCGATGGCCTGGAAGGTGATCAGATGGAGCGAAGGGGCGTTCCGGGCAGGCCGGACCCAGATGGTCCACCCCTGAAGGGGCAGGGCGCCCGCACAGCCGAGAAAGGCCATGCGCACCTGGCGGCGGAAATGATTGCGGCGGACCGCCGAGCCCGTCTTGCGCGGCGTCGTCACCAGAAGCAGGGGAAGGCCCTCTTCCGGGGCAGCCGGGGCCGGTTTGCGCCAGGCCCGGATATCCAAGAACGACTCATGCCCCAGCACGGGCCGGGGCATGGGAACGGGGACCGCGTGGTCTTTGTGCCGGACCGTGCGGAAGCGGCCCTGGAAGATCACCGTCAGATTGCCTAGAGGGCCAGGGTGTGGCGGCCCTTGGCGCGCCGGCGCTTGAGCACCAGGCGACCATTCTTGGTCTTCATGCGGCTCAAGAAACCATGGGTCTTGGCGCGGCGACGGTTGTTGGGCTGAAAGGTGCGCTTCATATTCCACCTCGGGTGCTCCTCCCGGGGAGGAGGACGAACCTTAGAGCCTATCAGCAGCGGGGCCGCGCCTCAAGTGTAATTCTGCGTCCCCATCCCGGCCTCCAGATGCTAGATTGGGGTCCCCCTTTGTGATCCAACCCGGTCGGAGCGTGTACGCCTCGTTCCTTCCAGGCTCACGCACCCCACCCAGGAAGGTTGGCCGCTTCCATGCCCTTCGATGATCCCCATGACCTCTGGGAGAACCTGAAGCTCGGCTTGTCCAAGCAGCTTCCTGAAGCCAGTTTCAGGGAGTGGATTGCCCCCTGCAATCCCATCAAGGTGGAAGCCGGAACCCTGTGGATCCGCGTCCCCAGCGCCGCCGCGAAGCTCTGGATCGAACAGCAGCTGCCCGAGGAATTCAACGACGCCCTGGCCCAGGGGGGGCTCTCCGACCTGCGCCTGGAATTCGTGGTCGATGGCACGGGAACCCTCGAGCCCGATCAGCGCAAGCCGAAGACGCGCAGCGAATCCCGCAGCGAGACCCGCACGGAAGATCCCGCCTCCGCCGCCTCGGTCTCCTTTCCCCACCTGTTCGGTCGGTACACCCTGGACCGCTTCGTGGTGGGCCCGGGGAGCCAGCTGGCCTTCGCGGCCGCCAAGGCCGTGGTGGACAACTTCGGCAAGGCCTCCACGCCGCTCAGCATGAACCCGCTGTTCATCTACGGCGGAGCCGGACTGGGCAAGACCCATCTCATGGTTGGCATCGGCAAGGGCCTGCTGGAACGCCATCCGAAGATCCGCGTCGCCTACCTCAAGGTCGATCACTTCTTCAACGAACTCACGGCCGCCATCAAGGCGAAGAACACGGAGCCCATGAGGAAGAAATACCAGCAGAACGACGTGCTGCTGCTGGACGACGTGCAGACGCTCGGCAAGATGGAGCGGACCCAGGAGGAGATTTTCTACATCCTCGAGTACCTGCTGCAGCACGGTAAGCAGATCGTCATCACTTCCGACAAGCCCCCCCAGCGCCTGGAAGGCTGCCATGAACGCTTGATCACGCGGTTCAAGTGGGGCCTCACCGCTGACATCCAGCCACCCGATTTCGAGACCCGCATCGCCATCCTCAAGCGGAAGCTCGAGGAGGCGGATTTCAGCCAGATGCCGCCGATTCCCGAAGATGTGCTCATCTTCATCGCCCACAAGGCCAAGGGCAGCGTCCGCGATCTAGAAGGCTTCCTCACCCGGGTGATCTTCCAGGCCAGCCTGATCGGCGTGCCCCCCTCCCTGGAGATCGCCCATGCGGCATTCCAGGGCCAGAACGGCGAAGAGTCCACAGCCACCGTGCCCGCCGAACGCATCTTCCGCATGACGGCCGAAACCTTCAACGTGGCCTACGCAGACCTCCTCAAGAAGCGCTCCAGGCAACAATCCATCCTGCTCCCGCGGCAGGTGGCCATGTACCTGGCCCGGGAGATTTCCTCCCTGTCCTTCATGGACATCGCCCGCGCCTTCAACATGCACCACTCCACCGTGATGAACGCCATCGAATCGGTCCGGGACCGCATGAAGCGGGATCCTGAATTCCACAGGATTGTGCAGGCCCTGTTGAACAGTATTCATTGATTAAAGAAGCTTTATTAACTTTTCAACAACCCTGCGCCAGCCGCAATGCACAAAGCCGCGCGTAACTGGATCCACCTTGACCCGATCCGCAGCCATTCGACGCTTTCCTTGCCCTCTCCACAGACTGTCATGGGCAAGGAAACTCCGGTAGAATAGGACTTTGTCAATGGTTTCCACAGGTTGCCCCGCTCCTCATCATCATCAAGGGTGAATCATGAGTCTTCAATTACAGGTTTCTAAGGATCGGCTTGATCGGACCCTGGGACTCTTGAAACACGCCTTGGATCGTCGGGTCACGCTTCCCATCCTCCAGCACGTGCTGGTGGATGTCCGGGCCAAGGAAGTGATCCTCAAGGCCACGGACATGGAACTGGCCTTCGAAGCCCGCGTTCCGGGCGAGGGACAGGGCCAGTGGACCATGGCCATTCCCGGGAAGAAGTTCATCGAGACCGTCAGGGTCTTCCCGGAGGGAGTGCTGAGCCTCGAGTGTCCCGATGGCGGAGGCCGTCTCTGGATCCGCTCCAAAGGCATGAACTCGGAACACAACATCCAGCCCGGCGAGGGCTTCCCCGAACTGCCCACCCCGGGGACCGAACTGCCCGTGCTCAAGATCCCCGTTCTGCGGCTGAAGCGCGCCATTCAGCTGGGCTCCATCGCCGTGAGCAAGGACGCCACCAAGCCCACCTTGTCGGCGGTCCTCCTGCATCTCTCCAAGCATCATGTGCGGGTGGTATCCACGGACGGCTTCCGCCTCGCGGTGGCCGAAGTCCCCTGCGAGACCAAGCTCGCGGAGGAAGTGCGCCTCATCGTCCCCAAGCGGGCCCTGGACCTGATCCCCACGCTGCTGGGAGACGAGGGCGAAGTGGAACTCTGCTGGGATGGCACCACCCTCTACCTCGACCAGCCCGGCCTGAAGTTCAGCACCCGCCTGGTGACCGGCAACTATCCCGCCTACGAGAAGGTGCTTCCCTCGGAACTGCCCAAGCGTGTGATCATGGACCGCGATGACTTCATGAAGACGCTGCGCTTCGTGGGCCTGAAGAAGGACGACTACAACAAGAACGTCCGGCTCTTCTTCGAATTCCCGAACCTCCGGACCGTGTTCCAGCACCCCGATGAAGGCGTGAACCAGGCGACCCTCCCCTTCACGGGCGAGGAACAGCCTTTCGAGCTAGCCTTCAACATCGACTACCTCACGGAGCTGCTGGAAAAGCTTCCCGGCGAAGAGGTGGTCTACCAGTTCAAGGACGAGGTGGGGCAGGGCGTCTTCATGTCCCCCAGCCTGGAGGATTTCTCCTTCAGCTATGTGCTCATGCCCGTCCGTTTCGCCACCAGCGCCGCCGTCTGAACTTGATCGAACCCCACGCTACGAAGTCATTGTTTCGCCTCAAGTCCGTTACCCGAAAAGCGAGTCTGAATGTCTGAAGAAGTCCTTGGCGCCCGTGTTCACACCCCCCTGGAAACCGACAGCTACACCGCCGACAACATCACGGTCCTGAGAGATCTCGAAGCCGTCCGCAAGCGGCCCGGCATGTACATCGGCGACACGGACGACGGCAGTGGTCTTCACCACATGGTCTACGAGGTGGTGGACAACTCCATCGACGAGGCCCTGGCGGGCTTCTGCAGCCGGGTGGATGTGATCCTGCACGGCGACGGCAGCTGCACCGTGGAAGACAACGGCCGCGGCATTCCCGTGGATCTCCACAAGGAAGAGAATCGCAGCGCCGCCGAAGTGATCATGACGGTGCTCCACGCGGGCGGAAAGTTCGACAACACGAGCACCGAAGGCAAGAACGCCTACAAGGTGTCCGGCGGCCTCCACGGCGTTGGCGTTTCCTGTGTGAACGCGCTGTCCTCCAAGCTCTGGCTCACGGTCTGGAAGGACGGCCAGGAGCACGCGATGACTTTCAGCCAGGGGAAGGCCGACGCCCCCCTGAAGCTGGTGGGCCCCACGGCCCGCCGCGGCACCCGGGTCCGCTTCATGCCGGATCCCGAAGTGTTCAACAACGTCCTCGACTTCAACTTCGACACCCTCAGCCAGCGCCTGCGCGAGCTGAGCTACCTCAACCAGGGCGTTCACGTGCGCATCACCGATGAGCGCACGGGCGATGTGAACGACTTCATGAACGCCGGGGGCATCGGCGCCTTCGTGGAGCACCTGAACCGGAACAAGGTGCTGCTCCACAAGCCGCCCATCATGATCAAGGACGAGAAGCAGGACACCACCGTCGAGGTGGCGCTCCAGTGGAACGACTCCTACCAGGAGACCCTCCTCTGCTTCACGAACAACATCCGAAACCGCGATGGCGGCGCCCACCTCGAGGGTTTCCGCGCCGCCATGACCCGGGTCATCAACACCTACGCGGAAAAGAACAACCTCCTCAAGGGCGCCAAGGTTTCCCTCACGGGGGAGGATGTCCGGGAGGGCCTCACCGCCGTTCTCAGCGCCAAGGTTCCCGATCCCAAGTTTTCAAGCCAGACCAAGGACCGTCTTGTGTCCAGCGAGGTCAAGGGCATCGTCCAGACCATCGTCTACGAGAAGCTCACCAGCTTCTTCGAGGAGAACCCCCGGGAAGCCAAGGCCATTCTCGAGAAGGCCATCGAAGCCGCCCGGGCCCGCGAGGCCGCGCGCAAGGCCCGGGAACTGACCCGCCGCAAGGGCGCCCTGGACGGGGGCGGCCTGCCCGGCAAGCTGGCGGACTGCCAGGAGAAGGACCCGGCCCTTTCGGAAATCTTCCTGGTGGAGGGTGATTCCGCCGGCGGCAGCGCCAAGCAGGGCCGTCACCGCGCCACCCAGGCCATCCTGCCCCTCAAGGGCAAGGTCCTGAACGTGGAGAAGGCCCGCTTCGACAAGATCCTCAGCCACAACGAACTGCGCGTCCTCATCCAGGCCCTGGGCACGGGCATCGGCAAGGAGGAGTTCAAGGTCGAGAACCTCCGGTACCACAAGATCGTCCTCATGACCGACGCCGACGTGGATGGTTCCCACATCCGGACCCTGCTCCTCACGTTCTTTTACCGGCAGATGCCGGAGCTGGTGGAGCGGGGCCACCTCTACATCGCCCAGCCCCCCCTCTACAAGGTGAAGAAGGGCAAGACCGAGAAGTATCTGAAGGACGAGCGGGCCCTGGAAGAGTTCCTGTTCAACAAGGCCCTGGATGGCTGGAGCCTGACCCTGCCCGACGGCAGCGAACACAAGGGCGCCGTCCTGGTGCGCGAGATGAAAAAGTGGGGCGAGGTGCAGCAACTCTACGGCAAGCTCGACCGGAGAGGCTACGCCAGGCCGCTGGTGGACCTCCTCATGGCGGAAGGCCTGCTGGATGCCGACCGGTTCCGGACCCCGGAGGCCCTGCAGGATCTGGCGGCAGCGATCATCCGTGAAAAGCTGGGGACCTGCGAAGTCGAAACCACCGAGGCCGTGGAAATCGAAGGGGAGACCCTGCCCGCCACCCACCGCCTCCGGGTGGTCCGCATGCATCTGAGCCGGCCCATCACGCTCTGGCTGGATGAGCAGGTGGCCCACTGGGGCGAGTTCAGGCGCCTCGCGGCCCTGCACGTGGAACTGGCCGGCTTCAAGGGTGGGGATCTGCGGTTGCGGCGGCTCAAGGACATCAAGGATGCCGCCAAGGAAAAGGACTCCGAAGAGGAGGGCGAGGAGGGCACCAAGCTCGGCAAGGAGCAGGTATTTTCAAGCGCCGAGGCCATGCTGGCCATGGTCATGGAAGAGGGCAAACGGGGTCTCGGCATCCAGCGCTACAAGGGTCTGGGCGAGATGAATCCCGAGCAGCTGTGGGAAACCACCATGGATCCCGAACGCCGCACCCTCCTGCAGGTTCGCGTGGATGACGCCGTCGAAGCGGACGAGATCTTCACCATCCTCATGGGCGATGCCGTGGAACCCCGGCGCCGCTTCATCGAGACCAACGCCCTCCTGGCAGAGAACATCGACATCTAAGTTCCTTTTTTGCAAGATGTCGAGTCGCGTTCCACGTAGAACACTGGAAGACCAATGAACCCAAATCGCATCGAACCCCTGGAAATCGAAAAGGAAATGCGGAAGTCCTACCTGGACTACGCCATGAGCGTCATCGTGGGCCGGGCCCTGCCCGATATCCGCGACGGCTTGAAGCCCGTCCACCGGCGGGTGCTCTTCGCCATGGGCGAATCCGGCAATGACTGGAACCGGGCCTACAAGAAATCCGCCCGCACCGTCGGCGACGTGATGGGTAAGTACCATCCCCATGGCGACTCGGCCATCTACGACACCTTGGTTCGCATGGCCCAGCCCTTTTCCATGCGCCACGTGCTGGTCGACGGCCAGGGCAACTTCGGCTCCATCGACGGCGACTCCGCGGCGGCCATGCGTTACACCGAGGCCCGCCTCTCGCGCCTCGCCAACGAGATGATGGGCGACATCGATCAGGACACGGTGGATTTCGGGCCCAACTATGACGGCAGCATGCAGGAACCCCTGGTCCTGCCCACCCGCTTCCCCAACCTTCTGGTGAACGGCTCCCAGGGCATCGCCGTGGGCATGGCCACCAGCATTCCGCCCCACAACCTGCGGGAATGCTGCAACGCCCTCGTCACCCTCATTGAGCATCCGCAAACCCAGCTGGACGGGCTCATGGCCCACGTCAAGGGCCCCGATTTCCCGGGCGGCGGCCTCATGCTGGGCACCGAAGGCGTCCTGGACGCCTACCGGACGGGTCGCGGCCGCTGCGTGGTCCGGGCCAAGTCCCATGTGGAGCAGATCAAGCGCGCCGGGGACCGGGAGCAGATCGTCTTCACCGAACTCCCCTACCAGGTGAACAAGTCCACCCTCATCGAGAAGATCGCCGAGCTGGTGCGCGACAAGAAGATCGACGGCATCAGCGATCTGCGGGACGAGAGCGACCGCGAGGGCATCCGCCTCGTCGTCGAGCTGAAGAAGAATGAGCCCAGCGATATCGTCCTGAACCAGCTCTATCAGCAGACCCAACTCCAGAACAGCTTCCCCATCACGATGCTGGCCATCGTGAACGGCCAGCCCCGGGTGTGCACCCTCCGCGAGATCCTCCAGGAGTTCATCGGCTTCCGCAGGGAAGTGGTCACGCGACGGACCCTCTTCCAGCTCCGGAAGGCGGAAGAGCGCCATCACGTTCTCATGGGCCTCAAGATCGCCCTGGACCACCTGGATGCGGTCATCAAGCTGATCCGGGCGGCGAAGAGCCCCGAGGAGGCCAAGGCGGCCTTGATGGCGGGGGCTTTCGCCACAGCCGCAGCCCTGAAGAAGGATCCCACCCTCTGCCTCTCCGCCGTGCAGGCCCAGGCCATCCTGGACATGCGCCTCCAGCGCCTCACCGGACTTGAGCGCGAGAAGATCCTCGACGAGCTGGCTGAGCTCGAGAAGACCATTGCCAAGCTCAAGGCCATCCTGGCCGACGAGAGCCTGCTCCTGCGGGTCATCAAGGAAGAGTTCCAGCAGGTTGCCGACCAGTTCGGCAATGACCGCCGCACCGAGATCACCGGCTTCTCCGGCGCCATCCGCATGGAGGACGTGGTGCCCGACGATCCCATGGTCGTCACCATGTCCAAGGCCGGCTACATCAAGCGGACCGACCTCACCGCCTACCGCCGTCAGCGGCGCGGGGGCCGGGGCAAGGTGGGCATGAAGACCAAGGACGAGGATTTCGTCGAACAGCTCTTCATGACCAAGGCCCACGACACCCTCATGGCCTTCACGGACAAGGGCATTGTCTACGCGCTCAAGGTCTATGACCTGCCGGAAGCCGCGGCCTCCACCCGGGGCAAGCACATCCGCAACCTCATCTCCCTGAAGGACGGGGAGAGCGTGGTCACCCTCATGGCCCTGCGGGACTTCCCCGAGGGCGAGTCCCTGGTCTTCGCCACCAGCGATGGCACCATCAAGAAGTCCAGTCTGGCGGCCTACGCCAACATCCGGGCCAACGGCCTCATCGCCTTGAACATTGACGACGGGAACACCCTGGTGGCGGTCCGCCGCTCCACGGGGGGCAACCAGATCGTCCTGGCCAGCGCCCAGGGCAAGGCCATCCGCTTCCCCGAAGAGGATGTCCGCGCCACGGGCCGTGCGACCACGGGCGTTCGGGGCATGAAGCTGGCCAAGGGCGACCACATCGTGGACATGGAAGTGGCGGATCCCCTCCCGGATCTTCCGGAAGGCGTGGAGCCCGACGAGAGCACCGAGGACCACGGCATGCTGCTGACAGTCTGCGAAAAGGGCTACGGCAAGCGCAGCCTGCTCCAGGACTACCGGCTCCAGGGCCGCGGCGGAACCGGTGTCATCAACATCCGCGCCGGCGTTCGCAATGGCCACGTGGTGGGCTTCAAGCTGGTCAAACCCGGCGAGGGCTGTCTGCTCATCAGCCAGGAGGGAATGGTCATCCGCTTCCTCATCGACGAGGTCCGCAAGACCGGCCGCAATGCCCAGGGCGTGGGGCTCCTCAAGCTCGCCAGTCCCGAGGACAGGGTGGTGGGTCTCGCGAAGATCGATGCCAGCGCCATGGCCCTGGATGAGGAAGAGGATCTCGCGGATGCCGACATGGCCCACCCGGGCCCCGACGAAGGCGGCGAACAGCCCAAGCTCGGGCTTTGATTCTCCAGGGGTTCCGTGCAAAGGACCGGCCAAGCCGGTCCTTTGCTTTTCCCTTGTCCCTGTTTTGTTCGCATCAGAGGTAGGGGGCCCAATCCCCGTCCGGAAGCTCGGTGGCCTCCCGTTCCAGCCGGGGCAGGCGTTCCACATGGAACATGTAGACCCAGGCGCTGTAAGTTTGTCCCCCAACAAGGGTTACAGGAAGGATTTCCCGGGTAAAGAGGTCCTCTTCCACCCCCTCCAGGGGGTCCAGGTCGGCCAGGGCCGACTCCAGGTCCGCGTCATCGTCATAGCCCACGAAGTCGCCCAAGACCCAGCCGGGGCCCGGGGGGGCTTGGCTGGGCTCGGCGCCTGGCACGAGGGCGGGGAACCCTTCGGGAAGGTGGAAGAGGCGGCCCGCCACCCAGGCCCGGGTCAAACCCTCGGGATGGGTCCGCAGCAGCCAAGCGTGCCTGGAGCCACCCTCCCGGAGGGGACCATACACGAACAACCCATCCGCCTCGACCATGGCACCTCCAGAAAAACATACCGCCAGAACGCAGGGCGTTCTGGCGGTATGTGGCGGGCAGGGAAAAGGCCTACTCGGGAATGGGGAACTGGTCGGTCAGGTGGAAGACTTCCTGGCGGATGCGGGCGAAGGTGCTTTCGTCGCCACGGTGCCGGAGGGTCACGTCGAAGAAACGGGCGATGTGCTCCATCTCCTCTTCCTTCATGCCGCGGGTGGTGAGGGCGGGGCTGCCCAGCCGGATGCCGGAGGGCTTGAGGGGCGGGTTGGGGTCGAAGGGGATGCCGTTCTTGTTGGTGGTCATGCCCGCCCGGTACAGGCAGTCTTCCGCTTCGTGGCCCAGCAGGCCGTGATCGCGGAGGTCCACCAGGAAGAGGTGGTTGTCGGTGCCGCCGCTCACGATGCGCCAGCCCCGTTCCTGGAGGCCCTTGGCCAGGGCGTGGGCGTTCCGGATGACCTGGCCGCTGTAGGCCTTGAAATCGGGCTGCATGATTTCATGAAGGGCCACGGCCTTGGCGGCGATGACGTGCATGAGGGGGCCGCCCTGGATGCCCGGGAAAACCGCCCGATCCAAGTCTTTTGCGTAGTGAGATTTGCATAGGATCAGGCCGCCCCTGGGTCCCCGCAGGGTCTTGTGGGTGGTGGTGGTGACGAAGTCGGCGTGGGGCACGGGGTTGGGGTGATGCCCGGTGGCCACCAGGCCGGCGATGTGGGCCATGTCCACCATGAGCATGGCGTCCACCTCATCGCAGATGGAGCGGAATTTGGCGAAGTCCCAGGTGCGGCTGTAGGCGGAGGCGCCCACCACGATCATCTTGGGCCGGTGCTGCAGGGCCAGGGTGCGGACCTCGTCCATGTCCACCCGTTCGTCTTCCTGGCGCACATGGTAGGGCACGAACTTGTAGAGGATCCCGGAGCTGTTGAGGGGATGGCCGTGGGTGAGGTGGCCTCCGTGGGCGAGGTCCAGTCCCATGACGGTGTCGCCGGGTTTGAGGGCGGCCAGGTAGACGGCCATGTTGGCCTGGGCACCGCTGTGAGGCTGCACATTGGCGTGTTCGGCGCCGAAGATCTGCTTGGCGCGGTCCCGGGCCAGGTTCTCGATGGTGTCCACGTGGCTGCAGCCGCCGTAATAGCGCTTGCCGGGGTAGCCTTCCGCGTACTTGTTGGTGAAGTGGGAACCCATGGCCTGCATGACGGCGCGGGAGGCGTAGTTCTCCGAAGCGATCAGTTCCAGGTGATGGCGTTGGCGCTGGACCTCCAACTCCAGCGCCTGGAACACGGCAGGATCAGAGGTTCGGATCACTTCATACATGATGGGGGCTCCCGGGTGATGCCCCTATCCTAGCCGCGACTGGGGCTCGGCAAGGACCCCTCTTCGTGAGGAGCGTCACAGAAGTCGCGCCATGCGACACTGAAGGCACGGAGTTTCTATGCCCTTCCTGCCGCCCCACGACGGTTCCGACCTCGAACACTTCGAGCATCCCCTGGCCACCCGCTACGCCAGCAAGGCCATGGTGCGCCTGCTATCGCCGCTGTATCGGCAGCGGGTTTGGCGGCGGTTGTGGATTGCCCTGGCGGAATCCGAAGCGGAGTTGGGCCTGCCCGTCACCGCCGACCAGATCGCCGAACTGAAAGCCTCCCAGGACGCCGTGGACCTCGATCTCATCGCCCGTCATGAATCCGCCCTGCGCCACGATGTCATGGCGGCCATCCATGCCTGGGGCGAACAGGCGCCGAAGGCCCGGCCCATCATCCACCTGGGGGCCACCAGCTGCTTCGTGACCGACAACGGCGATCTGCTCATCGCCCAGGAGGCCCTGGCGCTGCTGCGCCGTCGTCTGCAGGATGTCCTGGCGGCCCTGTCTGCCTTCGCAGCCCAGTGGCAGGATCAGCCCACCCTGGGCTTCACCCACTTCCAATCGGCCCAGCCCACCACCGTGGGCAAGCGCGCCTGCCTGTGGATTCAGGATCTGCTGCTGGATCTGGAGGACCTCGACCACCTCATCGGCACCACGCCCGTCCGCGGCGTGAAAGGCACCACGGGCACCCAGGCCAGTTTCCTGGAACTCTTCGAAGGGGACGGCGCAAAGGTGGAGGCACTGGAACAACGCTTCTGCGACAAGGTGGGTTTCCCGGCCATCCCCATCAGCGGCCAGACGGCCACCCGGAAGTTGGAGGATCGCATCGGCCAGGTGCTCTGCGGCATCGCGGCCTCGGCCTCGAAGTTCGCCTGCGACCTGCGCCTGCTTCAGCACCTCAAGGAAGTGGAAGAGCCTTTCGAATCGAAGCAGATCGGCTCCAGCGCCATGCCCTACAAGCGCAATCCCATGCGCAGCGAGCGCATCAACAGCCTCGCCCGCTTCGTGCTGGGTCTCATGCCCTCCAGCTACCAAACCAGCGCCACCCAATGGATGGAACGCACCCTGGACGACAGCGCCCACCGGCGCCTCACCATCAGCCAGGGGCTGCTGGCCACGGATGCCATCCTGGTGCTGCTGCGCAATGTGGCCTCGGGCTTGGTGGTGTATCCCCGGATGATCGAGGCGCGGCTCATGCAGGAACTGCCTTTCATGGCCGCCGAAGTGCTGCTCATGGAGGCCGTGAAGCGGGGCGGCGACCGCCAGGATCTCCACGAGCGGTTCCGCGTGGCGGCGCTGGAAGCGGGGCGCCGCATCAAGGCCGAAGGCCGCTCGAACGAGCTGCTGAAGCTGTTGGCGGAGGATCCCGCCTGGGCCATGAACGAAACCGAACTGGCCGCGGTGCTGGATGCCCAGCGCTTCACGGGCCGGGCCGGGGAACAGGTGCGCCAGTTCCTTGCAGGCCCAGTGGCCGATGCCCTGAAGGACCATACCCCCGCGGATGAAGCCGCCGTGCGCGTTTAAGAACCAGAGGACGATCCATGCTGAAACTTGCCGTCGTTGGTGCCCAGACCCTGCTGGGCCGTGAACTCGTCGCCGCCCTGGAGGCGCGGGATGCCTCCGTCGTGCCCCTTTCCATTGGGGCGCTGACCGTGGAAGAGGAGATCGGGGATCTGGTGGTGTTCGCCCCGGAGAAGGTGCTCCTGGAGGGCCTGGATGCGGTGATCCTCGCCGACACGCCGGATTTCGAGCTGCTGGAGGGCTTTCCGGGCCGAATTCTGGACCTCCGGCCCGAGCCCGAGAAGAGCCTCGATGCCATGCCGCTGGCGGGTCCCTGGCCCGCGGGCAAGAAGGCCCTCAAGGGCCGTCCAGCCCTGGAGCAGGTGCTGGTGCTCATTCCCTCCCTCCTGGATGGCGTAGGGGAAGTGGCTGGCACCCATCTGCGCTCTGTGGCCTGGATGGGGGACCGCGGCCTCGACGGTCTGGTGGAGCAGACCCTCGCCGTGCTCAATGGCGAGGATCCCGACATCACCAAGCTCGGCTACCGCCAGGCCTTCGAGATGGTGCCCGTGCCCCCGGTCGCCGGCCAGGGCCGCCTCATGGAAATCCGCGTTCCCTCCTTCCACGGGGACCTGCTGGTCCTCCAGCTCCGGGCCGAGGAGGGCAAGACGCTGGTCCGCAAGGATTCGCCCCTGGGCGTGAAATGGGTGGAGGCGGCGCCCAGTTCCAGGGAGGTGGCCGTCTGCGCCGACCTACTGGCCCACCTCAACGTGGCTGCGGATGGCAAGGCCGCGGTGCTGACCCTGGGCTTCGATCCCGTGCTGTGGGGCATCCTGAGGCCCACCATGCGCCTGTTTGGCCTGATGTAGGCGAGGGCATGGCCAAGAAGCTGGACGAACCCCAGGAACGCGGCGACTTCTTCAAGTCCCTGGGAACCCTCTTTGCAGGCTTCGTGGCCAACCGTATCGAAGATGCCGTCACAGGCCTGGGGCCGAAGCTGCTCCGGCCGCCCGGGGCCCTTGACGAGCTGGAATTCCTCACCAAGTGCACCCGCTGCGACAAGTGCATGCGCGCCTGTCCGGAGAACGCCATCACCAAGGCCGGACCCGGGGCGGGCCTGGCCCTGAACACCCCCTACCTCGATCCCCGCAGCATCCCCTGCTTCCTGTGCACCACGCTGCCCTGCATCGCCGAATGCGATGACGAGGCCCTGGTCTGGCCGCGGCTCATCCGTCCCGACGGCTCCGAGCTCGAAGGCCCCAAGGCTGTCCGCATGGGCACGGCCCGGGTGAAGCCGAACCACTGCGTGACCTGGGGCAGCGAGGAGCGGGAGGTGCGCGAATGCCGCATCTGCGTGGACCGCTGCCCCTATCCCGAGGAAGCGATCTTCATCAGCACCCCCGCCGAAGGCGCCACGGTGGGGCATCCCGTGGTGAACGCGGACCTCTGCACCGGCTGTGGGTTGTGTGTCTTCGCCTGCCCGGCGGAACCCGGGGCGATCATCGTGGAGCCTCGGCGAGGCTAGACCTTAGGCGATGCTGATGCCTTCCATTTCCGACACCTCGTGCGCGTTGAAGCTGGAGCGCACCAGGGGGCCGGCGTAGACGGTGGCGAAGCCCAGGGCCTTGGCCTTGGCGCCCAGTTCGGCGAATTCATCGGGGTGCACGTAGCGCTTCACGGGGAGCTGTTGGCGCGTGGGGCGGAGGTACTGGCCCAGGGTGAGGATGTCCACGCCCGCTGCGACCAGGGCCTCGAAGACGGTCATCAACTCGGCCTCGGTTTCGCCCAGGCCCAGCATGAGGCCGCTCTTGGTGCGGAAGGCGGGACCGAAGAGCGCGGTGCCCAGTTCCTTGGCATGGGCCAGCACGCGCAGGCTGCGCTCGAAGCGACCGGCCGGGCGCACCTCGGAATAGAGGCTGGGCACCGTCTCGGTGTTGTGGTTGAACACGGCGGGGCCCGCGGCCACCACGCGGGCGACGGCGTCGAGATCGCCCAGGAAGTCGGGCACCAGCACCTCCACGCCCACGGAAGGATTGCGGCGGCGGATGGCCAGGATGGTCTCGGCGAAATGGGCGGAGCCGCCATCGGGCAGGTCGTCCCGGTTCACGGAGGTGAGCACCGCGAAGCGCAGGTTCATGGCCGCCACCCGCTCCGCGGTTTCCTGGGGTTCGTGAGGGTTCAGGCTCATGGGCTTGCCGCTCTGGATGCTGCAGAAGCCGCAGGCGCGGGTACAGGTGTCGCCCATGAGCAGAAAGGTGGCTGTGCCGTGGGTGAAACAGTGGGTGCGGTTGGGGCAGCGGGCTTCCTCGCAAACCGTGTGGAGGTGGGAATCCCGGAGGTCGGATTTCATGGCGTGCAGATCCCGGAGGTTCACCCGCTCCTTGGTGATCCATTCCGGAAGGCGGGGGTGGCCTTCGAGCACCTCGCGACCCACGCGCTTGGAATATCGGGCCAAGGGACCTCCTGACGAATCTCCAGTTTCCCCTAAGTCGCTGTCACAAACTAAACTTATCGCTTTGATTTGATGAGCGGCATAAGTGGCCGTAGCGAAACAAACCGAAAAGCACGGTTTGTTTCGTAACGGCCACTAAGATGCTGGAATGGCCCAATCCTTATCCCGCTTGCTCCGCAAAGAGCAGTTCGCCTTCCTGGGTCGGAACCGCGCAGGCTGGGGCTCCCATTTGGAGCACGTGCGGGCATTCCTGGGCGAGGGGCTGCAGTCGGCGGATCCCGTCCGGCCCGTGCTGGTGCTGGGCGCGGGGCCCGGCCTTGAAGTGCCCTGGGCCCTGGCCCCGCCCCTGACCACGGGCTGGGACGCGGACCCCTGGAGCCGCGCCTGGACCTTTCTGCGGCACCGGCGATGGGCGCCCTGGGTCTACGGGGATTTGACGGGTGGGCTGGCGGATCTCGAGGCCACGGCCCTGCGCTGCGCGATGGAGACCTGGTCGAGGCGGCGCCGGGATCCGCAGGTGGCGGCCCGCCGCCTGGCGGGGCTCCTGCCGTCACTGAACCCCGACCCGGCGGCGCTGCGGCACTGGCTCCAACAACACCATCCCGGAACCATCCTGGCGGCCAATGTCATGGGCCAGTTCGGTGTGGTGGCCCAGCGCCTGGTGGAGGGCATTCTGGGAACGGTGGAGGAACCTGATCCAGACCGCCAGGATCCCGTGGCTGAGGCCCTCGAGGCTTGGACGGCCCGGGCCATCAAGGCCTTTCTCAAGGTGCTCCAGGAAAGCGGGGCGGATCTCTGGCTGGTCCACGATCGCGCCGTCGTGTTCAGCGGTGGTGGTCTGGCGTTGGGCCCATGGCGAAATGATTGGACTCAACAGCTGGAGCCGGAGCGGCTGCCGCTGGAAGCCCAGGATCCCCTGGCGGGTCAGGATGTGGTGGTCCTGCTTGGCCAGCCTTCGGCATTGCGGCGGAAGGAACGGTGGATTTGGGACCTGGCGCCAAGCCAGCGGCACCTGGTGGAAGCCCTCGCCTGGTTGCCCGGGAACCGATAAACCGTGGCAATGGTCAACCCTTGTCCCCGAACGGCGCGACAACAGCCATAATGAGTTCCCTTGGGGTGATGCAGGCATGGCGTGGTTGAGTTGGGCATTGGCGGCGATGGTCTTCATGGCCCTCGGCAATCTGGGCATGAAAGCGGCGAGCGCGCGAGGCCTCAGTCCTGCGTCCGTGCTCTTCTGGGTGGTGCTGGGTGAGCTGCCCCTGGCGCTGGCCTACGGGCTTGTGCGGAGCAAGGGCGCCGGATCTGGCATGGGCATCCTCTGGGCCCTGGGGGCGGGGTTCTTCACCACCGTCGCCCTGGTTCTGGTCAATGAAAGTTTTGCGCGCGGGGCCAAGACGGCGCTGGCCATCGGCATCATGAACGCGAACTTCATGGTGGTGGCGCTGCTTGCCTTCCTCCTCTTCCGTGAACAACTCCAGCCGTCCAAGGTGGCGGGCCTTGCGACCACCCTTGCGGGCCTCTGGCTCATGGCCCGCTGATCCGGGAACCCTTCGATGCGCACCCTGCCTGGCATTCCCAGGACATCCTGTTCATGAGGCCACAGATGGACTCGATCCCACTACCATCTCAAACCCCTGGTGGAGTAGCCTCCAGGTTGGAGTTCCGGCATGCCTAACTTTAAACGGATCCTGCTGGGGCGGCGTCTCTCGAGCGGAGAGACGAGC
Organism: Geothrix sp.; assembly: GCA_035255365.1. GTDB lineage: Bacteria > Acidobacteriota > Holophagae > Holophagales > Holophagaceae > Geothrix. The sequence goes on from DATEZS010000087.1 coordinate 78,397, forward strand.
CACACCAAGGTCAGCAATGCGATCGGCCTTTCCGTCTTCAGTTCGGACGCCCTTTCCTCCGTGGCCTACGCCACCCAGGAAATCATGGCGAGCCTGTCCAGCAACCTGCACGGCGTGGCCGCAGCCGCCACGGTGGCCGCCATCCATCCGCTGTTCGGCCTGTCGATCCCCGTGGCCCTCGGCATCGTGGGGCTCCTGATCATCCTCGGAACCAGCTATCGGCAGACGATCCTCGCCTATCCCACCGGCGGCGGCGCCTACATCGTGGCCAAGCAGAACCTGGGCGAGGAAGCGGCCCTTGTGGCCGGCGCCAGCCTGCTCATCGACTACATCCTCACGGTGGCCGCCTCGGTGTCCTCTGGGGTCGCGGCCATCACCGCGGCCTTTCCCCTGCTGTCCGGCCACAACGTCGCCCTTACCTTGTCCGCCATCGCCTTCATCGCCCTGGCGAATCTGCGGGGACTGAAGGAGAGCGGGGCGCTGTTCGCCATTCCGACCTATGGATTCGTCATCCTCATGCTCTCCATGCTGGGGGTGGGACTGGTTCGCACCATCGTGGGCGGGGGCCCCACCCCGGTCCAGGTGCAGATGTCCGTGGAGCACACCCAGCGCTTCGGGGGCCTCGCCATGGTGTGGATCTTCATGCGGGCCTATTCCGCAGGCTGCACCGCCCTGACGGGGGTGGAAGCCATCTCCAACGGCGTGCAGGCCTTCAAGCCGCCCGCGGAAAAGAACGCCTCGAAGACCATGATCGCCATGATCATCCTGCTCGGCGTCATGTTCCTGGGGATCACCCTGCTCTCGGCCCATTTCGGCGTGGTGTACCAGCACAGCGCGGATCCCTCCGTGGTGTCGGAAACCCTGCTCTCCAAGCTGGCCAAGGCCGTGTACGGCGACGTGGGCCATGGCCTCCCCAAGGTGATGTACTACCTGACCCAGACCTTCACCTTCGCCATTTTGGTGGTGGCCGCCAATACGGCCTATGCGGATTTCCCCCGCCTCGCGGCGATCATGGGACGGGACAACTACCTGCCTCGGCAGTTCGCCAGCCAGGGAGACCGCCTTGTGTTTTCCAACGGCATCCTCATTCTCACCGCCGTCAGCGGGTTCCTGGTCGTGCTGCTCCACGCCAACACGGACCTGCTGCTGCCACTCTACGCCCTGGGCGTGTTCACGGGCTTCACCCTGTCCCAGGCGGGCATGGTGATGCACTGGACGAAGCTGAAAGACCAGGAGCCCCGCTGGCACACGAAGGCTTTGATCAATGGCGTGGGTTTCATCGCGTCGGGCATCGTCATGCTCGATATCGCCATCACGAAATTCGGCCATGGCGCCTGGATCGTGGTGGTGCTCATTCCCATGATGGTGTGGCTGTTCATGCAGATCCACCGGCACTACATCCGCGTGAAGTCCATTCTGGCCGCCAGTCGCGCCGAATTCCTGCCCCACCGCCGGAACCGCGTGGTGGTGCTCGTTTCCGGCATCCACTCCGGGGTGGTCCAGAGCCTGAACTACGCGAAGGTCATCGCGGAGCGGGGCGAGGTGGAAGCCCTGACCGTGGATTTCCCCGACGAGAATGGCCGCGACAGCAAGGCCCTGGAACGGCTCCGTGCGGACTGGCCCAAGTACTGCGAGGGCATTCCGCTTCGATCCATCTCCAGTCCCTACCGGAAGATCGTGGAGCCCATCGTGGAGGAACTGGCCCGCATGCGGCGCAACGAGCCGGAGTACACCATCACCGTGATCCTGCCGGAATTCGTCACGGGCAGCTGGTGGAGCAACCTGCTGCACAACCAGACCGCCTGGCGCATCAAGGGAACCCTGATCACCAAGCCCAAGATCGTGGTGATCTCCATCCCCTACCACCTGGAACCGCTGGTGGAGTAGGGCTCCCGCCGTCCTGCAACCGGACTCTAGCCGCGCAACCGGGCCACGGGGCGGGAGATGAGCTCCTGGCCGCTCATCATTTCCGAGAGCGTCTGGTGGCGTGGCCCCAGCAACAGGCAGAGGAAGCTCACGGGGAAGCAGGCCACGGAAAGCAGATGCACCAGGGAGAATGCCATGCGCCGCTCCGGGGAGGGTTCCGGCAGGGTGACCCCGAAGATGCCCATCAGGGGGGATTGCCCCGTCAGGACCAGGGGCACCATGAACAGGCACCAGGAGACCGAGAAGAGGTAGGGGAGGACGTACATCCAGGCGCCGGACCAGAGACGGATGGGTGATACCCCGGCCACCCAGGCGGGAAGCACCAGGGCAAGGACCTGCACGGAGATCAGCAGGAGCGCTTCCAGGGCTTCCACCTTCACCAGGGGCCAGAAGGTGGCCGTGGAACCGGGAGGAAGGGCTTCTGGAACGAGCGGGGCGCTCCGGGTTTCGGGGGCCACGGTGAGGGGGACGGGCTCCAACTCCCCGGGGCCCACCTCTACGGTCACGGGCGCCACGCGGCCGAGGGCTGGCGCCATCAGGGCCTTGGCGGGGGCGTCGAAGCTGACCTGGGCCAACGCCGAGGCCTGGAAGAGCATGGGGCGGCCCTGGCGGGGTGGCGCAAGGGCGAGGCCGCACTCAGGGCACTCCGCCGCCAGGGGGGAGAGCTTGATCTTGCAGCTGGGACAGGTGCGCCGCGTGGAGGATTCCATGACCTATCACTATCGAGTATGTTCCTCAGCAAGGGAACGGCTCAAATGAACAGCGCCCCGGCGGACCGGGGCGCTGTTGGCTATCGAAAAAGTGCTAGTTCACGTTCACAGCAGTCCAAGCGGCCGCGACCGTGTTGTATTCGGCGGAAGTGGCGCCGTAGAGATCGGCGGCAGCCTTCAGGGTGGCGACACGGGCTCCCGCGTAGTTGGTGCTGGAGGTGAAGTAGGTGGCCAGGGCCCGGAACCAGATGCGGGCGGCCTTGTCGTTGCCGATGCCGCTGAAGGTGCTGTTGTTGTAGGTGTTGGTCTTGGGGCCAGTGCCCTGGCTCAGGAGGTAGAAGAAGTGGTTGCCCACGCCTGAGCTGTAGTGCACGTCCAGGCTGCCGAGAGTGCTCGTCCAGAAGTCGGGGCTGGAACCATCCAGGCTGGGCTTATACATGTAGCGCAGGGGGTGGTTGTAGGCGGAGGTCGCCAGCTGCTCGCCGATGTCGAAGTTGCCACCGGTGGCGGGAATGCTGGTGGCGCCCGCGGCGAGTCCGCCGCCCTGGCCGTAGAATTCCACCATGGTGCCCATGATGTCGGAGTTGGCCTCGTTCAGGCCTCCCGACTCACCGGAGTAGGTCAGCTTGGCGGTGGTGGCGCAGACGCCGTGGCTCATTTCGTGACCGGCCACGTCGATGGAGGTGAGGGTCTGGAAGGAGCTGCCATCCCCGAAGGTCATGCAGAAGCAGCTGTCGGACCAGAAGGCGTTGTCGTAGCTGTTGGAGTAATGGACGCGGAGGTAGGTGGCCTTGCCGGTGTTGTCGATGCCGTTGCGGCCGAGGACCTTGCCATACATGTCCCAGGTGGCGGCCACGCCGAAGGCGGCGTCGACGGCAGCAGTCTGGCCATTGGCGGCGGTCGTGGAGGTCTTCTCGACATAGTTCGCGCCATCGCCCCAGACGTTGTCGGCATCGCCCTGATAGACGGTGCCGGTGCCGGAGGTCATGTGGTTGAGGTTGGTCACGGCGTTGTGACCGAAAGCCCCACCGGTGCCGCGGACCATGTCCTGCATGGCATAGGTGCCGGCAGACGTCTTGGTGGTGTTGAGGCTGACGGTGCCGCTGTACTGCGAGTTTCCGGTGCCGACGGCGGCCGTGCCGGTGATGCCGCCGCCACCACCAGGCTTGGCGGTGCAGAGGGTGGACCAGGACTTCAGGATGGCGCCGGAATGCGCATCCACCATGTAGTCCATGTGGCGGGTGTCAGACGCGTTTTCAACTTCGAAATGGATGTTGTAAGCCAGGTGGCCCTTGAAGATGACCAGTTCGGAGGTGGGAGCGAAGGCGAAGGTGCCCTTGGAATCGAAAGCCAGCTGGGCCAAGCCCATGGCTTCGGAGGCATTAATGGAAGGAGAGGTGTTGAGGTGGAGGCCGCGGACCAGAGCGTCCGTGCGATCCTGGACCTCACCGTTCCTCATGTGGACGATGGCCTCACCTTCGAAGACACGCACACCCTTGTAGAACTGGTTCATGCGGATGTGGTCGCCACCGAATTCGCCGTGGTAGATGTTCTTGAGGGCGAAGCTGTGGGAGCCGTTCAGGCCCAACTCATGGACCCGGGCGGTGAGATGGCTGTTCGCCTCGCGGGCCAGTGCGTCGTTCTTGACCTGTTCAACAGGCTGCATCGCGCAGAGGGCCGGAACCAGGAGAATGGCCGCGGCGGTCAGGCGGAGTGCGAGTCGGGTTGGCATGCAGTGCCTCCAGGGAGCTGGGCTCCAATGTTGGGGTGGATGGGAAGGTTGTAAAGAACGGGAATCGTGATGCAAATGTACAAGGCTTCTCATCGGCAGCTTGTTAATTAATGTTAAGTTGACTAGAAATGATTTCCATCTATCAGAAGCGGATCTCACTGTCATCATTAAGGATCCCTCGCGAGGCCGCCCCATACCTGTCATCCTGTGGCCTTGCTGTCAATTTAAGGACACCCAAGATGACGACCGACACCCCCGGCGCCTTCCACCCGAGTTCACGGCTTTACCGGTTCACCATCCTGGTGTTCATCAGCCTGCTGGTCTTTGGCAGCTACTTCGCCTACGACAGCATCGGAGCCCTGGAAACCACCCTGATGCGGGAACTGCACCTGGACCGCAGCACCATTGGCAACCTCTACACGGCCTATTCCGTCGCGGCCATCGCCATCGTCTTCTTCGGCGGGATGCTCTACGACAAGCTGGGACCCCGCAGGGCCAGTCTCCTCTTCAGCTGCCTGGTCCTCCTGGGGGCCGTCATGGTGGCCATGGCCAGAACCAAGTGGATGCTGTTCGGGGGCCGCCTCATCTTCGGGGCCGGGTCGGAATCCCTGATCGTGGTCCAGAGCGCCATCATCAGCCGATGGTTCAAGGGCAAGGAGATGGCCATGGCCTTCGGCATCGCCCTCACCATCAGCCGGGTGGGCACCCTGTTCAGCTTCAATACTGAAGAGCTCATCGCCACCTACTCCGGGAACTTCCGCACGGCCCTCTGGGCGGCGGCGGCGTTCTGCCTGTTCTCGGTGCTCTGCAACCTCGTCTTCAACCTCATGGACCGCCATGGCGAGAAGACGCTGGCTCTGCCCAAGCCGGATGCCGGCGACAAGATCGTCTTCTCGGACATCAAGAAGTTCACCTCCTCGTACTGGCTGGTGGTGCTGCTCTGCGTGACCTTCTACAGCGCCATCTTCCCCTTCACGGCCCTCGCCACGGACATGTTCCACGACAAGTGGGGCCTCCCGCTCGTGAGCGCCAGCTCGGGCAGCTTCCTGTCCCAGGTGTTCTTCAACTTCACGCACATGTTCACGACGGCGCCGGGCATCACCAGCATCGTCATCGCCGCCTCCATGATCTTCGCCCCCTTCGCGGGAGATCTGGTGGACCGCATCGGTCGCCGGGCCTCGCTCATGGTGCTGGGCTCGCTCATCCTCATCCCCGCCCACCTGCTCCTGGGCATCACCCACTGGAACCCGATCCCCATGATGGTGATGCTGGGCGCGGCCTTCGTGCTGGTGCCGGCGGCCATGTGGCCCTCGGTGCCCCTGGTGGTGGACGAGAAGCGGGTGGGCACGGCCTTCGGCCTCATGACCGCCATCCAGAACCTGGGCCTGGGGCTCTTCCCCTATCTCAACGGCAAGCTGCGGGACCTGACGGGCACCTACACCGCCACGCAGGTCATGTTCGCGGGCCTCGGCATCGCCGGGCTGATCTTCGCCTTCCTCCTGCTCCGGTCCGACAAGCGACTCGGCGGCGTGCTGGAGGCGGGGCGCGCCAAGGAAGGCTGAGGGCGTACACTTCCCCACGCACGGAGGCCCCATGACCCGCTGGCGGAGGACCCTGGCATCCCTGGCCGTGGGCCTGCTGGCGGCAGCCTCGCTGCTGGGCCTCGGGGCCTGCGGCGGCGGCGAGCTGCCGCCCCCCCCGGCGCCCCAGGCCCAGGTCCAGGCGGCCCCCCAGGACCGGATCCCCCCGGCGGCCCGGGAGACCCTGGCCTACATCCGCCAGCACGGCTACGCCGCGCCGGGCTACGTGGGCGGGCGGGTCTTCGGCAACTACGAGGGCGCCCTGCCGCGCTTCGACGGGCGGGGCAGACGCATCCAGTACCGGGAGTGGGATGTCCATCCCAT
>DATEZS010000088.1:0-4790 GCA_035255365.1 Geothrix sp.
GGACCTGTTCGAAGGTCTGCATCCGATCCTTCACCCGCTCGGCCATGGCATGGACCAGAGCCACCTGCAGCGCCTGGATGCGGGCAAGCTCCGCCTGGCGCACCAGGACCCAGGCGCTGACCGTGACCCCCAGCATCAGGAGCAGACCGACCCAGGGCCACCAGGAACGGAGCGCCCGGCCGTAGGAAGGAGGTGCTGGCACGCCGGAGGAAGCCATGAGACTTCTTTTCCCCGCAGCCCACTGGTGCAGTGGGCCGCAATATTACATTCCGGGCGCAGCTATTTCACGACAATTTGATCGTGTTTTTCACCGGAGTTCGAGGTCGATTCACAGCGACTGGATGGCCCGCACCGTCATCTCCCCACGCAGGGTCTCCACCGCTTCGCAGGCGGCCAGGGCGGCGCTGAGGTTGGTGAGGCAGGGGATCTTCAGGCGCAGGGCCTCACGGCGGATGGCGCTCTCGTCAAAGAATGCGTCGCGGCCCAGAGGGGTGTTGATGACCCACTGGACTTCGCCGTTCTTCAGGAGGTCCACGGCGTTGGGCCGCCCTTCGTTCACCTTGAAGATCCGGCGTACCTTCAGGCCGATGCCCTCCAGGGTGCGGGCCGTGCCTTCCGTGGCGCAGAGGCCGAAGCCCAGGGCCACCAGTTTCTGGGCCAATTCCGGCAGGCGGGCCTTGTCCTTCTCGTTCACCGTGAGGAACACCGTGCCCGACAGTGGCAGCGGGATGCCCGCCGCCAGCAGGGCCTTGGCGTAGGCCTCGCCGAAGGTCTCGCCGATGCCCATGACCTCCCCGGTGCTCTTCATTTCGGGGCCCAGCACCGGGTCCACACCCGGGAACTTGGCGAAGGGGAAGACCACGCCCTTCACCGAGACCGCACGAGGAACCCCATCGGTGATGCCCTGCTGCTTCAGGCTCTGCCCCAGGCCGATACGGGCCGCAACGCCGGCCCAATCCACGCCCGTGGCCTTGCTCACGAAGGGCACCGTGCGGCTGGCCCGGGGGTTGGCCTCCAGGCAGTAGGCGATACCATCCTTCACTGCGAACTGCAGGTTCATGAGGCCACGCACACCCAGGTCCAGGGCCAGTTCCCGGGCGTAGCCCTTCACGGTTTCCAGGATCTCCCCGGGCACGCCCAGGGCCGGAATCACCGCGTAGCTGTCGCCACTGTGGATGCCCGCTTCCTCGATATGGGCCAGGAGTCCGGCGATGACCACCTGCTCGCCATCGCAGACCACGTCGATGTCGAGCTCCTGGGCACCGTCCAGGAAGCGGTCCAGCAGGATGGGCTGATCGTTGCTCACGGCCACCGCCTCCCGCATGTACTTCTCCAGGCCCGCATCGTCGAAGACCACGGCCATGGCCCGGCCGCCCAGCACGAAACTGGGCCGCACCATCACCGGATAGGCCAGGCGATGGGCCACCGCCTTGGCCTGCTCATAACTGGTGGCCATGCCCCAGGCGGGCGCCGGGATGTTCAGCCGCTCCAGCACCTGCCCGAAGCGCTCACGATCTTCCGCATCGAGGATGGCGTTCAGGGGCGTGCCAAGCAGCTTGACGCCCGCCGCGTCCAGAGGCGAAGCCAGCTTCAGGGGCGTCTGCCCGCCGAACTGGGCGAAGACCCCCAGGAGCTGGCCGTTGGCGGATTCCCGGTCCACGACGGCCTTCACGTGCTCGTAGGTCAGCGGCTCGAAGTAGAGCCGATCGCTGGTGTCGAAATCAGTGCTGACCGTCTCCGGATTGCAGTTGATGAGAATGGCCTCCACGCCGCTGGCGCGAATGGCCTCCACCGCCTGCACGCAGCAGCAGTCGAACTCCACGCCCTGCCCGATGCGATTGGGACCGCTGCCCAGGACGATGGCCTTGGGCCGATCCGCGGGCGGGGCTTCGCTGGTGTCTCCGTATTCCCAGGTGCCATAGAGGTAGGGCGTCTCGGCCTTGAACTCGCCGGAGCAGGTGTCCACGCGCTTGTAGGTGGGCTGCAGGCCCAGCTCCGCCCGGCGGGCGGCGACCTCGGCCTCCGTCCCGGAACAGAACACCGCGATCTGGTTGTCGGCGAAGCCGGCGCGCTTGGCCTTCTCCAGCAACTCCTCCGGCAGGCGATCCACGGGGAAACTGCGCAGGCGGCCTTCCAGCACCACGATCTCCTCGATCTCCCGCAGGAACCAGGCCGTGATCTTCGTGAGGCGATGCAACTCCTCCACGCTGTGGCCGGCCTTCAGCGCGTGGTAGACCCAGAAGATGCGCTGGGGGCCCGGAATGAGGAGGTGCTCCCGGAGGCGGTGAAGATCCAGTTTGCCTTCCAGGGCACCGGAAAGGCCCCGGTGGCCCTCCTCCAGCGACCGTACGGCCTTCTGCAGCGCTTCCTGGAAGCTGCGCCCCAGGCTCATGACCTCGCCCACGCTTTTCATCTGCGTGCCCAGCACCTTGTCGGCCTGGGGGAATTTCTCGAAGGTGAAGCGCGGGATCTTCACCACGATGTAGTCCAGCACGGGCTCGAAGGCGGCCTTGGTCATGCGGGTGATGGCGTTGGGCAGCTCCCAGAGGCGGTAGCCCAAGGCCAGCTTCGTGGCCACCCAGGCGATGGGGAAGCCCGTGGCCTTGGACGCCAGCGCGGAGCTGCGGCTCACGCGGGGGTTCATCTCGATGACGATGATGCGGCTGGTCTCGGGATCCAGGGCGAACTGGATGTTGGAACCGCCGGTCTCCACGCCCACGGCGCGGATGACCGCGAGGGCCGCGTCGCGCATGCGCTGGTACTCGGGATCCGTCAGCGTGAGGGCGGGCGCCACTGTGATGCTGTCGCCGGTGTGGATGCCCATAGGGTCCAGGTTCTCGATGGAGCAGATGACTTCCACGTTGTCGTCGAGGTCGCGCACCACTTCGAGTTCGAACTCCTTCCAGCCCAGGATGCTCTCCTCGATGAGCACCTGCTTGGTGGGGCTCAGGTCCAGACCCCGGGCCACGATGGTCTCGAATTCCTCGATGTTGTAGGCGATGCCGCCGCCGCTGCCGCCCAGGGTGAAGCTGGGCCGGATGATGGCCGGGAAGCTCGTGAGCTTGAGCAGATCCCGGGCCTCGGGCATGTTGTGGGCGAAGCCGCCGCGGCAGGTCTCCAGGCCCAGGTCGTCCATGAGGGCCTTGAAGAGCTGGCGGTCCTCGCCGCGATTGATGGCTTCCGGCTGGGCCCCGATGAGCTGGACCCCGCTGCGCCGCAGCAGGCCGCTCTCATGAGCCTCCATGGCGAGGTTCAGGGCCGTCTGGCCGCCCACGGTGGGCAGGATGGCGTCGGGCTTTTCCGCCTCGATGATCTTCTCCAGCACCGCCAGGGTGAGGGGCTCGATGTAGGTGGCGTCGGCGCGTCCCGCGTCCGTCATGATCGACGCGGGGTTGGAGTTCAGCAGAATGGTTCGGATGCCCTCCTCCCGGAGGGCCTTCAGGGCCTGGGTTCCCGAGTAGTCGAATTCGCAGGCCTGGCCGATCTGGATGGGGCCCGAGCCCAGCACCAGGACGCTCTTCAGATCAGTCCGCTTAGGCATGATGGAACTCCTGGAGCAGGGAGACGAAGCGCCGGAAGGCCGGATGCGCGTCGTGGGGACCAGGGCTGGCTTCGGGGTGGTGCTGCAGCGAGAAGATGGGCAGCTGGGTGTGTCGCAGTCCCTCGACGGTGCCGTCGCTGAGGTGCTTGTGGGTGACCTCGATCTCCCTGGGCAGGCTGGCCTCGTCCACGGCGAAGCCATGGTTCTGGGCCGTGATCTCGATGCGGCCGGTCATGAGATCGTGCACCGGCTGATTGGCGCCGCGGTGGCCGAACTTGAGCTTGAAGGTCCTGCCCCCGAAGGCCTGGCCCAGCAGCTGGTGTCCCAGGCAGATGCCGAAGATAGGCAGCTTGCCGATGCAGGCTTCCACTTCTTTCTGCATGCCGGGCAGCGCCGCGGGATCCCCTGGGCCATTGCTGAGGAAGAGGCCGTGGAATCGCGGATCGGTCAGCTCCGTGGCCGGCGCGTCCCAGGGGAAGACCTCCAGGTGCAACCCCGCGCCCACCAGCTGATTCAGGATGCTCTGCTTGATGCCGCCATCCAGCACCGCCACCCGGAAGCCGCCGCCGGGATTCAGCTCGTAGCGATCCTTGCAGCTCACGTCGGCGCAGAGGGCCTGGCCCGTCATGTCTGGCAGGGCCCTGGCCTTGGCCACGCCAGCATCCAGGCTGCCGTCCAACTCCGTCCAGATGAGGGAGGGCTGGGAGCCCTGATCCCGCAGATGCTGGGTGAGGGCGCGGGTATCCAGATCGGTCAGCACAGGAATGTGGTGGCGCTTGAGCCAGCCCGCCAGATCGCCCTCGGAGCGGGTGTGATCCGGAGCGAAGGAGAGGCGCCGGCACAGGAAGCCCGTGGCCCAGGGCCGGGCAGCCTCGTTGAGATCCGCATGGATGCCGTAGATGCCCTGCTCGGGAAAGGTCATGCAGACCATCTGCCCGGCGAAGCTGGGATCCGTCAGGATCTCCTGGTAGCCCGCCATGGCCGTGGTGAACACGGCCTCGCCGCCTCCGCCGAATCCCAACGGCGCCCGCCCCCGGAAGATGGTCCCGTCTTTCAGGATCAGGTGCGCGTGCATGGGGCTCCCCTCGTAGCGGTGGGCCTGCAAAAACCCCGCGCAGGCCAAGCCGTCGCGGGGTCGTGAGAATGACATCGGTCCTTACCGAACCAAGGTGAGTGTAGCGAGCCCGGAATTCAAGGATCAGCCTTTTTGTTCTAGGGGAAATCCGCCATACTGCTCCTTTGTTCCTGA
>DATEZS010000089.1:0-13828 GCA_035255365.1 Geothrix sp.
GAAGAGCTGGGGGCTTTGGGGCAGGGCGAAGAACTCGCCGGGATGGACCCGGCTGGGGACGAGGTAGTCCCGGGCGCCTTCCGGCGTGGACTTGGTGAGGATGGGGGTTTCCACCTCGATGAAATCCAGCTCCCGGAAGTGATTGCGGACGATGTTCGCCACTTCGCTGCGCAGCGTCAGGTTGCGCTGCAGCTGCTCGCGGCGCAAATCCAGGAAGCGGTAGGAGAGGCGGAGGTCCTCGCCTACATGCTCGTCCTCCAGGGGGAAGGGCAGGGGGGCGGCGGTGTTGAGGATGCGCAGGGCCGTGAGCCGGATCTCGATGTCGCCCGTGGGCATGTTGGGATTCTTGCTTTCGCGCTCGGCCACCACGCCTTCGGCGGCCAGCACGAACTCGCTGCGCACGGTCTTGAGCTTGCTCAGCAGCTCGGGATCGGCGGTCTCCTCGTTGGCCACCAGCTGCACCAGACCCCAGCGGTCGCGGAGATCCAGGAACACGAGCGAGCCCATGTTCCGCACCCGGCGGCACCAGCCGAGCAGGCGCACGGTCTGGCCCGCATGGTCGAGGCGCAGGTCGCCATTGCGGTGGGTACGTTGGAAGTCGTCAAGGCGGTCGAGTTTCATAGCCTTACAGGATCGCACCCGGAGGGCCCCGGCTCAAGCCTCGGACTGCCGCCACCCCGTCCACAGCAGGGCCCCCAGGGCCGCCCAGACCCCGAAGGCGATCCATTCGGTGTGGGTGAAGCCGCCGGGAATGCCGGGGACGGCTTTCATGGCGATGACGGCCAGGCTCACCACGCTGCTGGTGCCCGCCAGGGCGAGGTCCACGGGCTGGGCCCGGGCAGCGCGGCGGGCCCGGGCCAGGGCCGCCAGGGAGGCCGCCAGCCAGCCCAGGGCCACAGCCAGAGAGCCGACGTCGATGATGGGAATGAGGGCCGCATCCCCCAGCAGGCTCGCGGCGGCGGTGAGGCCCGCCACCACCAGGATGGCCGTGGATGGCGTACGGAAGCGGGGATGAACCGTTCCCAGGGCACCCGGCACCATGCCCCGGTGGCCCAGGGCGTAGAGCATGCGGGTGGCGGCGACGAACATGGCGTTGAAGACCTTGAGCAGGGACAGCAGGGCCGCGAAGAGGATCACCTGGGCGATGAGCCGCGAGCCGAAGGCCCGCTGGAAGGCCTGCTCGGTGCCCAGCCTGCCCGCCACCAGATCCCGCCAGGGGATGATGTAGGCCACCACCAGGATCACCAGCGTGTAGAACAGCGAACCGGCCAGCAGGGAGCGCACCATGGCGCGGCCGAAACCGGCGGGATCGTAGCCCTCCTTGGCCTCTTCCGAACCTTTCACCACCGTCTCGAAGCCGGTCATGAAATAGGGCATGACCTGCAGCATCATGAGCACGGAAAGCCCCGCCCCCGCCACGCCGGGGTGGGCGAAAAGGGGTTGCAGGTTCCGGGCGTCGCCCCGGAGGAAGCCGAGGGTGGTGAAACCGATGAAGAGGGCCAGCATTCCGTAGGTGGCCATGTTCTGGAAGCGGGAGCTGAACTGGAGACCCCGGTAGTTCAAGGTGCCGATGAAGGCCACCAGACCCAGGCCGGCGATCAGCCGAGGCAGGTAGAGCACCTTGCCGCCCACGGCATAGAGGGGCCACTGGTTCATGGCCGGAAGAGCCCGGGCCAGGAGGTTGCCGATGGCCACGGCCTCCCATGGGCACACGATGCCGTAGGCCAGCACCATCACCCAGCCGGAGGCATAGCTCAGGGACCGGGGAAAGAGACCTTCGGTGTAGGCCACCTCGGCACCGGCGTCCTGGGTATCCCGGACCAGCCGCCCGTAGACCAGGGCAATGGGCAGCAGCACCAGACCGCCCAGGAGGAAGGCCAGCATGCCGCCCCCGGGTCCGCCCCGGGCCATCCAGTCGTCCATCAGCACGACCCAGGCCACGCCCACCATGGAGCCGAAGCCGAAGGCGAAGTATTCGATGGAAGATAGCGTTTTTCGCAGGCTGGGCTGGGGGATCATGGACTCCATGATCCCGGAAACGGGCCGCGCGAAGGAATCGATTTGGCCGCGGACGGGTGGCTGGCCGGGCGTAGAATTCAAGACCGTCCATTTTCGGCCGACACAGGGTTTCAACAGGAGCCTCGTTCCATGTCCCAGGAACCAGTCAGGAATTCCGGCCAGCCTCTGGCAGGGAGTGGCCTGGGACGAGTGGAACCCGAGGCTGAGGAAGAGCGACAGCGCCTGGAGCGGGAGCTCTGGCAAAGCCACCAGCGCTTCCAGGCCATCCTCGACACCACCTCGGACGGTTATTGGAGAGCCACGCTGGATGGCCGGATCACGGACGTGAACCAGGCCTACTGCCTGATGAGCGGATACTCGCGGGAGGAACTCCTGGGGATGACCGTGCCGCAGCTTGATGCGCTCGACCGCCCCGAGCAGGTCCGGCAACGGGCGGAACAGCTGCAACGGGAGCGCACCCTCCGCTTCACGACCAGGCATCGCACCAAGGATGGCCGTCTCCTGGACATCGAAGTCAGCGCGACCCTGGTTCCCGCCACCCAGGAGGTGGTGGCGTTCCTGCGGGATCACACGGAGCGGAACCGGACCCAGGATGCCCTGTTCGAGAGCCAGGGACGCTTCAAGGCCCTGGTGCAGAATTCCTGGGACATCCTCTCGATCCTGGATGCAGATGGACACCTGGTCTACAACTCTCCCGCCTGCGAACGCATCCATGGCTTCACGCCGGAAGAGCTCCTGGGCAGATCCACGGCGGACCTCATTCATCCGGATGATGCGTCGCGGGTGGCCGAGACCATGGGCTGGATCCTCCAGCATCCCGGGGAACCGGCCACGGTGGAGTACCGCTACGCCTGCAAGGACGGGCACTGGGTCTGGATGGAGGCCGTGGGGGTGAACTACCTGGACCACCCCGCCATCCGCGGGATCGTGGCGAATTCCCGCGATATTTCCGAACGGAAGCGGGCCGAGGCGGCCCTCCGGGAGAGTGAGCAGAAGTTCCTGTCCCTGATGGAAGCAGCCTCCATCCCCATCGGCGTGGCCAATACGGAAGGCAGGATCGAGTATCTGAACCCCCGGTTCATGCTGGAGTTCGGATATCGCCGGGAAGACCTGCCCGACATGGAAACCTGGTGGCGGCGGGCCTATCCGGACCCTGCCTATCGCCAGGAGGCCATGGGGATCTGGCAGGCCGCTTTCGATCACTCGTCGGCTGCTGGCGGAGATGCCAGCATGGATCCGGTGTTCCACGTCACCTGCGGAAATGGCCAGGTGCGCCAAGTGAAGATCCACGCCGCGGTGGCCGGAGAGCGGATCATCGTGTTCCTGCAGGACCTCACCGACTGGGTGCGGTCCGAGGCGTCCCTGCGGGATGCGCTGGAACTTGGCGAGCGATTGGTCGCGGCCCAGCCACTGGGCGTCCTGGCCTACCACGCCGCCAGCGGTCGCTGCGTCCGGGCCAACGAGGCCATTGCCCGCACGGTGGGGGCTTCCATTCCGGAACTTCTGGCCCAGAACTTCCGGAGTATTCCATCCTGGCAAACCTCCGGTCTGCTGGCCGCCGCTGAAAAGGCCCTCGCCACCGGAACCGAGCAGCATCTGGAAACCCGGCTCCAGACGACCTTCGGGAAGGCCTGCTGGGTGTCCGCCTTCTTCTCCGTCTTCCAGGCCGGTGGAGAACCGCACCTGTTGATGCTGAGCGAGGACATCACCACCCGGATGGAAACCGAGGCGGCGTTGCGCAAGGTTTCGGCCGCCGTGGATCAGAGCCCGGCAAGCATCATCATCACGGATAAATGGGGCGCCATCGAGTACGTCAATGCGGCCTTCACGCGCATCACGGGCTACAGCGCCGAGGAGGCCCTCGGCAAGACCCCGAGGATCCTCAAGTCCGGTTTCCACGACAACGCCTTCTATCAGGATCTTTGGAACACGGTGCTGGATGGGCGCACCTGGGCGGGCCGGATCCAGAATCGCAGAAAGGATGGGGCCCTTTTCTGGGTGGAGGGTACCATCTCGCCGCTGCGGAACGAGGCAGGGGAGATCACGCACCTGGTGTCCTCCAATCTGGACATCACGGAGATGCTCGCGGCCGCGGAGGCCCACCTGCGCCTGGAGGAGCAACTGGTCCGCACCCAGAAGCTGGAAAGCCTGGGGAGCCTGGCGGGCGGCGTGGCCCACGACATGAACAACGTGCTGGGCGCCATCCTGGGCCTTGCCAGCATGCACCAGGACGCGCTGCCCGAAGGCTCCGCCCTCCGCCGGGACATGGACACCATCGTGAAGGCCTGCGAGCGGGGTGGAACCCTGGTCAAAGGCCTCCTCGGCTTCGCCCGGCAGGGACTGGCGGAGGAAGCGGATGTGGATCTCAACAGCCTGGTGACGGACGAGGTCGCCCTGCTCTCCAGGACCACCCTCCAGCGGGTGCATCTGGACATGGACCTGGCGGAGGACCTGCCGCTGGTCCGGGGGGATGCCTCGGCCCTCAGCCATGTGCTGATGAACCTCTGCGTGAATGCCGTGGATGCGATGGCGGGCGGAGGCACTTTGTCCCTGCGTACGCACAATCCCGGCACCGGGTTCGTGGTCCTGGAGGTATCCGACACGGGCTGCGGCATGCCCAAAGAGGTGCTGGACAAGGCGCTGGAGCCCTTCTTCACCACCAAGCCCCAGGGCCGGGGGACTGGCCTGGGCCTGCCCATCGTCTATGGCACCGTCAAGGCCCATCGAGGACGGCTGGAAATCGAGAGCGCGCCCGGGAAAGGAACCCGGGTGACGCTGTTCCTGCCGGCCTTGCAGGGGACGACGGAAGCCAGAGCCCTGGTACCCACCGTTGGCCAGAAGGAAGGCAGCCTGGCCATTCTGCTGGTGGATGACGACGAGCTGGTGCAGGACAGCGTGGGGCAGATGCTTGCTGCCCTCGGCCATCGGCCCACTTCGGCCCGGTCCGGCGAAGAGGCCCTGGAACAGCTGAAGAGCGGCTTGCCAGCGGATGTGGTGATCCTGGACCTCAACATGCCCGGGCTTGGCGGCGCCGCGACCCTGCCACTGCTCAGGAGCCTGTGCCCGGACCTTCCGGTCATCCTCGCCACGGGGCGGGTGGATCAGGATGCCCTGGATCTGGCCCAGAAATTCCCAGGCGTGACCCTCATGCCCAAGCCCTTCACCCTCGCCGATGTGAGGCGGCACCTGGAACCCATCAGCGGGAAGTGAAGCGCTGCGGGGTTCCCGAGCGGACCCTTCTCAGTGGTTCCCTGGTGCCGAGGCGGACCGCTGTCTGTCTGCGCGTGATCTGGCCCACCACCGCCTTGCTCGATCAAAATAGATGTAGATGACGGGCGTGGTGTAGAGGGTCAGGAGCTGGCTGAAGATGAGGCCGCCCACGATGGCGATGCCCAGGGGCTGGCGGAGCTCGGAGCCGGTGCCCATGCCGATGGCCAGGGGCAGGCCGCCCAGCATGGCGGCGAGGGTGGTCATGGTGATGGGGCGGAATCGCAGGAGGCAGGCCTGGAAGATCGCCTCTTCGGGCGCCATCCCCTCCCGGCGCTCCACCTCCAGGGCGAAGTCGATCATGAGGATGGCGTTCTTCTTCACGATCCCGATGAGCAGGATGATGCCGATGAAGGCGATGACGGTCAGTTCCGTGCGGAAGGCCAGCAGGGCCAGAAGCGCGCCGACGCCCGCAGAGGGAAGGCTGGAGAGGATGGTCAGCGGGTGGATCAGGTTCTCGTAGAGCATGCCCAGAACGATGTACACCACCAGCAGGGCTGCCAGCAGGAGCAGGGGCTGGTTGGAGAGCGAGGCCTTGAACGCCTGGGCGGTGCCCATGTAGCTGCCCCGGAGCGTCCCTGGCAATCGAATCTCGTGCTGGGCCTTGTCCACGGCCTCGACCGCATCGCCGAGGGCGACGCCCACGGGCAGGTTGAAGGAGATCGTCACCGAAGGCTGCTGGCCCTGATGGTTCACGGAGAGGGCCGTGTTCCGCTGTTCCAGCCGCGTGAAGGCGCTGAGGGGGATCAAGTCGCCGTTCCTGGAGCGCACATAGGTGTGGCGGAGGCCATCAGGCGTCTGGCGGAAGGGGGCATCCACCTCCAGGACCACATGGTACTGGTTCAGGGGCGTGTAGATGGTGGATACGAAACGCTGGCCGAAGGCATCGTAGAGCGCCGCGTCCAGGGCCTGGGTGCTTACGCCCATGCGCGCGGCGGTGGGCCGGTCCACGGTGAGGGAGGCCTCCAGCCCCTTGTTCTGCAGGTCGGACGTCACATCCGTCAATTGGGGCACGGTCCTCAGCTTCTGGAGCACGCGGGGGGCCCAATCGTAGAGTTCGCGGGCGTCGTCATCCTGCAGGGTGTACTGGTACTGGGAACTGGAGGGCCGTCCGCCCAAACGGAGGTCTTGGACCGGCTGCATGAACAGGGTGGCGCCCGCGATGCTGGCGGTCTTGCCGCGCAGGCGGGCGATGATCTGGTCCGCCGTCTCCTTGCGTGCATTGTTGGGCTTCAGGGAGGCGAACATCCGACCGCTGTTGCCGCTGCCGACGAAAGCCGTGACGCTCTCGATGGCCGGGTCCTCCTGGACCACGGCCACATAGGATTTCATGAGCTTTTCCATACCGGTGAACGACACATCCTGGGCCGCGAGGATGGTTCCGGTGATGCGGCCCGTGTCCTGCTGGGGGAAGAAGCCCTTGGGGATGAACCAGTAGAGGGCAATTGTGGTGAAAAGGGTCACCACCCAGGTCATGGCGGTCAGGAATTGATGCCGGATGACCCACGCCAGTGAGGTCTCGTAATGGCGCATGATCCATTGGAAAACCCGCTCGCTCTGCTGGAACACCCGGCCATGGCGCTCCTCCGAATGGGGTCGCAGCAGGCGTGAGCACATCATGGGCGTGGTGGTCAGGGACACCACCATGGAGATGGCGATGGCCGCCGACAGGGTGACGGCGAATTCCCGGAAGAGCCGCCCCACGATGCCGCCCATGAGGAGGATGGGGATGAAGACGGCGATGAGGGAAATGCTGATGGTGACCACCGTGGACCCGATCTCCTTGGAGCCATAGAGGGCGGCGTCCATGGGACTCATGCCGCCCTCGAGATGGCGCGTGATGTTCTCCACCACCACGATGGCGTCATCCACCACGAAGCCCGTGGCCACCGTGAGGGCCATGAGCGACAGGTTGTCGATGGTGTAGCCCAGCACGTACATGACGCCGAAGGTGCCGATGAGCGAGATGGGCACCGCGACGCTGGGGATCAAGGTGGAGCGTACGCTCCGGAGAAACAGGAAGACCACCAGGATGACCAGGCCGATGGAGATGCCCAGGGCCACCTGCACGTCCCGCACGGAGGCCCGGATGGTGCGGGTCGCATCGATGAGCACCTTGAGTTCGATGGTCGGCGGCAGGGAGGTCTGGAGCTGCGGCAGGATCGCCTTCACCCGGTCCACGGTCTCGATGATGTTGGCGTCGGGCTGGCGAAAGATGGGCACGATGATGGCCGGCAGGCCATTGGAGAGGGCGGCATTGCGGACATTCTCGACAGAATCCGTGACCTCGGCCACATCGCTCAGGCGCACCGCCTGGCCGCCCTTGTAACGAAGGATGAGGCCCTGATAGCCCTCAGCCGAGGTGAGCTGATCCGTCGTGGCGATGGACCAGGTGGTGGTCCCTCCGGACAGCTCGCCCTTGGGACGGTTGAGGTTCGCCGCGCCGATGGCCAGACGCACGTCGTCCAGGGCGAGGCCGTAGCCGTTCAGGACGGCGGGGTTCACATCCACCCGCACCGCCGGCAGGGCCCCGCCCCAGACGAAGACCTGCCCCACACCCTGGATCTGCGAGAGCTTCTGCTGGAGCAGGGAGGACGCGAGATCGTACATCTTCTCCCGCGGCACCATGCTCGACGTGAGCGCCAGCAGCATGATGGGGGAATCGGCAGGGTTCACTTTCCGGTACGAGGGGTTGTTGGGCAGGTTCGCGGGGAGATCGCCCCGGGCGCCATTGATGGCCGCCTGCACATCCCGGCCCGCCGCATCGATGTTCCGCCCCAGGTCGAACTGGAGGGTGATGTTGGTGGAACCCAGGGAGCTGGCCGAGGTCATCTCAGTGATGCCGGCGATGCGCCCGAACTGACGCTCAAGAGGCGTAGCCACTGAGGAGGCCATGGTCTCCGGACTGGCGCCGGGCAGGTTCGCCGAGACCTGGATGGTGGGGAATTCCACCTGGGGCAGAGGCGCAACGGGCAGGAACTGGTAGGCCAGGCCCCCAAGCATCGCCAGCGCCACCGTCAGCAGCGAGGTGGCGACGGGGCGGCGGATGAAGGGGGCGGAGATGCTCATTCTTGAGGGGCCACGCGTCCGCCGCGCCAGCGGCGCACGCGGCGGGCGAGGCGATCAAAGGCGAGGTAGATGACGGGCGTGGTGTAGAGCGTCAGCACCTGGCTGAAGATGAGGCCACCCACGATGGCGATGCCGAGGGGGCGCCGCAGTTCCGCCCCCACGCCCGTGCCCAGGGCCAGGGGCACGCCGCCCAGGAGGGCGGCCATGGTGGTCATGATGATGGGCCGGAAGCGCAGCAGGGAGGCTTGGTAGATGGCCTCCTCCGGCGGCAGGCCATCCTTTCTTTCGGCCTCCAGCGCGAAGTCGATCATCATGATGGCGTTCTTCTCCACGATGCCGATGAGCAGGATGATGCCGATGAGCGCGATGACGCTGAAATCGGTGCGGCAGATCATCAGGGAGAGCAGGGCGCCAACGCCCGCCGAAGGCAGGGTGGAGAGGATCGTGATGGGGTGGATGGTGCTTTCGTACAGCACGCCCAGCAGGATGTAGACGGTCAGCACCGCGGCGAGGATGAGGAAGGGCGTGTTCTTGAGAGAGGCGCCGAAGGCCTGGGCGGTGCCCTGGAAACCCACCTTGAGGCTGGGCGGCGCGTCCAGCTCCTTCTGGATGGTCTGCACGGCCTTGACCGCGTCGCCCAGGGAGGCGCCCGGCGCCAGATTGAAGGAGAGGGTGGCCGTGGGGAACTGTCCTTGCCGGTTCATGGCGAGGGGCGTCCGCACCACCTCGATGCGGGTGAAGGCGCTCAGAGGGACCGACCCGCCCGTGGCGGAGCGCACGAAGATGCGCTGGAGATCCTCTGGCTTCTGATACTGGCCCGGGGGCGCCTCCAGCACGACCCGGTACTGGTTCGACTGGGTGAAGAGCGTGGAGATCTGCCGCTGGCCGAAGGCGTCGTAGAGCGCGTCATCCAGCATCTGCGGTGTGATGCCCAGGCGGGAGGCCGTGGTGCGGTCCAGGGATACCCGCACCTGGAGGCCCTCGTTCTGCAGGTCGCTGGCCACATCCCGCAACTCAGGCAAGGAAGAGAGCCGTTCCACGAAGACCGACACCCAGGTGGCCAACTCCTTGGCATCGGCATCTTCCATGGAGACCTGGTATTGGGTGCGGCTCACCCGGTCCTCCACGGTGAGATCCTGGATGGGCTGGAGGTAGATGCGGATGCCATGCACCTTGGCGAGGGCCGGCTGCAGGCGGCGGATGACCTCCGTGGCGCTGAGCCCGCGATCCTCCAGGGGCTTGAGGTTGATCTGGATGCGGCCGCTGTTGAGCGTGGTATTGGTGCCGTCGATGCCGATGAAGGACGAGAGGCTTTCCACGGCGGGATCCTTGAGGATCTCGGAGGCAAGGGATTGCTGCAGCTCCGCCATGGCCTTGAAGGAAATGGTCTGGGGGCCTTCGGAGATGCCCAGGATCACGCCCGTGTCCTGGACCGGGAAGAAGCCCTTCGGGATCACGAGGTACAGCGCCACCGTGGCGGCGAGGGTGCCGGCGGCCACGAGCAGCGTCTCCCGCTGGTGCTTGAGAACCCAGGTGAGGGTGCGGCCGTAAAAGTCGATGATCCGCTGGAACACCCGCTCGGAGGACTGGTAGAAGCGGCCCTGCTGGTCGGCCGGGGTGTGCTTCAGGAGCTTGGCGCACATCATGGGCGTGAGCGTGAGCGACACCACGGCGGAGACCAGGATGGTGACGCTGAGGGTGACGGCGAATTCCCGGAACAAGCGGCCCACGATGTCGCCCATGAACAGCAGCGGGATGAGCACGGCGATGAGGGACACGGTGAGGGAAAGGATCGTGAAGGCGATCTGGCCAGAGCCCTTCAGCGCCGCCTGGAGGGGCGGCTCGCCCTCTTCGATGTAGCGCATGATGTTCTCGATCATCACGATGGCGTCGTCCACCACGAAGCCGGTGGAAATGGTCAGGGCCATGAGCGTCAGGTTGTTGAGGCTGTAGCCCAGCAGGTACATCGCCCCGAAGGTGCCCACCAGGGACAGGGGCACGGCCACGCTGGGGATGATTGTGGCGGCGAGGGTTCGGAGGAACAGAAAGATCACCATGACCACCAGGCCGATGGTGAGGATCAGGGTGAACTCCACATCCGCCACGGAGGCGCGGATGGTGGTGGTGCGGTCGGTCAGCACCGTGAGTTCCACCGCCGCCGGCAGGGATGCCTGCAGCTGGGGCAGCAGGGCCTTCACCCGGTCCACCACGGCGATGATGTTGGCCCCGGGCTGCCGCTGGATGTTGAGGATCACCGCCGCGGTGTTGTTCTTCCAGGCCGCGAGCCTGACATTCTCCACGTCATCGTGGATGGTGGCCACTTCCGACAGCATCACGGGCGCGCCGTTCCGGTAGGCGATGACCAGGGGCCGGTATTCCTCGCTGGAGAGCATCTGGTCGTTGGCGCCGATGGCGTAGGCCTGGCGCAGGCCGTCGAAGCTGCCCTTGGCCTGGTTTACGTTGCTCAGGGCGATGGTGGTGCGGACATCGCCCAGGGTGAGGCCCCGGGAGGAGAGCGCGGCGGGGTCGGCCTGGATGCGCACCGCGGGCTTCTGGCCGCCGGAGATGCTGACCAGGCCCACCCCGGGCAGCTGAGAGATGCGCTGGGCGAGCCGGGTGTCGGCAACGTCCTCGACCTTGGAGAGGGGCATGGTCTTGGAGGTGAGCGCCAGGGTGAGGATGGGCGCGTCCGCCGGGTTGATCTTGCTGTAGATGGGCGGACTGGGCATGTCCTTGGGCAGGAAGGTGCCCGCCGCGTTCACCGCGGCCTGTACCTGCTGCTCGGCCACATCGATGTTCAGGTCCAGCACGAACTGCAGGGTGATGATGGAGCTGCCGCCGGAGCTGGTGGAGGACATGCGGTTGAGGCCCGGGAGCTGGCCGAACTGGCGCTCCAGGGGGGCGGTGACCGCGGAGGTCATGACTTCCGGGCTGGCGCCGGGGTAGAAGGACACCACCTGGATGGTGGGGTAGTCCACCTGGGGCAGGGCCGATACTGGCAGCTGCCGGAAGGCGAGCAGGCCCGCCAGGAGCAGGCCGATCATCAGCAGCGAGGTGGCGATGGGCCGGAGGATGAAGGGGCGGGAGGGATTCACTCGCTCATCCCTTGGGAGAGGGTTTCGGCAGCGCCACCTTGCTGCCGGGACGGAGCTTCTCCATGCCTTCGATGATGACGGCGTCGCCGGGATTCAACCCGCGGGAGATGGCGGTCTCCTCCCCTTCGGTGCCCTGGATGTCGATGGCGCGCATGTCGGCCGTGCCGTCCGCCTTGGCCACATAGACGAAGGCCCCCTGGAGACCCCGCTGGATGGCGGCGCTGGGGATGATCACGGTATCGCGGAGGGTGTCCACCAGCAGGCGGGCGTTGACGAACTGGTTCGGGAAGAGGGCGCGGTCGTCGTTGGCGAACAGGGCCTTCATGCGCACGGTGCCCGTGGTGGCATCCACCTGGTTGTCCACGGCCACGAGGGTTCCCAGGGCCAGGCGGGTCTGGAAATCCCGGTCCCAGGCTTCGACTTTCATGGGGGTCTTGCCGGACATCCCCTTGAGCACTTCCTGGATGCGGTCCGCAGGCAAAGCGAAGGACACATGGATGGGCTGGATCGGCGCCAGGGTGACCAGGCCCCCGGCATCGCTGGTGCGGACCATGTTCCCGGCATCCACCATGCGCAGGCCGACCCGGCCCGCGATGGGCGCGGTGATGCGGCTGTAGGTGAGATTCAGTTTGGCGCTCTCCACCTGGGCCTGATCAGCCTGGAGCGAGGCCTCCGCCTGGGCCACGGTGGTGCTCTGGGTGTCGAGCTGCTGCCGCGAGACGATGCCCTGCTGGACGAGGCCCTCCAGCCGCTTGAGGTCGGCCTGGGCATTGCGGAAGGTGGCCTGGTCCTTGGCGAACTGGCCCTCCGCCTGCATGAGCTGGACCTGGAAGGGGCGGGGATCGATTTCCGCCAGCAGGTCGCCCTGGTTGACCATCTGGCCTTCGGTGAAGTGGACCTTCACCAGCTGGCCGTCCACGCGGCTCTTCACCAGGACCGTGTTCAAGGCGGTCACGGTGCCAAGGCCGGAGAGATTCACGGCCATGTCACCCCGGCGGGCGGCGGCGACTGAGACGGGGATGGGGCGCCCTGCCGGGTTGGCGGACCCCTGCTTACCGGTGCTCCGCGCGAAGAGGAACCAGGCGAGCAGGGCGAGCACCCCCGCCACGGCCCAGAACCGCCAGGAGTGCAGGATGGTCGTCCGGCTGGTGGCGGATTCCAGGGAAAGGGGATCGGATGCGCTCATAGGGGAGATACCTCATGACTGGGCTTAAGGGAATCCATCTGACCGGCGCTGCCGCGAATGAATCAGGAGGCGGCCTGACCCTCTGGCTCGCCCAGGTCTGTCCGGGCCTCGGCCAGCTGACCATCCAGATTGCGGATGATGGTCATGAGCCCATGCCTCACCAGATCCCGCTCTTGGTCGCTGAGGCCGTCAACGAGGTTCTCCTTGATGCCCTGGGCCAGGGTCTGGAGCTCCCGGGCCATGGGCAGGGCCTCGGGCATCAGGCTGATCAGGATCCGCCGCCCATGGCCCGGATCGGGCAGCGACCGCAGCAGGCCCCGGCCCACCAACGTCTTCACGACCCGGCTGGCCGTGGGGTCGTCCATCCAGACGCGCTGGGAGAGGGCATGCAGGGACAAGGGCCCCTCCTCAAGCAGCACCAAGATCACCCAGAACTGCTGAGGCGTCAGCCCGTAGGGCGCCAGGCGCGCCCAGGCCACCTGCTTGAGACGGCGCCGGACGGCACTGGCGAGGAGGCCGAGGCCGGCCTTGGAGTAGGGGTCATAGGTCAACTCTTGCATAAGCAAGAATCTTTCGAGAGATCAACCCTCGTGTCAAGTGGTATAGCGGACCCTACTTGCCCCGTTGGCTGGGGCGGGCGGGGTGGGCGCCGCGGCTGGCCCTGGCGGCTCCGCCGGCAGGCCTTGGGCTGGATTGGGTGCGGGTTCCCTGGGGGCGACCGCCGCGGCCACCACCGCCGGACCGGCCATTCTGGATGGGTTCGGCGGGGACGCTGGGATCCGGGGCAAACCCGGGGATCACGTCCCTGGGCAGTTCCTTGCGCAGGAGCTTCTCAATGTCCTTGAGGAGCTGCTTCTCGTCCACGCAGACCAGGGAGAGGGCCTCGCCCTCGGCGCCGGCGCGACCGGTGCGGCCGATGCGATGGATGTAGTCCTCGGGCACCTGGGGCAGCTCGAAATTGACCACGTGGGGCAGCATGTCGATGTCCAGGCCGCGCGCGGCGATGTCTGTGGCCACCAGGACGCGGACCGCGCCCTTCTTGAAGTCCTCCAGGGCCTTGATGCGCTGGGGCTGGCTCTTGTTGCCGTGGATGGCCATGGAGCTGATGCCGTCCTTGTCGAGCTGCTCGGAGAGGCGGTTGGCGCCGTGCTTGGTGCGGGTGAAGACCAGCACCTGCTCGAGCTTGCGGCTG
>DATEZS010000090.1:0-3300 GCA_035255365.1 Geothrix sp.
ACCGGGAAGCTGAGCGCCTGCGCCCCTTCTTCGAGTCGGGCCTGACGCGGCTGCGCGCCCTGCGGGACCGTCTCCAGGCCGAAGCCGAGGCCCAGGCCGTGGAAATTCCCGAGCTTTATCGGCAACGCATCGAACAGATCCTGGAGGATGCCCGCCTCGCCGGCCAGCTGCCCGCGGAGCGCCTGCTGGCCGAGGCTGGCGTGCTGGCCGAGCGGCAGGATGTGCGGGAGGAACTCATCCGCCTCGCCGCCCACCTGGACGATTTCGCCGAGCGGCTCGCCAAGGGCCGCCTCGAAGGCAAAGCCGTGGACGTGTGGTGCCAGGAGGTTCTGCGGGAGCTCAACACCACCGGCAGCAAGTGCAAGCGCATCGACATGACCCGGGCCGTCATGGAAGCCAAGGGCGTGCTCGATCAGATCCGGGAACAGGCGGCCAATCTGGAATAGGGCTCACAGTCCCAGGGGATCGTAAGGCAGGTCCATGGACCCCTTCCAGATGCCAAAGAGCCGGGTGCGGGACCAGTCCTGAACATCGGGACGCAGGCGCCGCATGCGGCGGGACAGGAACCAGACGCTGCCGTCCTTCAGGTGAAGCTCGTCGTAGGGAGCCAGCCTGGCCTTGGCCATGTCCTCGGGGCCGATCTGGCCTGGAAAGGCCGTCAAGGCCCAGCGACCCGAGGCCAGACCATCCGCCCAGGCATGGCTTTCCATGAGCGCCGGATCGGTCGAGACCCGCAGACTGGCAATTCCCGTCCGCCCGTGAATGAAGCCCTCAAATCGCGTGAGGTTGGTTCCCTGGCGGATGAAGGGACCGGTTCCAGGCACGCGCCAGCGGGTCAGCCGGACAAGCAGGCCGGTCGGTCGAACCTTGAATCGAAGTTCAATTGTCGCTGTATCTATATTGCGAACTTCGCCTCCCCTGGAGGTCACCTCGCTCCGTACGGCCTCAGCCAGCCCGGCGGCATCCAGGACGCCTCCTCGCTGCAGGCGCCACCCGGGTCGGACTTTCAAACGCCACCGGCGCCCGTGGCGGGTCACCGCCAGATCCGAAAGCAATTGGCCCACCAACCGGCCACTGGCATCGGTTTCCAGCAGGGTGAGATCGGACTGGTTGGCGAGGAAGGTCTGCAGTTTCTCCCCCGCAGGCAGCAGGGCTTCGAGGACCGCCGCGTCCTCGCCGTATTCCGGGGCGGCGGGGACGAAAAGGTCCTTCCCTGAAGCCAGGGGCACGGGCACCAAGGTGTCCTGGTACTGCACGTAACCGAGAACGCCCGCCAGCATCACCAACGCGCCAAGAGCCCAGCCGGATCGCGGTTTCATGGTGCCTCCTCAGGCGCCGCGCAACTGGCCGGCCAGCGGTTCCAGGCGCAACAGCGCCTCCTCCATGTCGGCAAGGGAAAGGTCCCGGTGAGCGATGAACCGGATGGCGGATCCCACAGGCAACACCCTTACGCCAACACCTTCCAGGGCTGCCATCGCCCGCTGCGCATCGGGCACCGGCACCAGCAGGATGTTGGTCTCAGGCTTCGGCGCAGCCACGCCGAACGCCCTCAGCCCTTCGGCGAGCCGCTGGATCTTGGCGTGATCCTCCTGGATCCGCGGCAGGTAATCCAAGGCGACCAGGCCCGCAGCCGCCACCACGCCGCCTTGCCGGACGCCGCCGCCCAGCATCTTGCGCAGGCGCCTCGCCTCGGCCAGTGCGGACTTGGAACCACATAGCAATGATCCCATGGGAGCGCCGAGCCCTTTGCTCAGGCAGACCTGCACCGTATCCACCCCTTCCGTGAGCGCCGACAGGGGGGCGGCCAGGGCGGCGGCCGCATGCCAGATCCGGGCGCCATCCAGGTGCACCGCCAGCTTGGCGGCCTTGGCGGCGGAGACCAGGGCCCGGTGCTCGGCCTGGGGCGTCACCGTCCCCCCCGCGAAATTGTGGGTATTTTCGAGGCAGAGCAGCCTCGTCTGCAGGGTGTAGTAGGGGCCGGGCGATCCGGCCGCCCGGGTGACCTGGGCGGCCGAGGGGCGACCAGGCCCCCCTTCCCAGACCAGGGCCTCCGGCATGCCCCCGGCCAGCCAGGCGCCGGTGCCCAGTTCCGAGCCCAGCACATGGGCCTGGGCCGGAGCCAGGAACCGGTCCCCACGCTTCAGGTGCAACATGAGGCCGATGAGGTTGCCCATGCAGCCGCTGGGCACCCACATACCGGCTTCCATGCCCAGGAGATCCGCCACCCGGTTCTCGAGCCTGGCCATGGTGGGATCGTGCTCGAGCACATCGTCGCCCACCTCCGCAGCGGCCATGGCCGCGCGCATTTCGGGGGAAGGCTGGGTGACGGTGTCGGAACGAAGGTCGATGGGTCGCATGAAGAGATTCAAACACAGCAGTGACCTGGGGGTTGACAAAACTAGTTTGCCACACAAACTTGTTTCATGCCCAACAAGGAACCTGATCTCCATCCCATCCTGGACCTGGATCGCATGGTCCATGAACCCGCCCGGCTGGCCATCCTCACTGTCCTGGCCTCGGCCGAGGAGGTGGCGTTCCTGTTCCTCCAGCGGGTCACGGGGCTCAGCAAGGGGAACCTGTCGAGCCATACCCAGAAACTGGAGGCCGCCGGGTATCTGGAGACGGTCAAGGGTTTCCAGGGGCGCATTCCCGTCACCAGCTTCCGCATCACGCAGGACGGCCTGACCGCGCTTCATGCCTACCACAAGCTGCTGCGCGCCCTGCTTCCGAAGGAGGGAAAGCCATGACTACCGCCAATCTGAAGGCTCTTGAAGCCCTGACGCGCGACTTCGCCACCTTCCAGACGCGGAAGAGCGGCCTGGCCACGGCCCTGGGCGGACTCCTGGCCATGCTGCTCGTGCTGGCCGCCCTCAGCCCGAACTACATGGGGGCCAGCCTGGCGGACCGCCTGCTGGTCGAATACCTCGTCTGGGTGCCGTTTCTCTGGCTGGCCCTCAAGGGCATCGGAAACCGCCTGCTCTATCGCGATCTCGGGATGGTGAAGGCGCTGCCAGATGCGGCCTACCAGAGGCGCCTCTGGTTGTGGGTGCTAGGACTCGCACTGTTCCTCATCGTGGTGCTCCTGGCGGCGCTCCACGCCTTCGCCTCGGGCTTCCTGCGAGGGAACCCGCCCCAGGCGAGGCTGCGTCCTTTCTCCCCCTGGATTTTGATGATGCCGGCTCTCTACCTGCTGCCCATGCCCTGGCTCATCCGTGGCATCGAGGAAGCCCGAGTCTACGCCGTTCTCGTCGGTCAGTGCATCCTCTGGCTCATTCCGATTTTTCTCTTCAACTTCGGACC
>DATEZS010000091.1:0-6991 GCA_035255365.1 Geothrix sp.
GGACCTGGCTTGCCTGGGCTTCTCGGCCGACCTGGTGATGCAGTCGTTCTGCCACACCGCAGCTTATCCGAAGCTGGTCGACGTCAAGATGCACAAGAACCTCCCGCCGTTCATGATCGAACGGGGCGGCGTGCCCCTTAAGCCGGGCGACGGTGTCATTCACAGCTGGCTCAACCGCCTGCTGCTGCCTGACACCGTCGGCACCGGCGGCGACTCCCACACCCGCTTCCCCATCGGCATCTCCTTCCCCGCGGGCTCGGGTCTGGTGGCCTTCGCCGCCGCCGCAGGCGTCATGCCCCTGGACATGCCCGAATCCGTGCTTGTTCGCTTCAAGGGTGAAATGCAGCCCGGCGTCACCCTGCGGGACCTGGTGAACGCCATTCCCCTCTACGCCATCAAGCAGGGCCTCCTGACCGTGGCGAAGAAGGGCAAGAAGAACGTGTTCTCCGGCCGCATCCTCGAGATCGAGGGTCTGCCCAAGCTGAAGGTGGAGCAGGCCTTCGAGCTGTCCGACGCCTCCGCTGAGCGCTCCGCCTCCGGCTGCACCGTGCACCTGGACAAGGAACCGATCATCGAATACATGACGTCCAACATCACCCTCATGAAGTGGATGATCGCCAACGGTTACGAGCATCGCGAAGCCCTGGAGCGGCGCATCAAGGCCATGCAGGCCTGGATCGCCAAGCCCGAGCTCCTGGCCCCCGATGCCGATGCGGACTACGCGGCGGTCATCGAGATCAACCTGGCCGACATCAAGGAACCCATCCTCGCCTGCCCCAACGATCCCGATGATGTGAAGACCCTGGCCGAGGTGGCCGGCCAGAAGATCGACGAGGTCTTCATCGGCTCCTGCATGACCAACATCGGCCACTTCCGCGCCGCCGGGAAGCTGCTTGACGGGAAGACCGATCTCAACACCCGCCTCTGGATCGCCCCGCCCACCAAGATGGACGAGTACATCCTCAAGCAGGAGGGCTACTACGGCATCCTGGGCCGCACCGGTGCCCGCATGGAAATGCCCGGCTGCTCGCTCTGCATGGGCAATCAGGCCCAGATCCGCAAGGGCAGCACGGCCATCTCCACCTCCACCCGCAACTTCCCCAACCGACTGGGCATCGACACCCAGGTCTACCTGGGCAGCGCGGAGCTGGCGGCGGTCTGCGCCGTGATGGGCAGGATTCCCACCATGGCCGAGTACATGGCCCAGGTGAGCATCGTGGGCGAGAAGGCCAAGGACATCTACCGCTACATGAACTTCGATCAGATCCCGGATTTCCGGGACGTGGCGGACAAGGTCACGGTCTAGCGTCCGGTTTAAAGAGGGGCCCAGGGGCGCTGCCCCGGGCCCCTTTTTCAGTGACCGCCAGGGCGGCCTGTGCTAGTCTCATCAGTTCTTAACCACCTTTCGGGGGGTTCCCATGGGGATCTTTGAGGGCCACATCCGCGTTCATGAGGGCGACCGTTTCGCCCTGGTGGCTTCGCGCTGGAACGACTTCATCGTGGAACGCCTGATCGGGGGTGCGAAAGACTGCATCCTCCGCCATGGCGGGACCGAGGAACAGATGGACCTCATCCGGGTACCCGGGAGTTTCGAGCTGCCCCAGGCCGCCAAGCTGGCCGCCCAGAGCGGCCGCTACGCGGGCATCATCGTGCTCGGCACGGTGATCCGCGGCGGCACGCCCCACTTCGACATGATCGCCGCCGAGGTCACCAAGGGCGCCGCCCAGGTGGCCATGGAAACGGGTCTGCCCCTGGCCTTCGGCGTGCTCACCACCGACAGCGTGGAGCAGGCCATTGACCGCGCCGGGGCCAAGATGGGCAACAAGGGCTGGGAAGCGGCCCAGAGCGTCATAGAAATGGTGGACCTCGCCCACACCCTCAGCGGGAAGAAGGGGCGCAAGTAGATGGGAGTTCGCCGCAGGGGGCGCGAGTACGCGCTTCAGATGCTCTACGCCATGGATCTGACCAACTATCAGCCGGACCAGGTGTTCGCAGGGTTCTATGCCATCCAGGATCTGAACCGGGATGCCTTCTACTACGCCCGACGGCTGGTGGATGGCGTCCACAGCCACCTGGACGAGATCGATGTGGCGCTCACCAAGTACGCCGAGCACTGGAAGATCCATCGCATGGCTGTGGTGGACCGGAATCTCCTGCGCCTTGGCCTGTACGAGCTGATGTTCGTCAAGGAAGTGCCCTTCCCCATCGTCATCAACGAAGCCCTGGAGATCGTGAAGGAGTTCAGCGATCAGGAGGGCACGCAATTCCTCAATGGCATCCTCGATGCCGCACGCAAACAGTACCGCCCAGAAGAAACCGGTCCGCGATTGAAGAAGAAAGGGCAAGCCCAGGATCCAGATCCGGAAACCTGACGGGACCTTTCAGGATCCCTTTGCTATGCTCATTCCCTTCCCCCGCCGCACCTGATTGTTTGGAGTTGAGATGGCC
The DNA here is from genome assembly GCA_035255365.1 of Geothrix sp. Classification (GTDB taxonomy): domain Bacteria; phylum Acidobacteriota; class Holophagae; order Holophagales; family Holophagaceae; genus Geothrix. Next base: position 2,449 of record DATEZS010000091.1, read on the forward strand.
ACCCCTCGCAAGAAACCCGCTGCTGAAACCAAGCCCGCCCGCAAGACCAAGGCCCCGGCCGTGAAGCAGGCCGCCGCCAAGACCCCCGCCAAGCTGGCGGCCAAGGTTTCCGCCTCCCATCAGCCCCTCGGCCTTGAAGAGATCAAGGCGCTCATCGCGCTCGCCGGCCGGGAGCCGTTCCAGGAATTCGAGTTCGAGGCCGGAGACATGCGCTTCCGCATCCGCAAGGACGGCCCCGCGCCCGTCGTCGCCGTGGCCCCAGCCGCGCCCGTGGTCATGGCTGCTCCCGCCCAGACCATGCACCAGGTTGCCCTGCCAACCCCCTCGGCCCCCCAGACGGTCGCCGTCGAAGATCCCAACATCCACTACGTCACCAGCCCCATCGTTGGCTCTTTCTATCGCGCCGCGAACCCCACCGCCCAGCCCTTCGTGTCCACGGGCGATTTCGTCAAGCCCGGCCAGACCCTCTGCATTATCGAAGCCATGAAGCTCATGAACGAGATCGAGAGCGACATCGCCGGCGAGATCGTGAAGGTCCTGGTGGAAAACGGGCAGCCTGTCGAATATGGCGAACGCCTCTTCGCTGTCCGAATTGGTTAAGGCCATGAGCGCAGCCATCAAGCGCAAGTCCCCCAAGACCCCCGTGGTCACGCCCCCCTGTCAGGACGAGCCGCCCTTCAAGCGCGTGCTCATCGCCAATCGAGGCGAGATCGCCTTGCGCGTGATCCTGGCCTGCAAGGAAATGGGTGTCCAGACCGTGGCCGTCTATTCCGAGGCCGACCGGAACGCCCTCCATGTGCGCTTCGCCGATGAGGATGTCTGCATCGGCCCCGCGCCCTCCTCCAAGTCCTACCTGAACATCCCCCAGGTCATCGCCGCCGCCGAGGTCACCGGCGCCGACGCCATCCACCCCGGCTACGGCTTCCTCAGCGAGAACGCGCACTTCGTGGAAGTCTGCCAGGCCTGCGGCATCACGTTCATCGGCCCCAGCCCCGAAATTATCCGGAAAATGGGCAACAAGGCCCAGGCCAAGGCCACCATGCTCGAGGCGGGCGTGCCCTTGATGCCCGGCAGCGACGGCATCATCGAGACCGTGGAAGAAGCCCTGGTGGTCGCCGAGAAGATCGGCTATCCCGTCATCGTCAAGGCCAGCGCCGGCGGCGGTGGCCGCGGCATGCGCATCGTGAACAACCCCGAAGAGCTGCCGGACCTGTACAACACCGCCCGGAGCGAGGCCAAGGGTGCCTTCGGCGACGACGCGGTTTACATGGAGAAGTATCTCCTCGAGCCACGCCACATCGAAGTCCAGATCATGGGCGACCTCTTCGGCAATATCGTCCACTTGGGCGAGCGCGAATGCTCCATCCAGCGCAGGCACCAGAAGCTCATCGAGGAGAGCCCCAGCGCCGTCCTCGACCCGGATCTGCGCCGGCGCATCTGCGAAACCGCCGTGAAGGCCGCCAAGGCCGTGGGCTACTACAACGCGGGCACCATTGAGTTCCTGCTCGACAAGCGCGGCGACTTCTTCTTCATGGAGATGAACACCCGCGTCCAGGTGGAGCACCCCGTCACCGAGCTGGTCACGGGCATCGACATCGTCAAGGAGCAGCTGCGCATCGCCGCGGGGCGCAAGCTCAGCTTCACCCAGGAGCAGGTGATCCAGAAGGGCCACGCCATCGAGTGCCGCATCAACGCGGAAGATCCCTACAAGTTCACACCCTGCCCCGGCCGCATCACGGCGCTGCATTTCCCCGGCGGCCCAGGCATCCGCGTGGACACCGCCATGCACCAGGACGCGGTCATCCCGCCCCACTACGACTCCATGGTGGCCAAGCTCATCGCCTACGGCTCCGATCGGCCTGAAGCCATCGCCCGCATGCGGCGGGCCCTGGACACCCTGGTCATCGAAGGCATCAAGACCACCGCCCCCCTCCATCGCCGCATCATGGACCACCCCGACTTCATCGCCGGCGCGGTCTCCACCAAGTGGATGGAAACCTTCATGGAAGACCTCAAGCGCGATCCCGCTGGCGATCCGCGCTAGCAAAACGGATGCGGGTCAAAATTCAGGCGACTTGTTGTCGCCTGAATTTTGGGCCCCAGCCCGGTTTAGCATCAGCTCCAGGTTGGCCACATGCTTTGCAGGGCCCCCTCACGACTCGTGCGGGGCATCTTTTCCCTCGTTGCCCGAGCCCCGGCACCATGCCTGAACATCCCGATATCCGATAGACTGGAACCCGTGCCGCTATAGCTCAGTTGGTAGAGCGCCCGCCTTGTAAGCGGATGGTCGTTGGTTCAATTCCGACTAGCGGCTCCAACCGTGGCCCCCGCATCGACCAGGCGGGGGCTGCCTTTTTCTGCATCCCAATCATGTGCCCCGGGGATTTTTTCCACCCGCGCCACTGCACCCTTGTATGCTCTGGCATCTCAGGCTGATCAGGCTTGGGTGGAGACCCCGGGTGGAATCGCATGACTGACACGCTCGATGCCTTGAACGCCTTGAATGCCGCGGCCCGGCGCACAGTCGATGCCTTCATGGAATGCTACGTGCAACACGATGCGGAAGCGGTGAAGGATCTTCTCGCGGAGAATGCCACATTCAAAGGTGTGTTCTCCGGCGGCCTTCTGCGGGGACGCAAGGACATCACGGCCCACTACCGCCAAAGTTTCAGGGGCGTCCTCTCGAAAGGTGCGGTCCGGTTTCCCAGGGTTGAGGTGGAGGGTCAGCAAGTGACGCTCTATTGGGAAGTGGAAGGTCCCGGCGGAGGTACGCTTCACATTCTCCAAGGTCATTCCATCCTGGTTTTGAACCAGGACAGCCTGATTCAATCGATCGAGACCGTGTGGGATCCAAAGACGGTCCTGGCGTGGAAGATCTCGGAATAGATTCCAGGGTTCCGCCAGTTGAATCGTGCGGACCATCCCCGGCGACCGCGCATGATCCGGAGCCAAGGCATGGAAGAGGAACAGCGCCTGCCAGCGGGATGGGATGGTCCCTGGCGATCCCTGAATCGGTTTTGGATCAGGAGATGGCTGGGGAATAGCTGGAGGTGGCAGAGGCTCCGAGTCCACCCCCTGTAAATCTTCCGGAACCGAGCATTGCTTACAACCACCCACTCTTCAGCAAATAGACATTTTTGCCTGGGTATGACCAACTGACCCGCTCGCCAACCCGGAGGCGCTTGAGGATGGCTTGGCCATCGGGCGGAAGGAATTGGTCCCAATTTGGAGAGCACTAGTCCCGCTGGAAAGCCTCGTTTGCCATCAGCGTTCCAAGCTCCTCCCGAATGATAAGAGGCACCGATGCGTCCTTCTTCCACGCCTCGATGTAGTCGGTCACCAGGGGATGGTTCCTATAGAAGGATCCAAGGGACCAGCCCGCCGCCATGTAGGAAAGCCCCTTCGCCAGCTCAAGAGTGATGCCGTCAGGTTTCTTCCCTGATTTCCTGAGCGCCAGGAAGGCTTGCCCCTCCTTGCGCCATTGCAATGCCCCGGCGATGGCGCGGACCGGCTCGGCGTCTCCGGTCGCGAGAAACTGGCTCCAGAGCATATCGAAAGCGTTGGGGACCTTGATGAAGTTGTTCACATCCGGAACGAGGTCGAAGGGATCAGGAAGAGGTTCGATTTTCGACGGGATGAGCTTGAATCGCTCCTGGTCCTCGACAGACATGGTTTCAAGGATGGCGGGAAGGGGGTAGCCCGCGTCCAGAAAGGCAACCACCCCGACCATGCGGACAACGGGCTCTTCGGATCGCAGCCGGGTCAGCAGGTCCTGCGCAGCCGCCGGGTCCGACTTCAACACCTGACGATAGAAAGCACGCATGTTGGGCTTGAAGGCGTTCTTATCATCCTTGGACCCTCTGAAAAGGTGAAGCAACCGCGTGGGTTCTGGACGCTGGTAGTAGCCCATCATCCAGTTCCCCTGCTCCTCCTTGTCCTTGAACCCACCTTCCTTCGCCAGGCGCTCGTAGGACCAGAATTCGACGTTCCTTTCCTGCAAATCCCGCACGGCGCCATTGGCGCCGACGACCTTTGCCTTGACGGAAATGGCACCATCGTTTGTGCCTTGGGGTGCGACCCAATCCAGGTCAAACAGGGCGAAGCTCACCATCGACAACATGGTCTCTGCTTCTCCAGAAGTGATCTGGGCGGCATGCAAGGCAGCCAGTGCGAAATCCGCCCCTTCCGCCTTGATCCGTCGCAACTGCGTCGGATGAAGGTTGTTGAAGGTGCTTGAGTTGGTTCCGACGGTCACTGTGAAGGAATAAGTGCCCGCCTTCAGCAGCTGATCCCTCAGATCGCCCCTTGCCCCGATGGCAATGGTGAGATGTTGGCCTGGATAGGCGCGGGTTCTGTTGGCTGGTGCGTTCACTTGGCTTGGAAGGTTCTGCCAGTGCTTGATGACCTCCGTTCCGAAGACCCAGGGTTGTTCGATGAGTTCGGTCGGCTGACGTTTTCCCTTCAGGACTTCGGTTTTCTGCCCCAGGAGCGGCACGAGACAGAACACGCCAATTGCAATTCCCAGAAGGCGCCGGAGGTTCAT
>DATEZS010000092.1:0-50049 GCA_035255365.1 Geothrix sp.
ACGCCGCGGGCGCCTTTCGGCGCCCGCTTCAGGTGTTCTCTGACGATTTACTTGGCAGCGACGTAGGCCTTCAACCCGTCGGAGGTCGGCTTCATGGCCTTTTCGCCCTTGTGCCAGTTGGCGGGGCAGACTTCGCCGTGCTCTTCGCTGAAGTCCACGGCGTCCAGGACGCGCAGGACCTCGTCCACGCTGCGGCCCAGGTCATTGTGGTTCACGGTGATGTGCTTGAGGATGCCGTCCTTGTTGATGATGAAGAGGCCGCGCAGGGCGATGCCGGCGGGCAGCAGCACGCCGTAGTCGGCGGCGATGGTCTTGTTCAGGTCGGAGACCAGGGGGAAGGTGACGCCGTGGATGCCGCCTTCCTTGCGGGGGGTGTTGACCCAGGCCAGGTGGCTGAACTTGGAATCCACGCTCACGCCGATGACCTGGGTATTGCGGGCCTGGAATTCCTTGGCGGCGTCGGCGAAGGCCAGGATCTCGGTGGGGCAGACGAAGGTGAAGTCGAGGGGGTAGAAGAACAGGACCACCTTCTTGCCCTTGAAGTCGGAGAGCGAGATCTGCTTGAACTCGCCGTTGACCAGGGCGTCGGCCTTGAAGTCGGGTGCGGGCTGGGTGACGAATGCGGCCATGGTGCCTCCTATGCGGGGTTTCTCCCCGTGGGTCTCGTTGGGAAGAATCAGGCTACGACGGCCACCGGGGTCCTTCAAGAAAAATATCTGACCAAATTGGTAAAGAATATTGAACCTGGAGGTCGGTTGAATGGGTCATTCGTTGGGTGACTTCACGGCCTTCCACACCAGGTAGATGCCCAGACCGATGATGGCCACGGGCCACCAGTGCTGGACCCACGCGAGCGAGAGGCCGAAGCGGACATGGGCCAGGGCGACCAGGCCGCCAAGGATCAAGGCGAGGCCGCCGAAGATGGATCCGCGCAGGCTGGGGGTGATGTCCTCGGGAAGCTCGCCGGGGGCCAGGCCCAGAAGGCGCTGGTTCAACAGGATGGCCCGGCGGTTGGCGTCGATCATGTTGTAGAGCCAGAAGAAGGCCAGGAACAGCGCCAGCAGTGGCGTCAGGGCTCCGGCATCGCTGGCGAGCAGGGCGATGAGGGAGGCCACCACCAGGATGTTGAGGAAGCCTTGCTGCACATAGCCCAGATAGACCTGGCCCAGCCCAGGCATCAGGGAGAGCACGGTGGCGAGGGCGGTGGAACGGAGCCGCGGGTCCTCGGGATAGTAGGGGCGCTGGGCGGTCGGCAGGAAGGCGGCGGCTTCCGGCTTGGCGTTGGCGATCGATTCCGGAGCGGCGGAATCAGGCGTGGGAAGGGATGACATGGGGTTCTCCTAGGCGTGTGGAACCGGGTTCAGGAAGCAGGACGGCGCGAGGCGCCAGAAGGTTCGGTGCTGGAGGGCGCGGACGAGCGGAATCCCAGGCGCTCCGCGGTGCTGTGCAGCGCCCGGGAGCAAGCGGACCAGGCGTGGTGGAAGCCCTGGGTCAACCTGGTCCAGAAGCCGCGCCAGGGGGATGGTGAGGGGCCGAGAAGGCGGGCGGTACGGGAGTGCTGGAGCCGGGCCGCCCAGGCCTGGGGCCCGGGTGCGGCGAGGCGGGCCCGGGATTCGGCCCGCACCCGGGAAACGAGGGCCGTGCCGGCGCGATCCATGGTGCTGGGCAAGGGCATCTGCGTGAGGATGAGGCCCGCGGCCGTGGCGAGGTAGGCGGATTCGAGCGCGGCCCGGGGGCGCCGGATGAAGCGGCTCCAGGCTTCCCTGAGGTGGTCGGGCGGCTGGACCGGACGGCGGGGTTGGGTCAGGGCCAACACGGAGGCCGTGAAAGCCGCTCCGGGCGCCACCTGGGCGAAGGCCGGAAGCACCCGGCCCGTTTCGAAGAGGGTGCGGACGAGGGTCTGGCAGGCGGGGCAATGGGCCAGGTGGCCTTCCGCCAGGAGCAAGTCATCGCCAGCCAGGGAGCCGTTGGCCAGGTCACAGGCCAGGGCGCGCAGGCGGGCACAGGCGGGCCCGCTGGTGCGCGCGAGGATGGCCGCCGTGAGGTCAGGCATGGAGAAGGGATCCCGGCTCATGGCTGGGCTCCCAGTGCCAGGAGCTTCTCGGCGAGCTCCAGCCGGGCGCGGTTGGAACGGGACTTGGCGGTGCCCAGGGGAATCCCCAGCAGCGTGGCGATCTGATCGAGGGTCAGGCCGTGGATGTCCTTCAACAGGATCATCTCCCGGTTGAGTTCCGTCAGCTCCCGCAGGGCGCGGTGCACGACGGCCTTCCGGGCCTGGTTCTGGAGGGCCTCCATGGGACCCTCTTCCGGGGCGCGCAGGTGTCCCATCTCCTCCACGGGGATGTCCCAGGCGGGAGGGCGGGCCTTCCGGCGCCTGAAGAAATCCATGCACAGGTTCCGGGTGATGCAGAGCATCCAGGGCAGGAGTCCCGGTTCATCCGGAAGGCGGAAGAGGTTCCGGTAGATCTGGATGAAGGCTTCCTGGGCCAGATCCCGGGCGTCCTCCGCGTGGCCGGTGTAGTGGTAGGCCAGGCCGAAGATGCGGCCCTGGTGCTGGCGCACGAAGGCCTCCCAGGCGAGTTCGTCGCCCGCCCTGACGCGTTGAAGCAGCGCATCTGGATTCATGTCTGGATTCTGACCTCCTTTGAGCTGAACGCAGCAGGGTCTAAATGGTTCGGTGGACTTGCGCCGGGGCTCCACCTTCAGATCCGGCCTCGGTGGCCGCCTCGGCCCCGTGATAATCTGCCGGGTTCAGGACCTTTCAAGGACGCGCCATGCCGCCGATCCAGCTTTCCGTGTTTTCCGAGACCGCCCGCCTCAAGCAGGTGGTGGTCCACAATCCCGGCCCAGAGGTGGACCTGATGGTTCCCGGGATGATGGAAAAGCTGCTTTTCGACGACATCCTCTACGGCGATCTGGCCCGCCAGGAGCATGCGCAGTTCCGCCAGGTGCTGGCCAAGGTGGCCGACGAGGTATTCGACATCCAGGATCTCTTCGTGGAAGCGCTTTCCGTCCAGGGCGTTCAGGGCGCCTTCATCACGGATCTTCAGAAGCTGGTGGGCCTTCCGGATGAGACCTGCGACCACCTGCGGGGGCTGCCTCCGGAGCAGGCGGCAGCGGCCGTCATCGGCGGCCTGCCCTGGGACGATATGCCCAGCCACACGCCCTGGGAGGAGGAATTCGACTACCGGGTGCGGCCCATCCCGAACCTCCTGTTCATGCGCGATCCCGCCTCGGTCATCGGTGATGGCTACAGCGTGAACGCCATGGCCACCTGGGCCCGGGAGCGCGAGCCCCTGATCCTGAGCTACGTTTTCCGCCACCATCCCCGCCTGGAGCACCACACGGACCACGACAAGTGGTTCGACCAGGTGACGCCCCTGGTCCGCGGCGAGATCAAGGCCCCCGTCAGCATGGAGGGCGGCGACATCCTGGTGCTGAGCAACAAGGTGCTGGCCGTGGGCTGCAGCGAGCGGACCCAGGCGGATGCCATCCACCTTCTGGCCGAGAGCCTCCGCGCGAACCGCGCGGTGGATGAGCACAGCTTCGACCACCTGCTCATGGTGCTCATGCCCAACAAGCGCGCCGCCATGCACCTTGACACCATTTTCACACGCACCAGCGAGGACGAGTGCCTGGTGTACCCGCCCTATTTCGTGGAAGGCAGCCGGGAGCTCCTCAATGTGACCAGCATCGACCTGCGCCATCCCGAACTGCGCATGAGCACCCAGCCGAGCCTGCTCAGGTCCCTGAAACGGGTGGGCATCGACCTGAAGCCCATCTTCTGCGGCGGTACGGATCCGATCATGCAGCAGCGGGAGCAGTGGACCGATGGGGCCAACGCCTTCTGCCTGGCGCCGGGGGTCATCACCAGCTACAGCCGGAACATCGCCACCGCCACCGCCCTGGATCAGGCCGGCTATCAAGCCCTGACCGCCAGGGAAGTGCTGGAAGATCCCCGGATCAACCTCCTGGATGGGAAAAAATACCTGGTCCAGATCGAAGCCAGCGAGCTGAGCCGGGCCCGGGGCGGCCCCCGCTGCATGACCATGCCCTTGTGTCGGGAAGGCCGCTGAATCCGGCGACCTCTGGTAGAATGAGGGTTGTTCGCCTCGGATTCCCGAGGCGCCTTTTTTCTAGGCATCCCTGACCTTGGCGGATCCCATTACACAGGCCCGGCCCACCCTCCGCCATCGGCTGGAGTATGGCGCCTTCCGCGTCCTGGACGGCCTCATCGGCTCCCTCCCCATGGCCACGGTGCAGGCTCTGGGCGAAGCGGCCGGATCCCTTTTCTACCTGCTGGACCCGCGCCACCGCCGGATCGTCCGCGACAACCTCCGGCTGGCCAACCTGGATCTTTCCGAAGCGGAAACCCGGGCCCTGGCGAAGGCCTGCTTCCGGCACTTCGGCGCCCTGTTCATCGGCTTGCTGCGGCTGCGCCGGGCCACCCCGGAGGAACTTGAGCGCTGGATCCGGGTGGAGGGGCTGGAGCATTTCGACGCCGCCCAGGCCCAGGGCAAGGGCTTCATCCAGCTGACGGGCCACTACGGCAACTGGGAGGTGATCGCCCTGGGCCAGAGCCTCCATGGCCGCACCGTGGACGCCATCGGCAGGGAGCTGGACAATCCCCTGCTGGAACCCATCTCCCTCGGGTTCCGCACCCGCTTCGGGAACCGGGTCATCCTCAAGGACGGGGCCATGCGGGGGACCCTGAAGGCCCTCAAGGCGGGCCGGGGCGTGGGCTTCCTCCTGGACCAGGACGCCCTGGGCATGGGCATTTTTGTGAAATTCCTGGGCCAGTGGGCCAGCACCTTCTCCACGGCTGGAAACCTGGCCGCCCGCTACGGGCTGCCGGTCCTCCCGGTCTTCAGCTGGCCCAACGAGGACGGCACCTGGACCGTGCGCTTCGACCCCCCCTTCCAGGTGCCCGTGACCGGGGAGCCGGCCCGGGACGAATGGACCGCCACCCAGCTCATGACCGCCCGCATCGAGGCCCAGATCCGAAAGGATCCCCGCTGGTGGTTCTGGATGCACCGCCGCTTCAAGACCCGGCCCGGAACCCTGGGACCGGATCAAGCTGGGCTTCCTCCCGAAGGGTGGCTAGAATCAGTTCATGACCTAACCTCCTGATCGGGCCTCCTCGGCCCGCCTTTTTTTTACCTTCTTCCGCCCTCCCACCATCTTTTTTGGAACCTCCCATGCCCAAGCATGTCCTCGCCAAGCTCGAAATGGATCTCCGGGAGATCAAGCAGGCCCTCCTGGTGGACATCCCCCAGGAGATCGCCCGCGCCGCCGGCCAGGGTGACCTGTCCGAGAACGCCGAATACGAACAGGCCCTCGCCAAGCGCGACATGTACCAGAACAAGATGGTGTCCCTGGAGAAGCGCATCGCCGAAGTGGCCAGCCTGGACGTGAGCCGCCTGCCCAAGACCCGGGCCGCCTACGGCTCCAAAGTCACGATCCTCGACCTGGATTCCGAAGAGGAACACACCTACACCCTGGTCCTCCCGGAGGAACTGGATGGCCATCCCCATTTTCTCAGCATCAGCTCACCCATCGGCATGGCCCTGGTGGGGCAGGAAGAAGGCAATGAGGTTCGGGTGCAGATTCCTGCGGGGATCAAGCGCTTCGAGATTTTGGAACTCAAGACCATTCACGATGTAGCCTAGTCCGGCCCCTCGGAGGGGAAATGAATACAAAATACAAGCGCGAACAGAAATGCTCCTTCTGCGGCAAAGAGCCGCACGAGGTGGAGCAGCTGCTGGCCGGGCCCGAGGCCTACATCTGCAATGAGTGCCTGGAGGCGGGCCAGCTGCAACTGCGCATGAGCCGCCAGGGCAAGCCCCTGGGCAAGCACGAGGCGCGCCTCAGCCGGCCCAAGGAGATCAAGAGCTTCCTGGATGACTACGTCATCGGCCAGGAGTCCGCCAAGAAGCGCCTGAGCGTGGCGGTCTACAACCACTACAAGCGCATCCTCACGCCCCGGAAAGCCCTGGGCGGCACCGAGGTGGAGTTGTCCAAGAGCAACATCCTGCTGCTGGGCCCCACCGGAACGGGCAAGACCCTGCTGGCCCAGACCCTGGCGCGCTTCCTGGACGTGCCCCTGGCCATGGCCGACGCCACCACGCTGACCGAGGCCGGCTACGTGGGCGAGGACGTGGAGAACATCCTCACCAAGCTGTTGCAGGCCGCGAACTATGATGTGGAGCGGGCCCAGCGCGGCATCGTCTTCATCGACGAGATCGACAAGGTGGGCCGCAAGAGCGAGAACCCCAGCATCACCCGCGACGTGAGCGGCGAGGGCGTGCAGCAGGCGCTTCTGAAGCTCGTCGAAGGCACCGTGGCCAACGTGCCGCCCCAGGGCGGGCGCAAGCATCCGCACCAGGAGTTCATCCAGCTGGACACCAGCAACATCCTGTTCATCTGCGGCGGCGCCTTCGTGGGCATCGAGGACATCATCAAGCAGCGCATCCGCGCCAAGGCCGTGGGTTTCGGCTCCACGCCCTCCTCCAAGGAGGACAAGGAGAACTTCCTGCGCCTGGTGGAGCCCGAGGACATCATCAAGTTCGGCCTCATCCCCGAACTGGTGGGCCGCCTGCCCGTGGTGGCCGGCCTGTCGCCCCTGGACCGGGAGGCCCTGGTGGCCATCCTCACCCAGCCCAAGAACGCCATCACCAAGCAGTTCGTGAAGCTCCTCGACATGGATGACGTGGATCTGACCTTCGAAGAGGGCGCCATCGACGCCATCGCCGAACAGGCGCTCACGCGCAAGCTGGGCGCCCGCGGGCTCCGGAGCCTCGTGGAACAGATCCTCCTCGAGCCCATGTACGACCTGCCCACGGACAACCGCACCACCCGCGAGGCCCTGCGCATCACCCGCCAGAAGGTGGAAGAGGTGCTCGGGATTCCCTCCCAGCCCATTTCAGCGGCGGGCTAACCCCTTCCGATGGCCACGCATAAGACCCTTACCCTGCCTGCCATTCCCATCCGGGACATGGTGCTTTTCCCCGGGGCGCGGGTGCCCTTCGTGGTGGGTCGCCAGGGCTCCGTGCGCACGCTGGAGCTGGCCATCAAAGCCGGTGACCACCTGCTGATGCTCACCCAGAGAGACGCCAAGGTCGAGACGCCGGGCCAGGACGATCTCTATGCCGTGGGCACCTTGGCCCTCGTGGAATCCGTCCTCGCCCTGCCCAAGGACTACTACAAGGTGGGCGTGAAGGGCATCGCCCGGGTGCGCCTGGACAAGTACGACGATTCCGGAGAGGTCATCCAGGCCGAGGCCTACCTGCTGCCCGAACCCACGGTCGCCTCCCTGGAATCCCTCCAGCCCTTCTACCGGGTGGTGGAGGCCTTTCTGGCCCGCAATCCCGATGCCTCGCGGCTGCTGAGCCTGGACCAGATCCGGGAGCTGCCCCTGGGCAAGGCCATCGATACCGTCGCCGGGCTGGTGCCCGCCGAGGTGAAGCAGAAGCAGGAGATTCTCGAAGAACTGGAGATCCAGCCCCGGCTGGAGGCGCTTCTGCGGCTGCTCGATCTGGATGCGGCCCGCTCCGAGGTGGACCGCACCCTGGACGAGAAGACCCGCCAGCGCCTGGATCAGGATCACAAGCAGTACGTGCTCAGCGAGAAGATGCGGGTCATCCAGGAGGAACTGGGCAAGAAGGAAGAGAAGGATGAATCCGCCCGCCTCAAGGATCGCATCGAGGCCGCGGGGCTGAGCGTCGAGGCCAAGGCCAAGGCCCTGGAAGAGCTGGAACGCCTGGAGGCCATGCCCGCCCAGAGCGCCGAAGCCACCGTGAGCCGCACCTACCTGGAATGGCTGCTGGCCCTGCCCTGGAAGGCCATGGCCGAGGAGCGGCTGGATCTCGCCGAGGCGGAACGGGTGCTGGACGAGGACCACGCGGGCCTCGACAAGATCAAGGCCCGGATCCTCGAACATCTGGCCGTCATGGCGCGCTTGCAGGGTCAGAATCGCCCGGAAGAGGGCGGGCAGGCCAAGGGCACGGCTTCGCCGGGCCCGCAGGTGGGGGGCCCGGGGGGGACGCAGGAGCCCGAAGGGCTGGGCGGTCCCACCCGGACAGCGCTGCGTGGCCCGATCCTGTGCCTGGTGGGCCCCCCGGGAGTGGGCAAGACCTCCCTGGCCCGGAGCATCGCCCGGGCCCTGAACCGCCCCTTCGTGCGCCTGTCCCTGGGCGGCGTGCGCGACGAGGCCGAGATCCGCGGGCACCGGCGCACCTACATCGGCTCCATGCCTGGCCGCATCGTCGCGCTGATGAAGAAGGCCAAGGTCCGCAATCCCCTGATGCTCCTCGACGAGATCGACAAGATGGCCTCGGATTTCCGGGGCGATCCCAGCAGCGCCCTGCTCGAAGTGCTCGATCCCGAGCAGAACGGCAACTTCCAGGACCACTACCTGGATGTGGGCTTCGATCTCAGCCAGGTGCTCTTCCTGGCCACGGCCAACGTGCGCCACCAGATTCCCGAGCCCCTGGAGGACCGCCTGGAGGTGCTGGACCTGAGCGGCTACACCACCAAGGAGAAGCTCGCCATCGCCGAGCGCCACCTCATTCCGAGGGCCCTGGAGGGCCACGGCATGCATGACATGGGCGTGCGCTTCGAGACGGCAGCCCTGGAGAAGCTGGTGCAGGACTACACCCGGGAAGCGGGCGTCCGCCAGCTGGAGCGGGAGATCGCCAACATTCTCCGCAAGCTCGCGAGGCACACGCTGCAGCCCCATCTTTCGGATTCGGCGGGCGAGGCTTTCGATCCCGTCATCACGGCGGAGCGCGTGGTGAAGCTGCTGGGCCCCGAGAAATTCCTGGAGACCCGCATCGAAGACACCGCCCCGCCGGGCGTGGTGAACGGCCTGGCTTGGACCTCCGCCGGGGGCGACCTGCTCACCATCGAAGCGGCGGTGCTGCCCGGCAAGGGCAACCTCAAGCTCACGGGGAAGCTGGGTGAAGTCATGCAGGAGAGCGCCAACCTGGCCTTGAGCTACGTGCGCGCCCGCGCCGAGCGCCTGGGCCTCAAGCGCGATTTCCTGGATTCTGTGGACCTCCACGTCCACGTGCCCGAGGGAGGCATCCCCAAGGACGGACCCAGCGCGGGCATCACCCTCGCCACGGCCCTGATCTCCGTGCTCACAGGCATTCCCGCCCGGGCCGACCTGGCCATGACCGGCGAGCTGACGCTGCGGGGCCGGGTGCTGCCCATTGGCGGCCTCAAGGAAAAACTGCTCGCGGCCCACCGCCAGGGCCGCAAGGCCGTGCTCATCCCCAGCGAGAACGAGCGGCATCTCGAAGACGTGCCCGCGGAGGTCCGGGAGCAGCTCAGCATCCACCTCGTCAGCCACATGGACGAGGTGATCCAGCTGGCCCTCACCCGCATGCCGGAGCCCCTGGGCCAGGGCCACTCAACGCCCCTTCCTCCCGGTCCGCCCAGGGACAACCCCGCGACGGCCCAGTAGGCGGCAGTTGGCGGTCCATGGCTGTGGGCTGGGGGCGCGTTCCTGCTACCCTTGGCAGATGCGCTTTCTATCCAGTCATGTCCTGCATTTTTTCATCATGGGTTGCGGCATCGCCGTAGTGCTGGGCCTGTTGTATCCCACCACCCGGCCCGAGCGGACCCGGGCCTCGATCCTCAAGCACGCGGCCGGGCTCATCGGTATCGGGCTTGCGCTGGCCTGGTTGATGTACCTGCTGCCCCGGCATCCCGTGCGTTTCTGAACGCCAGAAACGGCTTTTCCCGCCACGGCTGGACATGGATGGACAGAGATCGTGACACAGCGGCGGTCCGGTTCAGGCCTCTTGACCATGGCGCCTTTGTCTGTGTCCATTTGAGTTCAACTGTGGCCCAATTTCATTCAATTCCGGGGAAGCGCTGATGGTCGAGAGTCGCCAGGGTCTCTGGGAGGCGCTGATCGCCGCCTGGGAAACGGGGCTCAAGGGGGCGTTGAAGGTCTGGCATGAGATCGCCCGGGCCGTCCCCCCCCTGGGGCGAGCGGGAGCCTTCACGGTGGAGGTGCTGGCCAAGTACCAGAAGGACGACTGCCTGAGCTACGCCGCGGGGCTCAGCTTCTGGCTCATCGTCAGCCTGGTGCCGCTGTCCACACTCCTCTTCAAGCTGTTGGGCGCCATCATGGGCAGCCGAGCCTATGGGCCGGGCACCATGAAGACGCTCCTGGAAATCGTGCCCTTCCTGCCCCGGGAATTCGTGGTGGACGCCGTGGCCAACAGCCAGAAGATCGGCGGCATGGGCCTGTCCTGGTTCGTCCTGCTCTTCGGCAGCTACTGGGGCATCAGCCAGCTGGACACGAGCCTCGCCCATGTCTTCGGCTTGCGCATCAAGAAGCACCGGCAGACCCGCAAGAACCATTTCCTGCGCAGGATCGCCTTTCTCGTGGGGGGCCTCCTCCTGATGGTGCTCTTCCTCGCCACCCTCATCGGCGGGGTGCTGCGGCGCTTCATGCCGGTCCGGCAGATGGACCTGCTGCCTTACATCGCCCCGTTCCTGGGCCTGGTGGTGGTCACCATGGTGCTGCAGCATCTCCCCCGCCTGCATGTGAAGTTCCGTCACGCCTTCCTTGGTGCGGGAATCTCCACGCTGCTCTGGTGGCTGGCGAAGTGGGGCTTCGGCGTGTACCTGCGGCACACCATGACCTGGGGCATCATGTACGGCTCCCTGCTCGGCATCGTGGCGGGCCTGACCTTCCTGTACTACAGCTGCGCCATCCTCCTGCTCGGGGCCGAGGTCACGGCCGCCTTCTATCGCCACGAGACCGGCGCCACCACCATGCCGCCCTGGGCGCACCTGAAGGCGGGGGAGCCCCGGAAGTCCTAGACTTTGGCCCTGAGGCCCCGGCGCCGAAGAGGATCCCAGGGCCGTTCTTAGCAGCGAGCCGGGAGAACGGGTGGCGAGCGATTTTCAAGCGAGGGTGATCGGACTGGCGCTGCTCCAGGGGCGCCTGTCCTACCACCATCTGGAGCTGGCCCGCCAGGTGCTGCCCCCCCAGGAGGGGGAGGGCGATCCGGAGCGGCTCCTGGCGGAGCTGCAGCGGACCGGGGCCCTGAACGGGGAGATCCTCCTGGACCTCCAGCGGCAGGTGGAAGAGCTTGATCGAATGTTGCCTGGCACGGACAGCCGGTCCCGGTCCGAGGACGCGACGGTGCCGATCCTCAAGCCGGGGCAGGAATCCGTGGAAACCGGGGAGGGCACGGTCTCCGTCATCGATGGCTCCCATGCCACCGCCACCCGCCTCCTCTGGGCCACCAGGGCCGAGCAGGACCGCTTCCGGGGCGAAAACCGCCGTCTCCGCCAAGCGCTCACCATTCCCCAGTGGAACAACTACCAGAACCTCCAGTTCGTGGGCGAGGGGGGCATGGGCCGGATCTTCCGGGCCTTCGACCCCGCCCTCCGGCGGCAGGTGGCTCTCAAGTTCCTCAATCGGGATGACCGGGAGATGGCCGCCCGCCTGCTGCAGGAGGCCCAGTTCCAGGCCCAGGTGGATCATCCCAACATCTGCAAGGTCTACGAGGTCCGGGAGTGGAAGGGCCAGGTCTATGTGGCCATGCAGTACATCAACGGCACCCGCCTGGACCACCTGGCGCCCAAGCTGGCCCTGGCCGACAAGGTGGAGATCATCGAGACGGTGACCCGGGCGGTCCAGGCCGCCCACCGCCTGGGGCTCGTCCATCGCGACCTGAAGCCCGCCAACATCATGGTGGAGCTCACGGATGAGGGCCGGCTCAAGCCCTATGTTCTGGATTTCGGCCTGGCGCGGGATCTGGCCACCACCGGCGACACCATGGAAGGCACCATCCTGGGCACGGTCCACTACATGGCGCCGGAGCAGGCCCGGGGCGATCTCTCCCTCATCGAGCGGCGCACGGATGTCTATGCCCTGGGCGTGATGCTCTACGAGCTGCTCTCGGGAAGCCCGCCCTTCGCGGACAGCCAGGGGCTGGACTGCCTGCTGCGGATCCAGGACGAGGAGATCCGCCCGCTCCGGGCCCTCGTGCCGGAGCTCCACCCGGATCTGGAAACCATCGTCATGAAGTGCCTGGAGAAGGAGATCCCGCGCCGCTATGAAAGCGCCCGGGCCCTGGCCGAGGACCTCCGGCGTTTCCAGGACGGCGACCCCATCCTGGCGCGGCGGGCCACGCTCCTGGACCGCAGCCGGAAGCTGGTCCGGAAGCACCCCACTGTTTCGGCCTTGCTGGCCACGGCGCTGCTGGCGGTCCTCACCTTCGCGGGATTCGGGTTGCATGCCTGGGTGACGGCCAGTCGCCAGGCGCAGTGGGCCCAGCATTTCGGCCAGGAGGCGGAGCGCATCGAGGCCCTCCTCCGCTACGCCCGCCTGCAGCCGGTCCACGATGTGAGCAACGAAGTGGCCACCGTCATGCAGCGGATCCAGGCCATGGAGGGCGCCATCGGCAAGGCCGGCAACCAGGCCCAGGGGCCCGGCAGCTATGCCTTGGGCCGCGCCTACCTCGCCCTGGGCCAGGCGGAGGCGGCCAGGACCTACCTGGATCGGGCCTGGGAGGCCGGCTTCCGGACCCGGGATGTGGCCTACGCCCGGGGCCGGGACCTCAGCCTGCTCTACTTTGAGGCGCTGCAGCAGGCCCAGGGCATCCAGGACCTGGCCCTGCGGGCCGAGCGGCAGCGGCAGCTGGAAGAAAAGCTCAAGCAGCCCGCCATGGACCTGCTTCGCCAGGGCCAGGGCAGTTCGCTGGAACCTTCCAGTTTCCAGGAAGGGCTGCTGGCCCGCTATGGCGGCCGCTACGGGGAGGCGCTCCGGCTGGCCAACCAGGCTGCTGCTGCCGCCCCTTGGTTCTACGAGGCCCAGGCGTTGGCCGCGGAGATCGACATGGAACGCTCCCGCAAGGAGAAAAATCCCGCCAGGGCCATCCAGTACCTCGATTCCGCTGGCGAGGCTTTGGCGAAGGCCAGGGGAACCGCTCCCAGCGATGCGCGTCTCTGTGACCTGGATTCCCGCCGCTGGTGGGACACCATGATCCTCCGGCGTCAGGTGGGACAGGGCGCGGACGGGGCCTTCGGGCAGCTGCTCTCCTCCTGCGAGGCCTGGGACCGCATCCAGCCCGGGAATCCGGAATCCTTGGCCAGGCGAGCCTGGGCCCATGTGGAGCGGTCCCGGAATCCGGGGCCGGAAACACCGGCCAGACGTTTGGCCTGGGCGGCCGAAGGGGTGCGCCTGGCGGAACTGGCCCTGCAGAAGGCGCCTGAGGATGCCGAGGCTCTGGGGGCCATGGCCGCCGGCATTCGAACCCAGGCCTATTCCGCCATGGAGCATGGCGCGGATCCGGGCCCGGCCCTGGACCGGGCCATCCAGTTGCTTCGGAAGGCACTCGAGCACGCCCCTTCGGCTTTCGAGATTCTCGACCAGCTGGCCACGGCCTACTGGTCCCGCATCGAGCTCGAAAAAAACCTGGGCCGGGATCCTTCGGCCATTCTTGGCGAAGCCCTCACCACCATGGGCCGCGTCGTGGAGAACTTCCCCAAGGTGGCGGATTTCGAGGGCTATCTCGGGGGCTTCTATGTGGAGCTGGCGGACTATGAATCCAGCCGGGGCAACGATCCCTCCCTGACCATTGCCAAGGCGGTGGCCCATTTCCAGCGGGCGACCGCGGCTCAGCCCCATCGCTATGAATTCCAGTTCGGCCTCGGCAATGCCTACCTCACCCAGGCGGAGTTCCAGGTCTACCGGGCAGGCAGCCCCTTGAAGGAGCTGGATCTGGCCGAGGCGGCCTATCGGCTCGCGCTGGAACGGAACCCGGGTTCTCCGGGAACGCTCTACGGCCTTGCCGAAGCCCGGATCCTCCGGGCCTGGGTGCAGGTCCGTTCCCACGGTTCTCCCCTGGCGGAGCTTGCCTTGGCGGAGCGCGACCTCAGCGCGGCCCGGGGGACGGCCCCCTCCACCTGGCGGGATGCCTGCTACCAGGCCGAGGCGGAGCTGGTGCAGGCCCGGTCCCTTGAGGCCAACGACCAGGCGCGGACGGTGCTCATGGCCGCAGAGCGCCATGCCCGGGAGGCCCTGGCCAAGAATTCCCTTCAGCTGCACCTCCACTGGCTGCTGGCGGAGATTCAGCTGGAATTCGCCAGCCGGTTCCCCAGCGAGTCCCGGCCACGCATGCACATGGCACGCGGAAGCCTGGAGGCAGCGCTGCAAAAGGACCCCGGCTTCGAGCTGGCCAAAAGAGCCCTTGCAAACCTGGGCCGCGACCAGGCTGGCGGATACTAGGGCCTGTTTTCAAAGTAGGGTGTGACCGCGACCTCGGCCAGCCGTGCCCAGGGCTGCGTCGCCAGCTTTGAAGGCTGAACCGAATCGCTCCTCGGCCGCCGCCTTCCCCCGGTCGTGTTGGGGCCTTGGATGATGGGCCCCATGGCCTCGTTTCCGAGGTGAAATCAGCCACTCGGGCCCAGGGATCAGGAGGTCCGATACCAACAAGCAAGAGGTGCCACGGCATTCCCCGTGGCACCTCTTGCTTGCATGAAGAAATGGCTTGAGACGGAAGCTACTGGACGGCCAGCGAGTAGGCTGGAACGCACGCCGGCTTGACGAGGAAGCCCGGCTGTTCGGAAACCACCGAGGCGGCGGCGGCATTGCCCTGGCCCTGGGCGGAAGCGTGGCTGCTGCTGTTCCACAACCGAACCACATCGCCGGGCGTCGTGGGAAGGGTGGTGTTCATGGCGTAGAAGGGTACCAGCATGTGATTCACGGAGAAGTCCTGCCAGAACAGCACGCCGCTGCGCTCGTCGTTGAGTTCCAGGTCGGTCAGCGAGTAGCTGCGGCCATCAGCGTAGCCAACGGTGATGGCCACGACGGCGCTGCGGAAGATGGTGCCCTGGGGCGAGGCGTTGGGGGCGGCGGGGTTCAGGGGGTAGCAGAGCTTGCCATTCACGCGGACGAGGAAGGCGGGCTGTTCGCCATTGGCGGCGGCGCCATTCCAGAGCCGGACCAGGTCCTTGGGCTTCATGCCCTTGTCCCCCTGGAAGAGGACGAAGGGATAGAGGATGTTGTACACGGCCCAGTCGTTCCAGAAGATGACGCCGCCGTGATCATCGGCAAGGTCATCCCCCTTGAGGGCGTAGGTCCGGCCATCGTTCAGGGCCAGGACCAGGGAAGTCACCTGGGGTCGCGTCGCGGGGGGCGCGGCGGAAAGCGTCTGATTGGCGAGGCCCGCCAAGCCGAGGCACAAAAGGAGGACTTGAAGTCGCTTCCACATGGGGACTCCGAAAATTGAGGCCTTTGGAACAGCTCAAGCTTGCGCGGAGATGCCCTCGGTCATGAGTCTCTCATCGGCACGTTGGCCACAAGGAATAGGGGGCCATTTCCGGAAAATTTGATTTTTTTGATGGGGAGCCCGGATCGGGGCGGAAAGCGGGCGCCCCCTAACGGCAAACGCCCGCACGGACCTGTGCGGGCGTTTGCTGTTAGGGGTGGAGGCGCTTAGTAGCCCACGACCTTGAAATCGTCGAAGTTCAGGCGGTTGGAGGAGCCGTCGGTCTTGCGGATCTCAAAGCGGATGGTGCCGGTCTTGTTGAGGGTGAAGGTGGCGGTATTGAGGGTGGAGGACGAGGTGGTGATGGTGCCGCCTGCCTGGGTCCAGGTGCTGCCGCTGTTGGTGGAATACCAGAGGCCCCAGGTGCTGGCGGCGTCGGTCCCGAAGACGGCATGCTTCACGCTCACCGTCTGGGCCCCATAGGCGAAGTTGAAGCCCATGGTGACCTTGCCGCTGTTCCGGACGCGGACGCTCTGCACGCCGTTGTGGGGGTCCTGGCTTGAGCTCCCCAGGAGGGCATCATTGAGGGTCCAGGTTCCCGTGGCGAAGGTGACGGTGCCGGTGGCGTAGGCGGTCTTGGTGCCGGTGTCGAAATTCTCGCTGAGGGTGTGGGCCACCGCGGCGGCGAAGGAGGCGCTGATGGTGTGGGCTGCGCTGACATTGGTGAAGGTGTAGGAGGTGAGGGCGCCCTTGTTCAGGCCATCCACCGTGACGGAAGACACGGCATAGCCGGCGTTGGGGGTGATGGTGAAGGTCTGGGAAGCGCCCGCGGTCACGCTGACGGAGCCGGATGGGGAGATGGTGCCGTTGGCGCCCGCGGAGGCGGTGATCACGTACTTCGTGATGACGGCGGCGAAGGAGGCGCTGATGGTGTGGGCCGAACTGACATTGGTGAACGTGTAGGAGGTGATGGCGCCCTGGTTCACGCCATCCACTGTGACGGCGGACACGGCATAGCCGGAGTTCGGCGTGATGCTGAAGGTCTGGGAGGCACCCGCGGTCACGCTGACGGAACCGGATGGGGAGATGGTGCCGTTGGCGCCGGCCGAGGCGGTGACCACGTAGGTCGGAATCGCCGCGAAGGAGGCGCTGATGGTGTGGTTGGCAGCCACATTGCTGAAGGTGTAGGTGGTGATCGCACCCTGGCTGACGCTGTCCACCAAGACGCTGCTGATGGTATAGCCCGCGTTCGGCGAGATGGTGTAGATCTGGTTCGCGCCGCTGTTCACGGTGGTGGTGCCGGAGGGGGTGATCACGCCGTTGGCGCCAGCGCTGGCGGTGAGCGTGTAGGTTTGCGGGGTCCCTGGGTTCACGCGGATGACGCGGGTGGCGACGCCCACATAGCCGGCGTTGTCCGTGGCCGTGAAGGTGGCCGTATAGACCGCCTGGGTACTGCCCACATTGGTGTAGGCGTGGCTGGCGCTCGTTCCGGTGGCGGTGGCGCCGTCGCCGAAAGTCCACTTGTAGGCGAGGGTGGCGGCCGAGGAGGTATCGGTGGCGCTGCCCGTGAAGGCGAGGCTGGCGCCGGAATTCACGGTGAGATCGGCGGCGGGAGCACTCATCGTGGCGGTGACGAGGTTCTTGGGCATGATGGTGCCGGCGCCGTAGGAACCAGCCTTGAAGGTGCTGAAGTCGTACCAGAGATAGCCGGCGGAGGGCGTCGCCCAGGGTTCAGCCTGGGGTTCCGTGGAGGAAGCGGGATCCTCCATGGCCAGCAGGGGCGTGGGGGTGTCCAGCTGCAGGCCCGGAACCTGGTCCAGGGCCGTGTAGGACTCGTGGTTGGCCAGCCAGTCCACCAGCTGGGGGATGAGGATGGCGTCGTTCGCTTCTTCCCACCCGGCATAGGTGGTCTTGGTTCCGCCGGTCTCCTCCTTCAGATATTTGGTGCCGGTGTTCTCGACAGGACTGGAATCGCCGATGAAGGCCGCCTTGCCCAGGCCCACCTTCGAGATGGCCACATAGGGGCCCTCGGCCCGGCCACCGCCGTTGTAGACGCCCTGGTCCACGGCGCTGGCCCACTTGGTGACCGTGGTGGGCACGTAGACGATGCCCTTGGCCTTCGTGGGATCCAGGATGGCGAGGGTGCTACCCGCGTGCAGGGCGAAGCTGGTGACGCCGGTGGTGATGTTGAAGGCCTGGCTGGGGGTCACGATATCGGTGGGGATCGCGTTGTCGAGGGCGTTGTAGCGGAAGCGTATGCCGAAATTGGTGGCAAGCCAGTCGGAGCTGGAGACCCCCTGCATGAGGTAGGAGGCGGCCTCACCGGTGGTCATGCCCTTGGCTGGATTGGTCCAGGCGCCCCGGCGGTAGCCGTTGAAGACCTCGGAGCCGTCCCAGCGGTTCTTGTTTCGATCGGCGTTGTAGTGATCGGCGATGAAGAGGATGGACCCGCCGTTCTGGACGAACTGCAGCAAGGCCACCTGTTCCGAGGTCTTGAAGGGGAAATTGCACTCGGCCATGACCAGGACATCCCAGCCATTCAGGTCGTTGTAGCTGATGGGGGGGAGCTTGCGCAATTCTTGGACATAGTAGCCCTTGGCCGCGAGCGCATTGGCCATGTGGGAGAAGCCGCCGTTGATGACCCAGTCGGCGGCGCCGGCAGTGGAGGCGTGGGCGTTGTCGAAGAGCACCTTCTTGCCGTTGGCGGGGCTCGTGGGGTTGATGAAGGGGGCCGGGTCGTTGGGTCCCTCCGCCAGGAGGGCCGAGCCTCCCAGGACGAGAACGAGGGAGAGGGCCGCCAACCTCAGGACCTGGTACATGGCGCTGGAGTGCCTGGAATTCATGCGCTTTCCTTTCAGTAGGATCTCCGCCAAGTCTAGCTGGCGGGTGCATGCAATCCGGGTTTCCGGGATGTTAAATGATGTTAAGAAACAGTTACTTCCATGTGCATCCCCACCCGGAGAGGCTGCGGGATCGGCCTGGTCCCAGGCGGCCCGGCGACCTTTTTCGCTGGAGCTTGCTTTACTGGGTGTAGGAAAATGGAGGTGGAGGTCCTTCGAGTCTCCTTTGCCGCGGCCATGTCATCCAGGCAATAGCGGAGGGCGCCTGGCTTCCACCTTCCCGGCTGCGCTTCACCCCGATCCAGCATCCCCGAGAGAGGCACTCTTGTTCCTGCAAAAAAAACACTTCCTGCAAGCCGCCGGCCTTCTTGCCCTGGCTCTGACCGCCAGTTGCGGAGGTGGAGGCGGAGGCGGCGGAAAGGGGCTCAGCATTGCTCCCGCCGGCGTCACACTGACCACCTGGGATACCCAGCGGTTCACCGCGTCCGAGGCGGTCTATTGGGATGTGGTGGAGCCGGGAGGCGGTTTTTTTGGTGGCGCGGAAGGCGTGTACACCGCCTCCTCTCAACCTGGGACCTACCATGTGGTGGCCAAGAAGCAGTCGAATACCGCGGAAACAGCCACGGCCACAGTGCGGGTGGTTGCCCCTCCCGTGGCCACCATCACCTGCCCGGACGTGGTGAATCACGGCAGCCGGGGCGTGACGGCGAGCGTGGCGGCGGGGTCTGGCTTCAGTTACACCTGGAGCCTGCAGGGGGCTTCCATCCTGAGCGGCCAGTCCACGCCCTCCATCACCTTCGATGCACCCGCGACCGGCACCCTTCTTGTCGGCTGCTCGGTCCGCAATGAGGCCGGCAAGGTCGATCACCAGAGCGTGTCCATCACTGTTGCCGCGGCTCCCGCCATCGCCTCCTTCTCGGCGAGTCCCTCGGCGGTCCTGGGCGGGCAGACGACTCAGCTGACGGCCTCTTTCACGGGGGCCACGGCCCAGGTGGATGGCGTGGGAAGCCTCCAGAATGGTGTCGCGCTCCCGGTGGTTCCACCCTTCTCGACCACCTACACCCTTCGCGTGGCCAACCTGGCTGGCGAGGAGGTGTCCTCCCAGTGCAGCGTCCAGGTCGCTCCGGTCGTCACAACCAGCGATCCCACGCCCGTCATCGCTCCTGGCGGCACCCTGGCGCTTTCGGCCGCCGTCATCGGCAGCGCCAATACCGGCCTCACCTGGGCCGTGCAGGAGACTGGAAGCGGCGTGGTGCTGACGAATGGCGCCGGAACCTGGACCGCCACGATGCCGGCCACTCCCGGCACCTACCATCTGATTGCCCAGGCGGCGGCCGATCCGACCGCGCAGGCCATCATCACCGCCACGGTCTTCGCGCCTTTTTCTTCCTTCCGGGTGGGTGCCTATGCCGTCACCCCCTTGGACGATTCCGCCGTCCAGCCCACGGCCTTCGGGTGGGCCCGCCAGTCCCGGTTCGCCGGGCCCCGGAATGCGGCCGGTCCCCAGATGCTCTACAGCCTCCCCGTCGGCAGCCCCCTCAGTGAACTCGTCCTGGGGCCCCGTGGCGAGTTCTACACGCCCGAGGGGAAGAAATGGGATACCTATGGCGCGCCCATTCCAGCCTTCCAGCCTGCGAACACCTACTTCCTGACGGCCCCCTTCGCCCTCGACCGGCAGGGACGAGCGCTGGCCTTCGATGATCTCAACGGGGTCTTGCGGCTCTGCGCCCTGGACGCGGAGACGGG
The DNA here is from genome assembly GCA_035255365.1 of Geothrix sp. Taxonomy (GTDB): domain Bacteria; phylum Acidobacteriota; class Holophagae; order Holophagales; family Holophagaceae; genus Geothrix. The sequence continues at coordinate 19,826 of DATEZS010000092.1, forward strand.
AGCCCTGAGCTGGGCCACACCCGTGGCCTGGCAGGGTGGGGAATCCTGCCGGCTGATCCAGGCCGAAGATGGGCGCATGGTCGTCTGGAACAACTGGGATGGGCAGACCGGAAACACCCTGGTGGTGCTCTCCTCTGAAGGAGCGACCCTCTGGTCCAAGAGCCTGCCCCAGTTCGGTGAAGTGGTGTTCAGTCCGGACGGCGGCCTGCTCTATATGGGCTACCAGGTGATCATCAAGTGGGACGCCAACGGTGCCGAGGTCTGGCGGCTGGTGGAGGATGTGCGGCAGGAATCGATTTACAACGGGTACCATCCGCGTGCGGTGATCAGCTCCGATGGCACCCTGTACACCTGCTCGAGTGATGCCCTGAGCGGTGGTTCCGGGGTCTTCGGCCTCACGGCCGTCAGCGCGGACGGCCATGTGCTCTGGCGGGCCCCCATCGCGAGCGGGGTCGATCCCTACCTGGCCCTGAGCCAGGACGGGACGATCGTCTGCGGTCTCAACAACGCCACTTCCCCCGTCATGGCCTTCGACGCCCAGGGGCAGCTCAAGTGGAAATACGATGTGCCCTCTGGCACGGCGTCCTACGGCGAGCCTCTGATCGACCGGGATGGCTACGTCTATGTCGCGCCCCGGGCCCCCTGGCCCAACACCTCGGCCCTGTTCCTGGCTTTCTCCCCAGCGGGGGCTCCCCTCTGGAGCATGAACCTGCCCTATGGCTACTACGCCGCGCCAAAGGTCACCCTGGGTGCCCGCCACGAGCTGTACCTGACCTGGGACAGCAACACGCTGGTGCTGGCCGACCCGCCCGCGCAGCCCTGAGGTGGAACCGGGAGGCACGCCCGAAGGTCAGGCGCGCCTCCCGGTTCTACAGGCTTGGCTTCACTCCTCGTCGTGCCCGCGCTGGCTGGCGGGAATGGTGAAGCCGTCGGCCTTGTACTCGTTGATCTTGTTCCGCACGGTGCGCAGGGCGATGTCGAGCTGTTCGGCGCAGTGGGTCCGGTTGCCCTTGAGGGCGCTGAGGGTCGAGAGCAGCCAGAAGCGTTCGAGCTCGGGCAGGCTCAGGCCCAGGGGCAGGGTCACCGGCGTGCCCAGGGGCAGTCCGATCAAGGGCTTCCGGACATCCGCGGTCACCGGGTTCGAGTGTGCTTCCGCGGACTCGTGGCGCGCGGGCGCGGAGGTCGGAGGAGGCGACCAGGGCTCCAGGAACGGGGATTCGGCGGGATCTTCCGGGAGGTCTTCCAGGGACTCGGCGGGCAACAGCCACCGGAGATCCTGGTAGGTGAGCCGGTGGCCCTGATTGAGCACCACGCAGCGCTGGATGACGTTCTCCAGTTCCCGGATGTTGCCGGCCCAGGGATGGCGGCTCAGGGCGGCGAGGAAGCTGGGGGCGAGGACCGGCACGGGACGATCGTTCTCCCGGGCATAGCGCTCCGTGAAGTGGGAGGCCAGCAGGGGAAGATCGCCGGGTCGTTCGCGCAGGGGCGGCAGATCCAGGGGGATGACGTTGAGCCGGTAATAGAGGTCCTCCCGGAAGCGGCCCGCTTTCACTTCGGCCTGGAGGTCGCGATTGGTGAGGGCGATGAGGCGCACATCCACGGGGATGGGCCGGCTGCCGCCCAGGCGATCCACGGTGCGTTCCTGGAGGGCGCGCAGCAGCTTGCCCTGCAAGGCCAGCGGCAGCTCGCCCACCTCATCGAGCACCAGGGTGCCGCCGTCGGCCTGCTCGAAGCGGCCCTGCTTCATGCTGGTGGCCCCGGTGAAGGCGCCCTTCTCGTAGCCGAAGAGTTCCGATTCCAGGAGGTTTTCGGGGATGGCCGCGCAGTTGATGGCGACGAAGGCGCCGTTGCGGCGGGGGCTGGAGCTGTGGATGAGCTTGGCCAGCAGTTCCTTGCCCGTCCCGCTTTCCGCCTGAATGAGAATGGTGGCCCGGCTGTCGGCGGCGCGGCGCGCCAGCACGAGGGTCTCGCCCAGCACCGGATCCACCGTGAGAATCACGGGGGCTTCGGCGGGTTCCTCGGCCTTGAGGTGGCCTTCGGATTTCAGGGCCTTGTTCAAGGCGGTGGTGAGTTCCTCGGGGCTGAAAGGCTTGGAGAGGAAATCGAAGGCGCCCAGGCGCATGGCCTCCCGGGCGGATTCCAGGCTGCCGAAGGCGGTGATGAGCAGCACGGGCAGGGAGGGATCCACGGCCTTGAGGCGGGCGGTCAACTGCAGGCCATCGATGCCGGGCATGCGCAGATCCGTCACCACGGCGTCGTAGGCCCCGGGCCGCACCATGCGCAGGGCCTCCTCGCCGCCCCGGGCCTGTTCGGCGAAGAATCCGGCCCGTTTGAGGCTCAGGGCCATGCCGTCCCGCATCCCGGGATCGTCGTCCACCACCAGCACCCTAAGGGGAGTCGCCATATCTGAACATCCGTGCGACCAGGAGGGCCGCTCCCCCTGTTATCGGGTGCCTGAGTCCGGACTGGAGTTTTGTGCAGGGTGTCGCTTCGAAAGGCGTTTGGGCCGTTCCCCCGTGCCCGGTTCGCCCCGGACCGGATCGCCGTGGCGGCGGATGAGCAGGTAGAGCTGGCGGCGGCTCACGCCCAGGCGCTCCGCGGCTTCCACCCGGTTGCCGTAGGCCCGGCGCAGGACCCGGTGCAGGAGGAAGCGCTCCAGGTCATGGAGGTTGGTGGCCAGATCCTCCGCCTCGAACCGGGGTGGGCCCCCGGACTCGGGTTCGGGCAGCTGGCCCATGAGCTTCCAGCGCAGCAGGCGGTTGCGCAGCTCCCGCAGGTTGCCGGGACAGGGCAGGGTAGACAGGGCCGCAGGAAAGGGCCCGGGGACCCCCTCCTCTTCCGCCAGGGCCTTCAGGAGGGGCGGCAGGGCGGCGGGGTCCTCGTCCAGGGCGGGCAGGCGCAGCATCAGGCAGGACAGGTGGGCCGGGGCGGTCTCGCGGGCGGCCAGGACACCCCGGGGATGTTCGGCCAGCCAACGGGTGGCCGCTTCGGGGCTGTCGGCGGCGAACCAGGGCACCCCCCGGCGCTTGGCCAGGTCTTCCGCCAGGGAGGACACGCCGGAGCCGGAGGGGCCGCAGATCCAGAGGGCCTCGGGTCGCGCCAGGAGCTCCTGCAGATGCGCGCCCCACTGGGCGAAGCCGGGCAGGAGCTCCGACGGGATCACGGGGCTACTTCCCCGGAATCACGTGGAACAGCACGGCGAACACGTGACAGGCGCTGCCGCCCACCACGAACAGGTGCCAGAGGGCATGGTGGAAGCGGACCTTCTCCAGGCTGTAGACGAGGGCCCCCAAGCTATAGAACGCGCCTCCTGCGAACAGCCAGTAGAGGCCGTGGGTGGAGAGGGCCCGTCCCAGCGGCAGGGCCGCGATGACGATGAGCCAGCCCATGAGCAGGTAGTTGACCGTTGAGATCCAGCCCATCCGCTTCACGAAGAGGGGATGCATGTCCGCCTCGGAGGGCGGGGTCTGGAGGTGGTCGATGGGGGGAGGGCGGAAGGCCTGCTTGGCGATTTTCGTGTAGAACACGGACTTGAAGACGATGCCCAGGACCGCCAGGGCCCACACGAGGCCGAAGAGGGTCCAGCCCCAGGCCCCGCGCAGGGCCGAAAGGCAGAAGGGCGTATAGGTGCCCGCGATGAGCAGGAAGATGGCGGAGTGATCGAAGATCTTGAAGACCAGCTTCACCTTCGGCCCGCGGAAGGCGTGGTACAGCGTGGACATGAGGTACAGCAGGATCAGGGTGGACCCGAAAATGGACGCTCCCACCACGTCCCGGGCCGTGCCGCGCTTGGCGGCGAAGACCACCATGACCACGAGGCCCGCGATGCTCAGGGCCGTTCCGAATCCGTGGGTGAGACTGTTGGCCAATTCCTCGAGCGGTGTCTGTGAACCGGAGTCTGGGATGCGGATCGTTCGAGACATGGCATCGAGAATGACAGACTCTAGAGCTGTGTGGAGCTTGTCATGCCGATGCGCCGAATCCTGGTCCTGGTCGCGACTCTGACGCTGGCTGCAATGGCCCAGGTTCCACATGGCATGGTGGTGAGCCAGGATCGCCTCGCCTCGGAGGCGGGCGCCCAGGTGCTGCGGGAGGGGGGCACCGCGGTGGATGCGGCGGTGGCCACGGCCTTCGCCCTGGCCGTGGTGCATCCCGCTGCGGGCAACCTGGGAGGAGGGGGCTTTCTCCTGTCCCGCTCCGCCGAGGGGCGCGTCTCCTTCCTGGATTTTCGCGAGACGGCTCCGGCCTCGGCCCATCCGCGCATGTGGCTGAAAGCGGGGGTCTACGATGAGGACCTGCACCACTGGAGCCTGGCTTCGGTGGGGGTTCCCGGCACCGTGGCGGGCTTGCACGAGGCCTGGAAGCGGGAGGGCCGCCTGCCCTGGGCCCGCCTTTTGCGGCCGGCCATCGGCCTGGCCCGGGATGGCTTCGAGCTGACCGAGAATCAGGTTGCCAGCCTGGCGGAGCACCTGCCCGCCTTCCGCCGGCACGGGCCCACCTTGGCCCAGTTCAGCAAGGACGGGCAGCCGTTCAAGGCCGGGGACCGCCTCGTGCAGCGGGACCTGGCCCGGACCCTGACCCGCCTTGCGAAGCGTTGGCAGGATTTCTACTCCGGTGAGACCGGGCGGCTCCTCGTCCGCGACATGAAGGCAAACAGGGGCCTGATCACGGCGGCGGACCTGCGCGCGTACCGGCCCCTCCTCCGGGAGGCCCTGCGGGGCGCCTACCGAGGCGTGGAGGTGCTGGCCGCGCCGCCGCCCAGTTCCGGCGGGCAGGTGCTCATCGAGGCGCTGAATGTGCTCGAAGGCTATGACCTCAAGGCCCAGGGCGCCGGAACCCCCGCCACGGTCCACCTGGCCTCCGAAGCCCTGCGCCGCGCCTTCGCTGATCGGGCCCTGGTCATGGGGGATCCCGGTTTCAATCCGAAGATTCCCCTGGATCTCCTGCTGTCGAAGGCCCATGCCGCCGATCTGCGTGGCACCATCCGCCTGGACCGGGCCTCGGCATCGGCCCCGGACCGCTTCGTCTGGCCCAAGGACCACCCCGAGACCACGCACCTCTCCGTGGTGGATCGCCGGGGCAATGCCGTGAGCCTAACCTACACGCTGGAGGAAAGCTACGGCCTGGCGCGCATCGTGCCGGGCGCGGGTTTCCTGCTCAACAACGAGCTGGGGGACTTCAATGCCGGCCCGGGCATGACGGACGATCAAGGCCACATCGGGACCGCGCCCAATCTCGCCCAGCCGGGGAAGCGTCCCCTTTCCAGCATGTGTCCGGTGATCCTCGTGAAGGACGGCGCCCTCCTCATGGTCAGCGGCAGTCCCGGTGGCCGCACCATCCCCAGCACCGTCCTCGAAACGGTGCTCAACGTGGTGGATTTCGGCATGGGCGCCAGGGCCGCCGTGGACGCGCCGCGCTTCCATCACCAGTGGCTGCCCGACCGCATCCAAGTCGAGACCTCGTTTCCCGCCGCCACCGCAGAGGCGCTCAAGACCATGGGGCATGGCATCAAGGAAATGAAACAGCAGGGCTGCGCCCAGGTGATCCTGATCCGGAACGGCATGGTGGAGGGCGCCGCGGATGTGCTGCGCTGGCCCGGGAGTGCGGCGGTCACCGACCTGGAACCCCCCGGGGAATGATGAAACCGGCCGGGACCGAAGCGCTCTTCATCCCGTTCCGGAATGGCTGTTCGGCGTGCTGAAAATTCGTTGACTCCCTTCTGGAGAGCGAGGATCTTGCTGCTGAGATCCATCGTTGTTGGCCATGAGGTGGTTTATGCGGATGTGCAGCTCATTCTGTCTGGCTTGGCTTGGTCTGGGATCCGGGCTGCTCTGCGCCCAGGGGGTTCCGCCCTCAGGCTGGTATCTCGGCGGCAGCCTGGAGCAGGTGAACCTCAAGATCCCCGGACGCAGCATGGAGATGGAAGGCATCGCGTTCACCGAGGTGAAGGCCTCCGCCGACAAGGCTGGTTTCAAGGCCTACGGAGGGTACTGGATCACCGAGCACTTCGGCTTCGAGTGCGGGTTTGCCGGCCTCGGCAATGCGGATGCGACCTTCGATTACGCCGTTCCGCCCAGCGAGACCGGCACCGGGGTGACCAAGGTCTCCGTCAACAATTCCACCCTGTCGTTCCAGGGGGCCCAGCAGCTGGGCCAGGCCACCCTCTTCGCCCGGGCTGGGGTCCAATTCTGGCGGCTCTCCTACGAAACAACCTTCCGCCTCTCCACCGGGGAGTCCCAATACCGCCTCCTGGACAAAAAGGGGAACAGCCTCTACTACGGAGCGGGCCTGGAGTGGAAGCTCCGGGACGCCTGGCACCTCCGGCTCGAAGGCGAGATTCTGAAGATGGACATCACGGATGCCCGGGTGATCTCCCTGGGCGTGACCTACAGATTGCCGTCCCTGAGGTGAATCCTGGGGCATGCGGACACTGGGTTGTTCCTGGCCTTGTTCCCCGGGAGAACCGGGCTCAGGATTCCGCCAGGGGGGGAGCGTAGACCGAACGGGGTTGCGGCTCGGCCTCCGGGGGCAGTCCTCGCACCAATTGAGTCAGTTCCACGCGATTGCGGACCCCGGTCTTCTGGAAGATGCGGTAGTTGTGGTCCTTCACGGTCTTCAGGGAGATGAAGAGCGTGTCGGCGATTTCCTGGTTGGTCCGGCCCTGGCATACCAGTTGGATGACCTCGCCCTCGCGTTTGGAGATTCCATAGGTCTCGGTCAGCGACCTGGTTGGAATTTTTTCGAGGGAGGTCGGCACCGGGGTGGAGATGGTGGCGATGGCGGTCGGATCGAAGGCGTGGATCCAGAGCATGGTCACCAGGTTGTAGGTCATCTCGAGACTCACGGCGAGGATGACGAACCGGTGCGGGGGAATGCTCGCGGAGAAGCGGTTCCAAAGGACCAGAAGGGCCAGGGTGGTGAAAATGAGCGAGTAGGCCCCCGCCAACGTTCCAAGCTTCCGTGATGAGGTTTCCCCTGTCCTTCGACGCGTACCCAGCCAGAAGCGGATGCTGAGGATGGCCACGGTCAGGAAGGTAAGGGAATTGAGGGCCCGGCTGACCGGCCGGATGAGGTGCTCCTGATGAAGGGCCAGGAGCACCAGGCAGAGCACGGCGGCGCTGCCCACCAGCTTGTAGGCCGCCTTCCTGATGCTGCCGATGGCCTCCACGGGAGGAACCCGGTTTATGGCGCTAAGCGTGAAGGCCAGGTAGGTGGCCCCCCATTGAATGCAGATGACCATGGACAGCCAGATGAGCCCCGCCACCAGCAGCCGCCCCTGGCTGGGTGGAAGTGCCGGCAGCACGGTCGCGTCGACGTACTGGAAGACCAGCCAGACCAGGATCCAGAGGTTGTAGAAGAGCAGGGGGGAGACGAGACCCTGGGTCACGGGAGAGAAATGGTGTTGGGATCGGCTCGACACCAGGGTCAGGGAAATTAGCCCGGCGGCCAGGGCCAGAAGAAACGTAAGCACGATGATTGGCTGCATCCAAACAGGATAACCCAGCCGGACTTCGGTCCTGCTCCATGGTTCTGGAGGGCTTTTGAGGCATCTTCGGACTTTGGTCCGGGTCTTTGCATTCAGGACTTTCAGCCGATGGACCGGGGGGCCGGGGACCCTACCTTCCCTTCAAGCGCGCCGGATCCATTCCACCCAAACCACTTCCTCTCACAAGGAGATGTCATGAACGAACGCAGATTCATCCCTCCCGCATTACTGGACAAGGCGAGAAGCCTGATGATCGGGCTTGCCGCCCTGGGCCTCGGAACGGCCTCGGCCCAGGAGCCGGTCCGGCCCGAGCGGCCAGCCCCCGTGGCCGAGCGTGCTCCTGTCCAGCGCCAGGCCGCGCCGACACCCTCCCGGTCCCCGGCGAGATCAGGCGCCCAGGTCACCCCTCCCGCTCGGCCGGTCAGCCCGGTCATCGTGGAGCCGAGAGCCCTGCTGAGATTGACCACCCTGCCCACGAAGGAGCAGTGGCTGAACCGGAACATCATCGCCGAGATCCAGAGCATGGCGCGGCGCGGCCCCATCGCCGTGGAGCCCGTCGGAGAAGACATCGCCGAACTCACGGGCCACCCCGATTCCCCGGCGGGCTGGAAGGCCTACGGCTTCCGGGTGCCACCGGGGGAAAAGCTCCATGTCAGGCTTCGGCACACCAACGAAGGCTGGTTCCGGCTGATGATGGTGGACCGCTGGGGCGAGGTGGGCAAAGGCATGCTCCAGAACCTCATTCCCACGGGCAATCCCGAGGTGGCCTACACCAATATCACCCAGGAGGCTCAGAGCGTGTATGTGATCGTCGATGATCCGGGCCTCTGGTCCTCAAGCCGTGATCCGTTCAGCATGAAGGTGGACCGGAGCTGGAATCCGGCCAGCAAGAAGCTGGAAGGCGCGCCCATTGGCGCGGGCATCTGGGCCCTGAAGCAGGAAGCGGCCCGGTTGATGCCTCCCGCCGTGAAGACGCCTTCTGATCCCACGAAAAGCTGAAGTGAAGTCCTGCCGTGCCTGACGCAGAAAGGCCCCACCCCAGGCACGGCGGGGGTTCTAAACCACCCGGAACACGGCTCTGCTGCCCCCGGGGCCGGGAATCACTTCCAGGCGGGCCGGAATGCGGGCCTTCACTTCTTCGAGGTGGCTGATGAGGCCCACCAGGCGGCCGCCCTGGTTCAGGTCCTCCAGGGTGCGCAGGGCAAGATCCAGGGCCTCCTGGTCCAGGCTGCCGAAGCCTTCGTCGATGAACACGGTGTCGAGGCGGATGCCGCCCGCATGGCGCTGCACCACGTCCGAAAGGCCCAGGGCCAGGGCCAGGCTGGCCAGGAAGCCTTCGCCGCCGGACAGGGAGCTGACGGCCCGGGCGCGGCCCGTGTGGGTGTCGGTGATCTCCAGATCGAGGCCGCCAGCCTTCCGCTGGTCCCGGCTCGAGGCGCAGCGGCGCAGGCTGTAGCGCTGCTTGCTCATGATGCGCAGCCGTTCGGAGGCGGAGAGCAGCACGTCGTCCAGGATGGCGCCCTGCACATGGCGCTCGAAGGAGACCCGCTCGCCGCCGTCCCCCCGGGCCACGCGCACGAGGTTTCCCACGGCCTGGTAGCGGCGGTCCTGGTCATCCATGGCCGCCGCGAGGCTGGCGAGTTCCTGCTCCAGCCGTTCCAGGGCCGCATGCTCTGAACGGGCTTTGCCGAGGGTTTCCCCGGCGTCGGCGAAGCGCGCCTGGGTGAGATCCCGCTCGGTCTGTAGCGCGGGCAGGTCGGGCACCTCAAGACCCTGGGCCTGGGTATCCGCCAGGATCATGCGCTGCTGGGCCGAGGCCGCCTCGCCGGCGTGGCGCTCGATGCGGTCGTTGAGCGCGGCCATGTCCTCGGGGCTCCGGCGGGCGCGCTCGTAGTCCTCGGCATCGTGGAAGTGCGCATCGGCCAGGGCCTTCTCGAAGGCCTCCTGGCAGCCCCAGGACTCGACCCGGGTGGCCTCAATGTGGTTCTGGTGGCCCTTCAGGGCCGACTGGGCCTGATAGAAGGTGATCCGGGCGGTCTCCCGGGCCTGGAACGCGGCCTTCAATTCCGCTGCCGAGGCTTCCAGTTCCGCTTCGGCGGCCTTCCGCTTCGTGGCAAGGGCGCCGGGGACGCGCAGTTCATGGATGAGCGAATCCTCCAGCATCTGGAGGCGGGCCTTGGCGCCGCCTTCGCGCGCCATCATTTCCGCGAGGTGCTGGTGGATCTCCGCCAGACCGGCCTCGGCCTGATCCCGGGTTTCCTCCAGCACGGTGAGTTTCTGCTCGAGCCGGGGCAGGTCCTCGGTGGCGGTGCGGCTGTGCTCGAGTTCCTCCCGGGAACGGGATTCGAGGACGATGAGGGTATCCAGGTTGATCTCGACATGCCCCCCCAGTTGGTTGATCAGATCCTGGCGGCGGCTCTTGCTCATCTCCAGGGCTGCCAGCTTGGAGGCGGCCGCCTCCTGGGCCCGGGACAGGGCGGTTTCGGCATTCTCCAGCAGGACCTTGGTACCACGGATGTCCTGGTCATCGGGCATGGAGCCCGAAGGCTGGGCTGGATGGGGGTGCTCGGCAGAGCCGCAGACGGGGCAGGGTTCCCCATGGACAAGGGTCTGTGCGAGCCGGGCCGCCTGGGCGCTGAGACGCTGTTCCTGCAAAGTCTGCAGGCGTTCCTGGAAGGTGTTGCGCTCCCGCCGGGCCGCCTCCTGGGTGTCCAGCGCAGCCTGCCGCGCGCTTTCCGCGCGCCCCAGCTCCTCATCGGATCGTTCCAGGTCCAGCCGCTGCTGGAGGCGTTTCCGTGCCTCCGCGAGGAAGCCCTCCCGCCCCTTCAGCTGGGCGGCTTCCGTGCGGGCGTCCTGAAGGGCGAGCCGATGGTTCGATAGATCCTGCTTGGCGGTCTCCAGCTTCCGCTTCTGGGTTTCGGCCTGGTGCTCGAGGCTGGTGCGGCCCAGGGCGGATTCCCGCACTTCGACGCGGGCGGCTTCCAGGGCCTCCAGCTTCGGCTCCAGTTCCTTGAAGCGGGCGATGGTGCTCCGCAGTTCCTCGCGGCGCACTTCGTGGGCCTGGGCTTCCGCGAGGTCGGCTTCCGCGCGCTTCACAGCAGTTTCGCAGGCGGCGGCGGCGCCCGTCAGGCGTTGCTCCTCGGCTTCCAGCTCCTGGAGGCGGCCCTTGATGGCGGCCATGCGCTCCGCCGCAGGGAGGACGGAACCGCAACGGCGGGCGCGGTCCAGCTCCGTGCGATGGGCGTCCATGAGGCGGGAGAGGGCCTGGAGCCGGGCCCACTCCTGGCGTGCGGCTTCGAGCTCCGCGAGGATTTCCATGGCGCGGGCGCCCTGGGTGAACTGGTCGGATGCCTGCTCCATGCTGCGGCGGGCTTCTTCCTGCTCCACTTCAAGCCTGGCCTGCAGGTCCGCGGAAGACTGCAGGAGCGCGGGCAGTTCGGTGGCGTTGGCGATGCCCGCCTGGTCGAGCACGCGCTTCAGACTGGTCTCGGTGGCCTTCCGGGCCTCCTTGAGGAGCTTCTCCTCCTCCACCAGGGCATCCGTGAACCGGGCGTGCCGCACGGTCTGGAAGAGGGTCTGGAGGATCGCCTGGCGGCTGGTGCTGTCGGCCAGCATGAATTCCTGGAAGCGGCCCTGGGGGAGCAGCACCACCTGCCGGAACTGATCGGCCTTGAAGCCCAGGAGCTCGGCGACCTTGGCATCCACCTGGGCCGTCTTCCGGGTGGCGAGGGGCAGTTCGTCGCCATCCCGCAGCTCCCAGAGATTGGCGACGGATTCCTGATGGCGGGTGCCACTGCCCCGCTGCTTGGGGATCTCCTGGGCCGGAAGGCGCTCCACCCGGTAGGTGCGGTCGCCCAGCGCGAACTCGAAGACCACCCGGGTGGGGGTTTCTTCGGCGGCGAAGTGGCTGCGGAGGTCCCGGGTCTCCCGCAGGCCGCCGCTGGTCTGGCCATAGAGGGCGTAGCTGATGCCGTCCAGGAGGCTGGTCTTGCCGGCGCCGGTGGGGCCATGGATGAGGAAGAAGGACTGGCCCTTCAGCTCGGCGAAATCCAGGAACTGGCTGCTGGCGTAAGGCCCGAAGGCCTCGAGTGTCAGGCGGAGCGGCTTCATGGCTGGACCTCGGCAGCCTGCTGCCGGGCGGCGATCTCCTGCAGGACGGCGGTCTCCGCGTCATTCAGCGGCCGCCCCTGCACCTCCTGGAAGAAGGCCTGGAACAGGGTGGCGGGATCCAGGTCCCGCTGCGGAAAATCCAGGGCCACCAAGGCCGAGGGGCTGGCGGTCACCACCGGCTGGATGCCCAGGATGTTGGGGTAGATCTGCCGCAGCCGGGCCATGGCATCCAACACGGGGCCTTCATCCAGCAGTTCCAGGAACAGGTAGTCATCCAACTGGCCTTGGGGAGCCTTCAACAAATCTTCGAAATGACCACGCAGGCGACGGAGATCCCGGCGGGGCGTGAGGGGCAGGCATTCGATGCGGGCCGGCTCCTGGCCGGAGAGTTCCACCAGGGTGACGGATTTCCCATGCGCGGCCTCGGAGGCGCTGAATTTCAAAAGGCTGCCCGCGTAGCGCACGTGGGGCCAGCCCGCTTCCTGGGGCCGGTGGAGGTGGCCCAGGGCCGCATAGTCGCAGGCCTGGAAGGTCTGCGCAGTCACCTCGCCCGTGCCGCCCACGGCGAGCCCCAGCTCCGAATCGGAACCCTCGCCGCCGGCCACGAAGGCGTGGGCCACGGCCACGAAACGGTGCCCTTCCGGATGCCGTTCCCGGGCCCGGCGCATCTGGGAGGAGAGGATCCCCTGGTGGGTGCGGAGTTCCTCCTCCTGGAGGGCGAAGCGGGCCGCCGCGGGGTCCGCGTAGGGCATCAGGTGGAAGGCGGTGCCACAGATGAGCACGGGTTCGGGGTCGGCGTTCAGGGGACCCGCCATGTGCAGGCCCTGGGCCTCCAGGAGGTCCGAGGCGAAGCCCAGGCGCTCGGGGCTGTCATGGTTGCCGGCGATGAGCAGCACGGGAACGCCGAGGCCGCGCACGACCCGGTGCAGAAAATCGTCCAACAGGGCCACCGCCTCCTTGGGCGGCACGGCGCGGTCGTAGAGATCCCCGGCCACCACCAGGGCCTCGGCGCCCGTGTCGCGCAGCATCGTCACCACCTGCTCCAGCACGTGGGCCTGATCCTCCAGCAGGCTCGCATTGCAGAGGGTCTTGCCGAGATGCCAATCGGAGGTGTGTAGGAATTTCATGCAGAACATCCAGAGGAAAGCCGGGGGGCGTTACTGGAGTATGGCCGATGTTCAGGACGGGATGGAGCCGCGAGTCATGGTGCTACTCTGGCTTGCCGATACCTCTTGCGTGAGGGTTCCATGTTTGATTTCGGCTTCAAGTCCGAGAAGAAAGCCGCCGTTGCGCCTCCCGCGACCACCATCCTGGGCGAGGGGACCCGGTGGATCGGGGAGCTCCAGGCCGGTGACGGGAGCCTGCGGATCGAGGGCGACATGGAAGGAACCCTGGTCAGCGATGGCACGGTCCGGGTGGAGGCGGGCGGCAAGGCCAGCGGCACCATCCAGGCGAGAAACCTCCTGGTGACCGGGCATGTGGATGGCATGGTCCACGTGGTCGAGCGGCTGGAGATCCTCCGGGACGGCTGGATTGAAGGCGAGCTGGAGATGGGCACCCTGGTGGTGGACGAGGGTGGCACCCTGCAGGGCAACTGCGCCCGCATTCCCACATCCACCAGGGAACCGGTGCCCCTGGTGCCCCGGAAGGACGATTCGGCGAAGGTGGACTTCCAGAACGGCAGCAGCCAGGAGCCCGGCATGAATGGGGCCCGGCCCAGCCACGGACGGCAGGCCGCGCCTGGGCGCGGGCGCACCGAGGATTTGCCGCGAGCCTGGTGAGGCCGGTTGTTAGCGCTTGGCGCCGGTCATGTTGGCCGCGTCCAGGTTGGTCGCGTCGAGATTGGCTTCCCGCAGATCCGCGCCGCCCAGGTTGGCGCCGCTGAGCTTGGCCTGGGTGAGGTTCGCCCGGCCCAGGTTGGCGCCGCTGAGGTTGGCCCACACCAGGTTGGCGCCGTTGAGCTTCGCGGCGCTGAGATCGGCCCCGTCCAGGCTGGCATCGATGAGGTTCGAGTGGCGGAGGTCCGCGCCGGCGAGGTTCACGCCGGACAGGTTCGCGCCGGACAGGTTCGCGCCGTCGAGGTAGGCATCCTGCAGGATGGTCTCGCGGAGGTCCGCGCCGCAGAGGTTCGCACCGTCCAGGTTGGCCTGGCGGAGATCCGTGTCCTTCAGGGACGTCTGCCGGAGATCCACGCCGCGGAGATCGGCCCAGACGAGGCTGGCGCCGGTGAGATCGGCATTCTGCAGGTTGGCCTCGTTGAGGTTGGCCTGGTAGAGGTTCGCGCCGCCCAGGTTGGCCCGGCTGAGGTTCGTGTTGCTGAGGTTCGTCCGGTACTCGCCGCGGGATTCCGTGGGCAGGGAGGCCAGGTTGGCTTCCCGGAGGTTGGCGGACTCCAGGTTGCAGGCGAAGAAGTTGCTGCCGCTGAAATCGCTGTTCCGCATGTCGGACTTGCAGAGGTCGCTGCCGCTGAGATCGGCGCCCAGGCCCTGGGCACCCCGGAGGATGGCGCCCTTGAGGTTGGTGCTCGTGAGGTTGGTGCCGTTCAGGATGGCGTGGTTGAGGTCCATGCCCTCCAGGCTGAAGCCGCTGAGGTCCACGCCCGAGAGGTTGGCGCCGGTGAGCACGGCGCGGTCCAGGGAAGCCCCGCGCAGGTTCGCCGCGAACAGGTTGGCCTCGTGCAGGTTGGCGCTGAGGATGCTGCCCGCCAGGTCGGCCCCGGAAAGGTCGGCTCCGGAGAGGTCCGCCCCGCAGAGGTTGGCGGTCTTCAGGTCGTCGCCGCTCATCAGCGCGCCGCGCAGGTTGGCGCCGCCGAGATGGGTCTCGGTGAGGGTCGCGCTCGTGAAAATGGCGCCGGCGAGGTTGGCGCCATCCATGTTGGTGTCGCTGAGGTCCGCCCGGGAGAGATCGGCGCCCTTCATGTTCTTGCGGGAGAGGTCCACGCCCGCGAGGTTCGCGCCCACGAGCAGGGTGCCTACGAGCACGGCGCCATCCAGCTGGGCCCCTGTGAGGCTGGCGCCCGTGAGGTTGGCCTGGCTGAGGTTGGCCCCGGCGAGGTTGATGTCCCGCAGATCGGCCTTGGTGAGGTCTGCCCCGCGGAGATCGGTGTTCCCGAGCACGGCGCCGCCCAGCTGGACGCCACCGAGGTTGGCTTCGGCGAGGATCGCGCTGGTGAGGATGCAGCCGTTCAAGTCCGCGGCCTTGAGGTTGGCCTGGCGCAGGTCCGCGCCTTCGAGGTTGGCCTGCCGGAGCACGGCCCCGGCCAGATCCGCCTGGCTCAGGTTGGTGTGGCTCAGGTCCATGGAGCGCAGGTTGGTGCCCTGGAGGTTGGCGCCGCGCAGGATGGCGCCCTTGAGCTTGGGCACGTCATCCTTCTCGTATTTCAGGATGTCCAGCTGCCGGAGGTCGGCCCCGGCGAGGTTGGCGCCGCTCAGGTTGGTGCCCTTGAGGTCGGCGCGGCTGAGGTTGGCGCCTTCCAGGTTGGATTCCGTGAGGCTGGCCCAGTGGAGATCCGCTTCTGACAGATTGGCCCCGCCCAGGTTGGCGAGGTTCAGGTTTGCCCCGCCCAGGATGGCGGAATGGAGGTTGGCGCCGGCCAGGTTCGCCTGGGCCACATTGGCGCCCACGAGGTTGGCCTGGGCCAGGTTGGCCCCTTCGAGGTTGGCCCCTTCGAGGATGGTCTGCCGGAGATCGGCCCCGCTGAGGTTGGCACCGCGCAGGTTCTTCCCGCTCAGGTCGAGGCCCGTGAGGGTCACGCCGTTGAGCAGGGCGCCCGCCAGGACGGCGCCGGTCAGGTTGGGGATGGTGGAGGGCTCGTACTGCTGGATGTCGAAGAAGGTCAGGTCGCAATTGGTGAGGTTGGCGGAGGACAGGTTGGCCCCGGCCAGACGGGCGCGGCTGAGATTGGCGCCCTCCAGGTCGGCTCCGTCCAGGTTGGCCAGGCGCAGGTCGGAGGCGCTGAGATTGGCGCCGCGCAGCAGGGTTTCGCTCAACACCGTTCCCGCGAGGTTGGCCTCGGAGAGATTGGCGTCGGAGAAGTCGAATCCCCGCAGGTCCAATCCGCTGAGATCCGCTCGCTGGAAGCCTTTCCCCGATTTGAGGATGGCCGCCACTTCCTTCCGGGTTAGTTCGCTCATGGAGCTTTCCTTTGCGGTATGTACCGAGCCGTTCGTATGTCCGAGTTTATCCATCGCTGGTGAGGCGCATCAATAGGATTCCCGGCTTTGGCCGGGTTCGGGCAAAAATCAGTCCCTGAAAATTCGAAGCCCCCTTGCGGGGGCCTCGAATGAATGAAGGGGAAAGGGTTACTCCCGTTCCGCCCGGTTGAAGGCGTCGGCGAGCGTGGCCTTCTTGAACTCGGGCTGGCGCGCCTTGGCGGCGTCCAGGTCCCCGCGCTCCTGATCCTGCTCCAACTGCTTGACAGAAAGACCGATACGGCGCTCGGTGGGATCGAGCTTGACGATCTTCATGGTGAGGTCCTGGCCGGCGACGAACTCCTTCTGGATGTCCTCCACCCGCTTGCGGGAGAGCTCGGAAACGTGCACGAGACCCTCGATGCCGTCGCCGAGGTCGACGAAGGCGCCGAAATCGGTCAGGCGGGCGATCTTGCCGGTGAGGGTGTCACCGACCTGGTGGTTCTCGAAGAAGATCTCCCAGACATTGGGTTCCATCTGCTTCACGCCGAGGCTCATGCGCTGGGCCAAGGGGTCCAGGTTGAGGACCTTGGCGGTGACTTCGTCGCCCTTCTTCACGATCTCGCCGGGGTGCTTGATCTTCTTGGTCCAGCTGAAGTCGGACACGTGGATCAGACCGTCGATGCCCTCTTCCAGCTCAACGAAGGCGCCGAATTCCGTGATGTTGCGCACGGTGCCCGTGACGATCATGCCGGGCTGGTACTTCTCGGCGATGGCCATCCAGGGGTTCGGGGTGATCTGCTTCATGCCAAGGCTGATGCGGCGGTTCTCGGTATCCACCTGAAGAATCAGGGCTTCCACCTGGTCGCCCAGGTTGACCATGCCCTTGGCGGACTTGACCTTCTTGGTCCAGCTCATCTCGGAGACATGGACCAGGCCTTCAATGCCGGGTTCCAGTTCCACGAATGCGCCGTAATCCGTGATGGAGACGACCTTGCCCTTGACCGAAGCCTGGATGGGGTAGCGCTCCTCGACGGAGAGCCAGGGATCCGGGAACTTCTGCTTGTAGCCGAGGCTGACGCGCTCGGTGTCCTTGTCGTACTTGAGCACGGCCACTTCGACCTTGTCGCCCACCTGGAACATCTCGCTGGGGTGGTTGAGCCGGCCCCAGGACATGTCGGTGATGTGCAGCAGGCCGTCCACACCGCCCAGGTCGACGAACGCGCCGTACTCGGTGATGTTCTTGATGGCGCCCTCGACCAGCTTGCCTTCCTCGAGGCCCGACAGGGTCTCTTCCTTGAGGCTGGCATTGATGGTTTCCAGGAACAGCTTGCGCGACAGGACGATGTTGCCCCGGCGGCGGTTGACCTTGATGACCTTCATGTCGAAGGACTTGCCGAGGTACGGATCCAGGTTGCGGACGGGCTTCATGTCCACCTGGCTGCCGGGCAGGAAGGCGCGGATGCCGATATCGACAGCCAGGCCGCCCTTGACCTTCTCGAGCACCGTGCCGTGCACGGTCATGTTGGAACGGAAGGCCTTCTCGACCTCGTCCCAGATCTTCATCTTCTCGGCGCGCTCGCGGCTGAGGCGAACGTTGCCGTTGGCGTCCTCGAGCATTTCGAGCAGCACTTCGACCACATCACCCACCTGGACACCCTGGGTGCCATCTGGGTTGTTGAACTCCTCGAGATTGACGGTGCCCGACCCCTTGTAGCCGATGTCGACGATGACATCCTTGCCGCGGATCTCGACGACGACGCCGCGAACGACTTCTTCCTCACGAAGGCCCCGGGTCTCGCCCTGCATAGCGGCAAAGAATTCCTGGCCTTCCGCGCTGTCGTCCTCCACATAGCCCGCATCGAGTACGGTGATGCGGCCCATTTGCTTGGAGCCTTGACCCTTGATGATTGCTTCTAACTTGGACATGTAAGTCCACCTCTTTGGTTAGCCCCCGCGCTCTGGCGGTGGGCTGGAATCCCGGCACACGAAGTCCGGCAGAACGGGTAGGTTATCCCAGAAACCCCACCGGCGCCAGGAATTCTCGGGGATCCCACGCCAGGAAGATGGCCGCCTTCCCAAGGGTTGGATCAAATGCCCGGTCCCTGCAAACAGAGTCTGGGGTCTTGACCCGGCGGCGTCCGGAACGCATAGTCTCCGCATAAATAAAGATAAAGAGGTTAACAATGAAAAAAGCCATGCTTGTCCTCACCCTGGCGACCCTGCCCCTGGCTGCCCAATCCTGGGAAGTGGGCGCCTTCATCGGCCAGCAGAACTACGACAAGTTCAGCTATGCGGACGTCACGCTCGGGACTGTTGAAGCCCAACCGGACCGCAAGACCATGGGCGCCTTGAGGCTGGGCTACCACTTCCTGGACGCCGGGTCCGCCTTGTTGCAGGTCACCGCGGCTTACCAGTTCAAGTCCTCCAGCGAGGTGACCTTCAAGGTGCCCTCAGCGGGCATCGGCAGCTTGGGCATCGGCGTGAACCTGGACCACTCGGCCGCCTGCCTCGGGGTGATGGTGGACTTCAAGACGGCAGTGGCGTTGGGGGCGGGTCTGGACTACCGCTGGGACAAGCTGGAGGGGACCTTCCAGGGCATGAGCTCGTCCACGACCTACGGCCGCCCCTGGGCCCGTTTCAATATCGGCTATGTCTTCCCTGCTTCGGGGCTGCATCCATTCCTGGGTGTCGAGACGGCAGTCGCGCTCTCGACGAAGAGCGTGGGCATGGGTGGCCCGTCCAGCGACGAAGAGGCCCTGAAGGCTTTGGCGCCGAAACTCCAGATCGGCGTGTACGGCGGCGTCCGGTTCTAACCGCAAGGCGCCGGATCAGACGCTGATCACCACGATCTCCGGGTCCACTTCCTTCTGCAGCATGCCTTCGATGGCGGCCAGGGTGCCGGTCATGCTGGCGGGGCATCTGTTGCAGGCGCCCCCATCTGAGCGTTATCCGGATCATCACCTGCTTCTCGTGGCGGCCCACCAGCTCGAGGCCAAGGGAGAGGTTGGTTTCTCCCGACTGGAAGGCAGGGTTCAATGGTTCCAATGCTGCATGCGTTGTTGAACCCCATCACAGTCGTTCTCCCATCAGGAGGCTATACGCCTTTCCTCATTGGGAATCTCCTGGCCGGACTCGTGGAGTTTGGGGTGCTTCGCTGGTGGTTCGGGCTGAAGGGCTGGCGCTGGTTGTTCATCCTGGTCGCAATCAATGCCTGCAGCGCGGCCATCGGTGGCTATCCCCTCCAGGCCTGGCTACCGAAGTGGATTTTGAACCTGCACCTGGGCCCTCTGGACCAGGTGCCTACGCTTCTGGCATCGGCGGCCATTCTCACCTTCCTGGCGGCGCTGATCCTGGAGTTCCCAGCCTACCTCGCCATCTTCCAGATGGCGGAGGTGCGGCGGCGACAGCCACTTCGCGCCCTCGTGATAGCCCATCTGGTGAGCTGGCCTGTGACCCTGGGCCTGGCGGTGTTCCTTACCCGCCACGAATGGGACCTCAGCCTCTACACGAAGACCCACCGCGTCGGCGTGTCCACCATTGCGCCATCACGAACCTGGATTTGGTTCATGCGGGATGGGACGCTTTTCAAGCAGCGGCTTGGGGACCATCTGGCCGAGTCCATTCCGGTTCCACCAGGTGACGCTGAAACCATTGCCAACGACCCGGCGATGGGGGGCTGGGTGCTGGAAGAATATGCCTTTGACACCCCAAACCACTTCAACAGCAAGGCTGTTCTTCTCGCACCGTCCAGTTGGGTTGGCCCCACATGGACACACCCCTTTCTGGATGAACCGGCAGAAAACCCTTGGAAGGATAAGTACCTGAACATCTCGCTTCTCCGGGATGAAAACTACTTCAGCGCAGAGGCTGCGGAGCGAAGGCAGGTTCAGGTGAGCCCCGAAGGAATGGGCTCGATCACTGTGTTCCGCACCGAAGGAAACCCGGAGGTATTGCGGTCATTCTGTCCCTTCCATGGGCCTTGGTTCGGTCGAGCGGTGACCCTTCCCGATGGGGTGGTTGTGATCCAGATGGGCCAAGGCATGGCACTGCTGGACCCCAGCAGCATGAAGATCGCTTCCGTGGGCCGAGGCCGGTTGGTAATGGTGTTGCTGGAACCTTGAGTCGCGGCTGACCATTTAGACGCTGATCACCACGATCTCCGGGTCCACTTCCTTCTGCAGCATGCCTTCGATGGCGGCCAGGGTGCCGGTCATGCTGGCGGGGCAGCTGTTGCAGGCGCCCATATACCGGATCATCACCTGCTTCTCGTGGCGGCCCACCAGCTCGAGGCCGCCGCCATCCGCCGCCAGGGCGGGAAGGATGCCGCTTTCCAGCACCATGCGGATGTCCCGGAGCATGGGGTCGTTCTCGTCGTCGATCTTGGAGAACATCCGGGCCGCAGGCGGCGCCCCGGTGGCGCCGCTGATGCTCGCTGCGGCCCGGATGGGCGCCGCCAGCAGGGGCAGCATCTCGGGCCAGCCCTTCTCGTCCGTTTTGGTGACGGTGAGGAACTTGTCCTGCATGAACACCGAGGACACATGACCCACCGCGAAGAGGGCCTTGGCGAGCTCGTCGTGCTCGGCGGTTTCGGCACTGGGGAACGACTTGGGGAAGCCCGCGGCCACGGCCTCCTTGAGCACGAATTTCACGGCGTTGGGATTGGGGGTGTATTCGATCTCGGCGATTTTGGGCATGGCTATTCCGTACTCGCTTCTTCCTCGCCCTTGAGGGCGGCGTGGAGGGTGGCCCAGGGGAGCACGGCGCACTTCACGCGGCTGGGTAGGTCCTTGACGCCGCTGAAGAGGGTGAGCTTGCCGAGCAGGGGGGTCTGGGTGGCGGGATCCAGCTCACCCCGCACCATGCCCCGGAACTGTTCGGCCATGGCCTCGGCTTCCGCCACGGTCTTGCCCTTCACGGCTCCGGTCATGAGGCTGGCGCTGGACACATCAATGGCACAGCCGCTGCCTGTGAATTTGATGTCCTGCACCACGCCGTCGGCGATGACCAGCGTCAGGTCCAGTTCGTCCCCGCAGAGGGGATTGTGCCCCTCCGCATGGTGCGTGCAGGGTTCCAGCTTCCCGAAGTTCCGGGGCTTCTTGTTGTGCTCCAGGATCACCTGCTGGTACAGCTCGCGGGGGTCGCTCATTTGAACAGCTCGATGGCCTTCACAATGGCCGACACCAGCATGTCCACTTCTTCGCGGGTATTGAAGTAGGCGAAGGAGGCGCGGGTGGTGGCGGGGACGCAGAAGCGGGCCATGATGGGCTGGGCGCAGTGGTGGCCCGCACGGACGACGATGCCTTCGCCGTCCAGCAGGCTGCCCAGGTCGTGGGGGTGGATGCCTTCGACCACGAAGGAGATCACGCTGGCCTTGTCCTTGGCGTTGCCGAGGATGCGAAGGCTTGGGATGTGGGACAGCCGCTCCGTGGCATAGACCAGGAGCTCATGTTCGTGGGCTGCGATGCGGTCCAGGCCCAGGGCGGACACGTAGTCCAGGGCCGCGCCCAGGCCGATGGCGGCGGCGATGGCGGGCGTGCCGGCCTCGAACTTGGCGGGCGTGCCCATGTAGGTGGTCTTCTCCCAGCTGACGGAGCGGATCATGCTGCCCCCGCCGTGCCAGGGCGGCATGGCTTCCAGGTGCGCCAGCTTGCCGTAGAGCACGCCGATGCCCGTGGGGCCGGAGAGCTTGTGGCCGCTGAAGACATAGAAATCCGCGTCCAGATCCTGCACGTCCACGGTCAGGTGCGGCACGGCCTGGGCCCCGTCCACCAGCACGGGGACGCCCTTGGCGTGGGCCCTGGCGATGATCTCCTTCACGGGATTCACGGTGCCCAGCACGTTGCTCACATGCACCAGGCCCAGAAGTTTGGTCCGGTCGGTGATCAGCTCGTCGAGCGAGTCCAGGATCAATTCCCCGGCCTCGTTCATGGGAATGACCTTGATGGTGGCACCCTTCTCCTGGGCCAGCATCTGCCAGGGGACGATGTTGGCATGATGCTCCATGCCCGAGAGCAGGATCTCGTCGCCGGACTGGATCATCATGCGGCCATAGGTCT
Source organism: Geothrix sp. (assembly GCA_035255365.1). GTDB lineage: Bacteria > Acidobacteriota > Holophagae > Holophagales > Holophagaceae > Geothrix. The sequence goes on from DATEZS010000092.1 coordinate 41,611, forward strand.
GGGCCACGAGGTTGATGGCTTCGGTGGTGCCCCGGGTCCAGACGATCTCGCGGGCGGAGGCGGCATTCAGGAACTTCCGCACCTTCTCCCGGGCGGCTTCGTAGAAATCCGTGGCCTCCTGGCTGAGGGTGCTGACGCCGCGATGCACGTTGGTGTGCTCTTCCCGCTCGTAGCGGGACATGCGTTCGATGACGGGCAGCGGCATCTGGCCGCTGACGGCGCTGTCCAGGTAGATCACGGGCTTGCCGTGGAAGATGCGCGAGAGCAGCGGGAAGTCCTTGCGGATGGCCGCTACGTCGAGGGGCTGCAGGGTGGTGCTCATGCCAGGTCCCCAAGGGAGCCGGCCTGGGTGCGGGCCATGACGAGCTTGCGCAGGTTCCGGCGCAGGCTGGCCACGGGGATGTGGCTGAGCACATCGGCCGCGAAGCCGTAGGTCAGCAGGTTCCGCGCGTCGTCCGCATTGAGGCCGCGGCTTTCCAGGTAGAACAATTCCTCGGGATCCAGCTGGCCCACCGCCGCGCCATGGCTGCACTTCACGTCATCGGCGTAGATCTCCAGCTGGGGCTTGGTATCCACCCGGGCGGACTCGGAGAGCAGCAAGTTGCGGCTCTGCTGCTTGGCATCGGTCCCCTGGGCGCCGGGCGCCACGAAGACCTGGCCGTTGAAGATGGCCCGGGCCTTGCCGTCCACGATGCACTTGTGCAGCTGGCGGCTGACGGCATGGGGTTCGGCGTGGTCCATGTAGCTGTGGGTATCCGCCACCTGCTGCTGGTCCAGCAGGGCCAGGCCGTCGAGGGTGGCCTCGGCGCCTTCGGCCAGCCGCACGGAAGGTTCCTGGCGTGACAGCCGCCCGCCGAAGCTGAGGGTGCGCGAATGGTACTGACCGCCCTTGGCGACCTCGGCCTTCAAGGTGCCCAGGTGGAAGGCCTCGGCGCTTTCGCGCTGGACCCGCTCATGGCGCAGGATGGCGCCTTCGCCCACATGGACTTCCACCACGGGGCAGCTGAGGTAGGTGCCTTCGCCATGGTGCTCCTCGATGAGCTCCAGTTCGGCGCCGGGCTCCAGCGCGACGAAGAGGCGGGGAAAGACGGCCACGGGGGTTGCGGCGTCCGTGATGAAGAGCAGGTGGAGGGGCAGAGGCACCTTCACGTTCTTCGGCACGAGGATGACGGCGCCATCCTCGAAGCGGGCGGAGTTCAGGTCGGCGAACAGGCCAGGGGTGGTGGCGTTCTGGAGGGCGCCCAGGGTGTGGCAGGCCTCGCTGGCGACGGAGAGGGGCAGGAAGCGCACTCCGGCGGGAACGGCGGAGGTGCAGCTGCTGTGGGGAGCGTGGTGGCCGTTCACGAAGACCTGGCGGGTGCCCACCATCTCGGGCAGGAGGTAGCCGCTGACCTCCACGGTGGCCCTGGGGGCCCTGCCGAAGGCGGTCCGGCCCAGGACCTTCAGGTCGGTGTATTTCCAGTCCTCGTCCCTGGTGCTGGGCAGGTCGCGGCCTTCCAGGCGGGCCGTGGCCGCCAGGCGCAGCTCGGCCCACTCGGCAGGCTGAGGTCCGCCGAGCAGGTCGGCGATCAGGCCCGTGGCAATCCCTGAAGTCATCGGGCGCCCCCGGCGGCGGCCTCTTCCAGGACCCAATCGTACCCACGGTCTTCGAGCTCGGTGGCCAGTTCCTTGCCGGCGCTCTTGAGAATGCGGCCGCCGGAAAGCACATGCACGAACTGGGGCTGGATGGTCTCCAGGATGCGGGGGAAGTGGGTGATCACCAGGAGGGCGCGTTCCGGCCGCATGAGGCGGTTCACGGCATCGCCCAGCACCCGCAGGGCGTCGATGTCGAGGCCGCTGTCCAGCTCGTCGAGAATGGCGAGCTTGGGTTCCAGCACGGCCATCTGGAGGATCTCGTTGCGCTTCTTTTCGCCGCCGGAGAAGCCTTCATTGAGGCTGCGATCGAGGAACTCCTCCTTCATGGCCACGAGCTTGATCTTCTCGTGGATGAAGTCGTCGAATTCCAGGGGATCCAGCTCGTCGCGGCCATCGGCTTCGGCCTTCTTGTTGTAGGCCAGGCGCAGGAACGAGGCGTTGCTCACGCCAGGCACTTCGATGGGATGCTGGAAGCCCATGAAGAGGCCAGCCCGGGCCCGGGCGTCGGCTTCCATGGCGAAGAGGTCCTTCCCTTCGAACAGCACTTCGCCGCCGGTGACTTCGTAGGAGGGGTGACCCGCCAGCACCTTGCCGAGCGTGGACTTGCCGGAACCGTTGGGCCCCATGATGGCGTGGATCTCCCCGGCCTTGATGTCCAGGTCGATGCCTTTCAGCACCGGCGTGCCGTTGATGGAGGCGGTGAGATTTTTGATTGAAAGCATTTGAACTCCAGAACAGGAACTGATCACCACCAAGGCACCAAGACACCAGGTTTCTTTTTGTCTCGTGTATCCGCAACGCGGATACCGAGAAGAACTGCCAAAGACGACCCCGGCTTTTCTTGGTGCCTTGGTGTCTTGGTGGTGAGATTTTTCATCCGACTGATCCTTCGAGCTTCAGGCTGAGCAGCTTGGTGGCTTCGACGGCGAACTCCATGGGGAGCTCCCGGAAGACGTCCTTGCAGAAGCCGTTGATGATCATGCTGATGGCTTCCTCGGCGGGGATGCCGCGCTGCTGGAAGTAGAAGAGCTGCTCTTCGCCGATCTTGCTGGTGGTGGCCTCGTGCTCCACCTTGGCGCTGCGGTTCTGCACCTCGATGTAGGGGAAGGTGCTGGCGCTGCTGGTCTGGCCGATGAGCATGGAGTCGCACTGGCTGAAGTTGCGCGCGCCCTCGGCCTTGGGCTGCACTTTCACTAGGCCGCGGTAGCTGTTGGAGCTGTCGCCGGCGCTGATGCCCTTGCTGACGATGGTGCTCTTCGTGTTGCGGCCGATGTGCACCATCTTGGTGCCGGTGTCGGCCTGCTGCTTGTGGTTGGTGAGGGCCACGCTGTAGAACTCGCCCACGCTGTCGTCGCCCAGCAGAATGCAGCTGGGGTACTTCCAGGTGATGGCGCTGCCGGTCTCCACCTGGGTCCAGCTGATGTGCGAGGCCTTGCCTTTGCACAGGCCGCGCTTAGTGACGAAGTTGAAGATGCCGCCCACGCCGTTCTTGTCGCCGGCGTACCAGTTCTGCACCGTGCTGTACTTGATGGAGGCGTGGTCGAGGGCCACCAGTTCCACCACGGCCGCGTGCAGCTGGTTGGTGTCGAACTGGGGGGCGGTGCAGCCCTCCAGGTAGCTCACGCTGGCGCCTTCCTCGGCCACGATGAGGGTGCGCTCGAACTGGCCCGATTCCTTGTTGTTGATGCGGAAGTAGGTGCTCAGGTCCATGGGGCAGGCGACGCCCTTGGGAATGAACACGAAGCTGCCGTCGGTGAACACGGCGCTGTTGAGGGCCGCGTAGAAGTTGTCCGCGGCGGGCACCACGCTGCCCAAGTACTTCTTGATCAACTCGGGGTGTTCCTTCACCGCCTCGCTGAAGCTGCAGAAGATGATGCCGACGGCGGCCAGTTTCTCCTTGTAGGTGGTGGTCACGCTGACGGAGTCGAAGACCACGTCCACGGCCACGCCGGCCAGGGCCGCCTGCTCGTTGATGGGCACGCCCAGCTTCTCGAAGGTGCGCTTCAGCTCGGGATCGACCTCATCCATCGAGGCGTACTTGGGTGCCTTGGCCCGGGGGGCGCTGTAGTAGACGATCTTCTGGAAGTCGGGCCGGGGATAGTCGACCTTGGCCCACTCGGGCTCGGTCATGGTGAGCCAGTGTCGGTAGGCCTTGAGTCGGAACTCCAGCAGCCAATCGGGTTCCCCCTTCTTGGCCGAAATGAAGCGGATCACGTCCTCGCTCAGGCCGGGCGCGACGCTGTCCGCCTCGATGTCCGTCACGAACCCGTACTTGTATTCCTGGCTGGTGACCACGTTCAAGGTGGAACTCATCCACGCCTCCCGAGTCTTCCATTCTGGAATCTCGACTAAAATTGTCAACTTAATAGGCTGTGGCCCCGGTCACGACTCCTGGGGGACCTCGTCCAGCTCCTTCATGAGGCCACGGATCTGGGACTTCACCCCCTTGGCCTGGGTCTCGTTCAGGTCGCCGGGATCGGCGTCCAGGCCGGCCTTGAGCAAGGCTCGGGCCTGCTCTCGCTCGCCCAGGCCCGCGAGGGCGGCGCCCAGCTGGAAGTGGTTGATGAGGGTCGGGTCCTTCTCGATGAGGGGGTCGATCAGGTCGAGCACCTCCTGGTGGCGCTTGAGGGCCAGGAGGTACTGGCCCAGCAGGGTCCGGGCGCGGGGTTCCAGGCCGGGCAGGGGATGGGTGTGGAGGCGCCGGACCTCCGCCAGGTCCTGGTCGGTGATCTGGCCGTTCATGAGCCGGTAGGCCAAGCGCATGAGGGCCGCCTCCCATGCGCCGGTGCTCTTGGGGTGGCGGGTCAGGAAGGCGTCCAGGGCCCGGGCGATCTCGGGCTCGCGCTTCTGCTCCATGAGGTGCTCCAGGGCCAGGCGCAGGGCCAGGAAGCAGAGCCGCGGGTGGCGGTCCGAGCAGGCGAAGTCGTAGGCGGCCTTCAGTTGCTTTTCGGGGTCCTTCATAAAGGCCAGGCGGAGGTCCAGCCAGTCGGAGCGCTGGCTGCGCCCCTTCCGGCGCACCCGCTTGAGCAGCACCTCGGCGCCTTCCGGCTGGTGCTCATCGAGCAGGGCCTCCACCTCGTCGAGCATGAGCTGGGTGCCGGCCTTGCCGTCGCGGGCCTCGCGCAGCTGGGGGTGGTTCTCGGCGTCCACCATGAGCAGCAGGTGGGGGTCGCCCGGGTTCTGGAGGAGCAGCTCCTGCAGGATGGCGAAGGACTTGGCCCGCTCGTCCTGCAGCAGGTAGGCCTCGGCCAGGGCCTCGCGCACGTGCAGTTCGCCGGGCAGGTAGGCACTGGCCTCCTTGAGCGCGGGGACGGCCTGGGCGCTTTCGCCGCGCGCCAAGTGGACCTGGCCCAGCAGGAGCAGGGTTTCACCGTCCTTCCGACGGGCCACCGCCTCCGTGGCGGCCTCCAGGGCGCCCTGGTGGTCCTCCTGGTCGAGGAGCAACTCGGCCAGCATCATGCGGGGCTCGGGGTCATCGGGCCGCAGGTCCGAAGCCTGGTGCAGGGCCTCGATGGCCTGGTCGGCCTGGTCGGGCAGCTCCTGGAGGAGCTTCGCCAGCAGCATCCAGGCCTCGAAGTGGCGGGGGCTCAGGCCCACCGCCTTCCGGGCGAGGCCCTCCGCCTCCTCGAAGTTCTGGGCGGCCTCGTGGAGGGAGGCGGCGGTAAAGATCAGCTCGTAGTTCTTGGGATCGAGGGGCAGGGCCTGGCCCAGGCGCTGGGCGGCGCCGGGCAGGTCGGCCGATTCCAGCAGGGCGGTGGTCTCCAGGAGGGCCCGCTTGAGCTGGGACATGGACTTGGGCCGGGCGATGGGCAGGATGCGGGCCCGGTAGCGGGTGAAGAGTTCCCGAGCGCTGATGAGGTGCAGGTTCTCCTCCACCAGGTGCTCCCAGCGCTCGGAGAAGGCGTGGGCGTCCAGCTGGCGGTTCTGCTCCATCTCCTGCACCAGGGCCATGAGCCCGTTGCGCAGCATCACCTCGCTGCGCTCCAGCTTGCCCAGCTGGTCGGAGACGGTCTCCAGGTAGGTCTCCACCCGCCGGAGAGTCTCCTCCAGGCCGGTGATGCGCTCCAGGAGGTGCTCTTCCAGATCCTCGCCGCCGTCGGTCTCGTCGGGCTCGTCCTCCCAGGTCTGGTCCCCGGGCAGGATGAGCAGCCGCGTGCCGCACTTCACGCAGGTCTCCCGATCCCCGGGATTCCAGGAAAGGCAGTTCTGGCAGTAGGAACCGGGCAGATCGTTGGCCATGAAACCAGGATAGAGGGTATGGTGGCCCCGGGTGGCTGAAGGTTTTATCCTGGGGCCCTCAAGGAACGTCCGATGAGCGAAGCGCAGGACAGCCAGGACAAACGCCAGGAAGCCATGGAGTGGGTGGGCAAGGCCTACCAGCTTCACATGAAGGGCGAGGTCGAGAAGGCCGTCGCCCTCTACACCAAGTCCATCGAGATCCATCCCACGGCGGAGGCCTACACCTTCCGGGGCTGGGCGCGCTCCTTCGAGAAGGACTACGCCTCGGCCATCGAGGACTGCCACCACGCCATCGACCTCGATCCCGAATTCGGCAACCCCTACAACGACATCGGCGCCTACTACGTGGAGCAGGACGAGCCCGACGAGGCCATCCCCTGGCTCCGCATGGCCCTGAAGGCCAAGCGGTACGAGAGCTACTGCTTCCCCCACTTCAACCTGGGCCGGGTGTACGAGGCGAAGGGCCAACTGGACAAGGCCCTCGACCACTTCCGCCACGCGCTGGAGGAGAACCCCCGCTACGCATTGGCCGCCAAGGCCGTGGAGCGGGTCAAGGGGAAGCTCGCGGCTCGGGATCCGGAGGCCATCCGCTGAAGCGGCCCTTCCGCTCAGCGGACCCGACGGGGTCTGGAGGGCCCGGTCGACATTGCCCAACCGTCCGGATGGCCGCGGCTTGATAGGATGGACTCCCACACCGGGGATAGACCATGCGGGGCGTGCCGATGCGTAGGGCCAAGGCTTGGACCAGCCTCCTCCTGGGGTGTGCCTGCGCCTTCGGGTGGAGCCAGGGGACCCAGGCCATCCGCATCAACGGGACCGGCAGCGGCCTCACGCTCCTGAAGCCGATCGCTGAGGCCTACCGGCGCGCCCATCCAGAGGTCCGCATCGACCTGGGCAAGCCCCTGGGCAGCTCCGGCGCCATCAAGGCTCTGCTGGCGGGGGCCCTGGATGTCGCGATCAGCAGCAAGCCCATCACCGCCGAGGCCAGCGCCAAGGGCGCCCGGCTCTGGGCCTATGGGAAGACGCCCCTGGCCCTCGTCGCCGAGGCGGATGTCCCTGTCGCCGGTCTTACCACCCACCAGCTGGAGGACGTGCTCGCGGGCCGGATGACGCGCTGGCCGCAGGGAGCCCCCCTTCGCCTGGTGCTGCGCCCGGAGGGGGACGCCGACACCCAGATCCTGCGCGCCTTCTCCCCCGCCATGAACCAGGCGATGTCCCAGGCGCAGGCACGGCCGGGGATGCTCCTCGCGGTGACCGACCCGGAAGCCACCACCCTGATCTCCAGGACCCAGGGCGCCTGCGGGGTCTCCGGCCTGGCGAGCGTCCTGGGCGATGGCTTCCCCCTGAAGGTTCTCTCCTTCAACGGCGTCCACCCGACCCCGGCGGCGCTGGCCAACGGCACCTACCCCCTGGCCAAGGACCTCCATGTGGTCATCACCGCCAGGACTTCCGAGGCGGCCCTGGCCTTCGTCGACTTCCTGTACTCGCCCCAGGGGCGCGCCCTGGCCCAGACCGCGGGGGTCTGGGTCACCGCCACGGCCCCTCCCGGGCGCTGACCCCATGACCTGCTCCCACGATGTTTGATCCCTCGGCCCAGCGGTTTCCTCGCCTGGCGGTCTGGGGCATCGCCGGGCTGATCGCCGTGCTGACGCCGGCCATCTTCTTCCTGGGGTCGTACCAGTACATGCGCGGCGTGGTGGAAGCCCGCACAGAGCTGCGGGCCCGGGAGGTGTCGCGCCTGATCGGGGTGAACCCCCTGATGTGGCGGTTCGAGGAGCTCCGGCTGATCGAGCTGCTGGAGCGGGGGCTGGCAGAAGACCACGCCGAGATGGTGGAGGTCGTGACCAGCGACGGCGAGGTGATCGCCCGGACCGGCCGGACTCCCGGGGCCCCGAGCGCCCGGCACCTGCAGAACATCCACGACGCGGGGCAGGTCATCGGGCAGCTCCGCACCTCGTATTCACTCCGGCCGCTCCTGTTCAGGACGGGCCTGGTGGGCCTGAGTTCCCTGGGCCTCACCGTGCTGCTGGTCTTCGTGTTCCGGGCCCTCTCCCTGCGTGAGATCCACGAATCGGCCCGGGCGCTGCGCGAGAGCGAGCAGCACTACCGTTCGCTCTACGGGTCCATGAAGGAGGGCCTGGCCATCCACCGCATGGCCCGGCCAGCGCCCGGAGCTCCGCCCGGGCTGACCCTCCTGGATGCGAACCCCAACGGCCTCGCCATGTTCGAGCTGGACCGGAAGGCGGTTCTGGGTGGCGACAGCTTCACCATCTTCGGCCCCGGCTTCCGCGAACACGGCGACGAGCTCCTGGGGGTGGAGGGACGGGAGGGCATCGCTTCGTTCGAGATGGCGGGCCCCGGGGGGCAACGGCAGTTCCTCGTGCATGCGTTCTCGCCGGTGCCGGGGCAGATCGCCACCCTGTTCGAAGACATCACCGAATGGAAGCGATCCGAGAACCTGCGCCTGACCCTTGAGCGTCAGGTGTTGAATGCCCAGAAACTCGAGAGCCTGGGCGTTCTGTCGGGCGGCATCGCCCATGACTTCAACAACCTGCTGGCCGCTCT
>DATEZS010000093.1:0-79137 GCA_035255365.1 Geothrix sp.
ACCCATGTCCGATCCGCTGCGGTGGATGCTCCTCTTCCACCAACTCCCCGCCCAGCCCGCGTACCTGCGGGTGAAGGTCCGCCGCCAGCTCCAGTCGCTGGGGGCTGTGGCCCTCAAGAACTCGGTCCATGCCCTGCCGGCCTCGGAGGAATCCGCCGAGGATTTCCAGTGGATGGTCCGGCAGATCGAAGGAGCCGGCGGAGAGGCCTCCGTGGTGGAGGCCAGCCTGGTGGAGGGGCTGTCCGACGCGACCGTGGTGGCCCGGTTCCGGGCCGAGCGGGACGGGGACTACGCCGCCCTCGCCGGGGAGCTCCGCACGGCCCTCGGCGCGCCCGCGGCGGCGGACGCCGGCGCCCTGGCCCGCTTCCGTCGCCGCCTGGAGGAGATCCAGGCCCTGGACTTCTTCAGGGCTCCGCGCCGGGCCGAGGTCGAGGACCTGCTGGCCACCCTTGAGGCCCGCCTCCTGCCCGCGAGGGAAACCCCGTCTTCCGAACCTGCGGAGGCGCTTCGTGGGCGCACCTGGGTCACCCGGAAGGGCATCCACGTGGACCGGATCGCCTGCGCCTGGCTCATCCGCCGGTTCATCGACCCGGAGGCACGCCTCCGGTTCGTGGATCCGAAGGCCTACCGGCACCGACGGGGGGACCTCCGCTTCGACATGGCCGAGGGCGAGTTCACCCACGAAGGCGACCGCTGCAGCTTCGAGACCTTCCTCCACCACCTGGACCTCCCCGCGCCGGGGCTCCAGCCCCTGGCCGAGCTGATCCACGACGTGGATCTGAAAGACCGCCGGTTCCAGCGCCCGGAAACCGAAGGCTTCGCGCGGGTCATCCAGGGCGTGGCCCTCCGGCACGCCGCGGATGAGGACCGGCTCGCGGCGGGCTCCGTGGTGCTGGACGCCTTCCTGGAAGCCCTGGCGCGGAGTCCCGCGTGACCGCCGCGGATGGGCGCCCCCCCTTGCGGGCCTTCGTCCTCTACTTCCTGAAGCTCGGCGCCTTCGGGTTCGGCGGTCCCATCGCGCTGGCGGGGGCCATGCACCGGGACCTGGTGGAGGCGCGGGGCTGGATCAGCGAGGCGGACTACCAGGAGGCGCTGACGCTGGCCCAGCTCGCGCCCGGCCCCCTGGCGGCCCAGCTGGCGATCTACCTGGGCTATGTCCGGGCCGGCGTTCTCGGGGCCACGCTCGTGGGGTTCACCTTCATCCTGCCGTCCTTCCTGATGGTGATCGGGCTCTCCGTGCTGTACGTGGCCTACGGCGGGCTCCGGTGGATGCAGGCGGTCTTCTACGGCGTCGGGGCGGCGGTCATCGGCATCATCGCCCGGTCCGCGTTCAAGCTCGGCAAGGCCACCCTGCGGAAGGACCCCCTGGCCTGGGGGATCTTCCTGGTGGTGGGCGCCACGACGGCCCTCACGGGGCGGGAGTGGATCTCCCTGGTCCTGTTGGGCGGCCTCCTGGCCTGGATCCTCCGGGCCCGCCCCGGGCGGCGGCCGATGGTGACGGGCTTCGCGCCCTGGCTGCTGACGGGGGCCCAGGGGGTGGTCCCGGCGGCCACGGCCGGGACGGTGCTCTGGTTCTTCGCCAAGGCGGGCCTCTTCGTCTTCGGCTCGGGCCTGGCCATCGTGCCCTTCCTCCACGGCGGCGTGGTCAACGAGTGGCACTGGCTCACGGAGCGCCAGTTTCTGGATGCCGTGGCCGTCGCGATGATCACGCCGGGGCCCGTGGTCATCACCGTGGCCTTCATCGGCTACCTGGTCGCCGGGCCCCTCGGTGCCTGCGCGGCGGCGGTGGGCGTCTTCCTCCCCGTCTACCTGATGGTGGTGCTCGCGGCGCCGTTCTTCCGGCGGCACGGGAAGGACCCGGGCCTGAAGGCCCTGGTCACGGGCGTGACGGCCGGGGCCACCGGAGCCATCGCCGGCGCGGTGCTGGTGCTGGGCCGGGGGGCCATCCGCGACCTGCCCACGGCCCTCATCGGCCTCGGCACCCTCGGGCTCATCTGGAAGACCAAGATCCCCGAGCCCCTGCTGGTGCTGGCGGCAGGCCTGCTCGGTCTGGGCCTCTACCATGGCTAGGCGCGTGGCCTTGGCGCTCCTGGGCGGCCTGGGCGGCAGCCTGTGGGCGGAGGCCCCGCCCACAGTGAGGGCCGCCCACGCCTCCACCCCGATCCGCGTGGACGGCCGTCTGGACGAGGCCGCCTGGCTCGGGGCGCCGGAGATCCGCCTCACCCAGCAGGCGCCGGTCCCCGGCGCGCCGACGCCCTTCGCCACCACCGCGAAGGTCCTGGTCGCCGCGGAGGGCCTCTACGTGGGGATCCGGTGCACGGATCCGGATCCCTCGGGGATCGTCGCCCACACCCTCCAGCGGGACGGGGACTTCAGCGGGGACGATGCCGTGACGCTCGTGGTGGACACCCTCGGTGACGGGCACACGGCCTACAGCTTCCAGGTGAACGCATCCGGGGCCCGCGCCGACGGCCTGGTCTCCGGCCCCGAGTCCGTGTCGCTCGACTGGGACGGCCTCTGGGAGGCGGCCACCGCCCGGGATGGCTCTGGCTGGAGCCTCGAGATCTTCATCCCCAGCCGCACCCTGCGCTTCGACCCGGCGCGGGACCGGTGGGGCTTCAACGTCGAGCGCCAAGTGGCCCGCGAGCGCCTGACCCTGCGCTGGGCCTCCCCCATCCTCGACGCCAAGCTGCCGGACATGGGCCGCGCCGGCCTCCTGGAGGGCGTGGCCGGCCTGGAGCGGGGCAGCGGACTCTCCGTGAGCCCCTTCCTGCTGGCCCAGCACCAGGCGGACTTCCAGGAAGGCAGGCGCTCCACCCAGGGCCGGATGGGGCTCGACGTGGAGGCCTCGCTCACGAACCAGCTGTCCGGCGTGCTCACCTACCGGCCGGACTTCGCGGAGACCGAGGTCGACTCCCGCCAGATCAACCTGACGCGCTTCCCGCTCTACTTCCCCGAGAAGCGGGCCTTCTTCCTGGAGGGCGCGAACCAGTTCCAGTTCGGCCTCGGCCTGGACAGCGACTTCATCCCCTTCTTCTCCCGCACGGTGGGGCTGGCCGCGGGCGCGCCGGTCCCCCTCAGCGGCGGCGGCAAGGTCATCGGCCGCGTGGGGCCGGTGTCCGTGGGCGCCCTGAGCATCCGGCAGGAGGGCTCCGCGGTGCGCGGCGGAACGGACCTCTCCGCCGCCCGCGTGAGCTGGGATGTGGACGAGCACCTCCGCCTCGGCGCCATCGGCACCCAGGGGAATCCCCAGGGGCCGGGAAGCAACCGCCTGGCGGGGCTGGACGCCGTGTGGCAGACCTCCCGGCTCTTCGGCGACAAGCTGTTCGAGGTGGGGCTGTGGACGGCCCGGAGCGCCGGGACCGCCCTCCCGGAAGGCGACCCCGGGGGCTGGGGGTTCAAGGTCGACTATCCGAACGACCTCTGGGACATCAGCCTGAAGGTGAACCGCTTCGGGGAGGCGCTGGATCCCGGCATGGGCTTCCTCCCGCGGCCGGGGACGCGGCAGCTGTCCGCGGGCCTCGCCTACCAGCCGCGTCCGGCCTCGCCGTCGCTGGCCTGGATCCGGCAGGCCTTCTACGAGGTGAGCCTCTTCCGCGTGGAGGACCTCCGCGGGAACCTCCAGAGCTCGGAGCTCTTCACGGCCCCCTTCAATGTGGTGACCGCCTCGGGCGACCACTTCGAGGCCAACTGGCAGCCCCAGGTGGAGGTGCTGGCCCAGCCCTTCGAGATCAGCCCCGGCGTGGTCATCCCGGCCGGGGAGTACCGCTTCGACCGCTGGCGGCTGCTGGCGGAGAGTGCGGCCACGCGGCTGTGGCAGGTGGGGACGACGGTCTGGTTCGGCGAGTTCTACGGCGGGCGCCTCTTCCAGTGGATCCAGTCCGTGGGCGGGAACGCCCGGGATGGCCACATCCGGTGGACCGCCTCCGCCGAGAACGACTTCGCGCGGCTGCCCTGGGGGAACTTCACCCAGCGGCTGCTGCAGCTCCGCGGCGAGTACGGATGGGGCCCGGGCCTGATCCTGTCGGGCCTCCTGCAGTACGACACCGCCTCCCGGAGCCTGGGGTCGAACCTCCGCCTGCGGTGGGAGGTCCGTCCCCAGGCCGAGGCCTTCCTGGTCTGGACCCGGGGCTGGGAGCGGCCGGACCTGAACGGGCCGCTGCGCTTCCTGCCCCGCCAGGAGGTCCTCAGCGCCAAGCTCCGCTGGACCTTCCGTCCTTGAGTCATCCGGGAGTCCCCATGACCTTCCTGCCGGTTCCACCCTCCAAGCGTTTCCCCTGGACCCTCCTCCTGCTGCTGGCGCCCATGGCCTGCCAATCGAGGCCCAAGGCCCCCGCGCCGCTCGTGTCCGTCGCGGAGGTGCCCCTGCCGGGCGCCGCCTCCCGGTTCGATTACGCCAGCCTCGACGCCGCGGCCCACCGGCTCTACCTCAACCACATGGGCGCGGGCGAGGTGGTGGTCTTTGATACCGCCGCCCGCAAGGTGCTGGCGGTCCTGCCGGGCTTCCCGAGCTGCACGGGCATCCTCGCGGTCCCCAGCCGCCACGAGCTGTATGTCAGCGTGGCCGGCGAGGGGAAGGTGGCGATCCTGGACACGGACACGCTGCGCGAGCTGGCCCGGGTGCCGGCGGGCCGGTTCCCGGACGGGCTGGCCTTCGATCCTGAGCACGGGCGCGTCTTCGTGTCGGACGAGCGCGGGGACCAGGTCGTGGTGATCGACGCAGCCTCCCACCGGGCCATCGCCGCCATCCCCCTGGGCGGCGAGGTGGGCAACACCCAGTACGACCCCGTGTCCCGGCGCATCTACAGCAATGTCCAGACCCGGAACCAGCTCGTGACCATCGACCCGGCGGCCCTGTCGGTGGTGGCCCGCCTGGACCTGCCCGGCGCGGAAGGGAACCACGGCCTGGCCCTCGATCCGGAGCGCCGCCTGGCCTTCGTGGCCTGCGAGGGGAATGCGAAACTCCTGGTGGTGGACCTCGCGGCCGGCAAAGTCACCGCCTCCTTCCCCGTGGGCCGGGATCCCGATGTGCTCGCGTTCGACCCCGCGGCCCGGCGGCTCGTGGTCGCCGCCGAGTCGGGCCCGGCGGTTGTCTTTCGCGGCGAGGGCGCCACCCTCCGCCGGGAGAGAGACCAGGACGTCGGCCCCAACGCCCACGTCGTGGTCATCGACCCTGGCACGCACTGGCTCTATTTTCCCCTGAAGCGCATGGGCTCCGGCCCCGGGCTCCGCATCTTGGAGCCCGCGCGCCCCTGAGCCGGCTTCCGTCGGGGCCAAAACTCTAGAAGATCCGCACCAGGTTGAACCCCAGGGCCCAGCGGCTGGGGGGCCTGGGGCCGCCGGCGTAGTCGCCGCCCAGGACCTGGTGGGCGGTGGTCCCCTGGACGTTGGTGGCCAGGAGGGTGAAGCGGTGGCCCTTGGTCTGGAAGCGGTAGCCCACGGCGTAGCCCGGCTCGTAGGCGGCGCGATCCAGGCGGGAGGGGCGGGGGTAGTACTCGGCCAGGAGCGACTGGCTTTCAGCGAAGCGCCACCGGAGGCCCGCCCCGGCGGTGAAGAGCGCCTGGTCCCGGGTGGTGGTGCGGGACAGCCAGGTGGGTACGAGGCTGACGGTGGCGGCGCCCGCCACAAGCTCCGCGGGGAGCTGCACGGCCGCACCGGAGATGCCCACTGTGCCGAAGGCGTAGGTGGTCCGCTGGATGGTCTCGTCGAAGCGCTCCACCCGCACTGCCAGGCGGACATGGGGGCGGTTCAGGATCCGCTCCTGGAGGGCCAGGGTGACGGTCTTGCCATCCGCCGTGCGGTAGATCTGGGCGTTGAGCCCCGGCACCGCGGCGATGCCGAGGTCGAAGCCCAGGCCCGGGAAGTTGCCGCCATCCAGGCCATAGAGATCCTTCGAGTTCCCCTTGGCGGATTCGGTGAAGCGGTGCGTGAAGCGGATGGCGGGCTGCCAGCCCTCGAGGTGGTCCGCCGTGGGCAGATTGAGGCCCAGGGGCAGATCCGAGTCCTGGGCCGACAGCCCGGCGGGGAGGAGCAGGGAGAAACAGAGGAACGGGAGGATCGGCTTGCGCGTCATGGGCGGCACCGGCCGGCTCAGGTCAGTCGCGTGGCGGCGGAGACGGGCTTGGAGGGATCGATCACCAGGGCCCCGCCCGGCGTGGCTTCGCTGACTTCGTAGTGCTGGAGGGTGGATCCCACCGGGGCCGGTCCCTGGGTCACGGTGCCGTTGAGATCGTACTGGCTGCCGTGGCAGGGGCAGCTGAAGCCGGTCTGCGTGGGGCCGAGGCGTCCGCCCTGGTGCAGGCAGCTCGCGTTGAAGGCGTAGATGCCGCCGCTGTCCCGGACGAGGTAGTAGCCCTGGGCGGCTCCGAAGACCAGCGGGCAGCTCCCGGAGGCGGTGGTGGTGTAGTCCTTCACCGTTCCCGACGGCTGGGCCAGCATGCTGGCCTTCGTCTCCGAAGTGGTGACGGGGCTGGGCGGGGGTGGCGGAGGCGGCGGCGGTGGCGCCGAAGCGGATCCCCCACCGCCCCCTCCGCAGGAGACGACGGCGGCCGCGGCGGCCACGGCGAGGGCGCAGGCGCAGAACTCCCGGCGGTCGAGGCTACTGGATGGAGCAGAGATGGGGGTGGATGGTTCGGGGCGGGACATGGGACCTCCTCAAGGGGGACCGCGGCCGTGGCCACGGGACCTGCGGGCGAGGATGCAGCGCGGCCCACGACGGTCCCAGATCCGGATGGCAGAAACCGGCCCCTCCGGTCTGGCGTCCGCCCTGGCCGTGGGCGCATCCTGTTCGGGACATCCCGCCGATTCCGCCCCGGAGCTCCCGTGCCCCCCTTCAACCACCTCCATCCCGCCATCGTCCACTTTCCCATCGCGCTGCTGATGACGGCGCCACTCCTCTTCCTCATCGGCGCACTCTGGCCCGCCCAGCGCCGGGGCATCCACGCCATGGCGCTGCTCCTGCTGCTGCTCGGGCTCGCGGGAGCGCTGCTGGCCCTGGCCACGGGGGACGCCGCGGAGAACCTCGCGCACCGGACGCCGGCGCTGCGGGCCGCGCTGGACCAGCATGAGGAGTCGGCCGAGTGGACCGTGGCCATCTTCAGCGTTCTGGCGGGGACCTGGGTCCTCCGCCTGGGGGTCTCCCGGTTCCTCCATCGGGATCTGCCGCCGCGCCTGGCCCGGGTCCTGTTCATCCTCTGGCTGCTGGTCAGCGCCATGGGCGTGGCGGCCCTGCTCCGCACGGGCCACCTCGGCGGCCACATGGTCCACGACCTGCACACCCACGGGGGCGAGCCCTGAGCGGTGGGTGACTGCGGTTAGGCTGGTGGGATGAAGCCCCGCCAGTATGCCGTCCTCCTGCTCCTCGGCTTCGCGTCGGGGCTTCCGCTGTTCCTCACGGGTTCGACGTTGAAGGCCTGGATGACGGACGAGAAGCTGAGCCTGGCCACCATCGGCCTCTTCAGCTTCGTGACGCTGCCCTACAGCCTGAAGGTGTTCTGGGCGCCCTTCCTGGACCGTTTCTCCCTGCCGGGCCTGGGCCGGCGGCGGGGCTGGATGCTGGTCATGCAGGCGGGCATGGCGTTCGCGCTCGCCCGGCTGGCCCTCACCCGGCCGCACCTGGACCTGCTCCGGGTGGTGGTCTTGGCGCTGGCCGTGGCTGTCACCAGCGCCACCTTCGACATCGCCGTGGATGCCTGGCGCGCCGAAGCCCTGGACCAGAAGCACCTGGGCCTGGGCAACAGCATCCACATCGCCGCCTACCGCGTGGCCATGCTGGTGAGCGGCGGCCTGGCGCTCATCCTGGCGGACAAGCTGGGCTGGCGGGCCACCTACCTCGCCATGGCCGGCCTCACGGTCCTGGGCATGATCGGCACCTGGATGGCGGAGAACACCGACGCCGTGGCCCGGGCCCCGCGCACGCTTCGGGAGGCCATCTCAGGGCCCCTCAAGGACCTGCTCCAGCGCCGGGGCATTGCCTACCTGCTGGCCTTCGCCGTGTTCTACAAGCTGGGCGACTGGCTGGCGGAGTCCATGACCATCCCCTTCCTGCTGCGGGGCATGGGCTTCACGAAGACCGAGATCGGCTTCGTGCAGAAGACCACGGCCATGGTGGCCATCATCCTCGGCGGCCTGCTGGGCGGCTGGATGCTCACGCGCATGAGCCTTCGGAAGGCGCTCTGGATCTGCGGCTTCGTGCAGGCCGGCAGCATCCTGGGCTTCTGGACCATCTCCCTGCTGGGCCGCCACCTGCCCCTGCTAGTGGCGGCGAACACCCTGGAGAACCTGGCCTACGGCATGGGCGGCAGCGCCTTCGCCGCCCTGCTCATGGGCGCCTGCAACCGCAGCTACACCGGCACCCAGTACGCGCTCTTCAGCGCCCTCATGGCCCTGCCTCGCACGCTCTTCGCGGGCCTGACGGGCTTCATGGCCGACTGGTACGGCTGGAAGCTCTACTTCCCCATCTGTGCCGCCGCCGCCATTCCAGGGCTGCTGCTCTTGTTGCTGTGGGACAAATGGGGGCTACCTGAGAACCCAAAAACGTGACCCCCAGGCCTGGTCTCCGAAAGGGAGGCGGGGTTTGTGGCTCGCAGGGGTGCCAAAGCCCTCCAGCGCGCCCGGGGCGATAGGGACGGAAAGCGCTGGTGGATCGCGCACCTGGCCTTCCAGGCATCGCAGTAACAGTTGTGGCGGAATCGAGGCCGTCGCCCTACTTACTACTTAGCCAGGGGCAGGTTGGCCTTTTGCCAGGCGCGGATGCCGCCTTTCAGGATGTACACCATGGCGAAGCGGCGGCCTGCGAGCAGGTCATAGGCCTTGCGGGCCATGTCATCGTTGGTGCCCACCAGGATCATGGCTCGTTTCGCCGTGGGGTCAGGCTGCGTAAATCGCTTGGGGAGTTCGTTGAAAGGTACAGGCAGGCTGCCGCGGATGTGCCCCGCGCGGTAGGCGGCCGGGTCGCGAAGATCGACCACCAGGGCACCGATGCCCGAAAGCAGATCTTCCACTTGGTAGGGGTCGAGCACGGGGCGCCCCTCGTCGGCGCGCCGGGAATAGTAACGCACCAGGCCTCTGATCAGGAGGATGGCGATACAAATCCCGGCCAGGAGATACCCCGGCAGATAGGGTCGGTCCTTTATCCAGGTTTCAAGAAGGCTGGGCGCGAAGGTGATGGCGATCATGGGTCCCTCAGCGGTTGGCTGAGGGGATGATGCGCCCGGCTCAGGTCCTGGGCAAGCCCAAGGCTTGCGCGAAGGCCTGGAAAGCTTCCGGAACAGGTGCCACGGCGTGGATCCGTTCGCCGGTGAGGGGGTGGTCCACGGACAGCTTCCAGGCGTGCAGCAGGGGATGCGGAAGCAGGAGGGAGCCGCCGTCCACGTCCTTCCAGCGGCCGGGACCGCCGTACAGGGGGTCCCCCATGAGGGGCGCCCTCAGGTGGGCGAGGTGCACGCGGATCTGATGGGTGCGACCGGTGAGCAGTTCGCATTCCACCAGCGCCACGCTGGTCGTGCGGGCCAGCACCCGGAGCCGGGTCTGGGCCGAGCGGCCGTTGGTGGACACCACCATGCGCAAGCGGTCCTGCTTGTGCCGGGCGATGGGGGCGTCCACCAGGAGGCTGCCGATTTCCGGCAACCGAGGCGAGTGGCGCACCAGGGCCAGGTAGCGCTTCTCCACGGTGCGCTCCTTGAACTGGGCCTGGAGGGCGCGCTGGGCTTCCTGGGTCTTGGTGAGGCAGAGGCAACCCGTGGTGTAGCGGTCCAGTCGATGCACGAGGCCGGGCCAGCCCGAAGCCAGCTCCTCCGTATCTTCTTCCTCGGGCAGATCCTCGACCAGCAGGGGAGCCTGCAGGCGGTGGAGCAGGGCGTTCACGACGGTGCCCGAGGTGTGGCCGGGGCCGGGATGCACCACCATGCCGCTGGGCTTGTTCACGATCCAGAGCTGGTTGTCTTCGTAGAGGCCCGGCAGATCCAGGTCTTCGGGCTCCAGGTGCGCGGCCGGAGGCCTGGAGGCGGGCAGCTCCGTCGCCACCGTGTCTCCCGGGCGCAGCCGCACGCCACCCTTGGATACCGGCTGTCCGTTCACCAGGACCGAACCCAGGCGGATGTGGGCGTCCCAGCGGGCCCGGGGCACTTCGGGGAACTGGTCGGCGAGATACCGGTCCAGTCGCGGTGCGCCTTCGTCGGCCTTGAGTTCGATCACTTGGACTCCTTTTGCTTGCTCCAGAACAGCCACAACCCGAGCCCCAGCAGCATCAGGCCAAGGCCCGTGGCCCGGCCCGTGCTGAGCCACGCCCAGCCGATCCAGCCGGTGCCGCGATCGCCGTCGCCGCGCCAGGTCTCCGTGACCACCCGGCCCAGGCCCTCCACCAGGAAGTACAGCGCCAGGATCTGGCCCTGGAAGGACCGCCTGGTGCGGGCCAGGAGGAGGATGCCCATGACCGTGAGGTTCGCGAGAACATTGTAGAGCTGCACCGGATGGAGCGGGATGCCCAGGGGGGTGCCGCTGAAGGCCTGGGCCACGGGATTGGTGAAGGTGACCGCCCAGGCCGCATGGGTCTCGGTGCCGTAGCAGCAGCCTGCGGAGAAGCAGCCCAGGCGGCCGATGGCCTGGCCCAGGGCGACGCCGGGCGCCAGGGCGTCGCCGGTGATCCGCAGGGAAAGCCCCTTCCCCTTGCGCAGCTTCCAGAAGAAGGTGGCGGTGGCCGCGATGATGCCGCCGTGGATGGCGCCCCCGGCCCGCAGGGTGCCCATGGAGAAAATATCCCGGAAGGCCATGGCGCCCTCCTGGCCCGCCGGGGTGAAGAGGCCCACGATGATCATCAGGAGCTTCGATCCCACGATGCCGGCGATGAGCATGGCGATGCCCAGGTCCGTGATGGCGGCCGGAGCCAGGCCGTCCAGCTTGCCCTGCCGCTTGGCCAAGCCCACGCCGGCAAAGAAGGCGATGGCCAGCAGCAGGCCGTAGGTGCCGAGGGGGAAGGAGCCGATTTCAAAAAGAACGGGATGCATGAGAATCCGAAGGTAAGAGGTTGAGGCTGGAGCCGGGAGGCCGGAGACTGGGGGTTGCACGATCGAGGGGGAATGCCATGGCGACCATCACCGCGCGGGATCTGGCCGAACGACTTGGCGGGTCGCTGGATCATTGTCCCCCGGATCGCGCCATTTCCGAAGTGAAGCCCCTGGAAGAGGCCACCGCCTCATCCGTCTCCTTTCTCGCCAACCCGAAATACGCCGCCAAGGCCACCGGGAGCCAAGCGGGTCTGATCCTGGTGGACGCCACGACGGACCTGGGCGATCGTCCGGTCCTTCGGGTGGCGCACCCCTATTGGGCCTTCGCCCAGTCCATCGGCTGGCTGCACCCGGAACCCGCGCCCGGATGGAGCGACGCGCCGGTTCATCCGACTGCCCGGATCGGGGAAGGGTGCCGCCTCGGGCCGGCCGTGACCGTGGGCGCCCGCACCGTGCTGGGCCATGGCTGCGTGCTGCATCCGGGAGTCCACGTGGGGGATGACTGTGTCCTTGGGGACGATTGCGAGCTGTTTTCAGGGGTGGTGCTCTATCGCCGGACCCGGCTCGGGAACCGGGTGGCCATCCACGCCAATTCCGTGGTGGGCAGCGACGGCTACGGCTATGTGCTGGTGGATGGGCACCATGCCAAGATTCCCCAGGTGGGCTGGGTGGAAGTGGGTGACGAGGTGGAGATCGGTGCTTGCGTCACCATCGACCGCGGCGTGCTGGGGCCCACCCGCATCGGCGACGGCACGAAGATCGACAACCAGGTGCAGGTGGCCCATAACGTCCAGGTGGGAAACCACTGTCTTCTGGTGAGCCAGACGGGCATCAGCGGCTCCACCAAGCTGGGGGACTACGTGACCCTGGCGGGCAAGGTGGGCGTGGTGGGTCACATCGAGATCGGCAGCCGCAGCATCGTGGGTGGCAACAGCGTGGTGGCCAAAAGCCTGCCCGAAGGCAGTTTCGTCACCGGCTTCCCGGCCCGACCCCATCGTGAATGGACCGAGGCCCAGGCCGCTCTCAACCGCCTTCCCAGGCTCATGAAGCAACTGCGGGCCGCCGGTCGGGACAAATAACGCCTGATCTACGCCGGGTATGCGCCAGGGTCCCTGCCTCGTCAGGGGCGGGCTGGGCACATGCCGGCAAGGCGAGACCAGGGCGGGTTTTCAAGATTGATGTCGCTTGAGCCGATAATGGAGGCAGCCTCTATATGTTGAGGTTGTGCTATTTGTGAAACGTGAACCGGGTTCAGGCGATTCCTGAAAAGACCGAGTTCAATTCCATAGGCTTTTCTAGTGATAAAAGGTCTCCAACCAGCATCAGGATCACGCGATCTCCTGCCGCGCAACATTTTCGCCGTCTTGATCGTGGTCTTCGCCGCCGTGCTCCGGATCTGGGCCTTGCATGACCTGGGCGCGGCCATTCCCTGGCTGACCTTCTATCCGGCGGTGGTATTCGCAGCATTATCTGGAGGCCTCATACCGGGCTTGCTGGCAACCACGCTCTCCTGCCTGGTCGTCCTGTTCGGTTGGCCGCTCCTGGTTGAGAAGCCCTATCTGGTGACGCCAGGCGACTATCTGCGCATGGGCCTTTTCATCGTCATTGGCGTGGCGCTCTCCAATATTACCGAAGCGATGTTCCGCGCCAGGGCGCTTCTCATCAGATCCAACCAGGCGTTGACCGAGAGCGAACACTTCATCAAGACCATCGCCAACTCCCTGCCCGGGCTGGTCGCCTACTGGGACAAGGACCTGCGCTGCCGTTTCGCCAACCAGTCCTACCTGGATTGGTTCGGCAAGAGCCCTGAGGCGCTCCTTGGCACCACCATCCAGGACCTTATGGGCGAGCGTCTGTTTTCCCTGAATGAACCCTATATCCGGGGTGCCTTGAAGGGTGAAAGGCAGCAGTTCGAACGCACCTTGACCCGGGTGGGTGGAACCATCAGCCATACCTTGGCCAACTATGTCCCGGACGTGAAAGCCGATGGCCAGATCGCTGGGTTTTTCGTCCTGGTGAGCGACGTGACGCCGCTCAAGGAAGCGGAAGCTGACCTACAACTGGCTGCCAGCGTCTTCCACAACACCGTCGAGGGCATCCTCATCACCGATGCGGACCTGAACATTCTGTCCGTGAATCCCGCCTTCACGGAGATCACCGGATACAGCGCGGAGGAGGTCAGCGGCAAGACACCGCGGATCCTCAAATCCAATCACCACGACCAGGCCTTCTACGCTGCGATGTGGCGGGACATCAGTGCGACCGGTCGCTGGCAGGGGGAAATCTGGAATCGCCGCAAAGGGGGTGAGGTCTATCTGGAATGGTTGACCATCACGAAGATTTCCGGGCGGGTCGGCGAGCCGGTGCGATATGTTTCGGTGTTCAACGACATTACGGAATTCAGGCATAACGACGATAAAATAAAGCATTTAGCATTCCATGATGCCTTGACCGACTTGCCGAATCGCTCCCTGTTGATGAATCGCCTGGATCACCAGCTTGCGAAGGTGGAGCGTGATCGGAGCTGCCTGGCGGTCATGTTCCTGGATCTGGACCGGTTCAAGGTCGTCAACGACTCCCTTGGGCATGATGTCGGCGACGGCCTGCTCAAGCTGGTGGCCCAGAGGCTCCAGGCCCAGGTGCGGCAGGCGGATACGGTGGCCCGCCTGGGGGGCGATGAGTTCGTCATCCTGCTGGACAGCCCAGCAGGGGCGGAAGAGGTGATCCAAATCGCCAACCGTGCCATTGCCGCCATCAATGAGCCCATGGACATCCGGGGCAAGGTGGCGCGAATCGGAACCTCCATCGGCATCGCCATGTTCCCCGGGCATGGGAGAACCCCCGCCGAGTTGATCAAGCATGCGGATACCGCCATGTATGCGGCCAAGCATGCCGGAAAGAACACCTATCGTTTCTTCGATCCCCAGAACCCCTCGGCTCCAGAGGCCTGATCCTTCGTGGGGAGAAAAGAATCATCGGGGTGGTGTTGAGACTGGATCTAGATTAATGTCTCCACACGATTCACCAGTCCACCCCGAGGTTTCATGGCCGGTACCACCCCCCCCAAAGCCGCGCCGAAGGCGTCATCGGAGCCCTGGCAGATTTGGCTCGTACGCCTGGCGGGGATCCTGGTCCTGGTCGGTGTGTTCCCTCTGGCCCTGGGCCTGGCCAGCGGTCCCAAGGTGGTCTGGGGCTTCGTGGTTTCCGCCCTGCCGCTGGGCATCGCGGTGGCAGGCTACTATGCCTGGCGCCGGGCGTGTCCCCTGGCCTTTTTCGCGACCCTCGGGCAGCGGTTCAAGGTGCAGCGCAAGAGGAAGGTGAACGAGTGGTTCGCGGCCCATGGGCTGGAAGTCCAGCTGGCCCTGCTGGCGGCTGGCATGATCTGGCGGCACCTGGGGGCCAATGGCACCCCCTGGGCCCTGGCGGGTCTGTTCGCGGTCGTGATTCTCGCCGCCGCGACCGTGGGTTTTTTCTTCACGGGCAAGACCTGGTGCAACCACCTGTGCCCCGTGGGGGTGATCGAGAAGATCTACCAGGAACCCTCGCTGCTCCTGTCCCGGGAAGGCAATTCCCAGTGCGCGACCTGCACCGCCTGCAAGAAGAACTGCCCGGATATCGATCTGGAACAGGCCTATTGGAAGGAGTCGGATTCCTCCGCCCGGCGGCGGGTCTACTACCTCTGGCCGGGGCTGGTGCTGGCCTTCTACAGCTACTTCTATCTGGCCGATGGAAGCTGGAGCCAGTACCTCAGCGGGGCGTGGTCCCGGGACCCTCATCTGGTCTCGAGGATGCTCGCTCCGGGCTTCTTCTTCGCGTCGGCGATTCCCCGGCTGGCGGCCGTTCCACTCACCTTCCTGGCCTTCGGCCTCGCCAGCCTGTTGCTCTTCAGCCTTCTGGAAAAGGGACTCCTAGCCCGGCATCCGGAGGAGGGGGCCGGGACCCTGATCCGGCACCGGTGCCTGGCGCTCGCGGGGTTCACGGGGTTCGTGCTCTTTTACGGATTTGCCGGCCAGTCCCTGCTCGCGGCCTTTCCCGCCTGGATCCGGCAGGCCCTGACCCTGGGCATCGCCATGGTGGCTACTGTGCTCCTGTTGGCGCGGTGGACCCGCAACGAGGCTTCCTTCGTCCAGGAGAAGTTCGCGAAGGGCCTGCTGAAACGATGGGAATGGGAGGATGCGCCGCCGTCCAATCGGCTCAGCGACATCTACCTGCTCCACCAGGAGCGGGTGCAGCAGCGGGAAGCCCGGCTGAAGGCCTACAAGGCCACCGTCCGGGACCTCCTGGCGGAAGGCGTCCTCAATCGCGGCAACCTGCTCATGCTCCAGACCCTGCGGGCCCAGCTGGGCGTGACCGAGAAGGACCACGAGAAGCTCCTCTCGGAACTGTCGCTGGAGGAGAAGCAGCTCTTCGAACCCGACTTCCAGGGCTCGAGGGAGAAACAGCTGCAGCTCGATCAGTACCGGCGGGAACTGGAGGCCCTGCTCCTGGGCGGTCAACGGCCCGACGCCGCCGCCCTGCAATCCCTGCAGCAGGTGCACCGCATCCGGCCCGAGGAGCACGCCCGCATTCTGGATGACCTGCGCGGCGAGCAGGGCCCCCTGGTGGCCCGGCTGCAGGACCTTGTCCGGCTGACCGTGGAGCTTCAGCGCGGGGATCTGGCCGCCGAGCGGCTGGCGGCCGGCCGGGCCTTCACCCAGGCCTCCGAGGAAGCCCACCGGCGCCTGGCCTTCTTCCGCCACGTCGTGCAGTGGCGTCAGCGCCAGCACGTGGATCGCATCCTCCACCTCCTGGCTATCGGCCTCCAGGAACCGCAGATCCAGGACATGCGGCTGCTCCTGGAGGCCTCCGGGGGCCTTGCCCGGACCTACGAGTACCTGGGTGCCCTGACGGACTGCGGGGCCATGGGAGCCGTCCTCGCCCCCCTGACAGCCCAGTCGGTGGCGGCCGAGGAGGTGGGATCGTCGCTGCGTCAGGCGGCCCTGGACGAATCGCGCTTCGTGCGGGCGGCGTCGCTTTCGCTGCTGGCCTACCTGCGGGATGAGGCCTCGGATAAGACGCTCCGGGGCGCTCTCATGGATCCGGAGCCCCTGGTCCGGGAAACGGCTCAAGGGCTGCTCGGGGTTCCGAAGGGTCTGGATCAGGCCCTGGCGGAGCTGGTCGAGGAGGAAGAACAGTGGCTGCTTCGGGCGGCCCTGCAGTCCCTGCCGAAGAGCACCACGGGACCCAGGTCCGGAACAGGCGCCTTCCGGCTGGAAGGGGCGGGCCCTCCGTCCTCCCGCCGCACGGCCCAGGGGGATTCCCCGCTGGGCACCCTTGAAAAGCTCATGTTCCTGCACGGCGTGTCCATCTTCGCCCAGCTCGAACCGGACGATCTCGAGGTCCTCGCGTCCACCGCCACCCTGCGGGTCCTCGCCCCGGATGATGTGCTCTGCCATCAGGGCGATCAGTCCGACGATGTGTTCGTCCTCTTGCAGGGCCGGGTGCGCGCCTGGATCCTCGACCAGGATGGGCGGCCCCGTTCCCTGGGGGATTCGAGGGAAGGCGCCTGCATCGGCGAGATGGCGGTGCTGGACCCGGCCCCCCGTGCCGCCACGGTGAGCGCCTTGACGGAAGGCCTGGCGCTTGTGGTTCAGGGCCGCTCGTTCATGGGGATGCTCCATGAGCACCCGGCCATCGCCGAGGGCGTGCTCCGGGTGCTCACCCAGCGCCTGCGCGGCATGATCCAGGCCACTTCCTGAATCGAGGGCGAGCGCTCATTCCCCCAGACAGGCGCGGATCTTCCGGATGAGATCTTCGGGACCGTAGGGTTTCTGGAGGAAGTTCAGAGGTCCCAGGCGCTGGAGGTTTTCGGCCACGTCCGTGCTGCTGTAGCCGCTGGAGAGCAGCACGGGCACGGTGGCTCCGGGGCCGCCATCCGCCCGCAGGCTGCCCAGCACCTCGTCACCGCCCATGACGGGCATGGTGAGGTCCAGGACGACCGCGCGGATCCTGTCGGCGTGTTCGCGGAAGGTGTCGAGGCCCTTGCGGCCATGGTTGGCCGTGATCACCGTGAAACCGCAGCGCTCCAGGGTGGAGGTGGCCACCGTGCGGACGATCTCCTCATCGTCCACCACCAGGATGAGCCCCTGGCTGTGGTAGGCGGGCAGGGTGATCTCCCGGGCGGCCGGGGCCTTGAGGCGCTTGGAGGAGAGGGGGAAGATGAGCCGGAAGGCCGTGCCTTGGCCGGGTTCGCTTGAGACCTGGATGGCGCCGTCGTGGCCCCGCACGATGCCCAGCACAGCCGCGAGGCCGAGGCCGCGGCCCGTGAACTTGGTGGTGAAGAAGGGGTCGAAGATGCGCTGGAGGGTATCGGCTTCCATGCCGATGCCCGTGTCCTTCACCTCCAGGAAGACGGCGCTGCCCTCCGGGGGCGTTCCCGCGAGGCAGGGCGTGTCCGGGCCACTGGCCATGACGCCTGTGGAAATGGTGATCCGTCCGCTCTGGTCGCCCAGGGCGTCGGACGCGTTGGTGATGAGGTTCATGACCACCTGCCGGATCTGGGTGGCGTCGCCCTCGATGCTGGGCAGATCCGGGGCGTAGTTGTGCTCCAGGGTGGCCTTCTTGGAGATGACCGTCTCGAGCAGGCCTTCCATCTCGTCCACAAGCACCGTGAGGGAGATGGGCTCCACTTGGAACCTGCCCCGGCCCGAGTAGGCCAGGAGCTGGTTGGTGAGCTCCGCCGCGCGGGTGCCGGCCTTTTCGATCTGGAGGAGGCGGCGGCGCAGCGGGGAATCGGCGCCCAGCTCCATGAGGGCCAGCCCGGCATGGCCGAGGATGCCCATGAGCAGATTGTTGAAGTCGTGCGCGATGCCGCCGGCCAGCACGCCAAGGCTCTCCAGCTTCTGGGCCTGCTGGACCTTGAACTCCATGGACTGGCGATCCTGCTCGGCCAGGCGCCGTTCCGTGATGTCGCGGGCGTTCACGATCAGGCCGTGGACCCCCGGCACCTCCAGCGCATTGTGGGTGATGGCCTCCATGAGGCGCGGCTGGCCGTTCTTGTTCAGCACCTGGATTTCCAGCATGATGGATTCGCCCGGCCGCTGGAGCAGATCCAGGAAGGCGGCGCGGAAGCGATCGCGGTCCTCGGGATGGATGAGACTGATGGCATCGCTGCCGAGCCGTTCCGAGGTGTCGTAGCCGAGGATGCGCGAAGCCGAAGGGCTGGCGTAGGTGATCGTGCCCTTGGCGTTGAAGACCACCACCAGATCGAGGGCGTGCTCGAGGATGGCGCGGAAGCGGCTCTCGCTGGCCTTGAGCTTGGTCTCCATGCGATGGCGGTAGAGGGCCATTTCCACCGTGGAGCGGAGGCTCCGTTCGTCGAAGGGTTTGACGAGGTAGCCATAGGGGCCGCTGGCCTTCGCGCGCTCCAAGGTGGACTCGTCGGCGAAGGCGGTGAGGAACACCACGGGGATGCCCATGGCCTGCACCTGGGCGGCGGCCTGGATGCCGTCCATGCCGGAGCCCAGGTTGATGTCCATGAGGACCAGCGAGGGCCTGTGCTTTTCCGCCTGGCGGATGGCCTCCAGGCCGGAGGAGGCCAGGGAAGGCACGCCATACCCCAGCTCCTGAAGGTGCAGCTTCAGGTCGATGGCCACGATGGCTTCGTCTTCGACGATGAGGATCTGGGGTTGGGGCTGATTCATGGGTTTGGATTCGGGGGAGGGAACGCGAGGAGGAAGGAGGCGCCCTTGCGTCGTTCCAACTCCAGGGTCCCTCCCAGCTGATCGGTCAGTGCCCGCACCAACTGGAATCCCAAACCACCGCCGTCCAGCTCCACGGATTCCGGCAGACCCTGGCCCGAGTCGGTCACCCGCACCCGCACCCAGCCGCGCTCATCCCGGTCCAGGCGGATTTCCAGAGAGCCGCCTTCGCCCGGCGGGAAGGCATGCTGGAGGGCATTGGCCACCAGCTCGTTGAGGATCAGGCCCAGGGGGACCGGCGCATCGGGGCCGATGTCCACCCCTTCCACCTCCACATGGACCTTGAGGTCGATGAGCGCCGGGACGTTGGCATAGCTGCGGACCAGGCGATCGGCCAGGGTCTGCACATAGTCGGGCAGGTCCACCTGGGTGAAATCGGGCGCGTGCTTGAGCTTCTGGTGGATCAGGGCGATGGCCTGGACGCGGTCCTGGGCTTCCTTGAGGACCCGCTGCACGGTGGCGTCGGTCTGGGTGGAGGCTTGGAGGCGCAGGAGGCTGGAGACCACCTGGAGATTGTTCTTCACCCGGTGATGGATTTCCCTCAGCAGCAGATCCTTTTCCTTCAGGGTGGCCCTCAGGGCGTCCTCCTCGGCCCGCTTGTGGGGCTGGATGTCGAAGAGGAAGCCCATGACCCAGCTGGGTGAAATGCTGGCTTCCAGTCCGCCGAGCGCCCGTACCCAGTGGCTCTCGCCGGAGGCGTCGAGCAGGCGGAACTCCACCTGGCCCGTTTCGCCGGGGCGGCTCAGGCTCCGGAGGAAGTTCTGGAAAATCGCCTGGTCCTGGGTGTGGATTACTCCGCCCCAGAATGGCCTGGTCTGCCAGTCCCCCCGGGGGCGCCCCAGCAGGGTTTCCGCGCGAAGGCCCATGAAGCCGCTCTCTCCGGTGCCAAGGTCCATGCCCCACGGGATGGCTCCGGTGCAATTGCCCAGCTGCGACAGGCGCCGCCGGCGGATTTCACCGAGGCGGAGCGCTCCGTCCCTGGCTTCCACGGCCGACGCGAACAGCAGCGAGATGCCGAAGAGGACGATGAGGAAGGCCTGCAGGCTATGGATCACCGGAGTGCGCACCGCGGTAACGAGTACGCCCAGGGCAATCCAGAAGCTGCACCAGGGGATGGCCAGGGTCGTGCTTCGCAATCCACCCCTCAAGGCCACCCAGGCCATCGGCAAGAAGAGGACGTACTTCCACTGGATGGCATCCGGCCTGTTGAAATGCACCAGCAGCCAGGTACCCAGCAGGAGGGTGAGGCCTTGCAGAATCGCTTCCCGGAGCTGAATCTCCAGAGGGGTTCCGATGGAGCGCGGAGTGCCCACGGCAAGGATGGGGCGGATCCAGATCAGGACCACCGGGGCAGAGGAGAGAATGCCCAGGACGCTGCCCAGCAGGAGGGTGCGGAGGGCCCCCAGAAAGGTTCCGGCGGCGAGGGTTCCCGTGAGCGACAAAATCCCGAGCATCGGCACGAGGGCGAGCAAGGGACCGAGGAAGGACAGGGCCAGGAAGCCCGCCACATCCTGCACCCGCCGAAGCCGCGGGGAGAATCGGGCCTGGCGGAAGGCCATGACCGCCAGGGTGAAGCCGCAGCCGTAGGCCACGGCCATCCCGATGATGGGCAGAGCACCCATCCCCATGGGGCGCAGGAACAGGTTCACGGGAAGGGGAGCCAGGATCACGGCCGGGAGAGCCTTAGGACCGAGCATCAGCAGCAGGGCGATGCTCAAGCCGGCCGGGTAGAACCAGAGGTAGGCGCCGTTATGGGCGCTCACCGCGCCGGCGAGCAGATGCAGCAGGATGAAGGCGACCCAATAGCCCACCACCACCTGTGTAGTGGGAATGCGGCGGCGCCGGCGCCTCGATTGGATGGGAAAGGTGCCGCTGGGCTGCTCGTCGAAGGGCATGGTCTCCATCGTTTCAGCCTAGGGCCTGAAGCGGCGTGCCGCCGGCCAGCGAGCGCAGATCCGGCGCCGGTTCGGGCATCGGCAGCAGCTGGATCTCCACCGGGCGCCCCTGGGCCGCGAGTTCGGCCTTCAGGTCCGGGAGCACCCCCGCGAGCCGTTCGGGCTCCCGAAGCCAGAGCCGGACCCGCAAACCTGAAGGCCGCTGCTCGAGGCCCAGGCGAACGTCTCCCAAGGTGCTGAAGGCCACGCTCAGTAAGGCCCGCTGGACTGGTTCTGTTCCGGGCGCCGGTGCTTCCTGGTCGGACTCGATCCAGAGCCGGAGGGGCTCCCCCGGGGCCCAAGGCAGGGGCAGCTCGAACCAGGCGGTGCCTTCCTTGGCTTGCAACTGGTGAAACGGTGCCTCCGCCGGCGATTGAGCGGGGCTGGAGAGGGTCTGGATGGCCTCCTTCATCCAGGTGGACCAGTTCGCGGGTGATTCGGCGGCGGCGCTCCCGGCCTGGATCAGATGACGGAAGAGGGTGGCCAGGGCCGGCGACTCGCCCTCCTGGAGGCGGGCCAGAAGAGGCAGGGCCTCCCCGTGCGCCAGAGGGGAAAGCAGCGGCGACTGGGGCGGCGGCGTGGCCTGCATCACCTGCAACCGCATGCCCGCGCCGGAAGGAAGGGGCATGGCCTTGAGGGTGAGCAGGCTGCCCTCCGGAAAGGGAAGATTTCCCTGGGCCTGGAGGGTCCTGCCATCCGCGAAGCGAAGCAGCAAGCCTTCCGGGAGGCTGGCCTCCAAGGAGGCTTCCAACATTCCGCCGGGCAGGGCCGCAAAGAGGGCGGAGGCCGTCGGCGCCGCCGCAGCCGGAATTTGAAGAGACCCCAGGATCGCTGGTGTGTACATCAGATGTGGAAGTGCCGTTTGATGTGGCCGGCGATGTCGGGCAGGGGTGACACGAGGTCCACGCAGCCCTTCTCGAACGCCGCCCGGGGCATGCCGTAGACCACGCAGGTCTCTTCAGCTTCGGCCAGGGTATGGGCCCCCTTTTTCTTCAGCTGCTCCATGCCCTTGGCCCCGTCGGCGCCCATGCCGGTGAGGATGCCCGCCAGCACCTGCCCATGGAAGAGCTCGGCGACGCTCAGGAACAGCACGTCGACGCTCGGCCGATGGAGGGAGGACACGGGTTCAGGGGTGAGGTCGATGCAGCCCTTGCCGCGGGCGCCGTAGGTCATGTGGATGCCGCCGGGGGCGATGTACACGGTGCCGGCTTTGAGGGGCTCGCCCTGTTCCGCTTCCTTCACATGCACCTGGCAGAGGCCGTTCAGGCGATCCGCGAAGGGCTTGGTGAAGGTGCTGGGCATGTGCTGGACGATGAGGCAGGGGACGGGCAGGTTGGCCGGGATGGCGGGAAGGATGTCCTGGAGGGCTTTGGGCCCGCCCGTGGAACTGCCGATGACCAGCAGTTCCGCCTGGGGGGAGACCGCGAGGCCCGCGCCCAGGGAGGTGGGCTTGGCTGAAGGGGCCGGTTTGGCCGCGGTGGAAGCCGATGCAGGGCCCGAAGGAGACGGCTGGCCCTGGGCGGCTGGGGGCTGGGCAGGTGTCCCGGGTGCGCGATGCTGGAAGCGCGGGCTGGTCGCCAGCCGCCGGACCTTCTCCTGGAGATCCTGCTGGATCTGCAGAATGCTCATGCTGGCGAAGCTGCTTTCCTTCCCGATGAAGTCGAGGGCGCCGAAGGACAGCGCGTCCAGGGTGGCCTGGGCACCCTCCTGGGTGAGGCTGGACACCATGAGGACCGGGAGGGGGCATTCCGCCATGATCCGCTTCAGGCAGGTCAAGCCGTCCATGCGGGGCATTTCGATATCGAGCGTGATGATGTCCGGTTTGTGCTCGTGGATCTTCTCCAGGGCATCGATGCCGTCCCGGGCGGTGGCCACCACGCGGATATCGGGCGCATCCTCCAGCATTTTCTGGAGGGACTTCCTCATGAAGGGGCTGTCATCCACCACTAGAACGCGAATGGTCATGGAGGTTCCTTACTGGAAGGCCAGTTCGACGAAGGCCAAGGCGTGGTCCACCTCGTCGTCGATGGAGAAGGTCAAGCGCTCCACATCCAGGTCCTTCTGGAGGGCACCCGCGAGGACGGCCTTGAAGGCCGGGAGGTCCTCGAAGGAGACCATGAGATGTTCGTCGAAGGGCCCCGTGGGGATGCGCATGCGCACGAGCAGATCCGACAGATGGATGAGGTTGGGCAGGAACTCGTTGGGCGCGGGTTCGTGGTGATCCCGGATGACCTCCACGATCACCTGGGGGAAGGACCATTCCGCGGCCAGGAGGGATCCGGCTTCGGCGTGGGTCATGCCGAGGATGTCGTATTCGGCGTCCACGATGAAGGCACCGTCGGCCACGGCCTGGATGACTTGTGAGTACTCCCCGGGGAAGCAGGTGTCGAGGGCGATCTTGCCGATGTCATGCAGGAGGCCGGACAGGAAGGCCGTCTCCGCCTGGCCGTGCCGCTTGGCCAGAAGGCAGATGCCCTTGGCGGTGAGGCCCACGGCCACGCTGTGCTGCCACAGCTTCAGGGGATCCAGATGGGTTCCGCCCTTCAAGGTGCGGATGACCGCCGCCCCGGTCCCGAGGTTGGCCACGGCGTCGAAGCCCAGGCGCAGCACCGCCGTGCGGAGGTCCATCACGGATTCATCGCCGCCGTAGAGGGCGCTGTTCGCGAGCCGGAGCAGGGTTGCCGAGAGGGAGGGATCTTTCGAAAGGATGGCGAGGATGCGGTCCACGGTGCAGCGCTCGTCCTGAACGGCTTCGCCCAGAGCCACCACCGTCAGGGGGAGGCTCGGAAGGGTGCGGGCCTTCAGGCGCGAGATGAACTGCTCCCGGGAAATCATTCAAAACTCCGCGATCATCGTCTTGTCCTGCTCGATGGCGTTCCGGACGCCTTCCTTGAGGCCTTCGAGCGCCTCGGGACCGACCTTCAGGATTTCCATGGCCTGCAGGGTGGCGTCCTGGAGGTGCTCGGGATCGCCGATGCCGATCTTGGCTTCCAAAGTCAGCTGGTTGGCCAGGGCCACGATGGCCGCCAGGGTCTGGTGATCCCCTTCGGAATGGATGGGATCGTGGTGCCAGCGCACGGCCGACTGGAGACTCGTGGCCAGGTTCCACTTGCCCACCAGCGCTTCTCCCACCATGGCGTGGTCGAAGCCGAAGGTGTCCAGTTCCAGCTCGAGCGCATTGACTTTGTCGTTGTAGACGGTGCGCAGCAGGGTGCTGTACCGCTCCGGGAACTTCACGCCCATGACGGATTTCCCGATGTCATGCATGAGCCCGCCGATGAAGGCCTCTTCCACCCGGGCGAAGCGGAGGCTCTTGGCGAAGGCGCGGCTGGCGATGGCCGACACGAGGGCGTGCTCCCAGATGAGCCGCTCCTGCAGGCCGACGGTGCCACGGTGGTAAAGGTTCTTGGCCGAACTGGCGATGACCACGCTTTTGATGGTGGAGAACCCGAGGGTCATGATGGCTTGGGTGAGAGTCGTGACTTCCCGCACCATGCCGAACATGGCGGAATTGGAGATCTTGAGGATCTGGCTGGTGAGGGCCTGGTCCATGGAGATGACCTTGCGGAGATCTTCCGCCGAGGCATCGGGATCCGCCGAGATGCGCAGGACCTGGGAGGCCACCTGGGGCAGAGGCGGCAGATCGCCGAGGTTCGCAATGAGTTCTTGGGGGGTGATGGGCATGTTCGCTCCGCTCAGGTCCGCTTCCGGTAACCCATGGCCTTGCTGAAATGCAACAGCTCGAACCCGGTGTTGAACGCGTGAATGCTTTCGCTGTGGCCCACCAGCAGGTACGACTTGGGGTGCAGCTGCTCGTGGAACCCCTTGAGCACCTGGGATTTTACCTGCTCGTCGAAGTAGATCAGGACATTGCGGCAGAAAATGATGTCGAAGGTGCCCAGGGACCGGTAGCCCGCGTAGTCCACCAAATTGAAGTTCTTCAGGCTGGTGAGCCGCTGCAGTTCGGGCTTCACCTGGAAGAGTTCCTTGCCCAGGGCGAGGAAATGGCGCTGCAGCTGCTCGGGCGTCAGGTTCCTCAGCGTGTAGCTGTTGTAGACGCCATCCTGGGCCTGGGCCAGCACCTTCTCGCTGATGTCGGTGCCGATGATCTCCACCGAAAACCCCCGCAGCACGGTGTCCTTCAGTTCATGGCAGATCATGGCCAGCGTGTAGGGTTCCTCGCCGCTGGAGCAGGCTGCGGACCAGATGCGCAGGCGGCTCTGACCCCTTTCCCGGGCCTGCTTGACGGCATCGGGCAGGACGATGTTCTGGAAGGCCTCGATCTGGGGCGGGTTGCGCCAGAAACTGGTTTCGTTGGTGGTGATCTCCACGAAGAGCCGCTTGAGTTCCGCTGGGCCCTGCATGCCCTGCAGCAGGGACAGGTAGTCGCCATAGGTTTTCAGCTTCAGTTCGGCGATGCGCTTGCTGAGACGGTTCTCCAGGAAGTACTGCTTGGACTCGCTGAAGAAGATGCCGGATTTGCCATAGATGAAATCCCGGAGACTCCGGAATTCGGCAAGGGTCATCTGCTGTTTGGCCTGGATAGGGTCCATCGAGTCGTCCTATGGCTTGGAATCGGCCCGGGGGTCCTCCGTCTTGAATTTGGTCAACCTTCGAGGATCACCACGGCCAAGGCTACATCCCCGTCGTGGCTGACGCTGCCATGCAGGGAGTGGATGTTCCGGCGCGCCAGCAGTTCCGCCAGGGCATCCTGGGCCCAGAGCCGTCCGTTCATGAACCGGAGCTGCTTCCAGGACCAGCCGTCCAGGCCCAGGCCCAGCGCCTTGCCGAACGCTTCCCGAAGGGCCCAGCGGCCGGCCAGCCGCTCGGGCAGGCGGTCCCGGTTCCCGGCCAGGAGGTAGGCGGCCTCCTCCGGGTGCAGCACGCGGTTCGCGCATTTCTCCGCACCAAATCGTTCCACCAGGTGGCGCCAGCGGGAGGGGGGACAGATATCCGTGCCCAGGCCCAGGATCATGGCAACTCCCTTGGATCCTTGATTCCCTTCTCGCCGGGGCCCGACTTCGCAGAGCCCCCCGGGCTCTGCTGCGTCACCCGGCGGTCGGGAGGGCAAATATCGGTCCCCAGGCCGATGATCACTGCAGCTCCAGGGCGAACCAATGGTCGCAGCCGCCATGGCCGGTGCGTCCCATGGGTGCGCAAAGGGGCTTGAAGCCTACTTTCCCGTAGAGTTTCAAGGCCTGGTCCATGCCCGTGAGGGTTTCCAGGTAGCAGATGCGGTAGCCCAGGTCCCGGGCTACCTGCAGGCAATGCCGCAACACCTTCTCGCCCATGCCCTGGCCCCGGACCTCCGGCAGGAAATACATTTTCCGCAGCTCGCAGACCCCCGGCTCGCCCCCTTCAAGAGCCGCCACGCCGCCTCCCCCGAGGACCCGGGCCTTCTCGTCCACCACCACGAAATAGGCCGCGCCCGGGATCGCATAGGCCGAACTCATGTGATCCACCTCGGGATCGTGGATGGCGAAGCCCGGGCCGTCGGCGCCGAATTCGGGCATGACGGCCCGGATGATGGCGGCCACGGCGGCGTCGTCTTCGGGCTGGATCGGGCGGAAGGTCAGCATGGGTCCACGGTACCGCGATTGGCTCGCCTTGGCACCCGGAGGACGGCAAGCTGAAGGGGGGTGCCCCATGGCTCGATCTGCCTTTTCCGACCGTCTTCGCTCCGGGGAGCGCCTGCTGGGAACGCTGGTGCGGATCCCCCATCCCGAGGTGGCCCTGCGGTTGTCCCGCCAGGGTTTCGACTGGCTGTTCCTGGATGGGGAACACGGTGGCTTCGGGCCCAAGGAAGCCGAAGCGGTCCTGGAGCGCCTTGCTGGCGCCACGCCCTGCCTCCTGCGGGTCCGCTCCCAGCAGCCCTCGATTCTCGAGGAAGCGGCCGCCTGCGGAGTGGAGGGGATCATCGTTCCCCACGTGGATACGGCCCAACAGGCGGAGGATGCCGTCCAGGCAGTGGGAGGCCGGGGCCTCGTGGTGATCCAGGCGGAATCCCGGGAGGCCGTGGCGAACATCGGGGCCATGGTCCGCGTGCCTGGCGTGGCTGCGGTTTTCGTGGGGCCCTACGACCTGAGCGAGAGCCTGGGCATCCCGGAGCAGTTCGACCATCCCGCCTTCCGGGCGGCGGTGGACGCCATCGCCCTGGCCTGCCTGGAGGTGAACCTGCCTATGGGCATCTTTCGCATGACCGCAGCGGAGATCCGGACCCACGAAGTGGCGGGCTTCACACTGCTGGCGACCGGCCTGGACGGCACGCTGCTGGAAGCCGGGGCCCGTGACATGCTGGCGGATCTGCGGGGTGGTGGCTATTCCGGCCAGTGATGCTTGGGATACCGCCGAGACAGGGCGGGCCGGAGTTCCTTGTAGACCCGCTGCCAGAAGCCCGCGAGATCCGTGGTGACCTGCAGGGCGCGCATGTTGGGGGCCAGCAGGTGCAACACCAGAGGCACGGCGCCGCCCGCCACGGCGGGGGTCTTCTTCAGGCCCCAGAAATCCTGGAGCCGCGAGGCGATCCAGGGGGGATCATCCTCGTAGTGGACCTTGGTGGGGCGGCCCTTGGGCAGCTGGATGCTCTCGGGAGCCCAGGCGTCCAGGAGACGCAGGGTCTCGGCGGGAAAAGCCTGACGCAGGGCCGCGGGCCAATCCACATCCTGCACTTCGCGCAGGTTGGTGCGACCGGCGCAGGCGCCGGCCAACAGGGGCCCCAGGGGATCTTCCGGGAGCGCCAGCTCCGGCCGGTGCTTTCGCAGGAAGACCAGGCGGGCCAGGAAGCGCGCGGGGACCTCGTCCAGGGGGCGGTCCCGCAGGGCTTCGGCCAGCAGGGTGGCCACCCGGGGGTCCGCAGGATCCGCTGGGCCGCGGCTGGCATCGATGACGAGGCCGTCGAAGCGGATTTCGGAGCGCCGCTCCACCCGTCCCGCCGAGGCGTTGAAGGTCACGTCGTCCACGTCCTCCAGACGCTCCGGGAAGGCGTCCAGCAGCCAGTCGCCTTCGCAGCGCGAGGCCAGGCGGATCTGGGATTGGGTGCCGGTGCCCTGTTTCACGGCTTCGGCCTCCAGGGCCAGGATCAGCCCAGGCCGCCGCACGCGGCTGGCGGGATCGAGCTTCGCGCCGCCACCGCTGGCGAAGGCGCAGGTGCCGTTGGTTGACAGCTGGCCCACGCGGTCCGGATAGGCCATGAGCAGGGCCTTGAGCAGGCGCGTCTCCGCATCCGCAGGGGGCGCGGGCGAAGGCAGGAGCCGCGTCAGGGACTGCACAGCCCGCTTGGCGCGGTGCACGGCGGAGGCATCCAATCCCGCCGCCCGGCAGGCACCGGCGCTGAAGCTCGCGGCTTCCGCCTCCTCGAACTGATCCAGGCGCAGCAGCAGATCCGAATCCGCACCATGGCCCGTTTTGACCGGTCCCCGGTCCAGGCCCTGGCGGGCCGACAGGTTGCCGCTTTCCAGGAGGGCCGCGGCGCGAAGCGCCAGCTGGGGAATGCCGAGGTCCTCCCCAGCCACCGCCAGGCGGGCCAGGCGTGGGTGCAGAGGCAGATCCGCCATGCGCCTGCCCACGGCGGTGAGGGCTCCCTCGGTCAGGGCGCCAAGGCGCGTGAGCAGGCCTTCGGCGGCTGCCAGCGAAGCTGCCGGTGGCGCCTCGAACCAGTCCAGGGTGGAGGGATCGGTGATGCCCATGCCATGCAGGGACAGCAGCGGCACCGCCAGGTCCGAGCGCTGGAGTTCCGGGGTGTCAAAGGCGGGGCGGGCCTGGTAATCGGCTTCGGTGTAGAGCCGCAGGCAGCGGCCGGGGCCCGTGCGGCCGGCGCGGCCCGTGCGCTGCACGCAGCGAGCCTGGCTGATGCGCACCGTGCGCAGGCCGGACAGGCCCGACCAGGGCGAGTGCGAGGCCTCCCGGCCCAGGCCCGAATCCACGACGGCGCCGATGCCATCCAGGGTCACGGAGCTTTCCGCCACATTGGTGCTGAGGATGACCTTGGGCGTGTCGCTGGCTACCAGCGCCAGGGCCTGGGCCTCCGGGGACAGGTCGCCGTGCAGGGGGCGGAGGCTCAGGCCCCGCCGCGCCGCCAGGGCTTCGCAGCCCTTGAGGCAGGCGCGAATCTCCGCGGCCCCCGGGAGGAAGACCAGCGTGTGGCCGCGCAACCCCTCGCCGTACAGCTTGTCGAGGGCGTCGGAAACCTGCTGATCGATGGGGCGGTCGTCGGGGCGAGGCAGGAAGG
Source organism: Geothrix sp. (assembly GCA_035255365.1). Taxonomy (GTDB): domain Bacteria; phylum Acidobacteriota; class Holophagae; order Holophagales; family Holophagaceae; genus Geothrix. The sequence continues at coordinate 28,904 of DATEZS010000093.1, forward strand.
CGGTGGCCACGGGAAAGGCGCGGCCTTCGCTCTTCGAGACCGGCGCGTCGAGGTAGGCCGCCACGGGGCCGGGATCCAAGGTGGCGGACATGACCAGCAGCTTCAGATCCGGTCGGTTCGATCGCTGAAGCCGCCGCAGCAGGGTGATGGCCAGATCCGTATGCAGGTGGCGCTCGTGGAACTCGTCCAGCACCACGGCGGCGATGCCGCGCAGCTGGGGGTCGCCATGCAGGCGGCGAAGCAGCAGCCCTTCGGTGACGAAGCGCAGGCGTGTGGCCCTGGACACCTTCTGTTCGAAGCGCACGGCGTAGCCCGCCCGCTGGCCCAGGGGCTCGCCCAGCTCGTCGGCCACGCGGGTGGCGGCCAGCCGGGCCGCCAGGCGGCGGGGTTCCAGGATCCAGCACTCGCCCTCGCCCAGCAGGCCGGACTCCAGCAGGGCCGGGGGCACCCGGGTGGTCTTGCCCGCGCCGGGATCCGCCTGGAGGACGAGGTTCGGCTGGCTGCGGAGGCTGTCCACGATCTGGGGCAGCAGCGGATCAATGGGGAGGCTCAGGCGCATGGCTGGCCCAGGATGCCAAGGAAGGCGGCGGGATCATCCATGGAAACCGCGAGGCGATTGACGGGTCGGCCAGGGCCCAGCAGGCCGATCACCTGGACGGGTTCCGCCAGCTTCAGCTCGAGGATGGGCGATCCCTTGGCCACCAGGCTTGGCACGCCTTTCATGTGGGCATGGCGGGCCCAGTCGTCGGCGAAGTCCGGCAAGGGGGTGGCGGAAAGGATATGGTTCACCGGGAAGGCCGTGGTTTTCAGGAGGCCCAGGTGGAGGTGGACTTGACCCGCCCGGATCGCATGGGGCCGGGCCTTCACGGTGGCGTAGAGGCCGAACAGCCAGAGCACCGCGTAGACCGTGGTCCCGTGCAGGGTCCAGCGCAGCCAGGGCGGGAGCCCCGAACAGAGCGCGTTCATGAGCAGGAAATCGCCGGGGATGAGCAGGGGCAAGGCCGGGAGGACACTCCGCAGGGCGGATTCGCGATGATGGCTGAAGCCTTCGGGCGCAGGCGAACGAAATCCCCTGAAAAGGAAGTGGAAGGCGCTGCCCAGCATGACCAGTTCCAGGGCCATGAGACGGGCAGCCCGGGGCGGGACCAGGGCTTCAAAAGCCGTGGCGATGCGATCCTCGGGCCAGGCGCCGGGAAGGAGCTTCGCGTTCCGTAAGGCGCGGAGGGCCAGGACCAGAAGCAGGATCTCCAGCGCCACGGCGGTGCCCAGTCGGAGCCGGAGGGCCAGGTCCGAAGCCCTCGACAGAACCAATCCCAGTCCTTCCAGCAGGATCACGCAGGGCAGCAGCAGCCGGCCGCCGGGCAAGCGTCCTTGCTGCCATTCCCGCAGCATCGCAAGGATCCGCAAACCCAGCAGGACCAGCAGACCGCCGGTCATCCAAGGAAGCGCCCGGTGCCCTGGGGTCCGGAGGCGCAGGGCCAGGGCGGCTCCGCTCAGGGTGAGAAACAGGCCCCAGAACAGGGCGAAAGGTCGGAGAGGCCGGGCCATGTCTCCAGCCTACGATCTCCAGGCCCGGAGGGGTGCATCGCCCGGCGATCCGCAGACCGCTGCCGCCCGGCGGCAGCGCCCCGGGGTCCACTCGCGTAGAATGGAACCTTCAAGGGGAGTGGTCATGGCGGGCATGGAGACGGCGGGCGTGGGCGGCAAGGTGGGCGGCGTCATGGACAGCCTGCGGGATGCCTACGGGGACACCCTGGTGGAGCTGGGGAATGAAGGCGCCGACCTCGTCGTCTTCGACGCTGACCTCGCGGGATCCACTCGCACCAGCAAGTTCGCCAAGGCCTTCCCGCAGCGATTCTTCAACATGGGCGCGGCCGAGCAGGGCATGGTGGCCGCCGCCGCCGGGGCCAGCACCACGGGCGTGGTGCCCTTCGTCAGCACCTTCGCCATGTTCGCCACGGGCCGGGCCTACGAGTTCGTGCGCCAGGCGGTCGGCGTGGGCCATCAGAATGTGAAGATCGTGGCCACCCACGCCGGCCTCACCGTGGGCGAGGATGGCGGCACCCATCAGTGCCTCGAGGACCTGGCCCTCATGCGCATGATCCCCGGGATGACCGTCCTGTCCCCGGCGGATGCCATCGAGACCAGGCAGGCCATCCGGGCCGCCTACGCCCACCAGGGCCCCGTCTATGTCCGCCTGACCCGGGACAAGTTCCCCCGCATCCATGCCGAGGACTACCGCTTCGAGATCGGCAAGGCCGTGGTGATGCGCGAAGGCAATGACGTGCTGCTGGTGGGCTGCGGACTGGGCACCTCCATCTGTCTCGACGCCGCGGAGCTTCTGGCGGCCGATGGCATCGAGGCCACGGTGCTGCACTGCCCCACGATCAAGCCCTTCGATCGCGAAACCCTGGTGACGCTGGCCAAGAACCACCGGGCGGTGATCACCTGCGAGGAGCATCAGTCCCACGGCGGGCTCGGCGGCATCGTGGCGGAAATTCTTTCCGAGGCGCATCCCATGCCCGTGCGCCGCGTGGGGGTGCAGGATCAGTTCGGCCAGAGCGGCAAGCCCGAGAAGCTGTTGGAAGCCTACGGCGTCACGCCCCAGGCCGTGGTTACCGCCGCGAAGGAAGCCATCGCATGAGCGAGCTCTTCAAGGCCAGCCGCTGGACCCAGGGCAACCACCTGTTCACCACGGTCATCGAGGTCACGGATGCCGCGGTGATCCGGCGCAAGCGCTCCTGGTTCACGGTGAACGAGATCAGCATCCACCTGTCGAAGGTGGCCAGCGTCCGCATCGAGACCGGCCTGCTCTGGTCCGACATCACCATCGAAAGCACGGGCGGCAGCGATCCTCTCACCAGCCACGGCCACACAAAGGCCGATGCCCGCCGCATCAAGGAACTCATCGAGACCGCCCAGAGCCGGGGCATGCGGTAGTCAAAAAGAGTCTTCTGTTTTCGACACCTTGGTGGTTTTGGTCCCTGCGACTACCATCCCAGTCATGACCACCGAGCCTGTGAATCCACCCTCATCAGGTGCGGACTCCCCTGGAGATCCGGCTTCTGAAGGCTTGGCTCCTGGGACGGAGATCGGCCGATTCCAGGTGCAGGCCCTGCTGGGGCAAGGTGGCATGGGGGCGGTCTATCTGGCCTGGGATCCGGTGCTGGAGCGCCGGGTGGCCCTCAAATCCATCCGTCTCGGCGGGGATGAGAAAGCGGGATCCCGGGAGCGTTTCCGCCGGGAGGCCATGGCCCTGGCTCAGCTCAACCACCGGCATGTGTGCCAGGTGCATGACTGGGTGGAGCACGAGGGCAACGCCTACATCGCCATGGAGAACATCGAAGGGGAGACGCTCTCCAAGGCCGGAAAGCAGATGGATTTCCGCCAGAAACTCCAGGCCATCCGCGCCATCGCCTATGCCCTGGAAGCCGCCCACGCCAAGGGCATCGTCCACAGGGATTTGAAGTCGAGCAATGTGATGGTGGACGCCGAAGGCCAGGTGAAGGTGCTTGATTTCGGCCTCGCCCGGCTGATGGATTCCGTGCAGCTCCAGGGAGAGCATCCGACCGGTAGCACGCCGATCTTTTCGTTCCTGGCCGAGGCTTCGGATGAGGACCGCACCCTGGTGAATTCCCTGGCCCTGGTGCGGGACGACGAAACCCACGCCGGATCCGCCCATCCTTCCACCCCGTCTTCCTCGCCTTCCATGTGGGGAGAGATGACCGAAGTGGGCCTGTTCATCGGCAGTCCGGCTTATGCTTCCCCCGAGCAGATGTGCGGGAAGCGGGTGGGCCCGCCCAGCGACGTCTTTTCCCTGGGCGTGGTCGCCTGGGAACTGCTGCTCGGGGACCATCCCTTCCCGGGCGAGGGCCAGAAGCGGATGACGGCCACGATCCAGGGCGAGCTCAAATCGCTGCGCGGCCGTCGTCTGCCCCGCCGAGTGGCGAACCTGCTGCGGGCCATGCTGCATGCGAATGCATCGAAGCGTCCCACCGCCCGGCAGGTGGCCGATACCCTCTCTAGCCAGCTGAAGCGGACGCCCCTGATCTGGTGGGCCGGGGGTGCCACCGCAGCCCTCATCTGCCTGCTCTCCCTCGGCTATTTTTTCTTCGGCCGCAGCATCATCGCGGACCTGAGCAAGGAACGCCCGCCCCGCATGGCGGTGCTGCCCCTCCGCAACGAGACGGGGGAGGCCAAGCTGGACGCGATGGTCTCGTTGGGCATGGCAGAACTGCTGGCCTCTTCCCTGCGGTCCTCTCCCAGCCTGACGGTGGTGGAACCCGAGTCTGTCACCCGGGCCATCACCGGCCTCAGGATGACGACCGCCGAGGCGGCAGAGCCCGCAGGCCAGATCCGGATCGCCAAGGCCCTGGGTGCCAAGCTCTTCCTCAGGGGCAGCCTCGTCCAGGATCCGACTCGCTCGGAGCGCGTGCTCCGCTACGATCTGGTCGATTCCTCCGGGAATACGCGTGTTTCAGGCTCCGTCCAGGCACCTCGCGAAGCTAACTTCAATCCCTACGCCTTGGTGGATCCCGCGACCCACGATCTTCTCCGGAAGGTGGATCCCCTGCGCGCCGGCGCTTCCCAGAGCGCGCCGGTTCCCCAGGATGTCTTCGCGATTTACGCCAATGCGAAAGCGCAGATGAACAAGGGGGATTTCAAAGGCAGCGAGTCCCAGTTGAGGGAGGCCGCCCTGAAGGCCCCAGCCTTTTCGAGCGCCGTCTTGGCCTACGCCTCCTGTCTCCGCCGCCTGGGTCGGGACCAGGTCCTGCCCGTGGCCAACTGGGCGCTCATGGCCGCCAAGGCCACCGGGGACCGCTTGACCGAGGGCCGGGTATTGGGGTTGAAGGCTTTTCTCGCCAAGGATCAGGGCGATCTCGGGGAGGCCCAGCGGCTCCGGGAAGTCTCCCTCAAACTGGCCCAGACCATCGGCGATCGGGATGGTGAAACCATCGCCTTGAACCACCTTGGGCTCATCGCCCACGAACGGGGACAGGATGTGGAGGCCAATGGTTTCTACCAGCGCTCACTGGAAATCAGCCGCCAGGTCGGAGAACAGGTCAACCTCTCCCTGGCCCAGAACAACCTGGCCAACCTGGCCTTGAACCGGGGGGATATGGCCGCGGCCGGGACGCTCTACCAGAGCAGCCTGAATCTGCAGCGGGACATGGGCAATCGCTGGGGTGAGGCCATCGCCCTGAACAACCTGGGGGTTCTGGCCCTCATGACCCGGGACCTGGGGAATGCGGAAGGGCTGCTCACCAAGGCCTTGGCGATCCGGGAAACGGTGGGGGATACGGAAGGGCAGGTGACCTGCCTTCGCAACCTCGGGATTCTGGAGTTGATGAAGGGGCAGATCGCCAGGTCCACGGAATTCCACGGGCGGGCCTTGGATCTGGCCAAGAAGACGGGCCTTCGGACCATCGAGGCCGAGTGCCAGTTCTATGTGGCCGAATTGCATCGTCTCCAGGGCCAATTTCCTGAGGCCCGGGAAGACTATCAGAGGGTGCTGGCGCTGCTGCCCGAGGGCGTGACGCCGGGGGTGCGCGGCAATGCCCAGGCCGCCCTGGCCGAGTGCCGGGTTCGGATGCCTCGGCCGGAATTGAAGGAGGGCGAGAAACTGCTCATGGCTCTCCAAGGGAAGAATGCCGATTCTCCTTTTGTCCATCGCGCCAAGGCGTGGCTCGCCTTCCAGTCGGATCGGCCAACCGAAGCCCTCGCCGAGTTGGACCTCGCCCTGGCCGACCCGCGCCGGGAGGCTCCAGAGCTGAAGGCCGAGCTGGAACAGACAAAAGCGCGTTTCCTCGCCAGCACGATCCGCTGATCAAGCGAAGCGGGGCGCCCGCTTTTCCAGGAAGGCCGCCAAGCCTTCCTTGGCGTCGGCATGGTGCATGGCGGCTTTCATCTGGGCGCCTTCCGCATCAATGCGCGCCCGGAGGCTGGCGGCGTCCAGGCCGCGGTTGCGCAGCAGGGTGGTCTTGATGCGCGCGAAGGTTTCGGCAGGACCCGCGGCAAGTCGGCGGACGAGCGCGTCGAGGGCGGCTTCCAGCTGATCCGCGGGGACCACCTGGTTGACCAGACCCAGGGCCTGGGCCTTGTCCGCAGTGAGGCTGTCGCCCAGGTACAACAGCTCCGCGGCGACGGCGGGATTCACCAGCCGGGAGAGCGCGACGCTGCCACCCCAGTCGGGATGCAAGCCGATCTTCGCGAAGCCCATGCTGAAGCGGGCTTCGGGCGTGGCCGCGCGCAGGTCCGCGCAGAGTGCCAGGCTCATGCCCGCCCCCGCCGCGGCACCCTGCACCACGGCCACCACGGGCTTCGGCAGCGTGGCCAGGGCATAGGCTACGGAACCACCCAGGTCCAGCAGGGCTTCCATCTCCGGCCAGCGGTCCTCGGCCATGGCCTGGGCCATCCAGGCGATGTCCCCCCCGGCGCAGAAGGCCCGTCCCGCGCCGCGCAGCACGAGAACCTTCACCCCTGGTTCGGCGGATTTGGCCAGCGCCTCGTCGAAGGCCCCCTTCATCTCGGGGAGGAGGGCATTCAGGCGGTCGGGCCGGTTCAGCGTCAGGGTGGCGACGCGGTCGCGGATCTCGAAAAGGATGTCGGTGGACATGAACGCTCCAGACCCTACTTCAATGTTTTCCAGAGGAACGCGTAGGCTAGCGCCGTGAAGTGCGCCGCCTGGCGGTTGTCGGCCCCGGCTCCATGGCCGCCTTCGATGTTCTCGAAGTAGCGCACATCGCAGCCCAGGTCCTTCATCTTGGCCATCATCTTCCGGGCGTGGCCCGGATGCACCCGGTCATCGCGGGTGGTGGTCATGAACAGGGTGGGAGGGTACGCCACGCCGGCCTTCACATTCTGGTAGGGCGAGAAGGTCTTGATGTATTCCCACTCCTCGGGCTTGTCGGGATCGCCGTATTCGCCCATCCAGGAGGCGCCTGCCAGCAGGTGGGTGTAGCGCTTCATGTCCAGCAGGGGAATCTGGCACACCACGGCGCCGAAGAGCTGGGGGTAGAGGGTGATCATGTTGCCCACCAGCAACCCGCCGTTGCTGCCGCCCTGGCAGCCGAGATGCTTCGCGGAGGTGACTTTGCGGCTGATGAGATCCTGGGCCACCGCCGCGAAATCCTCGTAGGCCCGAAGGCGGTGCTGCTTGAGGGCGGCCTGGTGCCATTGCGGCCCGTATTCGCCGCCGCCCCGGATGTTGGCGAGCACGAAGACGCCGCCTTCGTTGAGCCATCCCAGGCCCCGAGTGGTGTTGTAGTAGGGCAGTTCGGACACCTCGAAGCCGCCGTAGCCCGAGAGCAGGGTCGGGTGGGTGCCGTCGAGCTTCAGACCCTTCCGGGACACCTGGAAGTAGGGGATGCGCGTGCCGTCCTTGGAGGCCACGAAGTGCTGCGTGACCTCCAGCTTCGAGGCGTCGAAGAAGGCCGGTGAGGCCTTGAGCTTTTCCGGGGCCTTGCCGAGGGTTCCGTAGAACAGGGAATCCGGGGTCAGGAAGTCCGCGGTCTGCATGAAGAATTCGTCTGTCTTGTCGGGATCCACGGCCCAGACGGAGGCGGTGCCGATGGCGGGCGCGCCCTTGAGGGGCACCCGCTTCCAGTCGGCCTTGCCGGGGGTGAATACGAAGAGCTTGTTTTTGACATCGTCCAACAGGTTGATGACGAGATGGCGGCGGGTCCAGGTGTAGGTTTCCAGGGAGGTGGTCGCCGTGGGCTCGAACAGCACCGTGAACTCGCGCTTGCCCGCCATGAAATCGTCGAAGCGGGTGGCGATGAGGGAGCCTGGGCTGTAGGTCCGGACGCCCACGGTCCAGGGGGTTCGGGGCTTCACCAGGAGCCATTCCCGGGTCACGGATCGTTCCGCGTCATCGGGCACCGCGATCTTGTGGGTGGCGCCATCCTTCCCGATCAGGTAGGTCTCATCCGTGAAGAAGGTTGGAGATCGATGGGCGAAGTTCCGCTCGAAGCCGGGGGTGGCATCGTGATAGGCCTCCGCGGAGACATCCGTGTCCTTGCCCTCGAACACGAATTTGGCTTGTGAGAGCGGCGTGCCGCGCTTCCAGAGCTTGGCGATGCGCGGGTAGCCCGAGGTGGTCAAGGAACCGGGACCGAAATCCGTGCCGATGAAGAGGGTGTCCTGATCGATCCAGCTCACGTGGCTCTTGGCCTGGGACAGCTGGAAACCGTCCTTCACGAAGGTCTTGGAGACCACGTCGAACTCGCGGATCACGGCGGCGTCCGACCCGCCCCGGGACAGGGTGAGCAGGCAGCGCTGGTGGTTGGGACGCAGGAACTGGGCTCCGTGGAAGACCCAGCTTTCCTTCTCCGCCGCGCCCAGGGCGTCGATGTCCAGCACCACTTCCCAGGCCGGCTTGGCCTTGCGGTATTCGGCCAGCGACGTGCGGCGCCAGAGGCCCCGCGGATGTTTCGCGTCCCGCCAGAAATTGTAGAAATAGGCCCCCGCCTTGCTGATGTAGGGAATCTTCGCTTCGGAATCGAGGATCTTGAGAATCCCCGCTTCAAGGGCCTTGTAGGCGGGTCCCTGCTCCAGTTCCTTGGCCGATTCGGCGTTCCGCTCCTTCACCCAGGCCAGGGGTTTTTCGCCCGTGACCTCTTCCAGCCAGAGGTAGGGATCATCGGCGGTGGCAACGGCGGGCTTGGGCATGGGCTGGCTCCCGGTGGGAATGGATTGGCCCAGGAGGGGCAGGCCAAGCGCGAGGAGAAGGTGGGCGGTTTTCATGACGGCCTTTCACGTTAGGCAGGGGTGTTTGCATCGGGGAGATGGGGCAGGTTGACCTCAGGCGGGACTGCCCACCTGTTGGACGAAGGCCGCGAATAGATCCCTGGCGGCGTCTCCGGCGGGGCCTTTCAGGTCGATGAGGTTCTCGGGGTGCCACTGGACTCCGAAGACCCAGCGGGTGGGATCGGCGGCTTCCACGGCCTCGATGAGGGGGCCCGTGCCCGGGTGCACGGTATCCAGGTGCCAGCCCACGGGCACGAGATCCGGGGCCACGCCCTTCACGGCCTGGTGGTGACGGCTGTTCACCAGGAAGACATCCTCGCCCAGCAGGGCCCGCAGGCGGGAGCCGGGCGCCAGTTGCACCCGGTGGTGCATGTCGGGAATCCCCGCCTGGCCATGCTGGTGGCGGCTGGCTTCGCAGTCGAAGTAGTCAGGGACATCCTGGACCAGGCTGCCCCCCAGGGCCACGTTGAGGATCTGCTCGCCGCGGCAGATGCCGAGAACCGGGAGGCGCCGCTCCCAGGCGGACCGGATCAGCGGGATCTCGAAGGCATCCCGGTCGGCGTCCACTTCGGCTTTCGGGTGCACCCCTTCCCGGGGATCCCAGTGGCTGGGGTGGATGTCGTGGCCCCCCGTGAGCAGCAGGCCGGAAACCGTGCCCAGGTCCGGGAGGGAGTCTCCGGGGCTCGCCAGAAGGATGATGCCGGTCCATCCGGCCCCCCGGAGGGCGGGACCGTAATACTTCTCTGCACCAGACTTGTCTTTACAGCTCACCAGGATGCTTGACATGGCCAGTCCTCGGGACAATCCTTCCACCCTACCACCCACTCAGATGGTCTGAGTCGCCGGTGAGGCGGAGAGCTCCGCCGTGATAAGGAGGACGACATGTCCGGTTCATTGAATAAAGTCATGCTCATCGGGAACCTGGGGAAAGATCCCGAGCTCAAAGCCACGCCCTCGGGCCAGAGCGTCGCCCGCTTTTCCGTGGCCACCACCGAGAACTGGAAGAACCAGGCCGGTGAGAAGCAGAGCAAGACGGAATGGCACAACGTGGTGGTGTGGGGCAAACAGGCCGAAATCGCCGAGAAATACCTCCGCAAGGGCAAGCAGGTGATGGTGGAAGGCCGCATCCAGTACCGCGAGTACACCGATCAGGCGGGCGTGAAGAAGTTCTTCACCGAGATCCGCTGCGACAACTTCGTGATGCTGGGCCGCATGGAAGATGGCGATCGCCAGGGCGGCGGCCGTGATTCCGGTGGCTACGGCGGCCGCGCCAGCGGCGGCGGCTCCCAGGACTTCGAGGACCACGGCGCGCCTCCGGCGGCCGGCGGCGGCTACCCCGACGACGATATCCCGTTCTGATCGGGCCGTTCAGGCAAGCTGGTCATTGACGACTCCAGCACCGGCCTCCATTCGGGCGCTGATGCCGGAGCCGTCAGGCCCGACAATGCCTCTCGGAGATTCCAGCCCACCCCGTTACAATGGTGGGTTCGGGAGTCTCCATGCTTGCAGTGCAGAATGTCACCATGCGCTACGGCGCGAAGATTCTTTTTGAAGAAGTCACCACGACCTTCAACGATGGCCGCCGCTACGGTCTAACCGGTCCCAACGGCTCGGGTAAGTCCACCTTCATGAAGATCCTGGCCGGTGAGCTGGAGCAGCAGAAGGGCGATGTGATCCGCCCCCGCAAGATGGGCATCCTGCGCCAGGACCAGTTCGCCTTTGATGAATTCCGCGTCATCGACACGGTGATCATGGGCAATGCCGGATTGTGGAAGGCGCTGCAGGAGCGGGACGCCATCTACGAGAAGGCGGAAATGACCGATGAAGACGGCATGCGTGTGGCCGAGCTCGAAGGGGTGGTGGCCGACGAGGATGGCTACACCGCCGAGAGCGACGCCGCGGTGCTGCTTGACGGGCTGGGCATTCCCGAGGCGCTGCACGAGCGCAAGATGGGTGAGCTGCAGGGTGGCCAGAAGGTGCGCGTGCTGCTGGCCCAGGCCCTCTTCGGCAACCCTCAGGCGCTGCTGCTGGACGAACCCACCAACCACCTGGATCTGGAATCCATCCATTGGCTGGAAGAATTCCTGAGCCGCTACAAGGGCACCGTGGTGGTGATCTCGCACGATCGCCACTTCCTGAACAACGTCTGCACCCACATCGCCGACATCGACTACCAGACCATCATCCAGTACACCGGCGGCTACGACGATATGGTCATGGCCAAGATCCAGGTGCGGTCGCGCATCGAGTCGGACAACGCCCAGCGCGAAAAGAAGATCGCCCAGCTCAACGAGTTCATCCAGCGCTTCGCCGCGGGCACCCGCAGCAGCCAGGTGAACAGCCGCCGCAAGGAAGTGGAGCGACTCCAGCCCAGCGACCTGGCGCGCAGCAACATCCAGCGCCCCTTCATCAAGTTCAACATCGGCAAGCCTGGCGGCCGCTACGCCCTGGAGTTCGAGGACGTCCGCAAAGGCTACGACTCGGATCGGGAAGGGAAGGGTGGTCGCTTCGAGGTCATCAAGGGCTTCACGGCCATGGTGCAGCGGGGCGAGAAGATCGCGCTCATGGGCCGCAACGGCATCGGCAAGACGACCCTGCTAAACGCCCTTCTGGCCAACGCGCCCCAGGTGACCGAGCTGAATCTGAAGCTCGACGGCGGCGAGGTGAAGTGGGGCCACGAGGCCAATGTAGGCTACTTCTCCCAGGATTTCGCCGAGAGCATTCCCAAGGGCTACGAGCTCGTCACCTGGCTGCACCAGTTCGACCCCGACGCCACCAAGGAGCAGATCCGCGGCATCATGGGCCAGATGCTCTTCCGTGGCGAGGAAGGCAACAAGATGACGGACGTGCTCAGCGGCGGCGAGTCCTGTCGGTTGCTTTTCTGCAAGCTCATGCTCCAGAAGCCCAACATCCTCGTGCTGGACGAGCCCACCAACCACCTCGACCTTGAGGCCGTCATCGCCCTGAACGCCGCCCTCCAGAGCTACCAGGGGACCATTCTCCTGGTGACCCACGACGAGGATCTCATCGACGAAGTGGCCACCCGCATCTGGCATCTCACAGACCAGGGCATCGAGGACTTCCAGGGGACCCTGGCGGAGTACACGGCACCGACGGGACGCTGATGCTCCGCGGATTCGGGACAGGCCTAGTCACTTAGGCCTATCTTGCCTAGGGATCATCGTTGCCTATATTGAGTCCACGTCTGAAAATTAGACGACTCAGGGGAGGTCTCGGTGACGCTCAAGCAGGGTCCAACGGAGGGGTCCTCCGTCGAGCACCTCAATCCTGGGCATTCAGGAAAGTTGCCGACTCGCTTGGCCCGGGTGCTCCGTGAACTTGAGGACTTCAAGCGCGCCCTGGATGAGCACGCCATCGTGGCCGTGACCAATGCCCAGGGACGGATCACCTATGTGAACGACAAGTTTTGCGCCATCTCCAAGTATTCCAGGGAGGAATTGCTGGGGCAGGATCACCGGATCATCAACTCCGGACACCATCCCAAGGTCTTCATGACCCAGCTCTGGAAGACGATCCTCGCGGGGCAGGTCTGGAAGGGCGAGATCAAGAATCGCGCGAAGGATGGGAGCTACTACTGGGTGGATACGACCATCGTCCCCTTCCTGAGCGAGGAGGGGAGGCCCGAGCAGTTCGTGGCCATCCGGGCCGACATCACCCAGCGCAAGGAAGCGGAGGACGCGCTGCGGCAGACCCAGAAGCTCGAGAGCCTCGGGGTGCTGGCGGGCGGAATCGCCCACGACTTCAACAACCTGCTCACCACCATCCTGGGCAACGCCAACCTGGGGGCCATGCATCTGTCGCCGGAGAGCGCGGCCCTTCCCTACCTGGGCCAGATCGAGCAGGCCACGCTCAGGGCCGCGGACCTCACGCGGCAATTGCTGGCGTACGCTGGAAAAGGCCGCCTGCAGGTCCTTGAGGTGGACTTGAATCGCCTCGTGATGGAGATGACCCAGCTCCTCACCGTCTCCATTTCCAAGAAGGCGGTGGTTCGTTACGACCTCGCCCAGGATCTGCCACGGATCTCCGCGGACCCGTCGCAGATGCAGCAGCTCGTCATGAACCTGGTCACCAACGCCTCCGAGGCCATCGGCGAGGACGTGAGCGGCCTCATCACCCTGCGAACCGGGGTGCAGGCCGTGGACGAGACCACCAACATGGGGCTCCTGGCGGCCCTCCCACTCCCACCCGGAAGCTATGTGACGCTGGAAGTCAGCGACACGGGCTGCGGCATGCCGGCGGAAGTGCGGGACCGCATCTTCGATCCCTTCTTCACCACGAAGTTCACCGGCAGGGGCCTGGGCCTCTCCGCCATGCTGGGCATCCTGCGGAGCCACCACGGCAGCCTCAAGGTCTACAGCGAGCCAAGCCGGGGATCGATCTTCAAATTGTACTTCCCGGCCCAGGTTCATGGTTCGGGAGAGACCACGCCGCGGATCTCCGAGGGGGAATGGAAGGGCCATGGCGTGCTGCTGATCGTGGATGACGAACCCTCGGCGCGAGCGGTGGCAAGGAACCTGGCCAAGGCCTATGGATTCCAAGTGGTGGAGGCGGCGGACGGCATGGAGGCCCTGAGCCTATTCGAGCTGCGCCATGGGGAGCTCGCAGGCGTCCTCATGGACCTGACGATGCCTCACCTCGATGGTCGTCAGGCTTTCCTGCGCATGCATGCCTTCGACCCGACCGTGCCGGTTGTTCTGACCAGCGGCTACAGCGAGGAGGATGTGGTGTGCGACTTCCTTGGGCGGGGCTTGGCGGGGTTCCTCTCCAAGCCCTACCAGAGCAGCCAGTTCCGGACGGTGATGAAGCAGGCGCTGGAGGGCCGCAGATCAGCATTGGATTGATTGGTTGGTATTAATTTATAAAAATAGATAATAATTTATATTAATAATGAATTTATTTATATTACTGTAAATATTTAAGTTCAGTGCCTATTTCTGCATTTTTAACGAGCGGGGTCAACGGAGGCCTCTGCTCGCTAGGAAAGGACGATATTGCATATCCTTGACCAGGATGTGGTCCACCCACCATTCCCTTAGGTAGAGATTCAAATTGGCTGGAATGGATGCATAACCATGGATGGCTTGCATGCAGAGATCGGCTAGTTCCAAACGAAATTCTTTGTGTTCCTCGTGCTGGAGGTGAAGATCCGGGAAGCCGAGATCTGCGAGAATTTTTTCCTCTGTTTCAAAGTGGTTATGAACATATTCCGTTAATTGATTGAGAATCTGCTCGACTGTCCTTGAATCAAATCCATCCTTGGGCTCATCCATCAGGAGGTTGATGATTTCGGTGATTCGCTTGTGCTGGCCGTCCAGTTTGGCTACCCCGACGCTGAACGAATCATTCCAAATGATCTTCTCCATTGAATGGCTCCTTTCGGGCGGTATTAGCGTGGCGGGGCCGAATCTGATCCGTTGCTCGCATCGGGCTGAGGGGTGAGGATTATGCGGATGACTTCCTCGGCGACCTTCAAGCCCACGATGGCCGGCATGTAGGAGATGGTGCCCACGGGCCGCCGCTGGCGTCCGGGACCGCGGTGGGGCTCGATGTCCACGGGGTTCGCCGGCCGCTTGTTGTCGGCTGGCTCCAGGGAGTAGACGCAGCGGATGCCATGGGTGATGCCGACTTTGCGCAGCTCCTTGCGGACGCGGGCGGCCAGGGGGCAGATGCGCGTGTGGCTGAGATCGCCGACGAAGAGCTGGCTGCTGTCCGTGCGGCCGCCGGCTCCCATGGCGGTGATGATGGGGATCCCCTGTTCGTGGGCGGCCCGCATGAGGGCCACCTTGCAGGCCATGGAATCGATGGCGTCGATCATCACCGTCGGCCGTGGTTCCAGCAGGTCCGGCAGGGTGTCCGTGTGAATGAAGGTCTGGCAGGCCTCGACGAGGCAATCCGGATTGATGTCGCGCACCCGGGCGGCGGCCACTCCCGCCTTGGGCTGGCCGAGGGTGGAGCGCAGGGCGAAGAGCTGGCGGTTGAGGTTGCTGGGACCCACTACATCGTGATCCACCAGCCGCAGGTGTCCCACGCCCGCCCGGGCCAGGGCCTCCACGGCGAAGGAACCCACCCCGCCCAGCCCGAAGATGGTCACGCGAGCCGCGCGCAGGCGCTCCAGCGCCGCCTCGCCAAGCAGCAGTTCGCTGCGGGAATACCACCTCATGGCAAAAGCTCCTTGAAACACCGCTGGCCATTCTCCCAGGTCAGGGCCGCGAGTGCGTCGGGTTGGGTCCCCCGGATTTCTGCCATCCCTGCGATGACCTGCTGGAGGTCCGCCTGGCCATCTGATTCCACCAGGAGGTGATCCGGGTCGAGGCCGGCCACAACCTGCCTGAGGTGGGTCCGGCCCGGCTTCAAAATATCCCCGGAAACGGAGGCGAAGACGCCCTGTTTCCCTAGGATGCGGGCGGTTTCCAGGCTCCCCGAATAGGCGTGCACCATGGCCCCTGCGGGCGGCACGCCCTCCTCCCGAAGGAGCTCCAGCAGGAGGCCCCAGGCCTGCACGCAATGCATGGCGACCGGGCGGCGCAGGGCATGGGCGAGCCGCAGCTGTTGGCGGAAGGCCGCGACCTGAAGGCTACGGTCGGTATCCTTCCGGGCGAAGTCCAGGCCGCACTCCCCCACGCCGGCGCGATGGGCCCGCAGGAGGGCTTCCAGGCGGGCCGCCCAGTCCGGCGAAGGCGCCGCTGTGCGCGAGGGGTGCTGGCCGAGCATGGGAATCATGTTGGGGTTGGATGCCGCGTGATCGAGGATTATTGGCCAATCGGTCTCGCAGGTGCCGCAAACCACTATGGGGTGATCCGGGGGCTGCGCTGAGGCATTGGTCAGGTGGCTGTGGGCATCGAAGACGGCAGGCATGGGGTGAGTCTATGCGTCGGGAGGGTCTCTTTCGAGGCCTAAACGCTCGTATCGGGAGGCAGAATGCAGTCCGGCTCCCGGGCCGCCCCTTTGTTCTGGACGAATCTGGAGCGAGGTGCGCAGTCTGACCTTGCATCGTAGCCCCGGTGGCCGAGGAGTGTGCCATGCCAGCCGAAGACGAAGGAACCATCCTGCGGACCTTGGCAGAGGGTTGCCCGACTCTCAAGGAGTTGCGGGCAGCGAACCCGGAGGGCGCGAAGGCATTCCTGGCCCACACGAAAAACCAGCCGGAAAAGTGGCCCGTCGAGGGACTCATCGAAGGGTATCTCGACTCGAAACCTTGAGCCGTTCCGTCCATGCCTTCAGTGCGATGGCTGCTTGGCTGACAGGGGTCAATCCTGGTCCCAGGCGATGACGATCAGGTCCTCATCGGCAGGGAGATTTGCGAGCGGGGCAGCACTGATATGCACATCCCCGAGCCACCCACCGGGCCTGACGTAGTCCTCGCCGATGACGAGGGGACCCTCATGGGGAGGTGGGCCCTGGGCGAGGAGTGGCAGCAGCACGTCTGCTTTTGCCTTTATCCAGAGCGGATAGCCGTTGCCCCCCTCGGTAGCCTTGCCTTCCTTGACGAGCGGGTCGAGCCACTTCAACCCGCCCAGGCCCGCAGTCCAGGAGGCGATGGCCAGATCCGATAATTCCGGGAAATCGAAGCGCTGGTAATCCGCTTCACGATAGATGGCGATGGACCAGCCGAGCATGGCGGTCTCCTTGTTCAGGGGGAATGCCCTGGGCTCCTGCCGTGGCAGGTAGGGCCTTCCGGGTTGTTGGGGGATATTCCTACACTACGCTCGGCAACCCTTTCTGCAAGGGCTTGAATGGTCATGGAATGTCAAATTAAGGGCCCTAAGCTTTCACCATGTCGGACCAGGACCCAGAACAACCTTTCCAGCCACTTCCCATGGAGGAGGCGCGGCTCCGCCTGCTGTTCGCGAGGCTCGACAAGCTCAGGGAGAAAGCGCGAAAAGAGGCGCAGTTTCTGCAGCAGTGCAAGGATTCGCCGCCCTCCTATGAGCCGGTCAACACCGGAGAACCCTACCGACCCATTCCCAATCCCGGCTGGAATGAAACTCGAATCCTGGCGGAGTGGCCAGACTGGGTGGAAGAGAAACCCTGGCGGATCCTGCAGATGAGGGACCTGGACAGGCGCGAGGCAAGAAGCCAGGCCCAGGCCGCGGCGGAAGGCCGACGCGCGGATCCCTGCGTCTTCCGGGCGCCCTTCGGGGATCTCTCCTGCTACCAGCCCATCGAGAACCCGGGACATGCCGAGGCGAGCGCATTGAGGGATCATCCGGATTGGGCGCAGAAGTACCCCTGGCGGCTGATCTGGCGGCGGGAGTACGACCAGCGTTGCCAACGGGAGGCGGAAGCAGCAAAAGAAGCCGAGCGCCTACTCCTCCGCAAGCTGCTGACCGAAGAATCCGAGAAGATCTTCAGGGAGGTGGTGGAACTGGAAGTGCAAAGGAGGGAGGCAGAGTGCCTCCCTCCAAAGGATCGTCAGTCTCAGCCCTTGCGTGGACCTTCTCCCGGCTTCGGAACTTGATAGGGGCGCGTGCGTCCTTTGTTCGGGTCCTGGTCGGGCGCTTTCTGGGTGGCTGTGCGGGCGGCCTGGGCACCTCGCACCCGAGGCTCGCCCTTCCCCGGTCGAAGGACCTGGGTGCGGTGCGACGAACCGGCGCTCGGAGAGTCAAGCTGCGCTGAAAAGGCGGGCAGACTCGTCGCGAAAAGCAGGATGGGCAGAACGTTCAATAGCCGTTGCATGGTCATCTCCTAATTCACTTGGATCGTGGTCACGGTACCCGAGGTCACATCGAAGCTCGGGGGGTAAACCGCGGTTCCGCTTGAGAAAACGACCTTCAGATCGTAGGTTCCCGGGGAAACGCCCGAGAGGGTCAGCGTTTGGAGATCATAGAGCGGCTGGTCCGTCTGGTTGGGGCCCCAGGTGTTGAAGGCGGTCGGGGTGAGATAGATCTGGGAGATGGTCAGGCCGGAGTTGTTGTATATCGCGACTGCGCCGTTGCCCGTTTCCATTATGGTGAGAGTGGTGGTCAGGCCGTCCTGGATCTGCACGTCAAAGACCCTGTCGATGCTGCCATCCGAAAACTGCGCCTCGACGTCATAGGAGTCAGGGGTGAGACGAGCCAGCGTAAGTGAGTTCCCCGGTATCAGAGTGTTTGGGGCGAGCTGATCCACTCCCCAGGTGGAACTGGCGCTGGGTGTGACGTAGAGATTCCACATCTCGAGGTTGCCGCCGTTGTAGACCCGCAGGTTTCCTTCAGGCGGAGGCGGAGGCGGAGGATTGCTCCCGCCCCCAACACAGGCGAGGCTCAGGGCAATCAAGAGGGCACTTGCGAGGTGCCCCAGGGTGCGCCAATTGGGAAGGAAGGACATCAAACACCTCCAGCAGCGGATTCAAAAAGGAACAGGGACGACTCAAGCTGCTCACACGGGAGCATTCAGTTTTTGCATAATTCACGCCACCGCGTAAGATTCATGGATACATTATTTAAACGCGATGCCATCGGTTTAGTGTTGGATGCTGCATCACTATGAAGGGCGATACGTTTCAATTTGAACGATAGAGCCCCACGCCGTGGGCCAAAGGACGGGCTTCTGCCAAAACCGACGGGCATGGTGGCAACTCGATGAGGCCCATGCGTGACTAGGTTTAATTCTCCGGGGCGCTGTGCGATCCGGGGTGGTCAGCGGTGTGCCGACCAGGAAGTGGTGGTCCCGGCGGGAATTGAACCCACGACCTACCGCTTAGGAGGCGGTCGCTCTATCCACTGAGCTACGGGACCCACGGGCCGTAGCCCATTCTAGCGTGATCTTGCGGCGCTCGTGGGGAGGACGCTGCTTCAAATCAGCGGCGCAGCACGGTCAGCAAGGCATCCAGGGAGACCCTGGCGATGAGGGAGGCCAGGTCACCCATCACAGAGGAAGACTGCGCTAATCAAACAGAGCAGCCCCGATGCAGCGCTTCCGCAGGGCGTCCGCACCATGAGCGCTGACCCGTCGGTCGGCTGCCGCCCCGATGGGCTCGCAGCGGGAATGGAGGAAGATGGCGAACACGAAGTGCTTCATCGCCGAGCTCCGGCCCGCCCATTGCCCTGAGGGTCCTTGCGATGATGGAATGAAGGTTGAGGTGTGATGTGACCCGAGCCAGGCTCAAGGATGAAGTGTTCATGAACATGGCGCTGGAATTGAGCCGCCTGGGCACCTGCTGCCGCCTCCAGGTGGGTTCGGTGCTTCTGCGGGGGGATGGTGGCGTGGCGGCGGCGGGATTCAACGGAGCGCTCCCTGGCATGCCACACTGCACGCCGGAGACCTGCAAGCCCGGGCAGCGCTGTCTGCACACGAGCCATGCCGAGGAGAACGCCCTGGGTTTCTGTGACGGGGCCGTGGCCACGGCCTATGTGACCCACGAGCCCTGCCTCACCTGTTGCCGCGCCCTGGTGCGCCGAGGCGTGCGCAGGGTGGTGTTCCAGCACCCCTACACCAGCATCGCCGAGCAGGAGCGCACCGAACGCCAGGCCATCCTCGACCATTTCGGCGTGCGGTGGGAACAGCTCTGACCTGTTCCCCCGAAGTTCGCCCAGAAGCCCCGGTCAGCGGATGGGGGCGAAGGCGGGGGTCCCCAGGGGCGTAAGGAACACGGCTTCATGCTCCAGAAGCCCCACGAACTGGCAGTCCTCGGAGATCTCCGTGGGCACCCAGTCCAAGGTTCCCCGGGTGAGGTCGAAGCGGGCGAGGGTGAGTCCCTTGGACCCCGGTGCCTGGCAGGATTTGACCTGGCTGGGGGCGAAGGCGCTGAAGAGCACGGCTCGTCCCGCCCAGGCCAGCAGGGGGCCCCGGCCGCTGCTCCCCAGGCTGGCCCTGGAGGGGATCGCTTCCTGATAGGTGAAGAAAGCCTGCCCTGCTTCCCGGGGCCCTTTGGCGGGATCCAGAACGGTCAGCACCATGCTTGCTCCTTCGGCGAGATAGATCGCGCCATCGTCACCCAGGGCCATGCGGTTCAGGGGAACGAGAAGGGGGTGGGAAGCGGCCTCCTTCAGCTGTGCCTTGTCTCCGTAGGCCCAGAGCACGGCCCCGTTCTGGAGATTCCGCTTCTCGACATAGGGTTTGAGCGTGCGGTAGAGGAGGAAGAGGCCGTCCTTGCCAGCGGCCATGTCCTGGACCATGCCCGGAATGGCCACGACCATTTCCGGGCTGCCCTGCTTGCCCAGAGCCATCAGCTGGCCATTGCAGGTCATCCAGGTGCGGCCCTTGCCATCCACCAGCCAGCGTTCCGGTCGGGCTTCACAGGACTCGGAGCCCGTGGCTGACGAAGATGCGGCAGGCTCCTGGGACCTGGCCCGCTCATGCTTCGGGATGCCGTAGAGGACGGCCGCGGCAGAGTCGTAATCACTGACGGCTTTGGCTTCCGGGACGGTCGTCTCGCGGTGGGGGCGGGCCGACGACCGCTTGTTCGGAAGATTAAGATGCAGCGAGCTGCTCCATCCCCCGTCCTTGAACCAGGTGCGGAGCGCCTGGGCGGAGGGGTCGTAGAAAAGCATGGATCCATCCACATCCTGGAAGGCCCAGGGACCATCCGGGGAACCGGCGGGAGCTCCGGCCAACTGAATCAGTTGACCACTAAGTAGTATAAAAAGCATGCAGATCAGAATCCTGTTCATTGATAACCACCTCGTAACCAATTATGCACAAATAGGCATTCATGGATGAACCATGGGTGTGATCCATGGCACGAATCATGGTCTGACACCCGATGGAGGCTTCGGTCGCGGTCAAGGTGCGGGCGCAGGAATCAGATTCCGCCGTGCTCCCGGCTGGGACTGCGGCGCCCTCCAAGGGGGACTTCGGTTCCGTCGTCCAGGATGATACGGGGCGAATCGCCTTCCAGAACGTCCACGATGGTGCGGCCGAGGATGCGAGTGCGCAGGTTCTGGTGCCAGGGAATGCCCACGGGGTAGGTCTGGCGGTACTCGTCCAGGGGACCTTCGAGGCTCTGGCAGAGCTGCTGCAGGGCGGCGGCGAAGGCGGCCTGGAAGCCTTTGGGCGCTTCGGCCTCCAGTCCCGCGGCCCGGAAGAAGGGCTCCAGATCAAGGACGCCCTCCTGGTCCCTGGGGACCCAGCGATGATGGGGTTGGGGCCCCCGTGGGGACTGGCCCTCAATGATCACGGGGTGTTCCCTGTGGATGCCCAGCCAGAGGGACACGCGGCCACTCGGACCGATGCCCTCGAAATCCAGGGGAAGTTGGGCATCATCGTGGAAGACGACAGCCCTGAGGGGCAGCCATTCGAAGACTTCGGCCACCTTGGCGCCCGTGGGGCCGGGATGTTTTTTCCGGAGTTCTGAGACGTTTTCGGCAAAGGACTGCCGCAGGCCCCCGAGGCTCAGGACGCCCACGGGAAGGCCCAACCCATTGGTGGAGAAGGGCGTGTCCGCCCAGTCGGTGGCCATGGCCGGCACCACCTGCTGGAACAGGATCAACGCCGGGTCCCAGTCCCAGTGGGAGGAGGGGTCATAGCCGAGCTCCCGGCAGAGATCGAACCAGCTCCGCTCCGGACCGCTCAGGCCCGGTCGGTAGATGATGCGCCCATCCAGGAAGAGCTCGCATTCCTCGCCGGAGGAACAACGGCAGAGTCCCAGTTCATGGCGCCCGAGCGTGGCAAGGGTGGTCTCATGGTACGGATGGGCATCCGCTCGCAGCACCTTGAGAGGCGCACACAATACCCAGGTGTCCAAGGACATTCCCACCCTCCGGAAAGAACCTGGGGTCAAGAAGGGGCTGCGTCAATGGCTGGGGAACCGGCTTTTTCTTATTCCACCTTGCTCAGGTGGCTTCCGGGGTAGTAGTGCTCGAGGATCTGCTGGAAGGTGGCGCCTTCCAGGGCCATGCCATAGGCGCCGGTCTGGCACATGCCCAGGCCATGGCCCCAGCCCCGCCCGTAGAAAATCCAATGGCGGCTGGCGCCCTGGCCCACGGTGAGCCAGCGGAAGACATTGTCCTTGAGGCCCAGCAGTCCGCGGATGTGCATGCCGCGGACCCGGTGGGACTGCCCCTTGGCGTCCACCAGGTTCAGGTCCGTCACCCGTCCCTGATCGTTGTATTCGGCCTTCAGCTCGCGAATGCCGGACACGTGGATGCGTTTCTGGACCATGGCCAGCAGGTCGGCTTCGGCGTAATCCACGCGCCAGTGGGCGGTGGGATTGTAGCGATCCCAGGCGGCGCCATCGGGATCCAGGCGGCGCACCAGCACCGTGGCGGAGCCTGACTTCTCCGGGATCCACTTCAGCCGGTCGCCCACCTGGATGTCGGAGTTGGGAACCAGACGCAGGGTGCCATCGGGAGCCTCTTCCGCGAGCAGCAGGGCGGGCGCCAGGGATAGCGGTTCGGGGCCCCCACGCTTGCGCCGGACCTGTCGATCCAGGAGTAGGGAGCCCTCCTCCGGCACGAAGGGCTCCAGCTCCTGCCACAGGCGGCCCAGTACCTGGAGGGCCTGGCGCAGCGTGACGGGTTCCTTGGCGCCCCAGGCGGAGGCGGGCACCACGCCGCGGCGTGTCAGGAAGGCGGCCAGCAGGCGATCCTCAGCTAGGGAGGCCGGCAGGAAATAGGCCGCATCCTGGGGTCGCTCCTGGCCCCACACGATCTGCTGGAAGCCGAAGGCCCGGGCCAGGGCCAGGTAGAGGTTCCCTTCCCGGGGAAGGGGCTGGGCCTCAATGGCCAGGTGCTGCTGGAGGGTGCGCACGGGCTGGGTCAGGGCCTCGACGGTGGCAGGCCTGCCCAGCCGCTCGCCGGAAAGCCATTCCGCGGGGATCACCGAAGAGGCCAGCCGCAGCAGCTCCCAGCTCAGCCAGGGCTGCTGGGGTTCGGCTGTGATGGGGACGCCCGCCGCGAAGGGGAGGGTCAGGGGCTTCGCGGGATAACAGGGCACGGGCTTCAGGTAGGGGGCATCGCCGCCGAAGACCTGAGCCACATCGGTGGTGTGGCCGCCGCAATTCGCCATGAAGAGGGCCTGGATGGGCGTGCCGCCGTAGGTGGCGAAGAGGCCCTGGGTCTCCTGGACGGCCCGGTCCGTGAGGGACTGCTCCCCGTCGCGGCCACCGTACACCTGGTCCGCCACCGTATCGCCCATGTCGAACCCATCTCCAGCCCGCTTGCCGCGGTTGGCCACAGCGTAGGTTCGGGCCGCCACGGCCTGGGCCTTCAGGGCCTCAAGGTTCGGGAACTCCCAGGCGCCCATCTCCTTGGGCACCACGCCGCGCAGGTAGGTCTCCAGATCCAGGGTGTTCACGACCGTGAGACGGCCCTG
This sequence comes from Geothrix sp., assembly GCA_035255365.1. GTDB lineage: Bacteria > Acidobacteriota > Holophagae > Holophagales > Holophagaceae > Geothrix. The sequence continues at coordinate 51,905 of DATEZS010000093.1, forward strand.
GGCATTGGGGAAGATCTCGACCTTTCCGCGGTAGCGCCCCTTGCCCTGGAGAGCGGTCAACTCGCCGGCGGGTCTGAGCCACACCCCGGTCAAGGGGAGGGGCTTGCGGTCGTAGTGGTCCGTGACGGCATACAGGGCGCGGCCCTTGCGCGGCTTTGCGGTGCGGGCTTCCGACGCAACCCACAACTCGTCAAAACCCAGATCCAGGAGCTTCTGGAAGGTCGGCTCGGCTTCCGCGGCGGAGGCAAAGTGGCCCGTGAGCACGCGCCAGGTATCCGCATCCGACACCTTTGCCTTGTCGGAAGCCTCACCGAGATCCTTGAGGCGTTTCATGAGGGCGATGGCCTCTGCGGTGCTGTGGGGCTTCCCCACCTGGATGCGGTATTCGGCGGTGGCATCGGAGTCCCCGCGGCTGTCCCACCAGATGCGGAGCTTCTCCTCCGGGGCCAGCTTCAGGAGCGGCTTGCCGGCGCGATCGCACACCTGCCCCCCGCCTTCCAGGGACACGATCCACTCCGTGGCCTGGGTGTCGAGGCCGATGCGCAGGGGCGGTTGGGCGGCCTGCAGGGAAGAGAGGATCAGGACGGGAACCAGGAATGCTTTCATGCCCGGGATTGTCCCACGAAGCGCGCCAGGAGATGCCACCGGCGGGCCCGCAGGGCCTCCACATCGAGCAGGGAGCCGCCTGGTCCGCGCCGATGCACGAGGAGGGCGAGGCAAGCCTGGTCAGCGGGCCGATAGAAAAGGGCAGGGCCGGTGTAGCCGAGATGGAACCACCAGCCAGAAGGCGAGGCGGCGTCTGGCTGGGTAACTGGCGCCTCGGGTGGTGCCTCTTCAGTGGCGTCCTCCAGGACCTGGACGCCGGACCCCAGGGGGATTCTGGACAACAGCTGTCCATAGCTGCCCGGGCCGTCGAAGGCCACCTGGAGACCAAGGCCCCAGTGAGTGCCATTCTCGCCATGCGCCGTGGGCACCGCCATGCGCAAGGGCCATCCCGCCGCCACCCAGCGAGAGAGGGCCGTTCGAAGTTGCGGTGCCGTCGCCCCGAAACCCGCATGACCCTGCATCCCCGCCCGGGCATTGGCGTCGTGGGGGAGGTGGGGAGCCCGGGGAGGAACGGGGACATCCGTGGCCAGGCACCACGCGGCCGCATCGGGGCCATCGGGGAGTTCCGTGGGCACCCTCATCCATGGCGCGGAACTGAGCCCAGTCGCCTCACCAAGGGAGGGGAATGGGACCCCGGTCTCGGCGATCAGGAGCTCGGCGAGCAGCCGATAGTTCAGGTCCGAGTAGGTGGCCAGACCCGGCGTGGCGGGGCGCAGGAGGGGGTGCTGGCCCACGTCCCGTCGAAGCTGCAAAGCCAGCGGCTCTCCGGTGAAGGGCCGCCAGGGGGGAAGTCCGGAGTTGTGCGAGAGCAGCTGGCGAACCGTGAGGGGCGCTTCCCGAGCCTGGAATCCCCACGGCCAGCGGCGATCCGCGTCGAGGTCCAGGAAGGCCAGGGCCAGGGGCGCCGTCACCAAGGGCTTGGTGAGCGAGGCGAGGTCGTAGATACGATTCACGACCTGCCCAGCTCCGCCAGGCTCTTCGCGACAGCTTTCTGGACCTTGTCCGCCACCTGCATGGCCTCCTGGCCTTCATCCCAGGTGACGCCATCCTGGGTCCGACCCAGGCAGGCCGCATGGAAGGCTTCGATCTCCAGGCGCAGGGGTTCGCCCTCTTCAATGTCCGCGTGCTCGGGCTGCACCTGGGGGCCTTCAGGGGTCATCACCAGCCGGAGCAGCTCCAGTTTCTGGGCGGCGAAATCGAGGCTGGCGTATTCCTTGTCCCCAAAGGCGCGCAGGGTCCGCTCCTTCTTCCGTGCCACGCGGCTCGCGGTGACCGTGGCGAAGGCGCCTCCCTCGAACTTCAGGCGGGCGTTCACCAGATCGGCGTAGGGCGTCAGGACCGGCACGCCCACCGCTTCCACATCGATCACGGGCCGCCCCACCAGGGCGCGGAGCAGGTCGAGATCATGGATCATCACATCCATGACCACATCCACTTCGAGGCTGCGGGCGGGGAAGGGGGATACCCGGACGGCTTCCAGGAAGCGGGGCTTGAAGCCACGCTCCCGCAGGGCCGTGACGGCGGGGTTGAAGCGCTCCAGATGACCCACCTGGGCCACGAGATCGGGGTTGGTGGCGCGGGCTTCCGAGAGGACCTGGAGCATGGCGACACCCTCCTCCAGGGTGGCCGCCAGGGGTTTTTCCATCAGCACATGCTTCCCGGCGCGGAGGGTCTGGATGCCGAGGGCGTGATGCAATCCCGTGGGCGCGGCGATCTGCACCGCATCCACGGAAGGCAGGGCTTCGGCCAGGGTGGCGAACCAGGGCGCGCCGTGTTTGCCCGCGATCTCGGGGCCTCGGACTGGATCGGGATCCACCACGGCCGCGAGGATGGCGTCCGGCGCGGAGGCCGCGATCCGGGCGTGATGCTGCCCGAGGTGTCCGACTCCGACAACAGCAACTCTCAGTTTGGCCATGGGTAATCTCCTGGTAATGGTTGAATCCTCGGGCAGGTCACGCCAACTGGCAGCCCGCGATCAGGCGCCCCGCCGGGGCGCCTTCCCGCTCACCGCTGCGCGGTTCGCGGAGCGGGGCCCCCGATGCTGCCCGAGGTGTCCCACGCTGACCACGGCGACGGGAAACATCGACATGAAATCCTCCTGCCCGAATGAGCCTACCAGGGCTGATATCCTGGGGCTTCATTCCCGAGGCCCCCATGAACCTGAAACTCGAAGCCGTGAACCTGGTGCGCTGGCTGCACTTTGTCGCCTTGTCCATTGGTGGGGGAGCCGCCCTGGTGGCATTACTCCTGTCCGGCTTCGAGGAAGGCCGGGAAGATCTTCGCGGCCTGGCGGCGACCGTCTGGGCCAAAGTGGTGGTGTGGTCCTTCCGGATGGCCCTGATCGCCGGCATCGCCCTGCTGGTGCTGATGATGCAGGGCGGGCAGAATCCCATGAAAAACGGTCATTACATGCACATCAAGCTGCTGCTGGTCTTCGTGCTCATGGGCCTCTCCGAGATGTCTCCCAAGGCCCTGGCGAGCGCCAAGCGCGGCTCGGCGCTCATCACGCTGGTGCTCTTCCTGGCGATCAGTTTCGTGGTGTTCAACAAAGGGCTCTTCGGCAGCCGCCTGAAGCCCGCTCCCGAGATGATCGTCACCACCGACTCGGTTGCCGCTCCTCGTTAACCATTCTTAAGCTCAGAACCCTGCCAGGTGCCCTTTGGTGTCCCACTGGGTCTTGAATCCGGAAACGCGTGCGGCCGGGAGACCCGGCCACTCAGCGTTCACCCGGAGGGTGTGTGGCACGGAACGCTAGTCTTCAGGTTCCTCATAGACACCGTTGTGCCGGGGGCCCCCCTCCGCGAGCCCGCGAAGCGGGGGAGTGGGAGCGCGCCGCAGTGCGGCGTGCGATCGGGGGCAGCCAGAAACGCGTGCGGCCGGGAGACCCGGCCGCTCAGCGTTCACCCGGAGGGTGTGGGGCACGGAACGCTAGTCTTCAGGTTCCTCGTAGACACCGTTGTGCCACACATTCTGCACATCATCGTTGTCCTCGAGCAGATCCACGAGCTTGAGGAAGCTGGTGAGCTTGGAACCTTCCAGGTTGGTGCTGGTGCTGGGGGCCATGATGATCTTGGCTTCGATGAGGGGCAGCTTGGCGGCATCCACGGCGGCCTTCACGGCCTCGTAGCTCTCCGGTGAGGTCTTGATGACCCAGGCTTCGCCCGAGTCGTTGATGACATCGTCGGCGCCGGCCTCCAAGGCCACCTCCATGATGCGATCCTCGGAAACTTCCGGCTCAACCACGATCTCGCCCTGCTTGGTGAATAGATAGGCCACGGAACCCTGGGCGCCCAGTTCGCCGCCGAACTTGGTGAAGTAGCTCCGAACCTCGGGGGTGGTGCGGTTCTTGTTGTCGGTCATGGCTTCCACGAGGATGGCCACGCCACCGGGGCCGTAGGCCTCGTAGACCACTTCCTCATAGGTCACGCCCTCCAGTTCGCCGGTGCCCTTCTTGATGGCCCGCTCCCAGTTGTCCTTGGGCATGTTGCTGCCCTTGGCCTGATCCACCGCCAGGCGCAGGCGCGGATTGGCATTCACGTCGCCACCGCCCAGGCGGGCCGCCACGGTGATCTCCTTGAGGATCTTCGTGAAGACCTTGCCCCGCTTGGCATCAGCGGCGCCCTTCTTGTGCTTGATGGTGGACCATTTGCTGTGGCCGGACATGGTGAACTCCGAGAGTGATTTTAGGGGATCGGAATACGGGTGTGATCAGGGCAGGGTAGTGCTTCCTTTGGCGTGAGCAGGGCGGTGCCGGCTCCGTCGGCTCAGCCGCGCAGGGCCCGCCGCGACATCCGGGCGAAGGGAGGAGCCTCCTGGCGGATCATGGGGCGCTCCAGCAGGAATTGGTACCACTGCTCCCCATAGACCTTCATCTTGAGTGGCTTGCCGTTCTGAAGGAGATTGCGGTTGGTGATGAGGCGCTCATCCCCCTTGCAGATGCCCAGGCCCTTGTTGATGACTTCGATGGCCGTGTTGCGCTCGCCCATTTCCACCAGAACGTAGGCATAAACCGCGTAGAGCAGGCTTTCCTTCTTGCCGGTTTTCAGGGCGAGGTCGAAGGTCTCCTTGGCTTTCTTCTTCTCGCCCCGCTTCCACTGCAGAATGCCGAGCATGGCCTTGGCGATGTAGTGCTGCATGGAGGCGGACGCCAGCAGCGGCTCGGCTTCCTCGTTCTTCTTGCGGAGGTACTGGATGACGCCGATCTGGCCGTCGATGCTCCCCTTCACGAGGAACTGCCTTGGGGCGTGGCGATACCCCTCCTTCATGGTTTCGATGGCCTTGTCAAACTGCTGTTTCTTGAGAAGTTCACCGGCCCGGGTGAAGATTTTCTCCAAGTCCTGCTGCACGCGCCGTCCCAGCCAGATGAAGATGCCTCCCCCGGCCAGCAGACTGAGCGGTAAGCCGATCCACAATTTGATGTTCAAGAGGAAGGACAGCAGGAATACGGCAAGGGCAGCGCCCAGGCCGAGGAGGAGATTGATCACGAAGGCTCCGATCGGCGCGGTCCGTTCCCGGACCAAAGGGCCATTTTATCGGGCTTCGCGCCGAATTTCCAAGGAGATTCAGGCAATGACTCCGCTGCGCGAGGGCGCGACCTTCCGGCGTCGAGGTGTTCGCCGAGCAACGGGGGCGGCTGCTTCCTTGCGGGGCCTGCCAGGGCCACGCTTCGCCACGGACTCCTTGGCTTTGACCGGTTTCCGCACTTTGACCTTTTTATCCTTCTTGGTCCGCTCGCGGCGCACGAGGGCCGCCGCTGCCCGGCCCGTGACGACCACCCGGCTTCCATCTTTGAGCTTCTTCACCTTGCTTCCGGGTTTTCGTCCGCGCTTGAGGCTCATGGCGAGGGGATCCTCATTGAGAAGCTCCCGCTCAAGTTTGGCCTGCAGTTCCATCATTTCGCCATTGTCTGTTTCATGGTCATAGCCGCAGAGATGCAGGAAACCATGAATGATGAGGGTCTCGACTTCGCGCCTGCGGCTCACGCCAAATTTCTTGGCCATTTTTTCCGCGGTCGGAAGGCTGATAACCAGGTCTCCGAGATGGGGAAAGGCGCCCTTTTCTGCACTGGATGGAAAGCTGAGGATGTCGGTCGTCATGTTTTTTTGACGATGTTCGCGATTTAGCTTCCGCATGCCGCGATCATCGACATAAGTGATGGAAACTCCCTGTGCCGATGGAGCCAGTTGATCTCTGAGTGACTGGATCAATCCACCTAGTGATTGCTCACCCGGACCGCGCATTTTGCTCCGAGTCGACCAGTCAATGACGAAGGGAATGTTCGAATTTGTCATGGTCAACTCCTGAGAAAAAACCCTTCGTCGGGGCACCGATTTTCAATTCAAAACGGTGTTATGTCAATAGCTCATTCGTAGATGCAATAATCGCACGAATGAAATATGCCACCAATTCGATGTTTTGTGAGGATAAAAAGTTTCAATTTTTGTGTAAGTGCTGTAAACATTGCCTAATCAATGCGCTGAATGTTGCGGGTATATTCCAAGCGTTCCCTGCCATCCTGAAGGAATGTTGCCACCGCTCCCTAAGAAACTGGCTGAACCCCTGGGAAACTACCTCCACCTGCTGGACCGGTGGAATCGCACTCATGCCTTGACGGCGCTGCCTCCCGAAGCGCGCCGGGAGGAGCTGCTCCTGGATGCTTCGGCCCTGCTCCCTTTTCTCGTCACCCTGCCAGCTGGGGCCCGGGTGGTGGACTTGGGCACGGGCATGGGTTGCCCGGCTGTCCTCCTGGCCCTGGCCAGGCCCGATCTGGAAGTTGTAGGCGTGGACGCTTCAAAAAAGAAAATCGCCTTTGTCCGCCAGGTTGCGCTTGAACTCCCGGTGCCCAACCTGCGCCTCATTCATGGCCGTTTCGAGGATATCGCCTCCCTGGAGGCGGACTGGGGCGCGGCCAAGGCCTTGGCTCCGCTGGGAACCCTTGCGGGCTGGTGGGAGCGTCATGGGCGCAAGGGAAGCCCTTTCTTTGCGCTGAAAGGTGAAGATTGGGCAACCGAGGCACTCCCTTCCGGCTGGGAGGCTCATCCACATCCTTACCGCCTTCCCACCCGAGGAAGCAGGGTGGTTGTGGAACTCAGGGCAGTCTAGGCCGAGACAGGAAAAGGGCCCCATTCTGGGGCCCTTTTCCTGTCTCTGGGTGCCGCTAGCGGGTAATGGTGTCTCCAATGCGAAGTTCTTCATTGGATCTGAGCACTCTGCAGGTGGCCGTCTTCGCTTCGGTTTTCACAACCAGGACCTGGGCCAGGTAATGGGTGGTCGAATCCGTGGGCGGCTTTTTCTGGCCATCCGAACCGACGGAGAAGGTTGTGGTTCTCGCGGCCAGAAGCACATCACCCACCTTGAGGCCATCCTCCGCGCCCTTGTCGATGATGGTCATATCGCCATTAGCCGTGTTCATGTGATTGTCCCTGGACCAGACCACCACGCCGGAATTGGCGGCGATCTTCACGGGATCAGCTGTATCCGTTCTCAGTTGCAGGGGGATGTTGGCCGGCTCGATGAACCGAACGAGATGATCACCCTTCTGCACGGAATCCATGCACCGCTCGATGATCGCCACGGAGCCCTTGGCCTGGGCCGTGGTAATCCGCACGATGCCAACCTGCTGGAGGATGTCACCCATCTTGTTCTTCGGCTGAAGGGGGTGGACAAACTTTCGCCCAACGACCTTGAGCACCAGGAAGCGATCCCCGGCCTTGATCCCCTGCTCGCTGCCCCCGTTCACGTAGATGGTCTCGCCCTCGGCGAGGTTCTGCCGATCATCGCGGAGGTTGGAGGTGATGGTGAAAGCCCCCTGGGACTTCAGGTAGGCATCGGCACCATTACTGACAATGAAAGGCAGCTGCAGGAAGTCCTGGAAGGAGAAGCCCAGCTCTGGCCGGCGCAGGACGGAGGAATCGATGCGACGCTGATCGGGCTGCAGGTCGCCGACGGCTTCCGGAGCACCCTGGGCCACACCCTTGGTGAGATCGATGATGAGGGGGTCGCCGGGGTAGATCCAATGAGGATCCTTGATCCACTGGTTGTTCTCCCAGATCTGGGGCCAGGCGTAGGGATTGCCGAGGTACTTGCCGGCGAGATCCCACAGGGTGTCGCCTTTCTGGACGATGTGTGTCCGGGAGCCTTCTGGGACCTTGAGTTCCTTGGGGTAATCCCATTTGGAGGAATGGGGCTCCACTTGCGTGCTCGTGGCGGGAGCCCCTTCCTGGGCGCAAAGCCCGGAACCTGCAAAAGAAATGAGGGCAAAGGCGAAGGGCGCCACCGCAAGGGTGCGCAACCGGCCGACATGCAAGCGATTGGGCTGGTGCATCAGAAACCCCCAGTGAGAGTTAGGTTGGGCTGATTATAGGTCTTCGACTCGGATCATATCTGAAAATAATGACAAGCGGTTGCGAACCTCGTCCTGGGTAATCTGCTCAAGGCGTTCCGTGGAGAAGCGTTCAACCGTGAAACTGGCCATTACGGAGCCCACCAGGGTGGCGTGCTTAAGGGCTGTCACGTCCTGGCGGTCGATCCAGGCCAGGTAGCCCAGGAAACCTCCGGCGAAGGTGTCCCCAGCGCCTGTGGGATCGAAAACATCCTCCAGGGGGTATGCCGGGGCCGCAAAAATGCCTTCAGGGGTGAAAAGAGCCACCCCATATTCCCCCCGCTTGACCACCAGGATCCGGGGGCCCATTTCCTGGAGCTTGCGGTAGGCCTTGATCAGGTTGTGTTCCTGGGTCAGTTCACGGATCTCGGCGTCATTCACGAGGAGGATGTCCACCTCCTTCAGAACGGCCAGGAGAGCTGGGCGCGCCCCCCGGATCCAATAGTTCATGGTGTCCAGGGCGATCCACTTGGGTCGCTTGGCCATCTGGCGAACCACCCCCAGCTGCAGCACCGGATCGATGTTCCCGAGGAACAGGTAGGGGGACTCGCGATAGGTAGGGGTGAGCTCCGGATTGAAATCCGCGAACACATTGAGATCCGTGGCCAGTGTCCTGGCCTCGTTCAAGTCGTAGCCGTAACTGCCCTTCCAATGGAAGCTGAGGCCCGGCATCCGCTTGAGTCCACTCAAGTCGATGGGCCGTCCCTCGAAGACGCGCATTTGATCAGGGCCAAAATCCTCTCCGACCACGGCCACGACCCGAACCGGATGGAAGCGGCTGGCGCTGAGCGAGAAATAGGTGGCCGATCCTCCCAGCGCATGTTCCCGGCATCCGAATGGGGTTTCCAGGTCATCGAAGGCCACGCTGCCGATCGCCAATAAGCTCATAAGTCTAGGCTCCAAGTCATGTTTAGGTCAGGGGGTGGTCGCGGTGGTGCCGAGGTAGAGCAACCAAGCCTGGTTGCCTCCCATGGGGATGGGGGCCTGGGCATAGCGGACCACCCTGGGGAGTTCCCCGGTGGCCAGGAGCGCCAGCAAACCCTCGTGAAGGATGGGATCCGATCCCAGCGTCACCTGTAGGATGCGCCAGCCGAGCAGCTGGCCGTCTCCGAGCCGGTCCTTCAGGCGCTCCACGGCATCCTTCAGGGAATGCCCACGGAGGTCCAGGGTTGCATCCACCTCGAGAGCCATCCCGGCAGCCAGGTGGAATTGGGTCGGGACGGTGGACTCCTGGGTGATCTGGGGATTAGGTGCAGGTGCTGGCGGGGGGGGTAAGGGGATGGGTGGATTCACCGCCAGGTGGAGAGGGGAGGATGCCTGGGGTGGTGCCGGAGTCTCCGGTTCGGGTGCTTGGGGCGCCGGAAGGGGCCGCACGGGCTGCTTTTCTGGCCCCTTCGCAAGTGGCGGTGGGGCACTGGCTGGGTTGGCGCGTTTTGAAAAGCCCTTGGGCAAGGGTTTAAGGCCCTTGAGATCCCTTAGAGCTTCTTCGAATGTTTCCGGTGTTGGGGCTTCCGGGGGCGGAGGGGCCAGAGGCCCGGTCTCCATGATTTGGGGCTGCTTCTTCGGGGCTGTCGACTTCAACCCCATGGCTGCCAGGAATACGGCATCCTCTTCCTCGATGGGGCCGGTGGGGCCCTTCGGAGCAGGCTTGGGGGCGGGTTTCTGAGCCACAGGCACAGGCTCCGAATCCAGCTTTTGTTTCAATTTGGCAAGATCCTGCTTCCACACCATCAGTACCATCCTAGACACGTCCAGGTTAGGCCATCGGAGGGCTGGCCCAAAGCCCGGTGTTGCGTTTCCACACCGCAAGGTGGCAAAACACCCCGCGCAGCCGTACTCTTCCACCGGCAGATGTTCCACTGTGCGCAAGGAATGACGGGGCTTGGCGTAAGCTGGCACAGCCCTCGCTCGTAGCACTATCATGCTCGTGTCTCATGGAGGCTCTATGTGCCGATCGTCTCTCCTGCTGGCCATTCCCTTGCTGCTGGGTTCGGGACCGCTGCTGAAGGCCCAGTCTCCACACATGGGCTTCAGCTTGAACCTGATTTCACCCACCGGAGATTTCGCCAGCAAAAGCTATCCGCCCTACTACGATCCCGCCGTCGGCTATGTGATCCCCACCCAGAAAGAGACCTACGATGTGGGGCTTGGGGGCAGTTTCACCGTCAGTTTCCCCATGGACCGCACCTTGGCGATCCGCCTGAACCTCAGTGCGGCATCCACCAACGGTACCAATCGCGCGTACGGTGAAAAAACCATCAACCTGCGCCACTCCCAGTTCAATCTGGGCGGGGACTTGCAGATCTTCCCCCAGGGGACGGCCTTCCGGCATCGGGGTTTCTACTTCCTGGCCGGGCTCTCCGCGGATTTTGAACAGTTCGACCGCAGCTACGGGGATTTCCAGTACGACTACAACTACTATTACGACAGCGTTGACACCACCAGGAAGAGCCGCCTGGGGGGCACGGCGGGCATCGGACACAGCTTTGGCTATGATTCCGGCATGCGGTTCACCCTGGAGGCAACCTTCCACAAGACGCTTACCGGCAATGATACGAACGCTGGCGATCCGCCCAACACGGATTACGTGAAGCTGGGATTTGGTTTCGTCTTCTAACGATGCATTCCCCGCAAATGAAGACGCCCCGTAAAAGGGGCGTCTTCATTTGGGTCGCATCGCTACTTCTTTTTCGAAGACTTCTTCCGTTTGGCCTTGGGCTTGGGCTGGTCGGGGGCTTCCTCCTTGCCCAGCAAGGCATTGACCAGGCGCGTTACATCCGGGTTGGCCGGGTCGAGCTTCTGCAGCCGTCGGGCATAGGTTAGGCGCTCATTCCGGGGCCTGGCGTCATCGGCTTTCACCTGCTCCAGCTTCTCGGCAACATACTTCGTGGTGCCGCCGGATTCGGCCATGTCAGCCTTCTCCTTGGCGACGAAGGCTTGCCAATCTGCCTTTGCCTTGGTCGTGCTCTCCTTCACTTCCCGCAGGCGGGCAAGGATGGTCTCGATGTCCTGAAGAGACCGCTCGCTGTGGGCGATGGCAGCTTTCTGCTCGTCCATGAAGATGGTGAGCTGCTGCCGGAGCTTGATCTGATCCGCGTTCAACCCCGGGGCTTCATTGAGCTCATTGAGGCGAGGCGCCTGCTTGGCCATGGCCTCCCGGAACTCTTTCAGTTTGGATTCATGCTCGCCACGGGTCTTGGCCAGCAGCGGCTCGGCAGTTCTCAGATTCTCTTCAGCAGTCACCTGGGCCTTCTGGAGGTGGGCGACAGCGTCCTCCCAGCTTCCTTCCGAAGCGCAGGCCCTGGCGGCCAGGCTATGGAAGGCCACCAGGGCGTACATGTCGTTGTAGTCGGAGGGATTGACGGTCAGCCCCTCCCGATCCAGAAGCGCCTCCACGCCCTTGCGCACGGAAGTGGCGTCGCCGCGCTCCAACTGGGCCTCCCAGGGCCCGCGGACTTCCTTGAAACGGTCGGTGAGGCCCTGGGCGGAGACGAGGGAGGCAAGGCTCGTCGCCAGGAGACAGACATGCAGGAAGCGGGTCATGGCGGCTCTTTCCGAAGCGAGGTGAAGGGAGTTACTTCTTCTTCTTGCTGACGGCCTTCTTCGTGGTGTGTTTGACTTCCTTGGGGAAGAGTTCCTTGCCCTGCTTCAGGTTGGCGAGAGCCTTGGTGGCGCGCTCATTGCCGGGATCGAGGACCAGCATGCGATTCAGGAAGGCGCCCTGGGCCTGGGCAGTCGGCAGCTTGGTGACATTCTCCGGGAGGTGCAGCACCGCATCCACCCAGTTCTTCTTGCCCACGACCTTCACGCCCTTGATGACCTGCTTCATGTTGAATTCGTTGATTTCTCCATTCTGGCCAGCCAGGGCCGCCTTGGCCTTGGCAATGGCCTCGTCAGCGGCCTTGATCAGATCGGCGACTTCCTTCTGGTTGTCCCCAAGCATCTTGAAGACCTTGGGAGCGTTGGCCATATTCTGCTTGTGCACGGGCAGGGCCGTATTGATCTGATCCAGTTCCTGCTGTTCGGCGGGGGCCAGGGCCTTCTGGGCTTGGGCAGCCGTCAGTTCCGCCAGCCGGGCGGTGTTCTTGGCAACATAATCGCCGGAATCCTGGGCCACCTTCTTCCACTGGGTGAGGAAGGGCGCCTGGGCCTTGTCCAGGTCCGCCAGGATGGCTCGGCCGGCCTGGGCGCGGGTCTCCTGGATCTCAAGGGCCTTCTCCCACTGGCCGTTCTCGGTGGCGACATTGGCGTAGAGACGGTAGAGGGACATCAAGCCCTGGGCGTTGTCCAGGCTCTGGGCAATGGCCTTGGCGGAGCTTGTATCAAATACGGGACGCTCGGCCGGAATGAGGGTCTGCACCTTGGCGAGGGCGTCCTCATACTTCAGTTCCTTGAGCATCTGGTTGATGCCGGGGAGTTCTGCGTTGAACTGTTTCGCAAGATCGGGGGTGGTCGCGGGAGCCTGGGCGACCAGCGCCACGGCAGGAAGGAGCATCAAGGAGGTTGGGCGCATGGGCACTCCGGAAAAGGTCAGCCTCCAGGGTAGCGAAAAGGTAGCGAAAAGGGTGCCTGGGAGGGCGGCGAAGGGGAACTTGTGATCTCCAGGAAGGGAATCAAAGCTGACTGCGTTTTTCCTCAAGTTCGAGCCAGGCTACCTCACAGGCTTCCAGTTCCCCGTGGGCGGCCTCCCGGTCGCGCAAGGCTTGATGTCCCGGGCTGTCGGGACGCAGGAAGGCCGTAGGGTCGGCCAACAGGTGGTCGAGCGCTGTGATGCGCTCCTGGAGGTCCGCCATCGCTTGCTCGATTTCCGCGAGCTGCCGCTGCTCCTTCTGGGTCAGTCCGGGCTTCTTGACCTTGGCGGGACCTGTGCGGGGCTGCTCCCGGGAGGCCGTCGCCTGGATCGGAGCCTTGCTGGCTGCCCGGGCGGCGCGCAGGCTCCGGACCGTGGAGGGCGGTCCCTCGTAGAGTTCCCACCTGGGAAGGTCAGCCTCATTCCAGGCCAGGGTATGGGTGGCCACCTGATCCAGGAAGAACCGGTCGTGACTCACCACCAGCAGAGAACCCTCGAAACCGAGCAGCGCTTCCTCGAGGTTCTGCAAGGTGGGGATGTCCAGGTCGTTGGTGGGTTCGTCCAGCACCAGAAGATCGGCAGGGCTCAGCATGGCCTTGGCCAGGAGCAGCCGATTCCGCTCGCCACCGCTCAAGGTGTCGGCCCGGCGGGCCTGCTGGTCCACGGGAAAGCCGAACCGGGTGAGATACACATGGGCCAGCGAGGTGCCGCCGCCCACCTGCACGACCGCAGCGCGATCCGCCAGATTGTCCAGAATGCTGCGCTGGCCGTCAAGTTCCCCCCGGCCCTGGGAGATGGCTGTCACGGCGATCTTGGGGTGGGAGAACACCTCGCCGGAGGTGGTGGGCAATTCCCCGAGCAGCACCTTCAGCAGGGTGGATTTGCCGGAGCCATTGGGCCCCAGCAAGGCGATGCGCATGCCGCGCTGAAGGCATAGATCGATGCCACCCAGGAGCTCGGCGCCTCCCGGATAGGAGAAGCAGACCTGTTCCGTGCGGATCAGGGCGTCACTGCGGTTGCCGCCCACGGCAAAGGTGAGATCCTGGCGCGTTTCGAGGCGAGTCCGGTCGCCAACGGTATCCTTGAGATCCAGGACATCCTGGATCCTCAGTTTCGATTTGCGGGTCCGGGCCTTGGCGCCGCGTCTCAGCCAGGCCATCTCCCTGCGCAGGCGGTTCTGCATGTGTTCGGTGAGCCTGGACTCCCTGAATTCGCGGTCGGACTTCTCCAGCAGGTAGTCGCTGTAGCCGCCCTCGTAGCTCCGCAGGGCCCCCTCTTCCAGTTCCAGCATGCGGTCCACCACCGCATCCAGGAGATGACGGTCGTGGGTGATGAGCAGCAGGGCCCCCTGGAAAGCCTGGAGCCAGGCTTCCAGCCGCTCCACCTGATCCGGATCCAGATGGTTGGTGGGCTCGTCCAGGATCAGGATGTCGGGTTCCTTCAGCCATGCCTGGGCCAAGGCCACGCGCTTGCGCCAGCCGCCGGAGAGGGATTCCACTTCCGCATCGAGGTCCTGGAGTCCCCAGGCGGTGGCTCCGGCCTTCAGGCGGGGCATGAGGTCCCAGCCCCAGCGATCCAGCTGGTGCTCGATGTGCTGCAGCTCGTCATGGAGCCTGGTTTCGGCCTCCGGGGAGGAACCATGGAGCGCCCCGTGGATCTCCTGGTGCCGAGCGAGCAGGGCTGCATGGTCAGCCAGTGCTGCTTCCAGAGCCTCCTGGACTGTCGCTCCCGGCTGGAAATGGGGTTCCTGGCTGAGCCGGGAGATCCGGAGTCCCTGGGTGACCACGACTTCGCCAGTATCCGGGGCCTCGTCTCCGCTAAGAATGCGGAACAGCGTGCTTTTTCCGGCGCCGTTGCGGCCGATGAGACCGACTTTTTCGCCCTCGAAAAGACCTAGGCTCAAACCTTCCAGGATCGGTTTTGCCCCAAAGGTTTTGGTGACATTGATCAAACTAAGCGCGACAGATGGCAAGAATGGCTCCCTTGGCCTTCCAGAATCCCATGGATGGGGTGATCCTTGGCTTCAAAGGTACGAGGCGTCCATGTCGCTACAGGAAGAACTCCAGATGTCCAAGCTCCCGGCACCGGGTGTTCAGGTGCTGCTGCAGCTGATGCTGACGCGGGAAGCTGTGGTCCGCGTCCAGGAACGGCTCTTTGAAGCCAACGGCCTCACGGTCCAGCAGTACAACGTGCTTCGCATCGTCCGTGGCGGCCCCACCAAGGGGCATCCGGTCTATGAAATCGAGCGGCGCATGATCTACCGCTTCGCGAATGTGACGCGGCTGGTGGACCGCCTGGAGACCCAGGGGCTGCTCAAGCGGACCGCCGATCCCCGCGACCGCCGCGTGAGCCGCGTCGTGCTCACCCCCAAGGGGCGCAGGCTGATGGATCGCCTGGATGAACCTGTTCAAAACATGGCTGCAAACCTGACCAGCTGCTGGACGGATGAGGAAAGCCTGGTGCTCGGACAGCAGCTGGAACGGTTGCGCGATCATTGCCTGCGCCAGGAGCAGGAAGGCCCCGGGACCGTCCCGGCGCTTCAGGGCGCAATGATCAGCTGATCAAGCAGCTGGAAGGCTTCGGTTTCGGAGAGCTCGGACCACAGGGCCCACCGGTCCGCGCCCAGGTCCATCCATAGGCTCCGCGCCGCCGGGTCCCACCAGCCCTGGCGGAGCGAAGTCGGTCCCGCCAGTTTCTGGCAGCTCTGGAGCTGCTTCTCGCTGGGCCGGGTCATGGCCGTGAAAAGCCAGCTGCCCCACTTCCCGCGGACCCTGGCTTGGCCCTGATGCAGGTCCCAGTGTCCGCCCGGCAGGCGGAGCCGGACACCGCCTGGGGCCTTCAGGACCTCCCGGCTGGTCTCCAGGGGGCCTGCCCAGGGATGGCCTTCGGCCTCTTCGGGGACCCACCGGACACCGGAGAAGGCCATGGAGGCGCCCTCCCATCCGACGCTGCCCAGGTCCGCCAGGTCGGTGTCGCCGAGCTTGAGGCGGAAGGCCGAGGCGGGCGCCTGGTCGAAGGTCGGATCCACCGGTACCCATCGGTCCAACAGCCGAACTTCCACCCAGAAGTGCAGCCCCATGGTATTTCCGAGGGCCACCCAGCCGGTGACGCCGCGGGCGGGGACGCCCAGTTTCCGCAGCAGGGCCACGGCCAGGACCCCATGTTCGGTGCAATCGCCGCGAGGGTTCCTGCAGACCTCCAAGGCGGAGGCGAAGCCCACGGAAAAATCCTTGTCGACCACCCATTCGAAGACGAAGGTCGTGACCCGTCGGGCCAGGTCCCATCGGGACAGTCCCGGCGGCAGGGCCATGCGCCGGAGGAGGCCGTCGAAGGCCGGATCCTGGAAAGGGACCAGGGGGGTCGCGGCAAGGTAGCGGGCCTCTTCTTGAGATGAGCCGCCCTTCAGGGGTGGTTGGGCGGCCTCCTCCTTTGTGGGGAGCGCTGCCCGACGCAGTTCCCAGCGGCCCTTCCGAAGACGGAGCTGCTGGGCGTCCTCCGGCAGGGCAGGTTCGTT
This sequence comes from Geothrix sp., assembly GCA_035255365.1. Taxonomy (GTDB): domain Bacteria; phylum Acidobacteriota; class Holophagae; order Holophagales; family Holophagaceae; genus Geothrix. The sequence continues at coordinate 67,976 of DATEZS010000093.1, forward strand.
CCCATCGGCCCGGAGGGTGAGGCTCCGCAGCCAGGGCAGGAAAGGTTGGGGAGGAATGACCTGGAGGGTCCGCTCGAAGAACCCCGAGTCGCCGGGGTTCTCCTTGGGGGAGGGCAGCTCAGCCCGCTGCGTGAGCATGGTCAGCGAGCCCAGCTTGCTGAGATTTTTCACTTCGCCGGCGGTGGGGGAGATCCAGATTTCCACGGAGGCGGGAGTGTTCCCCTGGCGTTCCTGACCCGTGAAGCGGATGGCCTCGGGAAAACCTGGGAGCGGAGCGGGTCCTGCGGGTTCCAGGTCCAGCTGCCGCCACTGCTGGATCGCACAGGAGAAGGTCACGGCATGCAGTGGGCGGAGGGTCCGGGCGGCCTCCTTCAGCCGGGATTCCAGGTCCTCCGGCCACAGCAGGGCCCCTGGGGGCACCTCCTTCTGGATGGCGGTTCCCTGGGCGGGACGAATCGACAGGGTGGCCGGCGCGGCGGGGGACCAGGTGGCGCTGCCTTCGAAGGGCTCGGCGGAGAGCTGCAGGCGCCAATGGAACGAAAGCTTCCCATCCGCGCCCTTCCGGGTCGTCTCCTCCACCTCCTGCCGGATTTCCTGGCCCAGGCGGGACAGGGTGATCCACTCCTTCTCCTGGAGGACTTGGTCGAGGCCCTCCTGCCGGATTTCGCGGGAGGATCCGCCCACTTCCTGCCCGCCGATCCACTGTCGGAAGGTCTGAAGGTGAGGCGTCTGGGCGGCGAGGGACAGGCTGGCGAGCAGGGACAGGCAGGGGGAAGCAATGCGCATCCATCCAGTCTATCGGAGGCCGCGCCCTCCCCCCGCGGCCGGAACCGGGCAGACTGGGAGGGTGATCCGAACCCAGGAAGCCATCGTCCTCAAGACCGTCCCCTTTGCGGAGGGCGGGGCGGTCGTGTCCTTTCTTTCGGATCGGGGCGAGCGCCTTTCGGGTCTCGCCAAAGGCATCAAGAAGCCCACGGCCAAGTGGGTGGCGGCCTTCGAGCCCATGAGCATGGTCCGGGTGACTTTCTTCGGGAAGGAACAGGTCGAGCTCAAGCGGGTGACTCGCTGCGAGCTCAGCTTCAGCCCGCTCACGCTGGGGCACCTGGAATCCAGTCTCGTCATGGCCTGCCTGGCGGATCTCTTCGACCGGGTGGCCCGGGAGGGCGTGGAGGACGAGCGGCTCTACCGTCTGCTCAGCGCTTGCGGCAGGGCGCTCAAGGCCTGCCCGGACAATGCCCTGGGCATCCTGGCCTATGCGGAGCACTGGCTGCTCCATTGCATGGGGCTGCTGCCCAATCCCCAGAAATGTGGTCATTGCGGCCGGGCCGGGGCTCCGTTCGTGCAACTCAGTCCTGATCAGGGGTGGCGCTGCGCGGCCTGCACGGAGGTCGATCCAGAGGAGGCCCTGCCCGCCGGAGTTCGGGAATACCTGGGACGGTTCCGGGCGGCGAAGGCCGAAGCCGCGCCGCCCCTGCGGGTGGACGACCCGGCCCAGGCGGCGGTGACCCGGCTTCTGCGTTCCCGCCTGCTCCAGGAGTTGGGGGGCAGCCTGCGCAGCTATGAAGTCCTCTGGCGGACGGTCTGAGGGCCCCATAAGGGAAGCCTGATCACTTCAATTCTTGCCTTCGGGACGGGTCTGGCCGATGGGAAGACATGGCCAAGGATCAGGACATGGACTCAGGACAGTCGATCTGGAAGACAGCGTTGAAGTCCCACATCGCCCAGGACCTGGCCTTCCTGCCGGCGCTCGGGGCCGTGGCCTACCTGCTCTTCGGCCTCCGGGGAGGCTTGCAACCCCTGGAAGCCGCCTTGCTTGTTGTGGCCGCCGGGGCCCTGCTCATGCTGGGGCGTGCCTGGTGGATCTGGCAACGGCGGCAGGTCTCAGCGGACATCATCCTGGACCGGATCCAGCGGATCCTTGCCGGCGAAAGGGAGATCGGCAGCATTCCGGCCACGCTTTCCGAGGCGGATGGCCTCACGGTGAAGGCCTTGAACACCCTCCTCGCTGAGAGCCGGCGGGACCAGGACGCCTTGGCCCGGTTCCGGGAGGCCTTGGCCCGGGATTGGAAGGATATGGATGGCTTGCTCGTCACGCTGGAACAGAGCCATCTGTCGGAGGAAAAGACCCGTGCCGAGGCGCTTCGTCGCATCCAGACCCTGGGCGAGGATCTGAAGGTGGCTTTGGAGAGCACGTTTGACTTGAACCGGGTCGAGACGATGCATCGCCTCAAGTCCGACCAGCACCGCCTGGAGGGGCAAGCCTTCACCGGATCCCTCAATCAAGTCTGCGCGGGTCTCGAGCACTTCCAGAACCTCCTTGAAGAGCTGCATGACGTATTTCCCCGTCTGCGCCGCGAAGAGGAGGCCCTCGGGCACCTCGCCGATTCCGGGCTGCGCCATGGCGCAAAGCTCACGCTGAAGACCAAAGGCCTCGTGGCCCAGACGCCGCACCTCATCGAGGAGAGTCACGCCAGAGCGGAGGCGCTCCGTCGCTTCCGGTTGACCGCGGACATCGTGCGGGATCAGGTTGAAGGCCTGGCGCGGAGAATCGAGGGCTTCCGGGACGAAGCCCAGGGGCGCATCCGGTCGTTCGGATCGGCCCAGCGCCCCATGCGGGAGCTGGATTCCTTTGCCCAGCAGGCGGGCCTCCTGGCGGTCAATGCGGCGATCCTGGCCCAGCAGGGAGGGGGTTCCGGCAGCCTCACGGCCATCGGCGGCCGGCTGAGGACCCTGGCGGACCAGACCACGGAAAGCACTTCAGGCCTGGAGCGGGCCCTGGACCAGCACCAGCAGGGCCTGGAACACGAGAACTCCGGGCTCTGGACCTTGCAGGAGGTGACCCATGGGGTGCTCGACGGCATCCGCGACCTGCTGCGGATGGTGGATGAGATGGATCGTCAGGCCCAGGAACTGGAACGGGGCCTCGATGCCCAGATGAGTCTTGTGGACCAGGTCCGGGTCGCTTCCGATCAAGCGGAGCAATCCCTCCGGGAAATCGGTGACCGTGCCCTCGGCCTGGAAGCGGCCCATGGCCGCCAGTGGGGGGTGGAGGCCAAGCTGGTTCCCGAGATCGAGCGCCTCAACCGGGAGGCCCAGCGGCTTCTGGCCATGGGAGAGGATCTGGCGCGGATCAATCTTCAAAAGAACGAAGCCATTTGGGAAATCCTCGCTCGCAGCCAGGAGCTGAAGCGTTCCGGTGTCTATCGCCAGATGATCTCCGGGGACATGCCGGCGATTCTCCATTCCGATTCGGAACTGGACCCGATCTGGAACCGGCTGTCCTGGAGCAGGACCCTGCGCCGTCCGCGCCTCTCCGGAATGCCGATGCAGGCCCCCCTGGTGGGATGGCGGGATGACCATGACTGGTTGCATCTCCAGGTCCTGAAGCTGGATGCTCTGGATCAGCCTGAGCCATCGGCCGTGGCCTCGTGGTCCAGTGACGAGACTGGCAAGGTCTGGGCGCTCCATCTCGACCCATCCCTCGCGGGGGAAGACCATCCCTCCGCGCTTCTTGAGGCTCTTCAGCAGAGTCTGGTGAAATCCTATTTCACGGGTCTGGATTGCAGAACCACCACGGGGGGGGTCGAGCTGAACCTCCAGGTGCCCTTCCTCGGGTTCCCCTCGTTCCTTGCGGGCCTGGATCTCTGGATGGCCATTCCCGATTCCGGCATCTCTGTCCAGCTCAAGGAGCCCGAACCACGGCGGCCGTACATCCAGGCCCTTCTTTGGGTTGGACCGCACGTTGATCCCGTGGGGGGGCTGGCGGTCATGGACCTCGTGCACGACTGGATCCGGGACGATTCGGCCCATGAGTCCTTCCTGCCGACGCTTTATCACCCCGGGCCTCGCCCACCCTGTCCCCTGCGGGAGTCGCAGGGGCCGGAGACCGCCCTGCCATCGCCCGTCCCCGTTCAATGCCTCGCCTTGGGTTGCGATCGCGACCTGCTGTTCCCGTTGAGGGATCGGCTTCTCCAGTCCGGTGCCGTCGATGGGCCGGGCGGCGTGATTCTGAGCGCTATCGGTCTGGGGCACGTACATCCGACCAGCCTGTTGATCCACCTGTTTCAGCAGGACATGGAGATGGCCGGTTATTCCCACCCGGCTCTCGCGCCTTTCCAGGCACGGCTCCAGGAGGAAGTGCTCGCCACGACGACCGGCGATTCCTATCAAGCGGCCTGGACGCTGCTGGAGGACCTGCAGCGACAGGGCTGGGTGCTGCCTTTGCCCACGGTAGGGCCTTGACAGGCCTTTCATCTGACCGATACCTCTTCCAAGCGATCTTTGGACCAACCCAGTCGGTGTGTGATCCAGGGCCCGGGATTGCCGCCATGCGATGCAGCCTCTGAACTCTTCAGTGGCTGTATCCGAGCTGTGGATGACCTCTGGGCGCCGACACCCACAGGAGAATTTTATGAACCGTTTCGCGTTCTCACGCGGCCAGGGCCTTGCCTACGCCGACCTGCCACCCACGCTCCAGCCCTTCGCGATCGCTTCCGCCGCCCCGCACGACAACCACCTGCGCGCGGCAGGCTACTCCGGCCTGATCTATGTCCTGGTGGCATCCGCCCTCTTCGCTTTTTCGGCGTTGAGTCCGCGGGCGCCAATCGGCATCGTTCCTAAGACGGATCCAGGGCGCGTGGTCGTGTTCGAACCAAGGGACAGCCCCAGGATCGAGCTTCCTTCTGTCACGCCTCCTGGCGGGGGCTCGCAGGTTGATTCCGGAGCCATTGTCCGGGCGCTGACCCCTGTGGGCGTTCCCGACACGGCCGCATCGGACCTCTCCAGGGAGGACCACAGCAGGGATGTGGTGAACCCTGGCAACTCCACCAGCCTGAGGCCCGACGCGCCCCAGGTGGATACCGGTGTGAGGCCTGGCACCGGTCCCATCGTCCACGACTTCTCCATGACCGGGTTGCAGGTGCTGCAGCGGGTGGATCCCATCTATCCCGAGATGGCTCGTCGCGCCCATGTGCAGGGCACAGTCGTGCTCCTCATGACCGTGGACGAGGCCGGAGTGCCAACCCAGGTGCAGGTGCTGGATGGGCATCCAGCCTTGCAGGACGCCGCCAGCCGCGCTGCCCGCCAGTGGCGCTTCGTGCCAGCTCAGCTCGACGGCCGCGCGGTGGCCGCCTCCTTCCGCTTGACCTTGAAGTTTTCGATGAAGTAGGCCTTATGGCATCCACGCTAAGAAGCGACATCAACGTGACGCCCCTGGTGGACATCGTGCTGGTCCTCCTCATCATCTTCATCACCATGCTCCCGGTGCTGCCGCGGGCGCTCGGTGCGGTCATTCCAGGGGATGGGAGGGCTGGTCTGGTCCAGCCCCTCCTTCACCTCGCCCTGGCGCGGGACGGGAGCCTCGAGGTGGAGGGGCAGGCGGGCGCATCTCTGGCCGCGGCCCTTCATTCCCGCCCTGAGCGCATCCTGCTTCGGGTGGATGCGGACCTGCCGCTGAGTGCTCCTGTGCGCTTGCTGGACGAGATCAAGGTGCTGAGCCCGGATTCGAAGGTGGCCATGGCATCTCGGTAGGCCATGCTAATCTTGGCCCCGTGGATCAGGGCGTCGCTGTCCGCAAGGGCAGAGGAAAGTCCGGGCTCCACAGGGTACTGGGCCTGGTAATACCAGGGCGGGGCGACCCGACGGAAAGTGCAACAGAGAACAGACCGCCGATGGATCCTCGGATCACAGGCAAGGGTGAAACGGTGGAGTAAGAGCCCACCGCCGGACTGGCAACAGGACGGGCAAGGTAAACCCCCCAGGGAGCAAGACCAAATAGGCCGACGCACCGCGCAAGCGGCGAGGGTTGACCCGACCGAGTCGGCGGGTAGGTCGCACGAGGTGGCTGGCGACATCCATCCCAGAGGAATGACGCTCCACGACAGAACCCGGCTTACCGATCCACCACGGCCCTCGCAAGAGGGCCGCGCTGGTTCGAGGCCGGGCCCGGCTTACCTCCGCCTTACGCAACGCTTTGCGTTGCTCCCACTCACTGTCGTTCGTGGAGACGGAGCCTCCCACCACGGCCCTCGGGAGAGGGCCGCGCTGGTTCGGAGCCGGGCACTCGGCTAGGCTGTCATCTGACTTTCGAGTAGGCCTCTGGTTACCCATCCACATCGTCGTGATCTGCCTGGACGGGGCGAGGGGAGTCGTGTGTCTTCGCTGACGCACGGCTGAAGGGGCCTGGCTTCGGCCGGGCATCGCATCCAACCTCAAGCTCGGAGCAAACATGTCGCAGGATCTCCTGGCTCTGGCCCGCCGTCTCGAACGCGCCCAGGCCCTTCAAAACGAACGCTTCAACCAGGCCGCCGGAGGCCGAAGCCTCCCGGTGGGTGGCGGTTTCGCCCATCTCTGGGGGGTCGGTCATCCCCTCAATCAGGCGCTCGGCCTGCTGGATCCGATCCCGGAGGCCGAGCTTGAAGCCATCGAGGCTTTCCTCGGGGTGCCCACGGTCCTGGAATTGAGCCCCGCCGCGGATCCAGAGCTTTGGCCCCTGCTGGCGAAGCGCGGCTACAGCCTGCGCCAGTTCCAGCAGCTGTGGCACCGCTCACTCCTCGTACCTGAACCGGAGGTCCACGTGGCAAAAGTGAAGGTCGTCCAGGCTTCGGAGGCGAAATCCTTCAACCGGATCGTGAACGCCGGCTACCTGGAACGGGATGATTGGCGGGACGTGTTGCCGCCCTTTGAAATCCCCATCGGGCTTCCGGACGCATGGGGCTTCATCGTGTTCGCCGATGGCGAATGGGCTGGCGGTGGCACCCTTGGCATCGTGGATGGGGTCGCCCTGTTGTCCGGGGACGCGGTCCTCCCGCGGTATCGGGGGCGCGGACTGCAGAAGGCGCTCATCGGCGCCCGGCTCCGGTTCGCCGGGGAGCGGGGGTGCGATGTGGCCTGCGCCTCCACGGAGCCTGGTACCGCCAGTCAGCGATCCTACGAGGCTTGTGGGTTCAGGGTGGCCTATCCCAAGGTGGAAATGAGCCGGGGTTGAGGCGAGGGGACTTGTCCCAACGAGGTATCCGGCTGGCCGGACGCGGTTCGCTACCATTTTGAGCGCAGATCCTCAGGCGGCGCATGGTTCCATGAAACATGCGCCGCCCTTCCCCCCAGACCGCCGCCCTCCTCGTGACGGCCCTGGCCTTCCACGTGGACATGCTCCTCTACTACCTGCTGGTGCCGCTGCTGCCCCGGTACGCCGAGGACCTGCACCTGAACGCCATGGAAGTGAGCCTGCTGTTCGGGAGTTATGCGGTGGCGCTCCTGCTGGCAACCTTCCCCGTGGCCATGCTCACGGATCGCTACGGGCGGAGGAAGCCCATGCTCTGGGGCCTCGCGGGCCTGGGCATCACCACCCTGGTGTTCGCCTTCTCCCGGGATTTCAAGCTGCTGGTCCTGGCCCGCTTCCTCCAGGGGATCGCGGGAGCCGCCACCTGGCTGCCAGGGATGGCGCTCCTGGCGGACCACTTCCCTTCGGAGTCGCGGGGGCGGGCCATGGGCACGGCCTTCGCGGCCGCCAACCTCGGAGTGCTTCTGGGGCCGCCCCTGTCGGGATTTCTCGACCAGCACGTGGGACCCTCCTCGCCCTTTCTGGTGGGAGCGGGCCTGGTGGGACTGGATGCCCTGGGGCGCGCCTTCCTGCTGCCCGAAGCGGAACCCCTGACGAGTCCGAGGATTCCCTTTCGACAGCTGCTGTCCAATCCGGTGATCCGGCTCTTCTCGGGCGCAATGGCATTGGGCTCGGCCCTGTGGGCTTTGCTGGAATCCACCGTGCCCATGGACCTTCATGGCCGCCTGGGCCTGTCTCCGTCGGGCATCGGCTTCTGCTTCGCCGCCATGGCCCTGGCCCACACCATGACCTCTCCGCTGATGGGGCGACTCTCGGACAAGCTTGGCAGGACCCGGGTGCTCCGCATGGGGCTCGTGCTGGTGGCCCTCCTGCTCGCGCTTCCGGCCCTGCTTCCGAAACCCTGGATGGTCATCGGCGCGATGATGGCGCTCGGCAGCACGGCGAGCTTCGTCATGAGTCCCTGCAGCCCGGCGGTGGCGGATCAGGTGGAGCGCCTGGGGAGCCAGAGCTACGCTTCCGCCTTCTCCATTCTCAACCTCTCCTACTCGGTGGGCATGATGGTGGGCCCGCTGGTCGGCGGCGCCCTGGTGCAGGGCCTGGGCCTGCCCTGGGCGCTCAGCATCAGCGGCCTGGGCTTTGCCGCCTACCTGTTCGCGGCCCGGCGGATCACCGTCTGAGGGCCCGGTAGATCCAGCGATCGGCGCTGGCTTCCCAGGGGCGGCCATCCAGGCCGCCGTAGGCACGGACCTCGTGGAAGCCGCAGGTCTCGAGGGCGCGGAGGACTTCCCCGGCCTCCGGGATCCAGATGTCGTGGCGGAATTCGAGGCCCTGGCAGATCCGCTCGGTGCGGATGCGGCGACCATCCTCGCTCCAGGTGGCCCGCTCCTGGTAACCCTCCTGGGGGAAATCCAGCCAGTATCCCTCCACCTCCTTCATGGATTCCCGAAGGGACTCGCGGCCGACCAGATCCAGCAGCAGCGCGCCTCCGGGACGGAGCACGCGGGCGAATTCCCTGAGCTGCAGCAGGTTCTCCGCCTCCGTGGCGAAATAACCCCAGCTCGTGAAGGCGCAGAAGACGCCATCGGCACAGGCCGCGCGGAAGGGCAGGGCCCGGAAGTCCAGGCGGACCAGATCGGAGGACTGTTCCACCTGATGCCGGTGCAAGTTCAGTGGGCTGAGATCCCCTCCGACGACGCGGAAACCCCGGTCAATCAAGTGAGGGTGAAGTCGTCCCCAGCCGCAGGGAAGATCGAGGACCAGGCTCCGGGCGGGCAGCTCCAGCAATCTGGCCAGGGCGGGGCCCTCTTCCTTCGCTTCCAAGGCCTTGTCGGCGTAGATCTGGAAATAGGCGGGGTGGTCGAAATCCCAGGCGAACCAGTCCACGGGCGGCGCCCTTTGGCCCCGCCTAGGCTTCGTCCGCCTTGACCAGCTTGACGGTCGGGGTGGACTGGGGGGCATTGACGATGCCCTTCCAGACATAGCGGGTGCCTCGCTTCTGGCCGCTCTTGGTGATGAACTTGGCGTCCTCTAGCTCGGTGAAGAGGCGGCGCAGGGTTCCGGGGGCCCAGTCGCAGTCCTTGAGGTCCAGGGCGACCTGGGCCTCGAAGCTGCTGAGGGAGCCCTTTTCCTGGAGCGCCTGGGTCAGTTTCTTCTTGAGATCTTCGGATTCGGCCTTGGTCAGCCGCCCCTTGGCCCGGATGGCCATGGGGACCGCCACGGGTTCCGCAGGCACCGCGCGCGGGGCGGCGGGGGCCGTGGGCATGGACCGGGCAGCCTGACCCAGGAAGAGCTGGCCATCCACATAGAGATCGCCCCGTTCGGGTCGGAACATGACGACCACGGAAGAGGGGGCCAGCCCTTCCTGCTGGAGGGCATTGATGATTCGATCGCCAATTCTGGCTTCTTGTTCAGGGGACAGGTTGGAAGATTCAATGACGATAAGTGGCATGGTAGCTCCATTATGTTAATGCGAAACTCATTATAAACTTGTTTTTTGATATCCGGCAAAACGATTTTTTGCCGGTTCGGGTAGACTTCCGGCCGAGGATGCCCATGCGCAAGCCAAAGCCCGAACGACCGGAAGAACAGCAACGCTTCGAGACCTTTTTGCGGTCGCGGCAGCTCAAGCTCACGGGTGAGCGGCTGGATCTCGTGGAGGAGGTCTTCGGCCAGGCCCATCATTTCGATGCCGATCAGCTGCATCTGGCCTTGAAGCAGAAGGGCAAGGCCATCAGCCGCGCCACCGTGTATCGCACCCTGGATCTCCTCGTGCAGTGCGGGCTGGTCCGCAAGAGCAGCTTCGGGGACCAGCACGCGCACTACGAGGCGGTGCGCAGCAATGAGCACCACGACCACCTCATCTGCCTCAACTGCGACGCGATCATCGAGTACTACCGCCCGGATCTGGAACTGCTTCAGGACACCATCTGCGAGTCCTTCGGGTTCAAGCCCATGCATCACAGCCATCAGACCTTCGGGCTCTGCAAGGCCTGCCAGACCCTGGAAACGGACGCTCCGGCCCTGGCCCAGAGATTGAGCCAGCTGAACGCCTGATCGGCCGGAATAGCCCTCGGCGGCACAAGGCGCTAGCCTGGGGTATGCCCAAACTGACCCTCCAGGATCTCCAGCGCCTCCCCAAGACCGATCTGCATGTCCACCTGGACGGCAGCCTTCGCATCCCCACCATCCTCGACTTGGCCGAACAGCAGAAGGTGAAGCTGCCTGGCGATTCGGTGGAATCCCTGCGGCCCTTCGTGGAAGTCGGGGATGACTGCAAATCGCTGGTGGAGTATCTCCGCGCCTTCGATGTGACGCTCTCGGTGATGCAGACCTACGAGAGCCTGGTGCGAACCGCTTTCGAGCTGGCGGAGGATGCGGCCAAGGAGAATGTCCGCTACCTGGAAGTGCGCTACAGCCCCATCCTGCATCAGCAGAAGGGCCTCACCCTCCACGCCATCGTGCAGGCGGTGCTAGAGGGGCTGGCCCAGGCGGAGCGTCAGTACAACATCAAGACCGGGGTCATTCTCTGCGGCATGCGCCACATCTCGCCGGACATTTCGCTGCGGCTGGCGGACCTCACGGTGGCCTTCAAGAACAAGGGCGTGGTGGGCTTCGATCTGGCGGGCGCGGAGGAGAACTTCCCCGCCAAGCGCCACAAGGACGCCTTCGGGCGCGTGCTGCAGAACAACATCAACTGCACCCTGCACGCGGGCGAGGCCTACGGCCCCGAGAGCATCCACCAGGCCATCCACCTCTGCGGCGCCCACCGCATTGGCCACGGCGTGCGGCTCATCGAGGACGGCGACCTGCTGAACTACGTGAACGACCACCGTATTCCGCTGGAGTGCTGCCCCTCGAGCAACGTGCAGACCAAGGCCGTGAAGAAGATGGCGGACCATCCCATCCGCCTGTTCTACGACCTGGGCCTGCGAGTCACCGTGAACACGGACAACCGCATGGTCACCAACACCACCGTGAGCCGCGAGTTCCAGGTCATCCACGAGGAGCTGGGTTTCAGCCTCGAGGAGATCAAGGACCTCATCATCATGGGCTTCAAGAGCGCCTTCCTGCCCTACGCCCTCAAGCGCGCCCTGCTGGCCGA
>DATEZS010000094.1:0-13152 GCA_035255365.1 Geothrix sp.
GGGCCTGGACCCCTCTGATGCGGAGACGTCGGCCCAGGTCGTGCCCAGGTCTGACGCCCCACCGGAGGCGAGGCCAGCGCCGCCTGAGGCCATGCCTTTCCGTGGTGGCATGCATTCCGCCGTCCACATGGACTACTGGGGTCGCTTCGAGGCTCTGGACCTGCTCGGGCAGGGGGGCATGGGGCGGATCTTCCGGGCCACGGATCCCCAGCTGCGCCGCGAGGTGGCCCTGAAGATCCTGCGCCGGGACGACCCCGATCTGGTGCAGCGGTTCATGCAGGAGGCTCAGCTGCAGGCCCGGGTGGACCACCCCAATGTCTGCCGGGTCTACGAAGTCGGTGAATGGCGGGGTCAGCCCTACATCGCCATGCAGTTCCTCCGGGGCAAGACCTTGCAGAAGGCGGCGCCGGGCATGCCCCTGGAGGCTCTGCTGCATCTCATGATCCAAGTGTGCGAGGGCGTCCACGCGGCCCATCGCGTGGGGCTCGTGCACCGGGATCTCAAGCCGGCCAACCTGATGATGGACGATTCCGATGAGGGGCCTCCCCGGGCCTGCGTGCTGGATTTCGGCCTGGCCCGGGGCCCTGAAGGCGGCAACCTGACGGAAACCGGACGCATCATGGGCACGGTCACCTACATGTCCCCGGAGCAGGCCCGCGGCCAATCGGCCCTGCTGGATCGCAGGTCCGACATCTATTCCCTGGGCGCCACCCTCTACGCGCTGATCACGGGCGGGCCTCCCTTCGAGGGGGAGGGGCTCGACTGCATGGCCCGCATCGTCCGGGATGATCCTGAGCCGCCCAGCCGCAGGGTGCCTACCATCTCCAGCGATCTCGATACGGTGATCCTCACCTGCCTGCAGAAGGATCCCAACCACCGCTACCCCACCGCCCGGGCCCTGGGCGAGGATCTTCAGCGCATCCTGGATGGAGAACCCATCCAGGCCAAGGCCGCCACCCCGGTTGAACGGCTATGGCGGTGGACCCGGAAGCACAAGGTGCTGGTCGCCGCTGCGGCGGCGGTGCTGGTCACGATGGTGTCCTTCGGCGGCCTGGCCGTCCGGGAGCGCCTGCAGGCGAGCGCGCAAGCGGCCCATGCCCAGAGATTCGCCCAGGCCGCCGAGCGGATCGAGGCCTTGGCGAGGTATCTCAAGCTTTCACCGTCCCACGACCTGGGCCCGGAACTGCGTGATCTGGAGGGGCGAGTGGACCTCCTGGCAGAAGAAGTGGATGCGGCAAGCGCCATCGCGGAGGCGCCCGGCCAGTACGCGATGGGTCGGGCGCGATTGGCCCTTGGTCAGCCGGATCGCGCCCAGGCGCATCTGGAACGGGCGCGGTCTCTGGGGTTTGATACCCCTGAGCTGCGGTATGCCCTGGGGCGAGCCATGCTGGAACAGCACCAGCGGGCCCTTGAAGAAGCCTGGCGGATCGGCCAGGAGGAGGCCCGGAAAGAAGCCATCAGTCGGCTTCATGCGTTTGCCAGGACGCGCATCGAGCCGCTTCTGGAGTCCGGTGCCACGGCTTCGCTGATACCGCTGGCCTACTTGGAAGGCCAGGCGGCCTGGGTTTCGGGGCGCTGGGAGGAGGCGGTGGCCCATGCCCGGGAAGCGCAGGTGAAGGCACCCTGGCTCTATGAAGCCAGCCTGCTGGAGGCTCAGGCGCTGCTGTCGCGGAGCCTGCTTCTGAGCGGCCAGGAGGGCATCGCGGTTCTGACCAAAGCCGAAAGCAGCGCGCTCTCCGCCATGCACGCAGCGCCCAGCGATGCCCAGGCCATGGAATTATTGGTTCGGATCGATTTGCATTTGTACAATCTGTTGCTCCTGGAAACGAATCCCGATCCGCGCAAGGCAGTCGTCTCCAAGGTGCAAGGCGTGATTTCGACCCTTCGAGTCCTCGATCCCCAGGGGCGAAAAGCAGCGGTGCTGGAGGCTGCGCTTCTCACCACCGAAGCGGTGTATGAGCAGGTGGCGGGTCGCACGGGCTCGGCCCACCTGCGGCGGGCCCTGGACCTTTTGAACCCCCTGGTGGATTTTACCCATCCGGATATCGATGTGCTCGAAGGTGCCATGCAAGCCGAGTGCTATGCGGCAAATGCCCATGAACTGGGGGATCCCTTGCCGAGGCTGGACCGGGCGCTGGTGCTTGGAATGAAGGTCAATGACTTGAAACCTGGGTCTTCGGAGTTGCCCCAGGAATTGACCCGAGTGGCAGTGTGGCGCATGGGAGAGGGGACCCAACGAGGGCAGGCACCGTGGGAGGTGTTCGAGAGCACCCTTCGGGTGGTCATGAGGGCGTTGGCCCGCGAGCCCGAGGCAAGGTCCCTCTGGGAGTCGCTGGGGTACCTCTGGGGAGAGCGCGCGGAATATGAGCGCAGCCAGGGTCTGGATCCGCGTCCCTCCCTGGAGCAGTCCATCCGGCATTTCGAAACAGCCCTCAAGCAGGGGCCGAACTTCCTCTCCCAGTACGGGATCGCCAACGCCGCATTGATGGGTGGACAGTGGGAAACCCTCCATCACCAGCCTGGCGCGCTTGCCACGCTGGAGCGGGCCGATCGCGCCTATCGGCAGGCTCAACGGTTGGCGCCCTTCCATTCAAAAGTGGCATCCGCGTTCATAGAAGTCGCATATTGGAAAGTGAAGGTCCTGGGTCCGGGCGGAGCCCAAGGCAAAGCTGCCTTGGACGAAGGGGAAGCCGACTTCCAGGCAGGCCTGAAAGCCTTTCCCCGCCTTCCTGCCCTGTGGCTGCGCGGCGCCCAGCTGGCTGCAGCAGGTGGTCGGACCAGGGATGCGATGGCCCGCATTGAGCGGGCATTCCGCTTGGATCCCCAAGATGCCGAGATCCTCTTGGCCCGCAAAGAGATCAAGGCAGGGGCGTTCTCAGGGGCGCGGGACGGCCTGCAATAACTGGGCGATGGCCTGGTCGGTGGTGGCGCCGTCGGCCTCGCTTTCGAAGGTGAGCAGCAGGCGATGGCGCAACACATCGGGGGCGAGATCCACCACGTCCTGGGGAAGCACGTGATCGCGGCCCTGGAGGTAGGCCAAGGCCCGGGTGGCGGCCTGCAGGGACAGGGAGGCCCGGGGGCTGGCACCGCAGCGCAACTGCTCCTTGCCCTTCCAGGGCTTGCCATGGCCGGGCCGCGTGGCCTGCACCAGCCGAACGATGTAGGTGCGGATGGCATCGTCCAGGCGGACCTGCTGGGCGGCGCGGCCGGAGGCCAGCAGGCTGGCGGCATCCACCACGGGGTTCACTTCGTCGCCGTTGAGGTGGGCGCGGCGCAGCACCTCCACTTCCTCTTCCTGCTTGGGGTAGTCCACCCGCAGCTTGAAGAGGAAACGGTCCATCTGGGCTTCCGGCAAAGGGAAGGTGCCCTCCTGTTCCAGCGGGTTCTGGGTGGCCAGCACTAGGAAGGGGTCGGGCAGGCGGAAGCTCTCCTCGCCAAGCGTTACCTGCCGCTCTTCCATGGCTTCCAGCAATGCCGCCTGAACCTTGGAAGGGGCCCGGTTGATTTCGTCGGCCAGCAGCAGGTTCGCGAAGATGGGGCCCTTCTTCGGCGTGAAGGACAGTGCCTTGGGATCGAAGATCAGCGTGCCCACAACATCGCTGGGCAGCAGGTCCGGTGTGAACTGGATGCGCCGGAAGCTGGTGTGGCTGGCTGCTGCCAATGTCTTGATGGTGCGGGTCTTCGCCAGGCCGGGCAGGCCCTCCAGCAGCACATGGCCGCGGCAGAGCAGGGCCACCAGCAGTCGGTTCAGCAGCAGCGGTTGGCCCACGATCACCTTGCGGCATTCCGCGAGCAGCGCATCCAGAGGAAGGGGGCTTGGGGTCATGGGTCGCCTGGGTTGGGACCTCCATCCTAACCCTAACCTTCCATTTTCATGGCGGTTTCACTGACCTACGGTAAGCGGTTCCAATCGGTTCCGCGGGTGATAGGCTCAGCGGATTCCAAGATCATCAACAACCCCTTCTGGAGGACCCATGCGATCCGCAGTCATCGTCGAAGCCAAGCGCATCCCCATCGGACGGGGCGTGAAAGGCGCCTATGCCGCCACACGCCCGGAGCAGCTGGGATCCGTCGTCGTGGAGGCCCTCAAGCCTCTGCTGAAGGACTGGTCCGGCCTGGAAGATGTGCTGGTCGGTTGCGCCATGCCCGAAGGCGAACAGGGCATGAACATGGCACGCCTCATCAGCTTCCGGGCGGGCATGCCCATCACGGCCGGCGCCGCCACCGTGAACCGCTTCTGTGGCAGCAGCCAGGAAACCATGCTCATGGCCGCCCGCGCCATCGCGGCCAACCAAGGTGACATCTTCCTCACCGGCGGCGTGGAGAGCATGTCCAAGGTGCCCATGATGGGCTTCAATCCGAGTGTGGATCCCTACATCAACACCAACTATCCCGAAGCCTACTGCTCCATGGGCATCACGGCCGAAAAGCTGGCCAAGGAATACGGCATCACGCGCCGCGAGCAGGACGAGTTCGCCTACAACAGCCACCAGAAGGCCGCGGCCGCCTGGAAGGCCGGGAAGTTCGAGAAGGAGATCGTGCGCTTCGAGGCCAAGGGGCTGGACGGCAAGCCGGTCACCCTCCAGCAGGACGAGTGCATCCGCGTGGAGACCAGCATCGAGAAGCTGAGTGAGCTGAAGCCCGCCTTCCTGGCGGATGGCACGGTCACTGCCGGTAACAGCTCCCCGGTCACGGATGGCTCCGCCTTCATGCTCGTGATGGAAGAGGAACTGGCCAAGTCCCTGGGGCTCAAGCCCAGGGCGCGCATCATCGGCGGCGCCGTCGCCGGCGTGGAACCGGATCGCATGGGCATCGGCCCCGTGCCTGCCGTGAGGAAGGTGCTGGCCCGCTTCGGCCTCACGATGGATCAGATCGACGCCCTGGAGCTCAATGAGGCCTTCGCGGCCCAGAGCCTGGCGGTCATCAAGGAAGGCGGCTACGACATGGCCAAGGTGAATGCCTGGGGCGGCGCCATCGCCCTCGGCCATCCCCTCGGCGCCAGCGGCGCCCGCATCATCACCACCCTGCTGAACCGCCTCGAAACGGATGGTGGCAAGTACGGCATCGCCACCATGTGCATCGGCGGCGGCATGGGTATCGCGTCCATCATCGAAAAGATCTAGTCCAACCAAACGACATCGAAACTTGGAGGTTGGAGATGAGCATCAAGAAAATCGGAGTTCTGGGGTCGGGCGTGATGGGCTCGGGCATCGCGGCCCATGTGGCCTCGGCGGGCTGCCAGGTGGAGTTGCTGGACATCGTCATCGACGAAGCGGCGCCGGACAAGCTGGCTGAAGGGGCCCTGGCGGCCCTGGCGAAGTCGAAGCCCGCGCTGGCCATGCATCCTTCGTTCCTCAAGAAGATCCGGCCCGGCAACCTGCGGGATCACCTGGATCGCCTCTCGGACTGCGACTGGGTGGTGGAAGTGGTCAAGGAGGACCTGGCCATCAAGCGCGAGCTGTACAGCCGCCTGGAGCCCAACCTCAAAGCGGGCGCCTGGATCAGTTCGAACACCTCGGGCATTCCCCTCAAGCTGCTGGTGGAGGGCCGAACCGACGCCTTCCGCAAGCATTTCGTCATCACGCACTTCTTCAATCCGGTGCGCTACCTGCGCCTGCTGGAATTCGTGACGGGCCCCGAGGTGGATGCCGCGGAAGCCATGGCCTTCCGAACCTGGCTGGAAGAGGATCTCGGCAAGGAAGTGGTGCCGGCCTATGACAGCCCCACCTTCATCGGCAACCGCATCGGCATCCACGGCATTATGGCGACGCTGCATCTCGCCCTGGCCGAGAAGATCCCCTTCGAAGTGCTGGATACGGTGCTGGGCGATGCCGCGGCCCGCGCGAAGAGCGCGGCCTTCCGCACCGCTGATCTGGCGGGCGTGGACATCATGGCGGCCACCGCCAAGAACGTCTACGACCTCTGCCCGAACGACGAGGAGCGCGACACCTTCAAGTTCCCCGACTTTCTCCAGTTCATGCTGGACAACAAGCTGCTGGGCAACAAGGTGAAGCAGGGGTTCTTCAAGAAGGGCCCCAAGGACGCCAAGGGCAAGAAGACCTTCCTCGCCCTGGATCCCGCGACCCGCGAATATGTCCCGCAGGTGAAGCGGGATTGGCCGATCCTGAAGGAACTGAAGGGCATCGACGATCCGGCGGAGAAAGTCAAGACGCTCCTCACCAGCGACACCGAGGCCGGCCGCCTGGCCTGGCGCTGCATCGCTCCCAACTTGACCTATGCGGTGAACCGCCTGGGCGAGGTGACCGATGGTCCCCTGAACGTGGACCGCGCCATCCGGAACGGCTTCGCCTTCGAGCTGGGGCCCTTCGAGCTGTGGGACACCCTGGGCGTCGAGCGGGTCGTGGCGCGGATGAAGTTCGAGGACCGCCCCATCGCGCCGCTCGTCGAGCAGATGCTCGCCAAGGGCATCACCAGCTTCTACCGGTGGGAGCACGGCGTACCCGTGGCCCAGCTGAACCCCAAGACCCTGGCCTTCGACGCCATCCTCGAAGACAAGCGCGTGATCATCCTCAAGCGCGAAGAGGGCAAGGGGAAGGTGATCGCCGAGAACGGCAGCTGCCAGCTCCTCGACATCGGCGATGACGTGGCCTGTCTCAGCTTCCGCAGCAAGATGAACGCGTTGGACGACGGGATCATCGGGCTCATGGAGGACACCCTCCAGAAGCACGTCCCGGGCCGTTTCAAGGGCCTCGTGGTGGGCAATCAGGGCCAGCACTTCAGCGCCGGCGCGAACCTGGTGATGGTGCTGAACGCGGCCAAGGACAAGCAGTTCGATCTCATCGAGGAGGTTGCGCGCCGCCTGCAGTACGCGGCTCGCATGCTCACCTATGCGCCATTCCCGACCGTGGCGGCGCCCTTCAACCTGGCCCTTGGCGGCGGCTGCGAGATGACCATGGCCTGCCAGCGGGCCGTGGGCCATGCCGAGTTGTACATCGGCCTGGTGGAAGTGGGCGTGGGCGTCATCCCCGCGGGCGGCGGCTGTCTCCAGATGCTGCTCCGCATGGAAGATGCCATGGCCGCCCAGGGTCTGCTGGGGCCCATGCCCAAGGTGAAGGCGGCCTTCCAGGGCATCGGCACCGCCACCGTGAATACCAGCTTCGACGAGGCCCAGCGCAACGGCTACCTGCGCCGCACGGATCGCCGGGTCATGAACAAGGCCTTCCTCCTCTACGAGGCCAAGCAGGAGGTCCTGAAAATGGCCGCCGACTTCCAGCCCGTGAAGGAACGCACCCTGCGCCTGCCTGGCCCGGGCGGCGCCGAAGCCCTCAAGTGCGCCGTGCGCGACTTCCAGCTCCAGGGTCTGGCCAGCGAGCACGACGCCATCATCATGGGCGAACTGGCCACCATCCTCACGGGCGGCGATGTGAGTCTGGTCCAGGAGGTCAGCGAGGAACGCATTCTCGAGCTGGAACGGCAGGCCTTCGCACGCCTGTGCAGCTATGAGAAGACCCAGGCCCGCATGGATGCCATCCTCAAGACCGGGAAGCCCCTGCGGAACTAGGTCGCGCCCCACGTCAGACAAGAAGGCCGCTCACGGGAGCGGCCTTCTTGATTTTCCAGTGCCGCTTAGGCCCAGGTGCGGTACCCGATGACGCCCCACCAGGCCAGATACAGCGTGACAATGGTGAAGACGAGGGAGGCCCCCAGGCTGTGGGCATAGGCCCAGCGGTTCATGCCCTTGCGGTCAACCCGCAGGGCGGCCCAGAGGCCGATGACGCTGCAGAGGGCGAAGACATAAGTGCAGGCGGTGAATCCCAGGGACAGAGCGGTGCGGTTGCCCAGCCGTTCGATCAGATCGTCGCTGTTGGCTGTCAGGAGAACCACCATGCCCACCAGAACCAGCTCCGCGAGAAGCGGCCACAGGCGCACATGCAGGTTCGGCACGCCGCGCATGCGGCGGAAGAGCCAGCGGAGGCCCCAGACCAGCGCGAACACGGGCACTGTCACGAGGGCCGCGATGAAGAGGAAGAGCACCAGGAGCTCGGTCCAGGCCGTGAAGGCGCTGATGCGGGCGAAGGTCGTGCCTGAATCCGCCAGGAGCTGACCGTCTCGCGTCTGCATCAGCACCATTCTGGGTGCGCCCTGTTTCTCACGCCGGAAGCGGAGGCCATCCACGGAGACGAAGGGATCCGAGGGTCCGATCCAGGGGTGGACGATCAGGCGGCTGCCTTTGAATGAGACGTAAGCGAAATTCAGGTGATCGAGAAAGGCATCGAAGGAGTTTCGGGGGCTGATGGCGCGGTACCAACCCTGGTAGGCCTTGGCCACGGCATCAGGAACCGGCGTCGGCGGGGGCAAGGCGGCATCCGGCAGATCCTTCGTGGCGAAGGCTTTCAACTCCCGGCTGATCTCATGGAAGGCATCACCTTCGCCGGCATTGATGGAGAAGAAATAGCCCACACCGGCCTCCGGAAGGTAGAGCATCTCCGAGAGGCCGCCTTCCACGCCGCCGTTGTGGCCATGCCACACGAAGCCACGGTCATCCATGGAGGTGTAGTTGTGCAGGCCGTACCCGGTCTTGAGGCCGCCCTGGGCACTCCAGGGGGTGGTGGGCGTCTCCATGCGCTGGATGGAACTGGCGGATAGGAGCTGCTTCCCGTTGACCTCACCCCGGTTGAGGAAGAAGCGGAGATAGTTCCCCATCTCGTGCGCGGAGGCATTGATGGCGCCGGCGGGTCGCATGAGCAGGTGCCAATAGGCATAAGGCGTACGGCCATCCCCATGGTAGAGGTTCGTGAGCAGTGGCTTGGCGCGGGAGGACAGGAAGTAGTCGGCCGTGGGCATGCCGATGGGCAGGAAGAAGGTCTCCTGGACATAGTCTTCGAAGCGCTTGCCGGTGATTCGCTCGATGATGGCCGCGGTCACGGCAGGTCCCGAGTTGCAGTAGGCGAAGCGGGTGCCCGGGCGCCAGCGGGAGGTGCGGGACTCCGGACCCACGGCCAGGCCCTGGGCGAGGGTGGCGGGCGTGGGATCATTGGAGGCGTACTCCTTGAGGTGCAGATCCGACCAGCCCGTGGTGTGCTCCAGCAGATGCACGACCCGCACGGGATCGGTGGTCTCCCATGGGTTCTGGAACGCCACTTCCGGCACGAGGTCGTGCACGGGCTGATTCAGGTCCAGGCGGCCCTCCTCCACCAGCTTCAGCGCCGCGAGCCCAACGAAGGTCTTCGAGATGGAGCCGATGCGGAACAAGGTATCGGCGGTGGTGACCTTGTTCGCTGCCACATCCGACAAGCCGAGCCCTTTTTCCCAGATCGTTCCGGTGCGCGAGGTGATCACCACGCCCATGCCTGGGACTTTGTGGTCCTTGAGGATTTTCGTGATGCGCTGCTCCAGCTCGGCCGGCGTTTTGGCGGGAACGATGGGTTTCTCAGGGCCGGCCAGGAGGGGAACGGCCACGAGAAGAATCAGGGCGTGGAAAAAGGGGGGCACGCGCGACATAAAGCTCCAAAGCGGGTTTATTCCGAGGTTACTCCTGTCAGGAAGGTGAGTTTAGGGGACCTTTTGTGACTTCCGACTCCTTTTCGATATCCGGTTGTTTTTTCGTGTTGCCAGCCAGTAGCGAGGGCGGAACACTTGGGGCGGTCCATTCCCAAACCCATGATCAGGAGGCACCGTGAGCGTCCAATCCCAGGCAACTCCACGCGTAGCGGCCATTGTCGGGCCCTACCTCTCTGGAAAGACCTCCTTGATGGAGAGCCTTCTCTTCGTGGCAGGCGCTCTGCCGCGCAAGGGCTCCATCAAGGAGGGGAACACCGTCGGCGACGCCTCCATGGAAGCCAAGGCCCGGCAGATGAGCGTGGAGGCCAGCCTGGCTTCCTGCTCGTTCCAGGGCCACGAATGGACCATCGTGGACTGCCCGGGCTCCGTCGAATTCGGGCAGGAAGCCATCCACACCCTCATGGTGGCCGACATCGCCGTGGTGGTGTGCGATCCGGATCCGAACCGCGCCTTGATGGCCGCTCCCATCCTGAAATTCCTCGATGACCACAAGGTTCCCCATGTGGTGTTCCTCAACAAGATGGAGACAGCCGGCAGCGCCGGGAAGCTCAAGGACGCCCTCAATGCCCTGCAGAAGGTCTCGGAGCGCCCGCTGGTCCTGACGGAAGTCCCCATCCGGGAAGGCGATCTCATCACCGGCTACGTGGACCTGGTCAGCGAGCACGCCTACAAATACGATGCGAGCCAGGATGCGGATCTGATGCAGATGCCCGAATCCATCCTTCCCGAGGAGAAGGAAGCCCGCCAGGCCATGTTGGAGAAGCTGGCCGACTTCGACGATCACCTCATGGAGGAACTGCTGAGCGACATGGTGCCCAGCCTGGAGGAAGTGAGCGCGGACCTGGCCAAGGATCTGCAGGACGATCTGCTGGTGCCCGTGCTCTTCGGATCCGCGGACAAGGACACCGGCGTCCGCAGGCTCTTCCAGGCCCTCTGCGACGAGGCGCCCTACGTGGGGGCCACGGCCGCCCGCCTGGGCATTCCCGAAGGCAATGACGCGCTGGTGCAGGTCTTCAAGACCGTGCACGCCCAGCATGTGGGAAAGCTCAGCATGTCCCGCGTGTGGCGCGGCGAGGTCACCGATGGCACCTCTCTGGCGGGGAACCGCGTCAGCGGCATCAACAAGCTGTTCGGGTCCCAGCAGGTCAAGCAGCAGAAAGCCAAGGCCGGCGAGCTGGTGGCGCTCGGCCGCATGGACGACGTGCGCACCAGCGAAGCGCTGACACCCACGGCCAAGCTGGAACTGCCCTGGCCCGAGCCCATGCAGCCCATGCTGGCCTTGAGCCTCCACACTTCCAAGAGCGGGGATGACGTGAAGCTGTCCCTGGCGCTCCAGAAGCTCTGCGAGGAGGACGCCTCCCTCCAGGTGGAGCAGAACGCCGAAACCCAGGAACGCATCCTCTGGGGCCAGGGCGAGGTGCACCTCAAGTGCGCCCTGGACCGCCTCAAGAGCCGCTTCGGGCTGGATGTCCAGCACCACCCGCCCATGGTTCCCTACCGCGAGACCTTCACCAAGGCCGCCAAGGTCCATGGCCGCCACAAGCATCAGACCGGCGGCCACGGGCAGTTCGGCGATGTGTGGCTGGAGATCAAGCCGCGCCAGCGCGGCGAGGGCTTCCAGTTCGAGGAGAAGATCGTGGGGGGCGTGGTTCCCAAGAACTTCTTCGGCGCCGTCGAGCACGGCATCGTGGACTGGATGAAGTGCGGCCCCCTGGGCTTCCCCGTGGTGGACATCTACGTGGCCCTGGTGGACGGCAGCTACCACACCGTGGACAGCTCCGACATGGCCTTCAAGACGGCGGCCCGCATCGGCATGACGGAAGCCGCCCCGGTTTGCCACCCCGTGCTGCTGGAACCCATCAGCGAGGTGCACATCTGCGTGCCCAGCGAGTTCACGCCCAAGGCCCAGCGCCTCGTGACGGGCCGCCGCGGCGGCCAGGTGCTCGGCTTCGATGCCCGGCCCGGCTGGAACGGCTGGGATGTGGTGTCCGCCTACATTCCCCAGGCCGAGATGAGCGATGTGATCGTGGAACTGCGCAGCCTCACCATGGGCGTCGGTTCCTTCACCTGGGCCTTCCACCACCTGCAGGAACTCGTTGGCCGCGATGCGGACAAGGTGGTCGAGGCCAGGAAGCAGGCCAAGGCCACGGCCTAGGCAGATCCGGCCTCGCCCCTCCCAGGGCGGAGATAGAAAAAGCCATTCATTCATCTCAATGAGACAATCTAAAGGGAATCCTCGCGAGAGGATTCCCCTTAGGGAGTCCCATTGGCCCAGAAAGGCGTACAAGTCATCGCGGTGGAGCCCGGCAGCCTGGCCGAGGAGGCGGGGATCCGGCCCGGCGACACGCTCATCCAGATCCACGGGGAGGAGGTGCTGGACCAGCTGAACTACCAGTACCTCATCACCCGGGAGGACGAGGCGGAACTCGTGGTGCAGCGGCCCGATGGCAGCCAGTTCGAGACTTTCGTGGAGAATGGCGGCGAAGGCATCGGGGTGGACCTGGCCCAGGATGAGGTGAAGGTCTGCAAGCAGAACTGCGTGTTCTGCTTCGTACACCAGATGCCCAAGGGCTTCCGGAAATCGCTCTACCTCAAGGACGAGGATGTGCGCCTCTCCTTTCTCTACGGTCACTTCACGACCCTTTCCAGCAGCGATGACGCGGAACTGGACCGCATCGTGCGCGAGCGCCTGAGCCCCATCCATGTGTCCGTCCACGCCACGGACCCCGTGGCCCGGGTGAAGGTGGTGGGCAATCCGAAGGAAGGCCATATCCTGCGCAAGATCGACCGCCTGCTCGCAGGTGGCATCGATGTGCATACCCAGGCGGTGGTGGCGCCGGGACTCAACGATGGGGACATCTGGCTGCGCACCGTGGAAGACCTGTGGGCCAGACGCCGGGAAGGGCGGGGCAGCGTGCTGAGCCTGTCCTGCGTCCCCGTGGGGCTCACGTCCCACCGGGAGAACCTGCCCCTGGTGCAGGATGTGGACAAGGCCTTCGCCCGGGACTGGGTGGCCCGCTGGAAGCCGGAAGTGCGGAAGTTCGCCGTCGCCAACGATGGCGAGCCCTGGCTGCTGCTGGCGGACGAGTGGTTCACCCGGGCGGGCATCGAGGTGCCGGGCCGGGCCTTCTATTCGCGATCCTGGGCCCAGCTGGAGAACGGCGTGGGCCTGGTGCGCCGGTTCCTGGAGCACAGCCGCCGCTTCATCAAGAGCCCCCGGGCCCAGGGTTTCAAGGGGCGCCGGGTGCTGCTGCTGACGGGCTCGAGCTTCGCGCCCACCCTGCGGCGCGTGGCCACGGAACTCAACGACGGCGAGATCTGGCAACGCACCCTGGATGACCTCTGGGCGCGTCGCAAGGCTGGCCGGGGCAGCGTGCTGAGCCTCTCCTGCGTGCCCGTGGGCCTCACGGGACACCGCGAGAACCTGCCCCTGGTGCAGGATGTCGGCCCCGCCTTCGCGCGCGACTGGGTGGCGCGCTGGACGCCGGAAGTGCGGAAATACGCCAAGGCCAACGACGGCGAGCCCTGGCTGCTCCTGGCGGACGAGTGGTACACCCGGGCGGGCATCGAGGTGCCGGGCCGGGCCTTCTACTCGCGCTCCTGGGCCCAGCTGGAGAACGGCGTGGGGCT
>DATEZS010000095.1:0-3688 GCA_035255365.1 Geothrix sp.
TCTGCCTGGAGGGTCTTCACCTCGGCCTGGACCGTTTCCAGCTCGCTCCGCTTCCCGCCGAGCAGGAAGTAGACCAAGCCGGCCACGACGATGCCCGCCACCGCGCCGACGCCGATCTGTTTCTGAAGCTGGGGATTCATGGCCTACCTCAGACAGCGTTCTGGAGTTCGAAGGAGATCGTGAAGTCGAAGGAGCCGGTGGTCCCGCGCTTCGCGCTCGGATAGTTGATCTTCTTGAACCAGCGGGTGCGGGACTGGAGGTTGCCGTAGAAGGCATTGATGGCCTCGAAATTCCTGCCTTCACCCTCGATGGTGATGAGGGCCCCCTTCTGGCTGATCTTCTTGAACCACACATCGTCCGGCAGGCTGTTGGCGAGTTCCTCCATGAGGTGCACCGGAAGCGACTGCTGCCGCTTGAGGGTGGTCATCACCTCTTCCTTCTTCTGGAGGGCGGCCTTCTTCTCTCGGAAAGTCTTCTCCAGGGCGATGTAAGGCTCGTACTGCTTCTTGTCGCGCTCCAGGTCGGCCTTCTGCTTCTCGGCCTTGGTGAGGAGGCTGTTCAGCCAGACGTAGTAGACGCCGCCGCAGGCCGCGATTGCCAGGCCCACCACCACGCCGGCGATCGGCAGGCTCGAGCGGCTTCCGCCTTCACCCGTGTAGACCTGGACGGGTTCGGCGGCCGCCTTGCTGGCCCCCTTCTTTCCCCCGACCTGAGCCAGAGCGTCACCCAGCAGGTTGATCTTGATCATCGGTCCCCCACTTGGCGCAAAGCCAGCCCGACCACGACGGTGGCGCCGCCGCCGATCTCGCGAACCGTCATGGGATCCTCGGTCCGACCATCGATCTCAACGAGCTGGAAGGGATTGAAGCGGTCCACGGAAACCCGCAGCCGATCGCCCAGCACATCCATCAGTCCATGGATCATGGAACCGCCGCCGCTGACGAGCACCCGGTCGAGGCGGTCCACCTTGAAACTGCTCTTGAAGAAGTCAAGGGTCCGGCTGAGTTCATCCGCGAAGGCGTCCGATACGGCATTGATCGACGGCTGGACCTCGTCCGGCTGGTGCCCTTCGGCAGCCTGGTTGCGCTTCAACCGCTCGGCCCCCTCCCGGGTCACCCCCCAGTCCTCCATGAGCTTCTCGGAGTAGCGGCTGCTGCCCCAGGCCATGTCACGCCAGAACACCGATTTGCCTCCCACCATCATGGTGAGATTGGTGAAGGTGGCGCCCAGGTTGACCAGGGCGACGACCTCGTCGCGGCCACCTCCCATGGTGTTGGCTTCATAGGCGTTCTGGATGGCGAACACGTCGACGTCCACCACCTTGGGGCTGTACCCGGCCTGGGCCACGCAGCTGACGTAGGCTTCCAGCTTGTCCTTGCGGCAGGCCACCAACACCACATCCATGTTGCCGTCCGCCGCCCGCTCCTCGATGAGGTAGTAATCCAGGGCGTAGGAATCCAAACCTTGGCCCGCCGGGAAGAAGCTCTCAGCTTCCCAGCGGACGGATTCTGCCAATTCCGCCTGACTCATGAGTGGGAATGTCACTTTTTTGACCATCACCTGCTGACCTGACACGGAGATGGCCACATCCTTGGCTTTGATTTTCTGTTCCGCCATGACCTGACGGATAGCGGAAGCCACGGCATTACTATCCATGATGTCGCCGTCCACGATGGCATCGGGGGGCAGGGCGACCCGGCCCAGCTTCTGGAGGCGGTAGCGAGACTGGCCACCCTTTCCAATCTGCTGGAGCTCACAGACTTTCACCGAGCTGGATCCGATATCCAAGCCAACAAGACTTTTGGGTTTGCTTCCGAAGAGACCCACCGGATGCCTCACTTGGAGAATATAGGTATTGGAGATGGTACCGCTGGAATGGATTAGGTCAAGGTTAACTATTTTTGCGTCAGGTCGATTCAGGGCCAAGACCGACCAGGATGGCAGTGATATTGTCCTCGCCACCCTGCTCTCGGGCAGCCAGAACAAGTGATTCCACAGCCTCTTGAAGGTTCGAGGACTGCGTCACGATGTCCCAGATCTGTCTATCGCCGATCATTCCTGACAGGCCATCAGAGCAAAGCAAAAGTCGCTCCGTTTTGCCCAGCTCCAGGTTCTGGACTTCAATATCCAGGTCCCCCCCGTTGCCCAGCGCCTGGGTGATGACGTTCCGGAAGGGGTGAACCCGGGCTTCGGAAGGCGTCAGGATGCCGCTTGCCACCTGCTCGGCCACCCAGCTGTGATCCCGCGTCACCTGCCGGATGCCGTCGGGCCCCAGCAGGTAGGCCCGGCTGTCCCCCACATGGGCCAGGGTGACCTGCGAGTCATGGAGCAGACCGGCCAC
The DNA here is from genome assembly GCA_035255365.1 of Geothrix sp. Classification (GTDB taxonomy): domain Bacteria; phylum Acidobacteriota; class Holophagae; order Holophagales; family Holophagaceae; genus Geothrix. Next base: position 2,342 of record DATEZS010000095.1, read on the forward strand.
CACGGTGGAACCCATGGTCTCCCGCTCGGGGTTGCGGCGGATATCTTCGGCGATCGCGCGATCCGACAGAAGCAGTGCCGCCCTGAGTCGGTTCCCGTCGTAGGAGAGGTTGGGGTCATACTCCATGGGCCAGGTGCGGTCCTTCTCCCGGGTGTCGCCCACGAACTTGGCCACGGTGTCCACGACGATCTGGCTGGCCACCTCGCCGGCAGCATGCCCGCCGAGCCCGTCCGCCACGACGAAAAGCCCCAGGTCCGCGTCGGCCAGGTAGCTGTCCTCGTTGTGCTTCCGGACACAACCGACATCGGTCTTGCCCGCGGCGTGGATCCTCATGGTCAACCCTTTCCCGTCAATCGGCCCCAGAGGTCCTTCAGTTGATCCACGAGACCCGGTTGGCCGGCCGGGGTGGTTTGGGCCTTCCCCTTCTGGCCCGCGGCGCCAAGAGCCCCCTTCCCGCCCCTCGGGGCGGTCTGCCGCAGTTTCGGATGGTTGGGCGCGATCTCGCGAGCGGTCTGGAGGTGGCGCTGCGCACGGGCAACCATCCCCAGCGTCTGGAAGTGGGTGGCCAGGCGGAGGTGGCTGTCCACATCCCGCGGAGCCAACAGGACCGCAGCCTCCAGCGCCCTCACCACGCTGCGGAGGTCGCCGCCGCTCTGCTCCAGGATGGTGGCCAGCAACGCGTGGTACTGCGGCTTCTTGCCGTCCATCCGGATCGCGTACTGGATGAGGGCCTGCGCCTGATCGACCCGGCCCCCCTCGAAAGCCTCCTTGGCGAGCGTCGCCCAGTCCTCGGCGGTGCGCTCCGATGCGGCCTCGGCATCCTTTTCCCTCCCGGATGGTGTGGAGGGCGCCACCGGAGTCCTGGGCAGCTGCTGCATCACGGCGAGGCGTTTTCCTGGATCCTTCAGAATGCTGAAGGCCTCCGCCAGGTCCCGGAACCTCGCTTCGGCCTCGACTTTTGCGGCGCCAGTGTACCGATCGGGGTGCCACTGCTTGGCCAGCCGGTGGTACGCGGCCTTGATGTCCTCAGGAGAGGCATCGGGAGGGATTTCCAGCACATCGAAAGGATTCATGGGGGTCCACAGGGCACCCTGCGCCAGCGCATCGCATGGGGATGGAAGAACAGGGCTTGAGCAGAGGATGGTAGCCTATTTCCAGCCCGCGTGCAGGCTTTTGGACCACGAAACATGGCGGAATCTCACCAGGACGCGGTGGTGGCCAGGCCCGTCCAGACTGGAAGAAGCTCCAGCGTGATGGCACAGTAGAAGGTTCCACGGGAGCGCGCATGGCGTTGGGCAAGGCAATGGATTGGCGCGAAGGCCTGGATGCCGGCGACCTGTCCTCCGA
>DATEZS010000096.1:0-7667 GCA_035255365.1 Geothrix sp.
AGATCCCGGAGGCAGAGGTAGAGCTTCTCCAGGCTGTTGAGCTTCATGTAGGGACAGAGGCTGCAGTTGCATCCGCTGTCCGCGGGCGCGGGGATCAGCTCCGCCTCGGGCCGCCGTTGTCGCATCTGGTGGAGGATGCCCGCTTCCGTCGCCACGATGAAGGTATTGGCGCTGTCCTTGGCCACGAAATTGAGGAGGGCCGCGGTGGACCCCACGAAATCGGCCAGTTGACTGACGGTGGCATCACATTCGGGATGGGCGATGAGCTTGGCCTCGGGATGCTGGGCCTTCAGGGCCGCCACCCGCTTGGCCGTGAATTGTTCATGGACGATGCAGAAGCCCGGGAACAACGCCATGTCCCGGCCGGTCTGCTTCATGACCCACTTGCCCAGGTGCCGGTCCGGGGCGAAGACGATCTTGCGTTTCTTCGGCAGGCTTTCGACCACGCGCACGGCGTTGCTGCTGGTGCAGATGACCGTGCTCAGGGCCTTCACGCCCGCGGAGCAGTTGATGTAGCTCACCACGTCGTGATCGGGGTACTGCCTGAGCCATTCCGCGAAATAGTCCGCCGGGCAGCGGTCCGCCAGGCTGCAGCCTGCGTCCATGTCCGGGATGACCACGGTCTTCGTGGGGTTGAGGATCTTGGCGGTTTCCGCCATGAAATGGACGCCGCAGAAGGCGATCACCTCGGCGTCCGCCTTGGCGGCCTGCTGGCTCAGCTGCAGGCTGTCGCCCACGAAATCAGCCAGGTCCTGGATCTCCGGTTCCTGATAGTAGTGGGCCAGGAGGACGGCCTTCCGTTCCCTTTTCAGGCGACGGATCTCCGCGGGCAGATCGAGGCCGTGGGGGATGCTCTCGAGGTCAGGGATGTAGGGGGCGGCGAGTTCCATCCACCCATTCTAGGCCTTCTTGAGGAAGGCCTGGATCCGCTCCTTTGGACCGGCGTGGTCGAAGGCTTCGGCAAAGACCGCCCGTTCCCAGGCCAGCGCCGCAGACCGGGGCAGCCGGGTCTGCCGGGACTGGAGGCGGCCAAGCAGGGACAGGGCCCTCTGGCTGGCATCTATTCCTGTTCCCACAAGCAGGTTTTCGCTATCCTGGGGGTGGATCGCAGGGTCCAGGTGGATGTGGGAATCCGATGGCTGCCCCCCGGGGGCGGACATCGGTCCAGGTCTAGGTGGATTCATGCATTTTTCCGAGGAGGGCCCATGGCCAAGGCAACGGGGATCGACACTTCCAGCATCGCACGGCTGGATCAGGTGCGGGTCAGCCAGTACTTCGGCTGCAACACCTTCAGCGAGCGGACCATGCGGGAACGCATGCAGAAGGATGTCCACAAGGCCTACCGCCAGGCGCTCAAGCGCGGGGAGGCCCTGACGCCCGAAGTGGCGCGCGGAGTGGCCCTGGCCATGAAGGAATGGGCCATGGAGCAGGGCTGCACGCACTTCACCCACTGGTTCCTCCCCATGACGGGCGCAACCGCGGAAAAGCACGATGCCTTCATCACCTGGGATGAACCTGGCCAGGTGATCGAACGGTTCAGCGGCGGCCAGCTCATCCAGGGCGAGCCGGACGCCAGTTCCTTCCCCAGCGGCGGCCTGCGCGCCACCTTTGAGGCCCGGGGCTACACCGCCTGGGACCCTGCGAGCCCGGCCTTCATCCTGGAAGGTCCCCTCGGCAAGACCCTCTGCATTCCCACGGCCTTCGTCGGCTATCACGGCGAAGCCTTGGACCACAAGGTGCCCTTGCTGCGCTCCATGGACGTGCTGTCCCGTCGTGCCGTCGAGGCCCTGGCGCATTTCGGCGTGAAGACCGATTCGGTGGTGGCGCAGTGCGGGCCCGAGCAGGAATACTTCGCCGTCGACCTGGAACTGGCCCAGCGCCGGCCCGACCTCATGTTCGCCAACCGCACCCTCCAGGGGGCCAAGCCGCCCAAGGGACAGGAGCTCGAGGACCACTACTTCGGCAGCATCAAGGAGCGCGTCCTGGGCTTCATGCAGGAAGTGGAACTGGAGTGCTTCAAGCTCGGCATTCCCGCCAAGACCCGCCACAACGAGGTGGCGCCGAACCAGTTCGAGATCGCGCCCATCTATGAAGCGGCCAACATCGCCAGCGACCACAACCAGCTGCTGATGGAAATCCTCAAGTCCGTGGGTGAGCGGCATGGCCTGGCGATCCTTCTGCATGAGAAGCCCTTCGCGGGCGTCAATGGCAGCGGTAAGCACGTGAACTGGAGCCTGGCCACGGATGAGGGCCACAACCTGCTGGAGCCGGGCCAGACGCCTGAAGAGAACCTGCAGTTCCTCTACTTCCTCAGCGCGACCTTGAAGGCCATCCATACCCACGGCGGGCTCCTTCGCGCCGCCATCGCGAGCGCCGGGAACGACCACCGCCTGGGCGCCAATGAGGCGCCACCGGCCATCATGTCCGCCTTCCTCGGGGCCCAGCTGAACCACATCCTCGACGCCATCGAGAAGGGCGACGCGGCCGATGCCTCCATCCAGCGCATCCTCGACCTGGGCATCGGCAACCTGCCCCGCATCGAGAAGGACGCTACGGACCGCAACCGCACGAGCCCCTTCGCCTTCACGGGGAACAAGTTCGAGTTCCGCGCCGTGGGCTCCAGCCAGCCCATCGCCCTGCCGCTCACGGTGATCAACGCGGCCGTGTCCGAGGCCCTGGAGGGTTTGAACGCCAAGCTCGATGCGGAGCTGAAGGCGGGCAAGGAGCACAAGGCCGCGGTCCTGGCCGTGGTCCGCCAGGCCATCATCGAAACCAAGGCCATCCGCTTCGAGGGCAATGGCTACTCCGAGGATTGGAAGGCCGAAGCGGAGCGCCGCGGGCTGCCCCATGCCAAGGACACCGTGGCGGCGCTCCCCATCTGGGAAGAGGTCGCCTCCAAGGCTGTTTTCGCCAATCCCGGCATCCTCTCCGAGGGCGAGCTGGAGGCCCGCGTTCACATCCGCCACGAGCAGTACCAGAAGGCCATCGCCATCGAGACCCAGGTTCTCCGGGAAATGGCCGAGACGCAGATCCTGCCATCCATCACGGCGGATCTCGGAGCGCGCGCCAAAAGCCTTGGCAGGCTCGCTGCCGTGGGCATCACGGTGCCGGAGACCCTCAAGGCGGCCCTCCAGAACCAGACCATTTTGGCCGGGGAGGCCCAGGCCAGGCTGGCTTCCATGAAGAGCGCCCTCAGTGCGGCGGAAGCCATCGAGGACATCTACGCCCGCACCAGGGCATTTGGCAAGGAAGTCAATGAGGGCAAGCACGCCCTCCGGGAAGTCCTGGACCAGCTGGAAGAGGCCTGTGATGCGGATCTCTGGCCCCTGCCGAAGTACTGGGAGCTGCTCTCCCCGCTGGTCTGAAGCGCTGCTGCATCATGAAAACGGGCCGCGATCGCGGCCCGTTTTCATGATGCAGGGAAGGTTATCGTCCGAAGCGGAAGACGGCGCTGACCTGAACCCAGGTGGCGGTGTCGAAGCCGAAGCCGTCGATTCCGTTCTTGTCCACCATGACCTGGTTCAGGGTGCCTTCCAGGGAGAACATCTGGTTGAAGCTGTAGCCACCGCCGCCGCGAACGCCGAGCTTGCCGCTCTGACTGGCGCTACCGCTGAAGCTGTTCGCGGTGTAATCGGCTTTGACGCTGTTGATGGAGGCACCGGCAACGGTGTACCAGCCCTGGTTGGGGCTCTGGAAGTGGTAGACCCAGTCAGCGCCTACCTGCAGGATTTTGAAGTCGTTCGAGATGTTCTCGGGACCACCCCAATCGGACCCGGAAAGCATGTGATAGGTCAGCTGGGCGCGGATCTCGTGGTGAGGGGTGAGGGCGAAATCCAGGTGGCCGCCGATGTGGGTGCCGAAGAACTGGTTGGTGCCGAAGTCGGTTTTGTCCTTCAGGTCTCCGACGGGCAGTGTGAGCCCCGTTTGGAGACCGCCCGTGACGTTCTGGGCGCTGAGGGAAAGGCCCGCGAGAGCAAAGGTGATGGCTAGCATGCGTCGCATAAATACTCCGATGGAAAGGGATCCTGATGACAGATCCAGGGTCAGGGTAACCACCATTTGCTTCGAGCCGCATCAATCGAAGGGACTACTCGAGCGTGACGCCGCGCCCCGACTTGATCCGCGCCTCAATGGCAGACGTGCTGTGCCCAGGAAGAAAGGGGATGAGCACCAGTCGCCCTCCGCGAGCTTCCACAAGATCCCTCCCCACGACCGTCTCCGGCGTATAGTCTCCGCCCTTCACCAGCACGTCGGGCTGCAGGGCCCGGATGAGTTCCCGGGGGGTGTCCTCGTCGAATCGCACCACGGCATCCACGCTGCGAAGGCCCAGGAGGACGGCCGCCCTGGCGGCTTCATCCTGCAGGGGCCGGGAGGGGCCCTTCAGGCGGGCCACGGAGGCATCGCTGTTGAGCCCCACCACGAGGAAATCCCCCAGGGCGCGGGCGTCGGCCAGGTATTGCACATGGCCCGGGTGGATCAGGTCAAAACAGCCGTTGGTGAAGCAGAGCATCCCCGTCCGGGGACAAGCCGCCAGAAAGGCTTCAGGGGTCTGGAAGAATCGGGTCGGTGCTGGCATCAAAGGTTCGGATAAAATGGTCGGTTCAGGGATGATTCCCGGGAGAAGTCTGACATGCCGCTTTACGAATACCGATGTGAAGGTTGTGGTCAGCCTGAAGAGCGCCTGGAGGGATTCTCTGCTCCCGAAATGCACGACTGCCCGGCCTGCGGGGCCGTGAATGGAGCGAAACGGCAATTGTCCGTGGCCGCCTTCGCCTTGGCCGGTGGAGGCTGGTACAAGGGCGCCGCCCAGGAGCCTCCCGCCAGCAGTGTCCCCGCAGAAGCCCCCAAGAGCGGCCACGCCTGCGGGGCCGGCGGCTGTGGGTGCCCCCTGGCGGGTTGAGCCAGCGCAGCACGCGTCCCGGGCAGAGGCGCTCCCGAAAGGAGATGCATTGACTTTCGGGCTCATTCCGATAGCCTAGATGGTTCCGGCCCCGTGGGTCGGCGAAGGTTTTTCATCTGTCCGATGTTCCCCGGTGCCGTTTGTCTGGTGGAACCGCTTGGACCCAGGCCCGGATTCACCGGTGCCTTCCTTGGAGGATGGTGTGCCTACCATCAATCAGCTGATCCGCCATGGGCGGGAAACGTTCAAGAACAAGACGAAGAGCCCTGCGCTCGACGCTTGCCCCCAGAAGCGCGGCGTTTGCACCCGCGTCTTCACCACCACGCCCAAGAAGCCGAACTCCGCCCTCCGCAAGGTCGCGCGTGTTCGTCTCACCAACGGCATCGAGTGCACCACCTACATCCCAGGCGTGGGCCACAATCTGCAGGAGCACAGCATCGTGCTCATCCGCGGTGGCCGCGTGAAGGATCTCCCGGGTGTGCGCTACCACGTGGTGCGCGGCTCCCTGGACGCCACTGGCGTCGCAGGCCGCAACCAGTCCCGTTCCAAGTACGGCGCGAAGCGCCCCAAGGCTGGCGCTGCGCCTGCCAAGAAGAAGTAGGGGAGGTAAACCATGGCTCGTCGTTCCGCCCCCGCCAAGCGTGAGATCCTGCCGGATCCCGTCTACAACAGCCTCACCGTCTCCAAGTTCGTAAACATCCTCATGGAGCGCGGCAAGAAGGCCACCGCCGAGCGCATCCTCTACGGTGCACTCGAGATCGTCGCCAAGAAGTCCGGCGAAGAAGCGCTGGAAGCCTTCCAGAAGGCCCTCAACAACATCAAGCCCTCGGTGGAAGTCAAGTCCCGCCGCGTGGGTGGCGCCACCTACCAGGTGCCCGTGGAGGTTCCCCAGAACCGCCGCCAGTCCCTGGCCATGCGCTGGCTCAAGATCTACTCCGCCTCCCGCGGCGAGCGCACCATGCGCGACAAGCTGGCCGGCGAGATCCTGGATGCCATGAACTTCCGTGGAGCGTCCATCAAGAAGAAGGACGATGTCCACAAGATGGCCGAAGCCAACAAGGCCTTCGCGCACTTCCGCTGGTAGTTGTCTGTTTTTCCGCAAGGAGCCGCCGACCCGGCGGCTCCTTACGCGAAGTTCTTTGACGCACCTCGAATCCGTTTCGATTTTGACCCTTCTCAGGAGGCCGCAGTGGCCCGCACGACTCCTCTCGAGCGCTACCGGAACATCGGCATCATGGCGCACATCGATGCTGGCAAGACCACCACGACGGAGCGCATCCTCTACTACACCGGCAAGATCCACAAGATCGGCGAGGTGCATGAGGGCGCGGCTACGACTGACTGGATGGTGCAGGAGCAGGAGCGTGGCATCACCATCACCTCTGCTGCCATCACCGCCGCCTGGACCGCACAGACGGGCAAGCTGAAGGGCATCGAGCACCGCATCAACATCATCGACACGCCCGGCCACGTGGATTTCACGGCCGAGGTGGAGCGCTCCCTGCGCGTGCTGGACGGCGCATGCGCCGTGTTCTGCGCGGTCGGCGGCGTTGAGCCCCAGTCCGAGACCGTGTGGCGTCAGGCCGACAAGTACGGTGTGCCCCGCATGGCCTTCGTGAACAAGATGGACCGTCCCGGCGCGGATTTCTTCCGCGTGGTGGAGATGATGAAGACCCGCCTGAAGGCGCGTCCCATGCCGATCCAGATCCCCATCGGCGCCGAAGAGAACTTCAAGGGCGTGGTGGACCTCGTGCTCATGAAGGGCCTCACCTTCGATGAGGGCGACAAGGGCTTCAAGGTCATCTACGGCGAGATCCCCGCGGAGCTCGTGGACACCGCCAAGGAGTGGCGCGAGAAGATGGTCGAGATGGTGGCCGAGACCGACGAAACCCTCATGGACAAGTACCTGGGTGGCGTCGACCTCACGGAAGACGAAATCCGCACTGGCATCCGCAAGGGCTGCATCGATCTCGTCTTCACGCCGATGATGTGCGGCTCCGCCTTCAAGAACAAGGGCGTGCAGCCCATGCTCGACGCGGTGGTGAGCTACATGCCTTCGCCCCTGGATATCGCGGCCATCAAGGGCGTGGATGAAAACGGCAACGAAGTGGAGCGCAAGGCCGAAGACAGCGAACCGTTCAGCGCCCTGATCTTCAAGATCATGGCTGATCCCTTCGTGGGTTCGCTCGCCTTCCTGCGGGTCTATTCCGGCGTGCTGGCTGCCGGTTCGGGCACCTTCAACCCCGCCAAGGGCCGCCGTGAGCGCATTGGCCGTCTGCTTCAGATGCACGCCAACAAGCGCGAGGACATCGAAGAAGTCCGCACCGGCGACATCGGCGCGGCCGTGGGTCTCAAGGATGTGCTCACCGGGCAGACCATCTGCGACGAGAACCATCCCGTGATCCTCGAGTCCATGGACTTCCCGGATCCCGTCATCCAGGTGGCGATCGAGCCCAAGACCAAGGCCGACCAGGAAAAGATGGGCGTGGCCCTGAGCCGTCTGGCCCAGGAAGACCCCACCTTCAAGGTCAAGTCCGATCCCGAAACCAACCAGACCATCATCGCCGGCATGGGCGAACTGCACCTTGAGATCATCGTCGACCGCATGATGCGCGAGTTCAAGGTCGAAGCCAACGTGGGCAAGCCCATGGTGGCCTACCGCGAAACCATCCGGAAGCGCGTGGACGCCGAAGGCAAGTTCGTGCGTCAGTCCGGCGGCCGCGGCCAGTACGGCCACGTCAAGATGTATGTCGAACCCAACGAAGCA
>DATEZS010000097.1:0-8486 GCA_035255365.1 Geothrix sp.
GGTGGTGACGCCCTTCGACAAGAGCGCCATCAAGGCCGTGGAGACCGCCATCCAGAAGTCGGATCTGGGCATCAACCCCTCCAACGACGGCAATGTGATCCGCCTGCCCATCCCCATGCTCACCGAGGAGCGCCGCAAGGAACTGGTGAAGGTGCTGCACCGCCTGGGCGAGGAGATCAAGACCGGCGTGCGCAACATCCGCCGGGATGCCAACGACGACGTGAAGAAGCTCGAGAAGGCCAAGGAAGGCCACATTTCCGAAGACGCCGCCAAGAAGGCCGCGGAGGACATCCAGAAGATCACCGATGCCCACATCAAGGAAATCGACGACGCAGTGAAGCACAAAGAGGCGGAAATCATGAAGGTCTGACCCCGCCGGGTGGCGGAGTGCGCTGCCGCGCAGCGCACGAAGCCGGGACCCGGCGAGGGTCAGAATCACGCCCGGGTGGGTCGTTCACATCCGCGGCGCTTTGCCGGGACCCGGCAAGGGGTCGATTCACGCCCGAGAAATGTCGAAGGCCTTTGTGGCCTTCCCGCCCCGGCCCGGTGCCGTTCAAACTTCGCACTGATGTAATTAGAACTACCCCGAGGAATCCCAGCCGGAATCCGCTGAGGGCCAACGCTTCCGGAACCAGCCCATGCCCACCCTCCCCATCCTCGCCCTCCTCCTGCTCGCCGCCCTGCTGGCGGGCTTCGTGGACGCCATCGTGGGCGGGGGCGGGCTCATCACGGTGCCGGCCCTGATGCTCGCCCTGCCCGCGGGGACGCCGCTGCCGACGCTGCTGGGCACCAACAAGGTGGTGGCAGTCACGGGCACCACCCTGGCGGCGGGCAAGTTCGCTCATTCGGGCGTCATCGACTGGCGCGAAATGCTCCTGCCCATCCTCGCCTCCGGCATCGGGGCGTCCCTGGGCGTGGCCTTGACCTACCACATCCATGCGGATTTCCTGCGGCCCCTCATGCTGGGCCTGCTGGTCGCGATGCTGCTCTTCACCCTGCTGAAGCCCGAGCTGGGACGCCTGCACGCGCCCCGTTTCGGCCTCAACCACCAGCGCCTCCTGGCCTGGGTCATCGCCTTCGCCCTGGGGTTCTATGACGGGTTCTTCGGCCCGGGCACGGGCTCGCTGCTGATCTTCCTGTTCGTGTCGGTGCTGGGCTTCGACTTCCTGCGGGCCTCGGCCCTGGCGAAGGCCGTGAACTGGGCCTCGAATTTCACAGCCATGGGGCTCTTCGTCTGGCGGGGCAGCTGGATCCCCTCCATCGCCCTGAGCATGGCCGTGGCCAACGGGGTCGGGGGCTACCTGGGCGCCCACGTGGCCTTGAACAAGGGCAGCTCCTGGGTGCGGGGGATCTTCATCGCCGTGGTGAGCGTGCTGATTCTGCGCCTGGGTTGGCAGATCCTCGGCTAGGCTGGATCTCATGTCTTTCCACCCCCGTCCCTTTGCCTGGGATGTTCTCATCCGGATGGCCAGGTTCTTCTACCTGCTTTGGGGCGGGATGCTGATGTCTACGCTGGCCCTCTACGGCCATATCAAGGTGCCCTCCCAGTTCTGGCGCTGGCCGGACTTCTGCCGCGCCCTGACCGGGCCCTGGGGCAGGGCCTGCATCCTCTCCCTGGGGCTGGTCATGTGCCTGGCGGCCCTGCTGGAGGTCTGGGAGCTGGTGGACCGCCTGCTTGTGCGCTTCATGGACGACCAGGAGCATTGAATCGCCAGGATAGCGCTTGGTGATTCGCCTTCTTTTGGCGATGCTGGAAGCTTGGGTTTGAACCCTTTCCGGGTTCGGGCCATTCAAGAGACAGGTTCGGGAGGCGAGTTCATATGACGCAGGTGGTTCGCGCAGCAATCGGGGCAGGTCTGTTGGTGGGCATGGGAGGGGTGCCGTTGCTGGCCCAGAGCCTGGCCCTGCCCGCGGCTGATCCCGTGGGGATCGCCCGCAGTGGTGCCCAGGTGGCTTATGGGTACAGCCTGGAGGCCGCTTCGGCCAACCCGGCGCTGCTGTCCTCCCTGAAGGAGAAGGGTGGGTTCTACCTCTCCGGCGGTCTCGAGATGATGGCGATCCAGCAGAGCCTCGAGTCGGAACAGACCACCAAGCAGAAGGTTTACCAGAGCACCGATCGCAATCGCTTCCTGGCGGGTTTCGGCCTGGCGGCCCGGTTGACGCCCCGCCTGACGCTCGGCCTGAAGCTGGACCAGCCCTACATGCGCCACGCCGAACTGCCCGCCGGGGCGCCCACCCGGTACCTGGGGGAGTCCATCGACCTGGGCACGCATCGTCTCGAAGGCCAGGCCTCCTGGGCCATTTCGCCCAACATGTCGGCGGGCATCGGCCTTGGCGTGGCCCGCCTTTCCTACGATGCTTCCACGCTCATGCGCTTCAACCTCATCAACGCCGTGACGGATCAGGTGGATGGTCTGGTGGAACAGCGCGTCGGCGAGAGCGGCCACAAGGTCGTCCCCAGCTATTCGCTGGGCTTCCGCTGGGCCATCAGCCCCCGCTGGACGATGGGCGTGACCCACCAGTCGGGCCTGAAGGGCGATCTCAGCATGACCGGGGGCTTCGTCCAGGGACCCCTGGGCTACTATGCTCCCGATGGCCTGAGCGCGGCGAACGCGGGCCTCGAAGCCCCTGCCGCGGCCCTGCTGGCCGCCTCCCGGGTGAATCCCGGGCGTCCGACGCTGGAGCTGCCCTCCCAGACCACCATCGGCATGCGCCATCGCGTGAGCACCCTGGTCACCTGGGAAGCGGATCTGCGCTGGACTTCCGGCAACCTCCAGATGCCCACCTATGCCACGGTCTCTACGCCCAACGGGCTGGTGGTCGCGCCGGCCGAGCTGCCAAGGGGCAAAGGTTATCTGGGGATCCACGCCTCGACCGAAATCGCGCTCGGGAAGCTATGGACCATTCGAGGCGGCCTGGCGCTGGACCAGCAGAGCATCGAGGAGAGCGGCCGGGAACCGCTCCTGGGCGGCTCCCGCACTTCGGCCTTCTCCTTTGGCGCCGGCCTCCGCGTGTGGGGTGGCGAACTGAACCTGGGCTACCAGTTCCGGCAGAGCGAGGATCAGGATTCCCATCAGGGCGACGGCACCTGGAGCGCCAACGGCTTCAGCCCGCGCACCGTCACCCGGCTCCGCCTGGAAGGCATGGGGCATCTCATGGCGCTGGGCTTCAAGAAAACCTTCTAGCATGCGATTCCTTGGCCCCCACGCCTGCGAAGAAGCGCTTTCCCGCGGTGAACTGCACAGCCTCTGGGTGGCGCCCGCCGCCTGGGGACGCGTGGCCAATCTCGTGCGGGAGGCGCGCGCCGGCGGCGTGGTGATCCACCGGGAACCCATGGAAAGCCTGGATCGTCGCAGCCAGGGGCAGCGTCATCAGGGCGTGCTGGGCGAGGGCGGACCCTTCGCCTACACCGACTTCGAGGTGCTCCTCGGGGAGGTGACGGAGCGGGGCGAGGCCGCGCTGGTGCTGGCTCTGGACGGCATCACCGACCCCCACAATCTGGGCGCCATCCTGCGCTCCGCCGCCGCCGCCGCGGTGGATGGCGTGGTGCTGCCCGAGCGCCGCTCCGCCGCCGTCAACGACACCGTGATCCGCGCCAGCGCGGGCACGGCGGGCCGCGTTCCGGTGTGCCGCGTCGTGAACCTCGGCCGGGCTCTGGACGAACTGAAAGAGGCCGGCGCCTGGACCTATGGGCTGGCTGCGGGAGAAGGCAGCCACTCCTACCTGGACGAGGCCTTCGACCGCGCGACGGTGCTGGTGATGGGGGCCGAAGGCGAGGGTCTCCACCAGAAGATCCGCGAACGTTGCGACGGTTTGCTGAACATTCCCATGCCCGGCGGCATTGAAAGCCTCAACGTTTCCGCGGCGGCGGCCGTGACGCTGTTCCGGGTGCTGGCGCGGCGCGGTGAGGGCGCTTCGGAAGTTTCCTCTTGAGGCCTTCCCAGTGCCGTGATACCTTTCGAGTTCCCTGTCAGGAAAGCCCTGCCTCGCAGTGCCCCTGAATTGGACCTCCGCAAGGGGTTCCTGGAGTCACCTCAAGGGGTGTCTCAGGGAAGTTTGACAAGCCCCGGGAGGGGCGCTGGACATACATGCCGAGATGGCCGAGTGGTTAATGGCAGCAGACTGTAAATCTGCCACGCAACGCGTTACGGAGGTTCGAATCCTTCTCTCGGCACCAGTGCCCGGTTCTTCCGGTAGCTGGGTCCCGTTCTCGGGTTTCCCCTGCGGGAATAGCTCAGTTGGTAGAGCGTCAGCCTTCCAAGCTGAATGTCGCGGGTTCGAACCCCGTTTCCCGCTCCACCCTCCCCGTCTTCCGCTCGCGGTTGATGGTCAGGCAATCCGTCGTAGCGCCCTGCGGCTTTCCGGCGGACAAGGTTCAAGGCCCACATAGCTCAGTGGTAGAGCACTTCCTTGGTAAGGAAGAGGTCACCGGTTCAAGCCCGGTTGTGGGCTCCACCCTTTCGCACTTTCACCCCCATTCTCTCTCCACCTTTCAGGAGGCACCCGTGGCCAAAGAGAAATTTGATCGCTCGAAGACCCATGTCAACATCGGAACCATCGGACATGTGGATCACGGCAAAACCACGCTGACCGCGGCCATCACTTACGTGCTGTCCAAGAAGTTCGGTGGCGAGACCAAGTCCTATGACCAGATCGACTCCGCGCCCGAAGAGAAGGCCCGCGGGATCACGATTAACACCGCCCACGTCGAGTACCAGACCGAGAAGCGCCACTACGCGCACGTCGACTGCCCTGGTCACGCCGACTACGTGAAGAACATGATCACCGGCGCCGCCCAGATGGACGGAGCGATCCTCGTGGTCGCCGCCACGGACGGCCCCATGCCTCAGACTCGCGAGCACATCCTGCTCGCCCGTCAGGTGGGTGTGCCTTACATCGTGGTCTTCATGAACAAGGTGGACATCGCCGACCCCGAGCTCACCGAGCTGGTCGAGATGGAAATCCGCGATCTGCTCTCCTCCTACCAGTACCCCGGCGACGAGATCCCCATTGTCAAGGGTTCCGCCCGCCTGGCCCTGGACCACGCCGAGACCCCGGATCACCCGGACTGCGCCTGCATCCATGAGCTCATGGCTGCCGTCGACTCCTACATCCCCGATCCCGTCCGCGCCATCGACAAGCCCTTCATCATGCCCGTCGAGGACGTCTTCACGATCACCGGCCGCGGCACCGTGGTGACCGGTCGTATCGAGCAGGGCATCGTCAAGGTGGGTGAGGAAATCGAAATCATCGGCCTCAAGGACACCGTGAAGAAGGTTGTCACCGGCGTCGAGATGTTCCGCAAGTCCCTGGATCAGGGCCAGGCTGGTGACAACGCCGGCATCCTGCTCCGCGGTGTGGAGCGCAAGGATGTGGAGCGCGGTCAGGTGCTCGCCAAGCCCGGCAGCATCACCCCCCACACCAAGTTCAATGCCCAGGTGTACGTGCTCACCAAGGACGAGGGCGGTCGTCACACCCCGTTCTTCAACAAGTATCGTCCCCAGTTCTACTTCCGCACCACGGACGTGACCGGCTCCATCGAGCTCGAAGCCGGCCGCGAGATGGTGATGCCCGGCGACAACGTCACCCTGACGGTCGAGCTGATCCAGCCCATCGCCATGGACAAGGGTCTGAAGTTCGCTATCCGCGAGGGCGGCCGCACGGTGGGCGCCGGCAATGTGGGCGAGATCCTGGCCTAATCGCCGATCCGCCCTCCACTAGGAGGTCAACATGCGCGAGATCATTCACCTGCAGTGTCAGGAATGCAAACGCAAGAACTACAGCACCACCAAGAACAAGAAGACCACCACGGGCAAGCTTGAATTCAACAAGTTCTGCCGTTTCTGTGGCGGTTACAAGCTCCACCGCGAGGCGAAGTAGCCTCTCGGCCGAGGTTTCCGCCCGGCTCCCAAAAGGGCCGGGCGGTTCCCACAGGGGAGTAGCTCAGTTGGTAGAGCAGCGGACTCCAAATCCGCAGGTCGCGGGTTCGAAGCCTGTCTCCCCTGCCACATCCCGGCCCCGGCGGTTCCGCTCGGGGCCAGGTTTTACCGAATGTCATCCTTTCCCCGAGGTTCATCGTGATTGGTGCCATCAAGAAGCAGGCGAAGGATCTGTTCGCAGAACTCGACCGCGTGGATTGGCCCACCAAAGATAAGGTGATGAGCTCTGCCTACACGGTGGTGGTCGTATCCGTCTTCGTCGGGATCTACCTCTGGGCTGCGGATTGGCTCTTCGCCAAGGGCTTCGCCTATTTCTTCATGAAGACGCGCTGAGCCCCCGCTGAATAGAAGGCAGGCATCACCGATCCGGAGGCAGGCCATGACCGATCTGATGAGCACCCCCCAAGAAAACCCCGTCGCGGAGCCCCAGGCTCGCGAGCTGAAGTGGTTCATCATCCACACCTACTCGGGCTACGAAGCCAAGGTGATGGAGCATCTCCGCCAGCGCATCAAGATGGAAGAGCGCGAGGAGAGCTTCGGTGACATCCAGATTCCCGAAGAGACCTACGAGGAAATGAAGGTGGACGCCAAGTCCGGCAAGAAGGAGCGCGTCATCAAGAAGCGCAAGTCCTTCCCGGGCTACCTCCTGGTGCAGATCCAGGTGGAGCGGAAAACCGGCGGAGCGGTCGAGATGGCCGACGCCGACTGGCACCTGGTGCGCAACACGCCCAAGGTGACCAGCTTCGTGGGCGCCAACAAGAAGCGGCCGACCCCCCTGACGGACGATGAGGTGCGCCAGATCATGCACCACACCGAGGAGACCCAGGAGAAGCCCAAGCCCAAGTACCATTTCGAGAAGGGCGAGAAGGTCCGCATCATCGACGGCCCCTTCGCCAATTTCGAGGGCGACGTGGACGAGATCCACGAAGAGCGCTCCACCATCAAGGTGCTGGTGACCGTGTTCGGCCGCAGCACCCCCGTGGAGCTCGACTTCATCCAGGTCGAGAAACGGTAACGCCGCCAAGGCCCCCGCGCCTTCGCCCGGCGGAGCCGGACTCAGGCTTTCCCATCATTTCCTGGAGACTTTTCGAGGTCCTTCAGGTAGACTTTCCAGTCCCGGTCTCTTGAGGCCGGGACCTTTTCAACCCGGTCGGCGAATCCTCTAGATCCGTCACCCACAAGGCGGCCGTCGCCGGCATGTGCCGGAATCAGTCGCGGGAGAACACCACATGGCAAAGAAGGTAACCGGCTATATCAAGCTCCAGCTGCCCGCAGGCGAGGCCACTCCGGCCCCTCCCGTCGGTCCGGCCCTGGGCCAGCACGGCGTCAACATCATGGAGTTCGTGAAGCAGTTCAACGCGAAGTCCGTGACCGCGGTCGAGAAGGGCACCATCCTTCCCGTGGTCATCACCGTCTACGCCGATCGCAGCTTCAGCTTCATCCTGAAGACCCCTCCCGCCGCCGTGCTCATCAAGAAGAAGCTCGGCCTCGAGAAGGGCAGCCCCACCCCCAACAAGCAGAAGGTCGGCAAGATCACCAAGGCGCAGCTCGCCGAGATCGCCAAGGTCAAGATGCCCGATCTCACCGCCGGCAGCCTTGAGGCCGCCGTCCGTTCCATCGCAGGTTCCGCCCGCTCCATGGGCGTTGAAGTCATCGACTAGCGTTTTTCGTGCGGGCCTCGCCCGCGCGAACCCTGTTCTTGAAATTTCGTTCTTGTTGGAAAGCCGCGCCGTGCGGCGATCCCGGCCACCGCGACCGTTTTCGCGGGAGATCCCAAGACAGGAGAACAAATGGCAAAACCTGGCAAGAAGTACCGGGCCGCCGCCTCCAAGGTCGAAGATCGCCCCTACGAGCTGAAGGAAGCCCTCTCGGTCGTGAAGGACGCGGCGTACGCCAAGTTCGACGAGACCGTCGAGGTGCACATGAGGCTCGGCGTCGACCCCCGCCACGCTGACCAGATGGTCCGCGGCACGATCGTCCTGCCTCACGGCACGGGCAAGACCATGCGGGTGGCCGTCATCGCCGGTGGCGAAAAGATCAAGGAAGCGGAAGCTGCAGGCGCCGACATCGTCGGCGGCGACGACCTGGTCGAGAAGATCGCTGGCGGCTTCCTCGATTTCGAGGCCCTCGTCGCGACTCCCGACATGATGAAGGGCGTTGGACGTCTGGGCAAGGTGCTGGGCCCCCGCGGCCTCATGCCCAACCCCAAGACCGGCACCGTGACCTTCGACGTTGCCAAGGCCATCAAGGACATCAAGGCCGGCAAGGTCGAATACCGTGTGGACAAGACGGGCATCATCCATGCTGGCGTGGGCAAACTCTCCTTCGGCGTCGAGAAGCTGGAAGAGAACGCCAAGGCCCTGCTGGACGCCGTGGTCAAGGCGAAGCCCGCCGCGGCCAAGGGCAAGTACGTGAGGGCGGCGCACGTCTCCTCCACGATGGGCCCTTCCGTCACCCTGTCCACCACCAGCATCGAAGCGAAGTGAGGTGACAGATGGAAAAGAACAAGAAAGTCACTGAAGTCGCCGAGCTCAAGAGCACCTTCTC
>DATEZS010000098.1:0-9290 GCA_035255365.1 Geothrix sp.
TGCGAGCAATGGAAAAACATGCGGGCGCATCGGGCGTCCTGGTGGATAAGGAGGGCTAGACGCTCTCGGAAAAGGGAGGTGTGTCATGTCGACCACTGCAAATTCTGCAATCAGTTTTCAGGGTTTGTCCACGGGGCTGCAGACGGACGCACTGGTCAATGCCATTCTTGCCCAGGAGAGCAAGACACTGGATGGATTGACGGCTCGGCAGGCGCAAAATCAGCAGAAGACGACCGCCGCGAAGATTGGCGGGAAAAAGTTCTTCAGGCATGGTTTTCGCAGATTGAGGTCGGTGTTGCCCAGATGAGGGCTTCCGCGGGCACCATCTCGAGGTCATGGCCAACCCTCAAGCCGGTGCCTAATATGCCGAAAAGGTAGATGAGGTAATCACCATGAATGCTTATGCCAAGTCCGCCGATTCCTATCTCGCTCAGCGCATCCTTGGAGCGGGTCCTGAGCAGCAGGCGGCCCTTCTCATGGAGGCGGGCCAGCGGTACCTGGGCAAGGCCATCAAGGCGATGGAACAAAAGGACCATTTCGAGGCGAGCAACTGCCTGCGGCGGGTCACCGACATCATCACCGAGTCGGTGCTTCGGTTGAATGCGGATGACGGCGGCGAGCTGGTTGAGAATCTGTTCAAGCTCTACGACTGGTGGACGCGGGAGATCCTGGAAGCGGGCGCCAACAAGGACACCGCACGCCTGGGCAATGTTTCCAGCTCCATGGGGGAGATCCGCCAGGCCTGGGAACAACTCCACGAGAAGCAGGTCCGGGCCACCCAGGAGGCGGGCTTCCAGGTGGGGGATCGGGTCATATGAGCGACAAGGAGGTGCTGGCCGCTTTGGAGCAGATGGAGCGGTGGCTGGATGATCCCTCCTGGAATCCGGATCCCGATGCTCTTGCCGCATGGAATGCGGGGCTGCAGGGCGCCTTGGCGAAGGCCAGGAAGGCGGAAGATTGGCCGGCGTTGCGGGATCGAGCCCATGCCCTGGGTCGGCGACTGGAGGAGCGCATGCTGCTGCTGGTGAAGGCGCGGGATGCCCTGAAGGCGGAGTTGGATGCCCAGAGCCGGGGGAACCGGGCCCTCAAGGGGTACGGGGCCAGCACGCGCTGAGGATCCTATTCAGGCTTCGCCCGCGAGGTCTTGGGTGATCTGTCGCAGCACGGAGTTCCAGTCGCCTGGAGCGGGCTGCCGGTAGAGCCGCAAGGTCGGATACCAGGGGCTGGTGTCGCGTCCCATCATCCAGCGCCAATCGGGAATGAAGGAGAGCAGCAGGAAAGTGGGGATGCCCAGGGCACCTGCCAGATGGGCCAGTACGGTATCGACGGTGATGACGAGATCCATGCCGCTGAGTGCGCAGGCAGTGTTCGGAAAGCCCTTCAGAAGCGGGCCCAGGGTCACAAGGCCGGGAAGGGGAGGCTCCTCCTGTGCCTCGAATTGGAAGCTGTACCAGGCGACATCCGGAAGTGCCTTCAGAGGTGCGAGGGCAGCGGGTGCGAGGGAGCGCTTGTCATCCATGGCGTGCTTGCTGTTCCCGGCCCAGCAGATCCCGATCCGGACCCGGTCAGAACCCGCGCCGAGGGCATCGGCGATGGCCTCCCGGTCCGGCACGGCCGTTGGAACATCCAGGTACGGAATGGCTGCGGGGATGGATTCCAGATCCGTCCTGAAAAGGGCGGGGAGCGAGAGCAGCGGGGCATGGAGATCGAAAGGAGGGAGGGATTGTCCCTCCGGTACGACCTCGTCGATGCCGGGACAGGTCGCAGCAATATCGACCAGCGGCGTTTGGACCTCCACCAGGACCCTTCCGCCCAGCTGTTTGGCCTCGGTCGCGAACCTCAGGAACATGAGGGTGTCCCCGAAGCCCTGCTCCCAGGTGAGGAGCAGGGTGCGTCCGGGAAAGGGCTCTCCCTGCCACTGAGGCTGCGGGAAGGACCGCTGCGCGGAGGCCCGGCCGGGGATGTCCAGGCGGGACTCGAAGCGCAACCAGCCGCGTGGCATGTCTCCGAACATCAGATCGAGGTGGCTGGCCACATATTCGGCCTCCGCCCCGGAGTAGCGGGCCAGCTGGCGTTCCATGTCCTTGCGCAAGCCGGTCCAATCCCCCTGCCGGGCCATGAGGGTGTTGAGGCGATCCAGGGCAATGGCGTGGTCGGGCACCTGTTCCAGGATGCCCTCAAGAAGGCGGCGGGCCTGATCCAGGTCGCCCTGCTCCGCTAGGCAATCGGAAAACATGAGCCGACCCGCGAGGCGCGAGGGGTCCTGGGCCAGCGCGGTTCGGAACAGTCGCGCGGAGCCCGGGAGGTCCCCCTGACGCATCAGGACGGAAGCGGCGTGGACCAGGGCGCCGTAGTGCCCCGGCTCCAGGCTCAGGGCCCGTTGGCAGGCCTCCCAGGCCTCCGGGAGACGCCCCAGGATCATCAGGAGGCCGCCAAGCTCGACCCAGCCATCCAGGGCGCCAGGATGCTCGTCCAGGAAAGCCTGATAGGTGGCGAGGGCCTCCTGGCGCTTCCCGGCCTTGTCCAGCCGGCGGGCTTCCTCAAGGTTGCGGTGGGGCGCGACTGGCATGGGGCATCCTTGGGTGAGCGCAGGGCGGGGCAAGGCAATCGGCGCAGTTGCCGGGGCTTGGCCTAGGGGAGGCGCTTCAGCCAGGCTCCTGGCCAGTGAGTGATGTTCTGGTCGAGGCTGCTCTCGTTGAAGGGCCAGGCGGGGGGACTGATGACGAATTCCGGATGCTTCGCCACGAAATCCCGCGCCGCAAAGGCGGGGTTGTCCGTGGCCCAGCTTGCCGTGCCGCGCGGAACATCGGCCAAGTCGAACATGATTCCATCGGTGGCGACGATATAGGAATGGGCCGTCACCATGTCCGCGTAGGCTACGAGTTCATCGTGCACATGTGCGTAGGTGTGGTTCGAGTCCAGGAGGATCAGCACGGTTTCGCCGGGCTGCACGAGCGACTTTACCTGGGCCACGATCCCGGGGGCGGTGGAGCTGCCTTCGATGAGCGTGATGCGGTCGCTCAGGGGGTGCGCCTCGATGGCGGCGCGGTTGTGGGGTCGGATCTCGATGTCGATGCCGATGACGCGGCCCTTGCCCATGGCCTTGCAGAGGCTGGCGTAGTAGATCAGCGAGCCACCGTGAGCCACGCCCGTCTCGATGATCACATCCGGCTGCACCTGGTAGATGGCCTCCTGGATGCGGAGCATGTCCTCGGGAAGTTGGATGACCGGTCGTCCCATCCAGCTGAAGGTGTACTGATACTTCTGGTTCCAGCCCACGCGGACCCACTGGCGGGAGATCGCCTCGAAGGCTTCCTTCGAATAGAGGTCGAGCTCTCGCGTTAGCCCGCCTTCTTCAAGGGTCAGGGACTTGGCGTCGGTGTCCAGCGTGAGTCTCATGCTTCGCTCCAATCAATCAGGTTCAGGTCAATTCCCGCTTCGGCAAGCAGGCGAAGGTTCTCTTCCCGGTAGTTCGGGTTCATCAGGACGGCGTGCCTGATGCCGCGACGGGGCAGATCGAGGGGAGCCACAATGGGGTGGCCGGTTCCCGGAATATAGCCGCCCTGCTTGTTGGGATTCAGGTCCACCACGCAGTCGAGAAGCGTGGCCTGGGGATCGACCAGGTTGGCGAGGGTGGCGCCCTTGGCTCCGGCGCCCCACAGGGCCACCTTGCCTCCGCGCCGCAGGGCGACAAGTCTGGCGATGGCTGTTTCGCGCAGCTCGGCTTCGGCGGCGCCGTAGGCCTGGGCCAGCGCGACGACTTCCGGTGCTCCCGAGGGGGCGAGCGTTGAGGCATCCCCCAGGTGCGCTTCGAGCCACAAATACTGGTCGCCGAAGATGTGCCCAACCCGGTCCACGGCAAACCCCGCGAGCTCGAAAGCGGTTTGCAGCGATCCTGCCGTGAACAGGGAGCAGTGTTCGTAGAAGAAATCCCACAGGACGCGATGCCTCAGGATCCATGCGACGCAGGGTGTCTCGAAGAACACCCTGGCCTTGGGTGAATGGGCCAGGGCCGCTCTTACGGCGTGAAGCAGGGTCATGGGTTCCGGCACATGTTCGATCACATGGCGGCACACCACCACGTCGGCAATCACGCTGCTGCAGGCGTCATCGTAATAGGTCTGCCTGAATGACAGGTTCCCGCCAAGATCGGAGGCCGGTCCGACATAGCTTGGGTCGAACCCGATGCCCCGGTTATTGGCCCCGGGGTAGGCCACGAGCTTCCTCAGGAAGCCACCCTTGCCGCACCCCACCTCCACGATGGTGCAGTCATGCACCCCTTGCTGCTCGACCAGATCCTTGACCAGCCCATCCAGGTAGGAATCGAAATAGGACGAGTGGGACTGGGTGTTGTCGTAGGCCTCGCCGTAGGCCAGCTTGGACAAATCGAAGGCGCGGTTGCAGATGAAGCCGCATCCCGCGCAAACGACCAAGTCGAGCTCGCCCCGAGCGATGGTGCGCGCCTGCTCGGCCGCCGCGACGACAAGGTTCTGGTGCACGGGGACCTGGTCGCGCCGCAGGAATGGCGTCAGATGGTGCCCCTGGCACAGGGGGCAGGGACCGGTGCTCACGGCCGGTCCTTCTGAAGGGTCTCGCCGAGCCCTTGAACCAGGGACAGGGAGGGTCGCCATCCCAGCTCCCTGAGCTTCCGGTTATCGCCGACGAGCAGGGGAACACCTTTGGGTTGGTTTGGAGCGAGTGCGAGGATGGCCTGCGGGTCGGCATTCAGGAGGCCCGCCAGCACTTCGACCAGTCCGCCAAGTCGTGTGGGTTCGGCGGAACTGATGTTGTAGGCGCCTTCGGCGCCGCTTCTGAGCAACGTGATGAAAGCTTCCGCCACATCCGAAGCGTGCAGGAAGTCCCGGAAGGCGGTGGCATCCACCCCAAAAGGAGGGCGCTGGCCCCGGAGGGCTGCGATCAGGGAAGGCACCAGGCGGCGATCATCCTCTCCGGCACCATAGGGCAGGAACACGCGTCCCCAGGCACAGGGAACCTGCTGTTGGGCGCACACCGCCATGGCCAACCGCCGCGCCGCATCCTTGGCGGTACCGTACAGCGTGGCCGGGTCGAGGGGTGTGCTGTCCTCCCGGCAATAGCCATGGGACCAGTCGTATTCCGCGCAGGTTCCGGCCATCACCACGCCTTCCCCGCCTGCCTCACAGAAGGCTTCGACCAGGCGGGTTGTCGCTTCCACCCAGCTCAGGTTCTGAGGTGAAGTCCAGAACCGACCGTGTTCGGCATACCAGGCGAGATGCAGCAGATGGGTGCCCGCTGCACGGCGGACGAGGGCGGCGAAATCGGGAGAAGCCAGGCAGTCCGCTTCGATGAATTCGGTGAAGGGGGCATGAAGTGGGCGCTTCCGGCCGAGGACTGCGGTTTCAATGCCGAGTCCGTGGAGCGCCTCGAGGGCATAGCGGCCGAGGAATCCACTGGCGCCGGTGACAAGGACTCGCATGGCCATCCTCCTACTCGACACTGAGCATGGGTACGGCCGTCACAAAGCGCCCGCCCCATTGCCGGATATAGGCCAGCTGTTGGATCACTTCAGCCTTCAGATTCCAGGGGAGGATGACGACGAAGTCGGGCTTCCTTTCGGTGAGGATGGCTTCGTGGCAGATGGGGATCCGGCTTCCAGGCAGGAACTTGCCTTGCTTCGCGGGGTTCCGGTCAACCACGAATGGGAGGAGATCGGGACGGATTCCCGCGTAATTCAGGAGCGTGTTTCCCTTGGCGGCCGCGCCGTAAGCGGCGACCGTTTTGTTGGTTGCATTGGCATCCATAAGGAATTTAATGAACGTATTTTTAATTGTATTTGCCTTGTTTTGAAAAAATTGATAAAAATCGGGAGCACAGATTCCCGCTTTGGCTTCTCTGGCAAGACAGGCTTCAAGAGTGACTGTTGGCGGCCTGGCTGAGGCATCCGATCTTTGCACATAAACCCTGAGACTGCCCCCATGAGTTGATAGATGATCGAGGTCAAAGGCCCTTAAATTGTTGAAAAGAAGGATACGAGCCAAGGCGGTCATGGATAAGTAGGAAAAATGCTCATGATAGATGGTGTCAAATTGGCTGTTCTCAACCAGCTCCAGAAGGTGCGGAAACTCGAAGGTCGCAACGCCATCGGGCTTGAGCAATCTCGCGACACCCCGGAGGAAGTCGTTGATATCTGGAACATGCGCAAGGACGTTGTTCGCGGTGATGAGGTCCGCCTGTTTCCCGGAAGCGGCCAGCTTCGATCCGAGGGTCTCTCCGAAGAAGGCTTCGAGGATTTCAATGCCCTTTTCCCGCGCGGCTTCGGCGGTGCCGTGGGTGGGTTCAATTCCGAGACAGGGAATGGACCTCGCCTTGACAAATTGGAGCAGGTAGCCGTCGTTGGCCGCCAGTTCCACCACGTGGGATTCCGCATTCAGCTGGAAACGGTCCACCATGGAGGCGACATAGGCTTTCGCATGTTTAAGCCACGTGTCTGAATAGGAACTGAAATACGCATATTGATCATTAAACAAGTCATCTGCAGCCACCAGATCCTCTGTCTGCACCAGCCAGCAGGACGTGCAGACCAGCACCTTCAGAGGGAACCAGGATTCGGGCGTATGAAGAGTCTGCTCCGTCAGATAGGCGTTGGAGTGCGGAGCCGCACCGAGGTCCAGGAAGGTCAGGCTCAACTCGGCATGGCAGTGGCGGCATTTCATAGGCTGATTCCCTGGAATTCACGGGCGATGAAGGCTCTTCCCCGGTCCTTTTCGGAAAGCTCCGCGATTTCAAGCGGCCAGGAAATGGCCAGCGCGGGATCCATGGGATGAAGCCCGTCCTCCGCCTCGGGAGTGTGGGGGGCGGAGTGCAGGTAGAGCAGCTCGCAGTCTGGCTCCAGCGTTTGAAAGCCATGGGCGAAGCCGCGCGGAAGGAGAAGGCTGGTGAGATTCTCCCCGGAAAGAATCTCCCCCCGCCATTGAAGGAAGGTGGGCGAGTCGCGCCTCAGGTCCACCCCCACATCGAAGATGCGGCCCCGGAGGCAGCTCACGACCTTGACCTCGGCATGGGGAGGATGCTGGAAGTGGAGGCCCCGCACGGTGCCCATGCGTTTCGTGACGGTGAGGTTGATCTGGTTCACGGGATCCGTGAACCCCATTTCGCGGAAGGCATCCGCGGAGAAGAAACGGGAGAGGGATCCCCGGGAGTCCTCGAGGAGACACCGCTCGATGACCTTCAGGCCCGCGAGGCCCGATTCCCGGAGCACAAACCGCGGGGTGCTCATGGTTGGCCCGGAGGAAGCGGCTGATTTTCCTCGTAGCTTCGAATCTGGGCAGCACAGCAGTCCGCCATGTCCCGTCCCTGCCGCCAGAGCTGGTGCCATCCGGCGGTCCTGGCCAGGGCTTCCTCAAGGTTCCAGCGAGGTCGCCAACCAAGGGCGAGCCTGGCGCGGCTGCTGTCCAGCCGCAGGACACCCGCTTCATGAGGATGTTCCCTGGAATCGCTTGTCCAATGGAAGGCAGGTTCCAGCTTGGACAGGGATTTCAGGACATCGGCCACCGAACGCGCATCGGTATCGGAGGGCCCGAAATTCCAGGCGCCCGAGTAGGTCTTGGGATCGCGCCAGAGGGCCTCGGCCAGCAACAGATACCCGGCAAGGGGTTCCAGGACATGCTGCCACGGCCGAATGGAGCCCGGGGCCCGGATCTCGAGGGCCCGCTGGGTATCGAGGGCGCGGAAGGCATCCGGAAGGAGCCGGTCCGGAGACCAGTCGCCGCCTCCGATGACATTGCCCGCCCTGGCGGTGGCGACGCCGACCCCGGAGGATTCGAGGTAGGAGCGCCGGAAGGCCGCGGTCACGACTTCCGAGCAGGCCTTGCTGCTGGCATAAGGGTCGGCTCCGCCGAGGGCGTCATTCTCCCGATAGCCCCACTCCCACTCCCGGTTCTCGTAGCACTTGTCGGTGGTGACATTGACCACGGCCCTCACGGTGGGGCATTCCCGGATGGCCTGGAGAAGATGCACGGTCCCCATGACATTGGTGGCGTAGGTTTCCACGGGGAAGGCGTAGCCCTGGCGGACCAGGGCCTGGGCGGCCAGGTGGAAGACGATCTCGGGTTGAGCGTCGTGCAGGGAGGTGGCCACCAAGCTGCGGTCGGCAAGGTCGCCCAGGGTGTGACCGCTAAGGCATTGATCGACCCGCGCAGTCACGAACAGACTGGGATCCGTGGCGGGCGGGAGGGCAAATCCGTGGACCTCGGCCCCCAGGGATTTCAGCCAGAGGCTCAGCCAGCCACCCTTGAAACCGGTGTGCCCGGTGAGAAACACGCGCTTGCCGCGCCAGAAGGAGGCGTTCATGCCCAGGTCTTCCAGGGCGCGTTCCCCTGTTCCCAGAGGTTTTCAAGGTTGTTCTTGTCGCGGAGGGTGTCCATGGGCTGCCAGAAGCCATGGTGCTTGAAGGCCATCAGGTCACCCTCCGCGGCCAGGCGCGTGAGGGGTTCACCCTCCCAGGCGGTGCCGTCGTCGGCGATATAGTCCAGGCAGGCCGGGGAGAGGACGAAGAAGCCGCCGTTGATCCACCCGCCATCCCCAAGAGGCTTTTCCACGAAACCGCTGACCGAATGTCCTTCCATGGCCAGGGATCCGTACCTGCCGGGGGGCTGGACCGCTGTGACCGTGGCCTTCTTGCCGTGGCTCTGGTGGAAGGTGATCAGCGAACGGATATCGACATCGGAGACACCATCACCGTAGGTGAGGCAGAAGGAAGCTTCCTTCTCGACGTAGGGGCCGATGCGTTTCAACCGGCCACCCGTGAGCGTGTCGGCACCCGTATCTACCAGGGTCACGCGCCAGGGTTCGGCATGCTTCTCGTGGACTTCCATGCGGTTGTTCTGAATGTCGAAGGTGACGTCGCTCATGTGCAGGAAGTAGTTGGAGAAGTACTCTTTGATCATGTAGCCCTTGAACCCCAGGCAGATGACGAAGTCGTTGAGGCCATAGCGGGAATACATCTTCATGATGTGCCAGAGGATGGGGCGGCCCCCGATCTCGATCATCGGCTTGGGCTTGAGGTGGGTCTCCTCGCTCAGGCGCGTTCCGAGTCCACCGGCAAGAATGACGACTTTCATGATTGGCCCTCGGTTGTGAGAGGTGACGCCACAGGCATCTTACCTTCGGCGGGGGAGACCTCCTGGAGCCAGCGATGGAACATGATGCGATAGGCATCTTCCACCCCGCGAGCAAAAGCCGGGCCATCCATCAGGGGGGACTGCCGCATGCGGTCGCGCATGCCGAGGCGGAGGTCGTTCAGCAGCTGGGGC
>DATEZS010000099.1:0-14420 GCA_035255365.1 Geothrix sp.
CACCCACACGGTCGTGTTGGGATTCCGGAAATAGGCGTTCAGGCGCAAGGTGGTGGCCGCGATGACGGCGTAGTACAGCATGTCCCCAGCGATCGCGAAAGCCCAGCCCGCCAGGAAGCCATGGCCTGCGGCCAGGGCAGAGGCGCGCCCGGTCATGGGATCCACGCCGAAGGCGATCATCACAAGCGCGAAGGGGCCTGCGCCCGGCCCTCCGAAATGGGCAGTGCTCCGGGCCATGGCAGCCTTCATCGCCGCACTGAAGCGAGCCAGGAAGGCGACCTTCCGGCCCACTGCCACCAGCAGCCGGAGGACCGGTTCAAACGCCAAGGCCAGGATCACATCCGAAACAAAATAGAGCGCGGCCGTCATGGGCCAGGCCAGGCCGTTCGTCCGGGCCAGCAGGACGCCAGCGGGAATCCCGCCCCCGACCGGTAGAAGGAAGAGCATCAGCACGGGGACCATGAGCCATGTTAGCGCGGCTGACTCCCCGGGCGGTTCCAGGCCCATCGGACCTTGTCGGCGAGGCCTGTTTTGTGTCCGGCTGACCGCCCCGTCCGCTATCCTCTGACCATGCTCCTTCCTCTCTACCTGGGCGTGCTGCACGCCGTGGAACCCGACCATGTGGCCGTGGTAACAGGGGTGTCGCTCTCGGGGGATCGTCGCGGAGCCTGGAAGGTGGGTCTCGCCTTCGGGGTGTCGCACATGTTCGCCGTGGCCATTCTTGCCGCTGCGGCGGCGTTCCTGGGGAGAACGCTCTTCGGCGACGGGTTCTTCCTCTGGCTGGATCGCCTCGCCTGGACGCTGGTGCTTCTGCTCGGCGCCTGGAATCTGGCGGCCGCCCTGGGCTGGCGGACCATCGCCCTGCACAGCCACGCGCACAGGCATGGCCCCATCAGCCATGAGCACCCCCATCCCCATGGGCATTCGGCCCCACCCATCCGCACCTGCTGGAGCCACAAAGCCAGGGCCGGGCGGGTTACGGACCGGCGGACCACCACCACGGCCATTCTCCCCCTGCCACGGCGAGCCCCCGGCCATCACGCCCCGGGCGCTGCCGCCCACACCTTCCACCATTCCGCCGCCTGGCTGGGCGCCTTCTTCGGCCTGGGGGGCGTGCGGGGCTTCACGACGCTCATGAAGCACACGGGCATCTCTGGCCAGGTTCAATTCCTGGAGGCCCTGCTGCTGTTCGGCCTCGGGATCACCGCTGCTTTCACCCTGCTCAGCGCCCTGTCGGGCTGGCTGGCGTCGAAGCTCGGCACGCAGCTCCACTACCGGCGCACCCTCTACGCCTTATCCGGGGCCGGCAATGTGGCCGTAGGGCTCTACCTGCTGTTCAAGTCATGAGTGAAACGCCCCAAAGGCCCAGCCTGATGCGTTCGGCGGCGGTGGTGTCATTCATGACCCTGCTGAGCCGGCTGACGGGGGTGGTGCAGACCTTTTTCCTCAGCCACGTGCTGGGCGCGGGACCGGCTGCGGATGCCTATTTCGTGGCCTTCCGCCTGCCCAATCTGCTGCGGCGCTTCACCGCCGAAGGCACCATGACCGCCGCCTTCCTGCCCACCTTGGCCGAAGCCGAAGCCGCCGAAGGCGAGCCCGCCGTGCGGGCCGTGGCCGCACGGTTCCTGGGAACGCTGCTGGCGATCCTGCTGCTGGGGGTCGTCCTGGCGCTGCTCTTCATGGGACCGCTGGCGGGCCTGCTCACGCTTGGCCGCCCTGAGGTCCAGGGCGAACTCACCACGAAGCTGGGCAGGATCATGTTCCCCTACCTGGCCCTGGTGAGCCTCACGGCGGGCTTCGCGGGCCTCCTGAACCTGCGCCACCGCTTCGCCCTGGCAGCCTCCGTCTCCATTTTCTGGAACCTGGCCTTCATGGCCTTCGCCTGGGCCAGCCGGGCCTTTTTGCAGCAACGCGGCCCCGTTTCCTTCGAGTCGGTTTCGGTCATCTGCGCCTTCGCCGTGCTGGCGGGCGGCGTGGTCCAGCTGCTGGTGGTGCTACCTGCCGTGCGCAAGGAGGGCTTCAGCCTTTCCTTCGGGTTCCATTTCCGCGACCCCTGGGTGCGCAAGGCCCTCAAGCGCATGGGGCCGGGCCTATTGGCCGCGGGCATCTACCCCATCAATGCGGTCATCAGTACCATGCTGGCCTCCAAACTGCCGGATGGTGCCCAGACGATCCTCTTCAACAGCGGCATGATGAGCGAGATGGTGATGGGGCTTTTCGCCATGAGCCTCGCCACCGCTGGGCTCCCGACCCTTTCGCGCCAGGCGGAAGCCAAGGATTGGCCGGGCCTGAACCGCAGCCTCACCCAATCCATCTCGGCCTCGGCCCTGATGGTGCTACCCGCGTCCATGGGGCTCGCCGTGCTGTCCCGCCCCATCTGCGCCCTGCTCTTCCGCACGGGTGCCTACGGCACGGCGGCCTCGGACTGGACGGCCGTCACGCTGGTGTTCCAGTCCGTGGGTTTGGTCTTCGTGGCGGCCCAGCGGCTGGGCAACCAGGCCCTCTACGCCCTCAAGGACTATCGCGGACCGGCCGCCATCGCGGGCGGCACCCTGTTCTTGAACGTGGCCCTCAGCCTCCTGCTGCTGAAGCCTCTGGGTACCGGCGGCCTGGCCTTGGCCAACGGCCTGGCCAGCCTCGTGGGCCTCATTGGCGTCCTGTTGCGTCTGCGTCCGCGCCTGCCCGGCATGGACCTCCGCCCCCTGCTGAAGGCCACCGCCCGCGCCCTCGCGGCCTGCGCGCTCATGGGCCTGCTGGCCTGGGTGGGAGCAAAGTTCCTGTCCGTGGATTCCCCCCACACCTTCACCCGCCTGTCCCTCGCCTTGCGGCTCATGCCCCTCGTGGCCCTGTGCGCGGTCCTCTACGGCGCCGCGGCAGCTGGTTTCGGGCATCCCGAAGCGAAGGAACTGCTGCAGAAGATCGGCCGGAAGCTCACGCGAGCCTGAGCTTCCCCCAATTCACGGGCCTGCAGTCGGGCGGGGCGTAGAATGGGGGTGCTGAGAATGTCGAGGTGCGGCCATGGCGCTGCTGGAGCTACTCAGGGTTGCCCTTCACTCCATCCTGCGAAGCAAGGTCAGGGCCGTGCTGACCATGCTCGGCATCGTCGTGGGCGTAGGGGCGGTCATCGCCATGATCGGCATCGGGGAGGGGTCGAAGCGGGCATCCATCGCGCTCATCCGGAACATGGGCTCCAACATGCTCACCATCTTCCCCGGGGCTCCCGGCACCCACACGCACCATGGACCCCAGGCCATGGGCAGCGCCGAGATCCTCAAAGAGGATGACGCCCAGCTCATCCAGGATGAACTCGCCCTTTCCACCGTGAACGCGGCCACCCCGCAGGTCCATACCACCCGGACCGTGGTCTATCAGAACGCGAATTACATCACCCAGGTCCAAGGGACCGGGCCCGAATTCCCGGCCATCCGGGGCTGGGAGCTCCAGGCGGGACGCTTCTTCACCGAAACCGAGGTGCGGGGCATGACCAAGGTCTGCGTCATCGGCCAGACCGTGGTGGACAACCTCTTTCCCAATGGCGAGGATCCCATCGGCCAGATCATCCGGGTGAACCACCTCCCCTTCCTGATCGTGGGCATCCTCGAAAAGAAGGGCGCGGGCATGTGGGGCGACCAGGATGACCTGATCGTCGCGCCGTACACCACCGTCATGCGGATGGTCATGGGCCGGAACACCATCCAGCGCATTCTGGTGAGCGCCCATGAGGGCGAAGCGGAACTCGCCGAAGCGGAGATCACCGCGTTGCTCCGCCAGCATTTGAAGGTGGCGCCCAAGGACGAGAATCCCTTCCAGATCCGCAAGCAGGACGACATGGTGCAGATGCAAACCCAGCAGGCGGGCATCCTCACGGCCCTCCTCGCCGTGGCCGCCAGCATCTCCCTGGTCGTGGGCGGCATCGGCATCTCGAACATCATGCTGGTGACGGTGACGGAACGCACCCGGGAGATCGGCGTGCGCCGGGCCGTGGGCGCCACCCAGCACGCCATCCTCTGGCAATTCCTCACCGAGGCCATCGCCCTCTCCACCTTGGGCGGTCTCCTCGGCATCTTGCTCGCCTTCGCCGCGATCCACATCCTCCAGCGCTTCCAAATCCCCGCCGTGACCGAAAGCTGGGCCGTGCTGCTGGGCCTCTGCTTCAGTGGCCTGGTGGGCGTCATCGCCGGCTTCCTGCCGGCCCTGAAGGCCGCCCGCCTGGATGTCATCGACGCCCTGCGCTACGAATGAGGCGGCTGCCCGAACAAGGAGCTGGCCTTCAGCTCAGCCATCGCCGCAGCAGCGGCGCCAGCGCCATGGTCAGACCCGCCAGCAGGATTCCGGCGGCCACATCCACGACGTAGTGGACGCTGATGTAGACCGTGGCGAACACGATGGCCAGGGCCCAGGCCCAGAGCAGGGGCGCCAGCCGGGGAAAGGACCGCGTGGCCAGGATGGCGGGAACCAGGGAGAGGGCGGTGTGGCCGCTGGGGAAGGCATCGAGGGTGGTGGTTTCCGCGCCCTGCAGAAAGACGCGGATGGCTTCGGAAATGGCCCCGCCGCCCAGCTGCGCGGCGGCCAAGGCCTGGGGCACCCGGGGACCCTCCGCAGGCCAGAGGAAATAGCCGAGGAAGGAGAGGTAGAACCCGAGCAGGATCGTGAACACCACGCGCTCGAACTGCTGGGGGTCGAGGCGGAGCCGGCTGAGCACTCCGACAAGGAGCGGAAGCAGGTAAAAGCTCCCATAGGCCGCGTAGATGAGGTCCGTGAAGGCCGCGGGCCGACCGAAGGCCCCCCGCCAGCGGGAGGCGAGGGGGCCGAGCCAGCGTCCATCCAGGGCGGCCAGGACCGCATCCCACCGCCGGGGATTCGCCGCCACCACCAGGGGCTGCAAGAGCAGGAACACCAGCAGCACCACCGCCACGGGGGCAAAGTCCCGCAGCCACCGGGTCTTTTCCCCCAAGTGCGATTGCCCGAACCCGAACAGGACCAAGAGCAGCCCGGTGAAGAGGACGGCCCGCAGGACCCAGCCCTCGGGCCGCAGCATCAGGGCCAACAGCAGCAGGCAGCCCAGGACCATGGCCGTGAGCCGCTCCGAGGGCCGCAGGGCCGCCATCAGCTCACCGGTCATGGATCCCGCGCATCCAGTTCGCTGCCCAGCCAGACGGGAGTTCCCTCCGGCGGTCCCAGCCAGCGGGTTGGGTTCTCCAGGATCTTCTGGATGAGCATCATGGAACGGGCGCAGGAAAAGGCGTCATCGATGCGCTCGTCGAAGGTCCACCGCACGGACAGCACCTCCTCAACGCTGAGACCCTCCCGGCTGGCGTAGGGGGCGCGCCGGGGAGCGGACACTGCGCCGAAGATGGAGACGGTGCCGTATTCGTAGAGGTGGTGGAAGACGTCCGAGACCCCCACGGAACCGAGGTTGGCCAGGAAGATGGTCGAGTACATGGGATCGTCCTGGATCATGAACCTCGGGAAGAGATTCCAGTGATCGAGCACGCGGGCCAGGTGAACCATGAGCCGGACGAGGGGACCCGGGAGCCGCATGATGAGGGCCACTTCCTTGTCCACGGGCCGCACCGTCTCGCGGGCTTCGTCCACATGGGTCGAGATCCGTTCGGAGAAGGCCGGAAAGGTTTCGTCTTTCGGCGCTGCGAGCTTCACCGTCGCCCCGGCGGCTTCAGCCTTGAAGGCGGTCTTGATCACGAAGGAGATGGATACCTCCCGCCGCTGATAGAGGCGCCCGCCCGAAACGAAGCGGTTCAAGCGCGGCCGGGTCTCCAATGCCCTGGCCGTGGCGTAGGCCACCAGGTGGAAGAGGGTGGCGCGAGGGTGGTGCGCCCGGTTGTAGACCTTGAGCCAGGCCCGCGCTGCGCCGATGCGGTAGATGCTCTCCTGGTACACGCAGCTCTCGTTCCGCCCCCGCATGAGGTAGGGCATGATGCGACGCACCGGGGCTTCGCCACGGACCAGGTCGCCATCAGGACGCGAAAAGAGGGGCATGGCACAGGGTCAGCCAAGAGGAACAGGACTGTCAAGAAAACGCTGGGAACCGTCTTATGCGTTGACAGGTCCCGGCCGGATACCTACACATGGAGCAATCTTCCCAACGGTGCCCAGATGACGCGACCTTTCCGGTTCCGGCCCTCTACTGGCCTGCTTGCCGCAGGCCTTCTCCTGGCGGGCGGCTTCGCCCAGGGGCAGGAGGCGCCGGGCCCCTGGTCCAGCACTTTCTACCTCCAGCAGAGCTGGCCCAAACAGACGGAGACGAACCGCCAGATCAAGGAGGACATCAACGGCACCTTCGGAACGACCTTCAAGACCTGGGACGATGTGGCCAACCTGAACATCGGCCTGCTCACCCTGCGAACCGTGACCCCGGCCTGGAAGGTGGGCTTCGAAGTCGACTACTCCCGGGGACGGATCCATGGCAGCGCGCCGGTGCCCGACTCCCCACTCGGCGTGGGCCCCGGCACACTGTCCTTCGAGCAGAAATACAGCATCTATGCCGACCTGCTCGCCATGGTCCAATACCGGCCCTTCGGCGAGCGCGGGCGCTTCGTCCCCTTCCTGTCGGGAGGCGTCGGCATGGCCTACGAAAGGGACACGACCACCCTGGGGTTCTCCAGCAGCCTCGGCGCGGGCGACTTCGAGTTGCTGAAGGTGGACAACAGCGGCTGGTTCCCGATGCTCACGCTCGGCATCGGCATGGATGCCTATCTCACCGAGCGCCGTGCCTGGTTCCTTGAGGTGGGACTCAGCTATTCCTGGGCGCGGATGAAGCACGATGTCTCCGCGAAAGGGTTGCTGCCGCAGAGCGCGGGCGTCACCACCGTCACAGCCGACACGGATTCCACCGGACCCAATGTCCTGCTCGGCATCGGGCGGCGTTTCTAGAACAGGAACGGCCGGGCAGGCCCGGCCGTTCCGTGTTCATTCAGGCATCAGTTCTGCAGTTCCACCGTGACCACTGCGCCGCCCATCTGGGGGCCCGTCGCCACGGTCTTCAGGGACTTGCGGGTGGCGGTATCCACCCAGATGGTGGTGATGCCGGCCTCGCCTTCGGCGGAGGTGAGTTCCACCTTCCAGGCCTTGAAGGTGCCTGCAGGGACTTTCAGTTCTTCCTGTGCGACCACCTTGGCCTGCTTGAGCTGGACCTTCTGCGACTGGAGATCCACGTTCCTGAAGGTCGTGACATAGCCTTCCGCCAGCGGCAGGCAGGCGATGGCGTCCTCGGCCCCGGATCCGTCGGCGTAGGCGCCGCCGCCCAGTTCGATGCTGAAGGGCTTGGGTTCGCCGCCCATGGCCATGGTGCCCGTGGCCTTGGCCGCATCGAAAGCCATCTCGATGGTGACGGGGCCCTGCTTCACCTGGCGCTTCAGGGGCACCAGGCTGTCCTTGGCCATGGTGGTGACATCCACGGCACTGCCGCCCGGCAGCTTCGCGTCATCGGTCACCACCCAGAAGCCGCCTTCCTCCTTCACGGTCCGCACCATGGAGATGGCCATGCTCCGGGGTCCCATGGCAATGGTTCCGGCATAGGTGAAGGTACCTGCCGTGGGCTGGGCCACGGGCTTGGGCACCCCGACGGCCTTGGCATCGGCCTTCTGCGTCAGCACCACGGTCTTGGGATCGACGGTGATCTCGGGCAGGCGGGCCATCACATCGGGCTTGCCGCCTTCCTGGTACCGGGCCTTGAGATACTTGGCCATGAACTTCTCGGCGGCCGCGAACATGGCCTGGCTGTTGACGGGACGGGCGAAGCCGTGGCCCTCGTCGGGCGCGCAGAGGTATTCGACGGGGAAGTGGCGATCGCGCAAAGCGATGACGATCTGGTCACTTTCCGCCTTCTTCACGCGGGGATCATTGGCACCCTGCACCACCATCAGCGGCGTCTTGATCTTGTCGGCGCTGTTCAGGGGGGACTGCCGTTCCAGCTGCTTCTTGCCTTCGGGCGTGTTGGGATTGCCCATGCGCTCGTGGAAGATGATGCGGCCTGCTTCCCAGTAGGGCGGAATGGTTTCCAGCAGGGTCAGAAGGTTGGAGGGGCCGACGATGGAGACCGCCGCAGCGTAGAGGTCAGGCGTGAAGGTGACGCCCGCCAGCGTGGCGTAGCCGCCGTAGGAGCCGCCCATGATGCCCACCCGCTTCGGATCGGCGATGCCCTTGCCCACCAGGTACTTCACGCCCCAGGTGATGTCATCCTGCATGAGATCGCCCCACTGCTTGTTCCCGGCATTCAGGAACTTCTTTCCGTAGCCGGTGGAGCCGCGGAAATTGGGCTGCAGGACCGCATAGCCGCGGTTGGCCAGGAACTGGGACAGGTTGTTGAAACCCCAGCCGTCCCGGGCCCAGGGGCCACCGTGCGGGACCACGACCAGGGGCAGGTTCCTGGCGGGAACGCCCTTGGGCAGGCTCAGGTAGGCGGGAATTTCGAGGCCGTCGCTGGATTTGTAGCGGACGGGCTGCATGTGGACCATGGCAGCCCGGGGCAGGTCCTCGCGCATGACATATTCCAGGCTGAGCTTCTTGGTGCGGCGATCGAAGAGATACCGGCTGCCGGGATCCTGATCGCTGTAGGTGGCGACCAGCACCACCTTTTCATCGGTGGTCATGGAGCCCAGGGCGATCTCGCGGCCGGGCAGCTTCTTCTGCAGCAGCTTGTAGTCGGCCTCCCAGGCCTTGTCCTTCCAGTAGATCCGGGTGCGGTCGTCCTGGTAGGTGGTGGCGATCAGGTCATCCGTGAGGTCCGAGAAGATGGCGGATCCGAAGTCCACGCGGCCCTTGGGATCGGATTCCAGCTTCTCCTCCTTGCCGGTGGCGGGGTCGAAGAGGACCAATTCCGTGAGGTTCCGGGTTCCCTTGTTGGTTTCCAGGTAGACCCGCTTGCCGTCCTTGTGGAACTCCACGGGCGCGGCGGACTCGAACACATTGCACTCGTACACCTTGGTGAAGCCCTCGGGATCCACCCGCAGGATTTCGGTGTCGCCCTTCTCGGTGGTGCGCACGGCGAGGCGCAGGTTGGCCTGCTTGTCGAACACCCAGCCGGCGATGCGCTCCGTGTTCTTGCGGATCAGCGTGCGCTCCCCGGTGGAGATCTTCACCTTGTAGACATCGTGCCAGGCTGCATCCCGGTCGTTGAGGCCCACATAGATCGTGTCCGGATCGGCCTTGGGCACGGCGTAGATCATGGCCCGGGCGCCCTTGGCGGCGGTCAGGTTGCGGGCTTCAGGAACCTCTTTGCCGGCGGCCGGGGTGGCCGAAGGGTCCACGGCATAGACGTTGTAGTTCTCGTCGCCGTCCTTGTCCTGCACGAAAAGGATCTGCTTGCCGTCCCGGCTCCAGAAGAAGCCCGGGATGGGGCGCTTGGGATCCGCAGTGATCAGGCGGCCCTTGCTGTAAGGTTCCCCGACCTTCTTCACCCAGACATTGCGGGTCTCCTTGTAGGGCTTGAGGAAGGCGATCCATTTGCCGTCGGGTGATAGCTGCGCAGCGGCGATCTCGGGATTCCCGAAGAACTTGTCCCGGTCGATGAGCGGCGGGAGCTGGCTCTTCTGGGCTTGGGCAGTTGGAGCTTTGGCCGCTTGCGCACCGAGCGGCAATACCAGGGCCAGGGCGAGGGCCGACCGGAGCAGGCCGGGCAGCAGAGGATGGATAGTCATATGGAGGTCTCCTTTGATGTAGGGGCTGGAAAGCAGGCTACGCCGATATTCATCAAAGGTTGAGCCGGAATTTCCCAACGTCATAACCAGATGGTCGAACGGTCATTCAGCGGGGGTGAGCGGAGGCAGTACCTGGTTGAACGAGGCGGAAAGAAAGGCGGTTCCAGGCCTATCGGTTTCAATTCCTGATGCCGATTCTTTCCTTCGCTGCTTCAATGGAGAACCGATCCAAACGCCGGAGCCATCATGCATCTCAAGCCCACCACGAAGGCAGGTTTTTATATCCTGCTGTCGTCTTTGCCCTTGATTCTTGCGGCCCAGGAACAAGTCCCCGCTCCACCGCAAGATCCGGCTTTATCTGTTCCGACACCCGCTCCTCCCAAACCCCCGGAATCCTGGGCCGCGGAGTCCCAGCCGGTGCAGGTGGGCCGCACGCCGGGGCAGGTGGAGATCTTCGACGCGGACGACATCCAGCGTTACGGCTCCCGGACCCTGGGCGAGTTCCTCCTTCGCGAGATGCCAGGGCAGGTGCAGAACCAGGGTGGACCCGGGCTTCCCTCCCACATCTACCTCGGGGGCACGCGCCCCCAGGACACGGTGGTCCTGCTGGATGGCGTGCCCCTCATGGACCCGGGGCGCCTGGGCCAGGATCTCAACGAAATACCGCTGCTCGGCATCACCCGCATCGAAGTCATCACCGGATCGCCCAGTGCCGGTCCCAGTGGGCAGGGAGGCACCATCGCCCTGTTCACGGGCAAGCCGGTGAAGCCGGGCGCTTCCGGCGACCTCAGCGGCCTGGGCGGCAACAACGGCCAGGGCCAGAGCACGGCCACACCTGG
Source organism: Geothrix sp. (assembly GCA_035255365.1). Lineage (GTDB taxonomy): Bacteria > Acidobacteriota > Holophagae > Holophagales > Holophagaceae > Geothrix. The sequence continues at coordinate 10,496 of DATEZS010000099.1, forward strand.
GTACGCCTGGAACGGCGGCTACTTCCGGGGCGGCAACCTCAGCGCCGAGGAAAAGCAGACCACCGAGACGGACCGCCCCTACCGCCAGGTCACCAACTTCCTGGGCCTGGGCCAGAAATGGGGCTCCGCCGTGATCAGCATGGCCTGGCGCGGCACCTTCTTCGGGGTGCCCCAGCCCTACCAGGAAGTCACCGATTTCGCCCGCGTCTACAACCCCGGGCGGGAAAGCCGCCAGCGAAGCGATAGCGGCCTCGTGCGCATCGATTGGGGCCTCGCCCCCGGCCTGGGCCTGGAAACGACCCTCGGCATGTCGCGCTTCCGCCATGAGCAGGCCGACGACGGCTCGGCCCTGCCCAGCTTTTTTGAAGGCCGCCAGACCCGATTCCAGACGGCGCTGCACCTGGGGATGGGGCCCCGTTCCGGCCTGAGCCTGCGCCTGGAGGCCCAGGACACCCGGCAGGACGGGGACGAGGATCCCCTCGTCACCGCCTCCGCCAAGGGCCGGCAGATCGGCCTGGGGCTGGAGTGGCACTACGAGCCCCTGCCCGGCTTCCGCCTCCTGGGCCAGGCCCGGAGCACCAAGGACAATCAGTCTCTGCTTCAAGGCGGCATGGATACCAGTGTGCTCAGCGGTTCGGGGCATACGCTTCGCCTGGGGTTCACCCAGGAATTGCCCTTCGGTTTCCGCATCTATGGCGCGGGTGGCGGCGGTCGCACCGCCCCCAGCCTCATCCAGCAGCTGCGCAACAGCAGCGTGCCCGGCACCGCGCCCCTCCGCATGGAGCAGACCACCTTCATGCAGGTTGGCCTCGGCTGGGGCAAGGGGACCTGGTACGGCAAGGTCCAGGCCCAGCAGCAGAACGGGAAGGATCTCATCGGCTCCAATGGCCTCGCCTACGCCAACCAGGATCGCCTGCGGGTGCGCGGGACGGATTTCGTGTTCGGATGGCGCACCGCCAAGAAGCTGGGCATGGAAGCCTACGCCAGGACCCAGGAAGCCCGGGATCTCAACGCCCCCGCTGGCCAGCAGTTCAGTACCGCGGCCTCCCAGCGCCGTCCCTTCACCGCCCAGGGCCTGAGAGGGCTCATGGGGGGGAACAGGGTCCAGGTCGAGGTCCACTACACCTTGCAGGGTCACCAGTACGCCTCCTTCGGCGATTGCGACTGCGCTCAGCCCATCCCCGCCGTGCATGCCATCCAGGTGGTCTACCGGGATGTGGGCATGTCCACCACCTTGAAGATCGGCCGCCACTGGACCCTCATCTGGCGCGGGGAACACCTGATCCAGCCCAAAGTCGATCCCGCCGAATGGGTGGCCAAAGCCAAGGATGGCCAGAACGATTCCTACATCGTGTACGGCTACCCCGCTGCACGCCCCACCTACGCCTTCGAAGCCCGCTTTTCCTACTAGGAAGGACCCATGCGAAGCCGTCTCCTTCCCATCCTGATACTCCTGATTTCCCTGTTCAGCTGCGGCGGCAACTCCAAAAAGAGCGGCGGCGGCGGGTCTCCGATCATCTATGACTTCCGGCCAGGCCGGGCCAATCTCAACCCGGGCACCTCCACCCTGCTGCTCGCCAATTTCGTGGGCGGCACGGCCACCATCGACCAGGGCATCGGCCCCGTCACCAGCGGCGTGCCCATCCCGGTCTCACCCAGCAAAACCACGGTCTACACCCTCACCGTGAGGGGAGAATCCGGCGATCCTGCCACCGCCAATACGACCATCTCGGTGGGGCCGATGTCGGTGAGCATCACGCCATCCGCCGTCAGCGTCGTCACCGGTCAGAGCCAGCTCTTCACACCTGCCGTGATCGGCCTCTCGGACCCTCGCCTCACCTGGTCCGCTGAGGGCGGGACCATCGATAGCAACGGCGTTTTCGTCGCCGGCAACACGCCCGGGGCCTACGTCATCGGCGCGCAAAGCGTGGCGGATCCCACGCTCTGCGCCAAGGCCTTCGTGACCGTCCTGCCCTCGCCCATGGCCATCGCCATCAGCGTGAACCCACCCGCCACCGCCGTGACCTCCGGGCAATCCATCACCCTCACGGCCCAGATCACGCCAAGCACCGTGAATGGCTCCGTGACCTGGACCACCACCGCCGGAACCATCACCCAGAACGGCGTGTTCTCCGCGCCCAACACCACCGGACCCGTCACCGTCACGGCCACCAGCCAGATTGATCCCACCAAGAGCGCGAGCACCACTTTCGACATCGTCGCCCCGCCAGTCACACCGGTTGTCACCGCCCCGGCCTTTGTCACCGCTGGGCAAGCCGGCTACTTCGCCAGCGTCCCCGCCCAGACCCGCTCCACCTATGCCTGGACCGTCACGGGCGGTTCCATCCAGGGCAGCGCCACCGGCGCGAGCATCACTTTCACCCCCGGCGCCTCGGGGACCGCCAACATCTCTTGCATCGTCACCAATGCCGCTGGCACCAGCAGCGCGGCGGGCGCCGCGGCCTGCGCCATCGTTCCGGCCCCGGTCCTCCCCGTCATCACCTTCCCGGCCTTCGTCACGGCCAACCAGAGCGGCTACACCGCATCCATTCCTCCCCAGCCCGCCGGCCCCGTGATCGTTCCCGCGGCGGCAGACCCCACCTATGCCTGGAGCATCTCAGGCGGCACCCTGCAAAGCCCCGCCAATGGCACCAGCATCACCTTCACCGCAGGACCGAGCGGCACCGTCCTGCTCTCCTGCGTCGTGACCAATGCGGCAGGCACAAGCAGCCCGGCCGGTACCGCCAGCTGCGCCATCATCCCCCCGCCGTCCCAACCCGTCATCACCGCGCCCGCCACCCTCACCCTCGGCCTCGCAGGCTACACCGCCTCTGTGCCCGCCCAGTCCGGCAACACCTATGCCTGGTCCATCACGAACGGCAGCATCCAGGGCAGCACCACAGGTACCAGCATCAGCTTCACAGCTGGAGCCACCGGAACCGCCACCGGACTCTCCTGCACCGTCACCAATGCCGCTGGTACGGTCTCCACCCCAGGAACGGCGAGCTGCGCCCTCGTGGCCGCCCCCCTCCAGCCCGTGGTCACGGCCCCCTCGACCCTCACCACCGGCAAGACCGGCTACACCGCTTCCATTCCGGCCCAAGCCGGCACCACCTATGCCTGGTCCATCACCAATGGCAGCATCCAAGGCAGCACCACCGGAACCAGCATCAGCTTCACCGCAGGCATCGCCGGAACTCCCACCCGACCCAGCTGCGTCGTGACCAATGCCGCTGGCACGGCTTCCGCGCCAGGCACAACCACCTGCACCGTCGTGGCAGTCCCCAACGCATCACTCGCCAACAACGGCCCCGTGAACTACGGGGCCACGGCGAACCTCACGCCCTCGTTCACCGGCGGCACGGGCGTGATCACACCCACGCTTCCGGGCAACCCGACCATCACCAGTGGCTCAGCCATCCCCACCGCCGCCCTCACCACGGCCACCACCTTCACCCTCACCGTCACCAACGCCGCGGGAGATACCGCTGCGGCCACCACCACGGTGAACGTAACCCCCGTGGTCGTCGCGGCCATCTCGCCCGCCACGGCCAACGTGACCACCGGCAACACCCAGGCCTTCACCGCCACCGTCTCCGGCGCCGCCAACACCACCCTCACCTGGGCCGTGGACGGCCTCAACGGCGGCAGCGCCGCCGTGGGCACCATCTCCGCCGCGGGCCTCTACACCGCCGGCACCACCGCCGGCGCCCACACCATCCGCGCCACCGCCAATGCCGACGGCACCACCAACCAGACCGCCACCGCCACCGTCTTTGCGGCCCCCGTGGCCACGAGCCTGGCCGCCAGCAGCACCACGCCCCTCTACGGCGCCACCGTCACCCTCACGCCCACCTTCACCGGCGGCACCGCCACCATCGGCACCACGGGCCTCGGCAGCTCGGACATCAGCGCCAGCGCCACC
>DATEZS010000100.1:0-4439 GCA_035255365.1 Geothrix sp.
GGCGCACGGACTGCCACCAGACGCCCACGGCCAGGTTGAAGGCGATGATGGCGGCGGTGAGGGTGAGGGTGCCGGTCCAGCCCAGGCTGCCCCAGGTCCAGCCCGTGAGGCCCATGACCGCCGGGGTGAGGAGCACGCTGAAGATCAGGTTCAGGTGGAGCATGTAGAGCAGCAGCGACTCGCGGCTGGCGGCTTCCACGGGATTGGGCCCCTTCCACCTGGGGCGCAGCAGCTCGATGGCGCCCATGGCGGAACCCCCCAGCAGGATCCAGCCCAGGCGGGCCGCCACGCTGGGCAGGGTGGTGTTGGCGATGACGCCGAGTTCGCTGTAGGTGAAGGCGCCCGAGATGCTCTGCAGCATCCACACGCCGTTCTGCTGGACCCACTGGCCGCCCCAGAGCCAGGCGTGCTGGCGGGCGGTGCCCCAGGTCAAAAGCACCGCGCCGATCACGGCCAGCATGGCCAGGTACCGGGACTCGCTCCAGCGGGCCTTGCCGTCCTTCGGCATCACGCGCAGCTCGCGGTAGACGCCGCCCAGGAAGGCGCCGAAGGCCGGGAAGGCGATCCAGGGGAAGAGGGGGAAGAGGGCCTGGACGCCGCGATCAGGATTGCCGTTGAAGAGGCCGCGCACGGGCAGCCACAGGCCATCGGCCACGCCGGTGCCCCAGAGGGCCGGGGAGACCAGGGGCACGAACAGGGCGATGAGCAGGGCGAGGCCCGTGAAGACCTTGGGGTTGCGCACCAGCCGCGCCAGGGCCTGCATGATCAGCAGCGAGAAGACGATGCACTGGAGCACGTCGATCTTGAACAGCTCCCGAGCCTTCTGCGCGGTGTTCAGCACCGTCCAGTCGGCGGCGGTGAGACCAGGGGCATGCAGGGCGTAGGCGCAGAGCAGGATGAAGCCCAGGCGCCGGGCCGTGTCGGGCCAGAAGGGGCGCAGGGTGCCATCGGTGCGGAAGGTGGAGATCACCAGACTGTAGCCCGCGGCCATGAGGAAGCTGGGGGCCACCAGGCCGTTCAGGTAGTTGAGCCAGTCCGGCCGCAAGCCCGCATGGAGCCACACGTTCACCGCATGGACCTCGATCATCACGATCACGGCCCAGCCGCGCAGCTGGTCGATCCAGTCGCAGCGCTTGGAAGGGGTCAGGTCGTTCCAGGCGGACATCGGAATACCTCAATAAAAAAGGATCACCACCAAGGCGCCAAGACACCAAGAAAAGAGGAAGCCGGTGGGAGCCCTTCCTGGTGTCTTCGAGCCTTGGTGGTGAATCCTTAAAAAGACGGCATGGGATTCACGCGCCTTGATTCCGCATGACGCTGTGCTTCTTGCCGTAGGCGAAGTAGATGAGGAAGCCCAGGAGCAGCCAGGCGATGAGACGCCACCAGTTGGCCACGGGCAGGGAGAACATCAGCATGAGGCAGGTGAGCACGCCCATGACGGGGACGAAGGGCACCCAGGGGCAGCGGAAGGGACGCTCGGCCTCGGGGTGCTTCTTGCGCATGATCAGCACGGCGGCGCAGACGATGACGAAGGCCAGCAGGGTGCCGATGTTGGCCAGGTGCAGCAGGGCGTCGATGGGCAGGAACCCGGCGAGGATGCCTACGAAGGTGCCCACCAGCATGGTGGATTTCCAGGGCGTGCGGAACTTGGGGTGCACGTCGCCGAAGGTGGCCTTGGGAAGCAGGCCGTCCCGGGCCATGGCCAGGAACACGCGGGGGCCGCTGAGCATCATGACCAGCAGCACGGAGGTGATGCCGCTGACTCCGGCGGTGGCGATGAGGCCCTCGGCCCAGCCCATGCCCTTCTGCTTGAAGGCATCCGAGACCGGCGCGGCGATGTCCAGGCGGTCGAACTTGACCATGCCCGTGAGCACGGCCACCACGGCGATGTAAAGCACGGTGCAGACCAGCAGAGAGGTGATGATGCCGATGGGCACGTCCCGCTGGGGGTTCTTGGCCTCCTCCGCGTGGGTGGAAACCGAGTCGAAGCCGATGTAGGCGAAGAAGATGATGGCCGCGCCGGCCATGGTGCCGATGGGTGCGCCGCCGCCATCCATCTGGCCCGCCACGTGGTGGCCGAAGAAGCTGATGCCGGTCCAGCCGAAGGGCGCGAAGGGGTGCCAGTTGGTGGTGTTGATGAAGAAGGCGCCCACGGCGATGACGAAGAGCACGGCGGCCACCTTGATGGCCACCATGACGCCGTTGAAGGTGGCGCTCTCCTGGATGCCCTTCACCAGGATGGCGGTGATGATCACCACGATGATGAGGGCCGGCAGGTTCATGAGGGTGCCGGTGGACAGGAAGTGGCCCGTGGTCGGATCGTATTTCCAGGGCGACTCGCTCAGCAGCTTGGGGATGTGGATGCCGATCTTGCTGACGGCGCTCTGGAAGTAGGCGGACCAGCCGGTGGCCACGGCGGCGCTGGAGACGCCGTATTCCAGGATGAGATCCCAGCCGATGATCCAGGCGAAGAGCTCGCCCAAGGTGGCGTAGGCGTAGGTGTAGGCGGACCCCGCCACGGGCACCATGGCCGCGAACTCCGCGTAGCAGAGGGCCGCGAAGATGCAGGTGATGCCGGCGATGACGTAGGAGAGCATCAACGAGGGACCCGCGATGTTGTGAGCCGCGGCGCCCGTGGCCACGAAGATGCCGGCGCCGATGATGGCGCCGATGCCCAAGGCGGTCAGCTGCACCGGCCCGAGGACGCGGCGCAGGCGGTTTTCGCCCTTGGCTTCCTCCAGGAGCAGGGCCAGCGGCTTGCGCGCGAACATCTGGGAAGGCTTGCGGGGTTCGTTCGACATGAAAACACTCCATAGGATCCGGATTGGGGGTCCCGGGAAAGGGGTTCCAGGGGGGAGCTTGCCAGGGGGGCTTGCTGCGATGCTAGCACTGACGCCAGTATGATGCCCCATGGCACCTCTAAATCTTCAGGCTTCCTGGACCCGGGCCCGGGGCTTCCTCATGCGCTGCCGCGGCTGCCTGGGACCGGTGGGCGCAGGTGCGGAGGCGGGCCTCTGCGCCCGGTGCTGGGAAGGCCTGGCGCCCCTCCCCGAAGGCCGCTGCCCGCGCTGCGCCCTGCAGCATGGTGAGGACGCCTGTCCCGAGCCCGTGGCCTGGGAGCTGGGCGATGCCCTCTGGGACTATCACGGCGGCCGGCCTCCCCTGGGCGCCCTTCTGCTGCCCAGCATCAAGGCCGGGGAGTCCGGCTGGCAGAAGGCCCTGCTCGGCCGCACCGCCCAGACCCCGCTGCCGCCCTGGAGCGAGGAAGTCGATCTGGTGACCTCCGCCCCCAGCACGCTCCACCGACGCCTCCTGCGGGGCTTCGACTTCAGCGCCGAGATCGGCAGGCTCCTGGCGGGTCGCCTGGGCCTCCCTTTCCAACCCCTGCTGGCCAAGGCCTGGCGCAGCGGCCGCCAGGCGGCGCGCACGGAGACCCAGCGGCGGCGCCTGCCCCGCAAGGCCATCGCCCTGCGCCCCGGGGCCAGGCCCGGCGGCATCATCCTCCTGGTGGACGATGTGTGGACCACGGGCACGACGCTGCTCCGCTGCGCCCAGGCATTGAAGGAGGGTGGGGCCGAGGAGGTGCGGGTGCTGACCCTGTTCAGGGCGTTGTGAGGGGCTGCCTCGCGGCCACCGATCCGCTGGCCGCACGCATGTAGGAGGCCGGCCAGGGCACGGCCACGCCCAGGCTCTGGGCGGCGCGCAAGGGCCAGCGGGGATCCCGCAGCAGCTCGCGGCCCAGGAGCACGAGGTCCGCCGAGCCTTCGGCGAGGATCCGCTCCGCCTGGTCCGGGGTGGTGATCAGGCCCACGGCGCCGGTGGGGAGCCCAGCCTCGGCCCGCAGCCGCGCCGCGAAGGGCACCTGGTAGCCCGGCGCGACGGGGATCTTGGCACCCGGCACCAGGCCGCCGGAGGAGCAATCCACCAGGTCCACGCCCAGGGGTTTCAGGGCCTTCGCGAGTTCCACGGACTGCTCCAGGTCCCAGCCCCCTTCGGCCCAGTCCGTGGCGGAGAGGCGCAGGAACAGGGGGAGCTCCCCGGGCCAGACCCGGCGCAGCGCGGCGGCGACCTCCCGCGCCAGGCGGGTGCGGTTCTCGAAGCTGCCACCGTAGGCGTCCTCACGGTGATTGGACAGGGGCGACAGGAACTGGTGCAGCAGGTAGCCGTGGGCGCCATGCACCTCGATGCCGTCGAACCCCAGCCGCGCGGCGCGGCGGGTCGCCTGCACGAATTCATCCCGCACGCGCCGCAGGCCGTCGCGGTCCAGCGCCATGGGCGCGTCTTCGCCTTGCGCGTGCGACACCGCGCTGGGCGCTTCGGTTTGCCAGCCATCGGGCTCGTCAGGCCGGATCTGCGCGCCGCCTTCCCACGGCCGCCGGCTCGATCCTTTGCGGCCCGCGTGCGAAATCTGCAGCGCGAGTGCGATCGGCGAATGGGCG
>DATEZS010000101.1:0-47697 GCA_035255365.1 Geothrix sp.
TGAGGGCATTGATGAGGCTTTCCACCTCGACCACGTTCACATCCCGGTCGTTGGTGTTGGTATGGATGAGCAGGGGTGTGCGGAGCTTCTGGGCGTTCCAGACGGGGCTGCGCCGGCGGACGAGGTCCACATCCTCGCTGGGGGCCTTGCCGCCGAACAGGGTGCGGACCACCGCATCGTCCCGGTATTCCTCTCCGGCGTAGCCTACCCGGGCCAGGAGATCCGAAACGGGCACGCCTGCATAGCAGGCGGCGAACTTATCGGGATGGTCGAAGACGGCCATGAGGGCGATGAGGCCGCCATGGCTCCAGCCCACCATGGCGCAGCGCTTCGGGTCCACGGGCAGGTGCTCCACGGCCCAGTCCCGGCCCGCCACCACGTCGTCAATCTCCAGCCCGCCGTAATCCACAGCGTCGTGGAAGCCCTTGCCGTAGCCCGTGGAACCCCGGTAGTCCGGCGCGATCACGATGTAGCCACGCTCCAACATCTCCCGGACGATGTGGGCGTGGTAGGTGCCGAAGTCGCCGTGGACGCCGCCGTGGGGCAGGACGATGAGCGGCAGCTTGCGGCCCTTCTCAACCTTGCGGGGCAGGAAGACATATTGCTGGATCTTGAGCGGGTGGCGCTCGTTCTTGATGCCATAGGTCTCCTCGGCCCTCGGATTCGGCGGGCCCGTGTAGGTCACCTTGTCCACCACGGCCACATCCGACAGGCGCAGGAACCAGAGCTGATCGTCGGCGGCCTTCCGGACGGAATCCAGCTCCCACTTCAGGCCATTGACGCGGCTTTCGACTTGCTTGAGGCGAGTCTCCTCCGGAGCCTGCGCCAGCAGGGACGGAAAAGCACTTAGGAGCAGCAGAACCGACACGCGCATGGGTACCTCGGAGGGATGCCCCCGAGGGTAAACCAGGGCTCCTCGTTCCGCGAGGGCTGATGCCTCGCGGTTGGCGGGCCTAGCCCTCCCAACTCACCCAGCCCGCTCGCCCTGGAATCTCCCGGCGGCTCATCTCCTTGGCCGGGGGGGTCGCGGCCTTCAGTTCCGGAAGCCAGTCGGCATGGGTCCGGGCCACCACACCCCGTTCCCGCAGGCCCGCCAGAAAGGCGTCAAAGGTCTCGAAGAGCGCGCCCCCTTCGACCTCGGTGTGGAGGGCGTACACGTTGAGAGCATCCTCGCGGACGAGGTCCCAGACTTCGCGGTTCACCTGGTCGGGCGTGCGGCCATCCAGTCCCAGCAGCTCATCCAGGGTGGGCAGGGTGGTGGGGATCTGGAGGGTTTTCTGAGTCTGCCCTTTCACGATGGGGTAGAAGGGGGCGAAGCCCCGGCAGTCGCCCGCGTAGTCGAGGCCGTAGGCTTCCTGCAGTTCCAGAGTGGTGTCGTTGCAGCGCCAGGCGGGGCTCACGGCGCCCCGGGGCTTCTCGCCGAAGACCGTCCCGAAGGCGTCATGGGCGCTGGCGTACCAGTCGGACAGCCAACGGCGCGATTTGCGGTCCAGCAGGTCGTGGTACTGCACATGATCCCAGGCGTGGATGCCCACCTCGTGGCCCGCCGCCTGGGCGGCGCGCATCTCGGCGGCACAGCGCTTCCAGATGATGGGCGCCGGGATCAGCACGCCGTACATCATGGTCTTGAAGCCGTAGAGCTTTGTTGGATTGGTGCGGCGCATCTTGGCCAGGAAGCCCTTGCGGAAGATGCGCCGGATGGCCTTTCCGCTGTTGTCTGGACCGAAGCTGAAGTAGAAGCTGGCCCGCATCTGGTGCTTGTCCAGCAAGCGCAGCAGGGTCGGAATGCCGGTGAGCGAGCCTTCCAAGGTGTCCACATCCACACGGAGAGAAATGGTTTTCATCGAGGATCCTTCCCATCCCATTCCACCCGCGTACGGGCGGGTCAGCAAGAAATCCCTAGGGGGGCGGCGCTCCAGTGGGTGGGCGGCGCTTCTGGATCAGCCCTTCGCTGCCCTCGGGCCATCCCCGCTGGACGGCGCCCGTGCGCTTCCACAGGAGGAAGCCGGTGGCGAGTACCGTGGCCAGGGCGAGAATCGGCACCAGTCCGGAGGGCAGGAGCGGTTGCAACACCGCCGCCATGGGCAGGCCCACCATGCCCCCGAGGGCGAGTTCCAGCATGAAGCGGATGGCATCTCCCACGCCTTCGGCCGGGTTGCCCGCAGCTTGAATGGCCCGGCCGGCAATATCCCCCGCGAGGTATCGGATCTGTTTCAGGATCCCCATGGCGAACCACAGGGCCACGCCAATCACGAGCATCCAGACCAGGTAGTCCGCCAGGCGATGCGAGAACCCGTGGCTCTCGAGCAGGGGGGCGCAAGTTTGGTGGATCAGGGCGCCGAGCGCCCCGGCGAGGGTCACCAGGAGGCTGTCCAGGACGAGGTAGCCGAAGGGTTTGCGAAGGTGGTTCCAGGTCGCCTTCCGGAATGGGAGGTTCCTGAGGTGCCCCATGGCCGCCCGGTGGTGCATGAGGAAGTGCCGGAAGCGCCGGGGGAGCCAGCGTTCGATGCCATCGGCCAGGCCTTCCGAGTGCTGGATGAGCAGGGGCGTGGTGAAGGTGGTCCAGGCGGAGGTGGCCACCAGGACCGGAAACAGGGCGGGTCCCACCACGCCCAGGCTCTGGCCCAGCGCCACGATGATGAAGCTGAATTCGCCGATCTGGGCCAGCCCAGCCCCCGCACGGATCGAGGTCCGGAGACTGTTGCCGGTCAGGAGTCCGCCCAGTGCACCGGAGAGGATCTTCCCCATGATGACCAACCCGCCGATGAGCAGCAGGGCCCGCCAGTTGGGCAGTAGCTGCGAGGGATCGATCTGCATGCCGATGGAGACGAAGAACACCGCCACGAACATATCCCTGAGGGGGTGGACGAGGTGCTCCACCATGCGTTCCCGTCCCGATTCGGCGACCACCATGCCCGCCAGGAAGGCCCCCAGGGCCACCGAGTAGCCGGCCTTGGCCGCCAGCAGAGAGAAGGTGAAACAGAGACCGACCACGGTGACCAGCAGCGTTTCCTTGTTCCCCGAGTCGGCCACCCAGCGCACGAAGGGGGGGAGGAGCCACAGACCCACGGCCAGGACCAGCAGCAGGAACCCGGCCAGCCGCCCGATGGTGAACAGCAGGGCCGGAAGGCTCAGCCCCGCGCCCGAGCCCACGGCCGTCAGCAGGGTGAGCAGGAGGATGGCCAGAAGGTCCTGCACGATCAAGATGGACAGCACCAGCTCGGCCAAGGGGCCCTTCGCGTTCATGGCTTCGAAGACCCGCGCGATGATCATGGTCGAGCTGATGGCCAGGGCGGCACCGGCGAAGATGCTTTCGAGGCCGCCCCAGCCGAGGAAGCGCCCCGCCAAGTAACCGGTCCAGGTCATGAACCCGCCCTGGATGAGCGCGATCAGGGCCGCGGAGGGGCCCGTGCGCAGCAGCTTCTTGACACTGAAGTCTAGCCCCAGGGAGAACATGAGGAGGATGACTCCCAGCTCCGACAGGGTATGGACGCTTCCCTGGTCGGCCACCAGCGGCACCGGCACATGGGGTCCGATGATGAGGCCGGCGAAGAGGTAGCCGACCACCACGGGAAGGCGGAGCCGCTGGCAGGCCACCGTCGTGAGCGCTGCGATCCCAAGGACCATGGCAAGATCCACGAGGATGGAGGGCGGGGTCGGAGAGGCGATCATGGGCCTGAGATTCTCGGGTGGGGTGGCGTGGACCGTCGTGATGGCTTCCACCATGCCATGGGAAGCCGATTGCAGGTGTTTCCAGCGGGGTCGAGACCGGGCGCAGAAGAGATCGGTTCTCTGAATCAAGGGTTCACACGGTTGACCTAATTATTAATTATGAGCGATTTATCTTTAATCGATAAATATCTAAAAAAGACCCTGCGGCTGGCCCTTCTTGGATCTATGATCATCGCCGTCCATTCATGACAGTCTCGTCATATAGGAGGTTGCACCATGCAGAAATCCCTCCACCTCGATCCCAACAAGTGCACGGGCTGTCTCCAGTGCGAGATGGCCTGCGCCTGGGAGAACTACCGAAGCTTCACGGTGGCCAAGTCCCGCATCAAGGTGTTCACGTTCCACCACGAAGGTCGGTTCGTGCCGTACACCTGCACGCAATGCGACGAGGCCTGGTGCATGACCGCCTGTCCGGTGGATGCGATCCGCCTCGACCCGGTGACCGGCGCCAAGATCGTGCTGGAGCCCACCTGCGTGGGGTGCAAGGTGTGCACCATTGCGTGTCCCTTCGGCACCATCAACTATGTGGCCCAGACCGGCAAGGTGCAGAAGTGCGATCTCTGCGGCGGCGAGCCGGCCTGCGCGAAGGCGTGCCCGACCGGCGCCATCACCTATGTGGACTCGGACTGGACGGGCCTGGGGAAGATGCGCCAGTGGGCCGGCAGGACCGACACCAACCCGGCAACGGTGTGAGGAGCGACCGCCATGGCATGGACCAAGAACGTTCTCCGCGTGAACCTCTCGGCCGGCACCTGCACGACCGAGCCCCTGAACATGGAATGGGCCCACGAGTACCTGGGTCAGCGGGGCCTCGCCACCAAGTATTTCGTGTCGGAAGTGGATCCCAAGGTCGATCCCTTCGCCCCTGAAAACAAGCTGCTCTTCGTGACGGGCCCCCTCACGGGGACCATGGCCGCCACGGGCGGGCGCTATTCCGTGGTCACCAAGGGCCCACTCACAGGCGCCATCGCCTGCTCCAACTCCGGCGGCTACTTCGGCGCCGAGCTGAAGTTCGCGGGCTGGGACATGGTGATCTTCGAAGGTGTTTCGCCCAAGCCCGTCTACCTCCTCATCATGGACGACCTGGCCGAGCTGGTGGACGCCACCCACCTGTGGGGCAAAACCGTCTGGGAGACGGAGGAAGCCCTCAAGAAGCATCACCAGGATCCCCAGCTCCGCGTGGCCGCCATCGGCCGGGCCGGGGAGAATCGCGTGCTCTACGCCGCCATCGTGAACGACCTGCACCGTGCGGCTGGCCGCTCGGGCGTGGGGGCGGTCATGGGGTCGAAGAACCTCAAGGCCGTGGCCGTGCGCGGCACCCGCACCGACGCCTACCATCTCGCGGATCCCGAGGCCTTCTTCGCGGCCACGGAAGCAGGGAAGCAGGCGCTGGCAGCCAACGCCGTGACCGGGCAGGGGCTTCCAACCTACGGCACCCAAGTGCTCATGAATGTCATCAACGAGTTGGGGGCCCTGCCCACGCGGAACCACCGGGAAGTGCAGTTCGAAGGCGCCCATGACATCTCCGGTGAGGCCATGCATGAGAAGCGGCCCACGGACGGCAAGGCCAACCTCGTCACCAACGGGGCCTGCTTCGGTTGCACCATCGCCTGCGGCCGCATCTCCCGCATGGATCCAGGCCATTTCACCGTCAAGGACAAGCCCCAGTACCACGGCGCTTCCGGCGGCGTGGAGTACGAGGCCGCCTGGGCTCTGGGCACCGCCAACGGCGTGTCGGACCTGGAAGCGCTCACCTACGCCAACTTCCTCTGCAACGAGGAAGGCTTCGATCCCATCTCCTTCGGGGCCACCGTGGGCGCCGCCATGGAACTCTATGAACTGGGGATCCTCACGGAGAAGGAAACGGGCCTGAAGATGCCCTTCGGTTCCACCGAAGCCATGGTGAAGCTCGCGGAAATGACGGCCAGGGGCGAAGGGTTCGGCAAGGAGATCGGCCAGGGTTCCAAGCGGCTCTGCGCGAAATATGGCCGTCCGGATCTCTCCATGACCGTGAAGGGGCAGGAGTTCCCGGCCTACGATGGGCGCGGCCTGCAGGGCATGGGCCTGGCCTACGCCACCAGCAACCGCGGCGCCTGCCATCTGCGAGGTTACATGGTGTCCCCGGAAGTGCTGGGTATCCCTGTGAAGCTGGAGCCCCAGGCCACGGAAGGGAAGCCCGCCATGCTGAAGGCTTTCCAGGACCTCACCGCCGTGGTGGATTCCAGCGGCCTCTGCCTCTTCACCACCTTCGCCTGGGGCCTGTCCGACATCCAGCCGCAGATCCAGGCCGCCTGCGAGGGCGACTGGTCCGAGGAGCGGCTGCTGCTGGTCGGCGAGCGCATCTGGAATCTGGAGCGGGAGTTCAACCTCGCCGCGGGGCTCACCGGCAAGGACGACAAACTGCCGCCGCGCCTCATGAAGGAACCCGCCCCCACCGGGCCGCAGAAGGGCGCCGTGTCCAAGCTCGACATCATGCTGCCCGAGTACTACCAGGTCCGCGGTTGGACTCCTGAAGGCGTCCCCACCGCCGAGACGAAGGCCCGCTTGAATGTCTGACGACCTTTGAAAGGATGAAACAGATCACCACCAAGACACCAAGACACCAAGAACTGAAAACAGATTCTCCTTCGTGTCTTAGTGTCTTGGTGGTGAGTATTTCCTTCTGTGTGAATTCGTTCGATTCGTGGGGCTTCCATGCGACATCTCATCATCGGAAGCGGGCCCGCCGGCGTGGTCGCGGCGGAGACCTTGCGCAAGGCCGACCCCGCCGCGGAGATCACGCTGCTCTGCGGCGAGGGGGAGCCTCCTTACTCCCGCATGGCCATTCCGTATCTCTTGAAGGGGGAGATTGCCGAGGCGGGCACCCACCTCCGCAAGGAGGCGGATCACTACGACCGCCTGCGCATCCACCTGGTGCAGGCGCGTGCCAAAGCCGTGGATGCGGCCCATCACCTCGTGGTCCTGGCGGATGGCCGCAGCCTGCCCTTCGACCGGCTGCTCATCGCCACGGGTTCGCACCCCAGTCTGGAGAATATCCCGGGCATGGATCTTCCGGGTGTTCACAGCTGCTGGACCCTTGAGGATGCCCGGACCATCCTGGCCCAGGCCCGGCCCGGCACCCGCATCGTCCAGATGGGCGCGGGTTTCGTGGGCTGCATCATCATGGAAGGCCTGCTCTCGCGCGGCGTGGACCTCACCATCCTCGTGCGCAGCGGGTACATGGTGCGCCGCATGATGAACCCCACCGCCAGCGGCCTCATCCGCAAGTGGTGCGAGGCCAAGGGCGTGCGCATCCTCACCCACACCCAGCCCCTGGGCATCACCGCCGGGAATGGCGCGCTCCAGGTGGCCCTGCCGGAAGGACGCACGTTGTCGGCGGATCTCTACCTCAGCGTCGTGGGGGTGGATCCCAACCTCGGCTTCCTGGAGGGCAGCGGCATTGCGGTGGGCCATGGGGTCCTGGTGGACGCCACCATGCAGAGCAGCGTCGCGGGAATCTATGCGGCGGGGGATGTGGCGGAAGCCACGGACTGCATCACGGGGCGGCGGCAGATCAACGCGATCCAGCCCAACGCCGTGGAGCAGGGGCGCATCGCGGCGCTGAACATGGCCGGGAAGGTGGCCCAGTTCCGGGGCAGCTTCGTGTTCAATGTGCTGACCACCCTGGGACTGGTTTCATCCTCCTTCGGCGAGTGGCAGGGCGTGCCCGGGGGCGACTCCACGGAAGTGCTCGACGAGGCCCGGTACCGCTACCTCAACCTCCAGTTCGAGGGCGACCGCCTGGTGGGCGCGAACTGCGTGGGCTTCGCGGATCATGTGGGCGCCTTCCGGGGGCTCATCGAGGGGCAGGTGCGCCTGGGCAAGTGGAAGCAGCGCCTCCTGGAGGATCCCACGCAGATCATGCAGGCCTACCTCGCCGCGGCGCACAGTGTGGCCTGAAGGCATGAGCACGCAGCAGGAGCGAAGGTCCACTTTGGCGAAGCCGAAGCCCGCAGGGCGCGGCGCAGGAGGCGACGCGTGAAGATCACCCTCAAGCTGTTCGCCTCCCTGGCGGTCCACCTCCCGCCGGAGGCCAGGACCCGCCATACCGTCGAGCTGGAGGTGGAGCCCGGCGCCACCGTCGCCGACCTGATCCGGCGCCAGGGCCTTTCGCCCGCGCAGTGTGCCATCGTGCTGGTGGATGGCGCCTGGGTGCCCTTGGCGGAGCGGGAGACCCGCGTCCTGCTCGAAGGCCAGGCCCTGGCCATCTGGCCGCCGGTGGCTGGGGGCTGATGGACAGGCATCTGGCGTTGACGATGTCCATCAGGCGGGAGGAGTTTCTGCGCCTTCTCCCGGGGGCCGTTGGCTTGAAAATGCCAGCAGAGGAGGATGGGACTTTCCGGGGAAGGGACGGCCCACGAAGCTGGTCGCTCCGGCTTGTGCCCCTGGAACCCATCCGCCTGGGCAGCATGAGCCTGCCCCGGCACCGCCTTGAGCTCCACCTCAAGGGCTACTCGGAGGTGGAGGTTGAGGCGTTCCTGGCCAGGTTCCAGCGGGGTTTTCTGCGGGGCGGAGGGTAGGTCGCACATCCCGGGCCCAGAAAAGACCGGCCGGTCCCGTATAATCCCGGGATGCAGACGCCACGCTCCGCCGGAATCCTACGCTCCTTCCCGCCCGTTTTCTGGCTGGCCAACGTCATGGAGCTCTTCGAGCGGGCGGCCTACTACGGCCTCAACTCCGTCCTGGCCGTGTATCTCACGAATTCCATCGCCACCGGCGGCCTCGGCTTCACCGAGCAGTCGGTGGGTTTCCTCCAGAGCCTGATCTACGCGCTCACCTACATCGTCCCCATCGCGGGCGGCGCCCTGGCTGAGCGCTACGGGTACCGGCGGATGCTGATGTTCTCGTTCTCCATCCTCGCGGCGGGCTACTTCATCGCCGGCAACGTCACGATGTACGGGGCCGTCTTCGCCGCGCTGCTGCTGATGGCGACCGGCGCGGGACTGTTCAAGCCCATCATCTCGGGGACCCTGGCGCGGACGACCACCGAGGAGAATTCGGGGTTCGGCTTCGGCATCTATTACTGGATGATCAACATCGGGGCCTTCCTCGCGCCGCTGGCGGTGAGCGTCCTGAAGGGCTTTTCCTGGCGCTACGTCTTCATCGCCTCGGCGCTCTACTGCGCGGCCATGCTGCTGCCCACGGTCTTCCTCTTCAAGGATCCACCGCGGCCCGAGAACACCAAAAGCCTCCGGGAAGTGGCCCACAGCGCGGCCATGGTGCTGGGGGATGCGCGGTTCATGCTGATGATCGTCGTCTACTCCGGCTTCTGGATCCTCTACTTCCAAAGTTTCGGCTCTGTGTTGTGGTACCTCCGGGATTTCGTCGATGCGACTCCCGTGGACCGGTTCTTCGCTTCCTTCGGCGTGCATCTGAAGTTCGATGCCGAGCACGTCACGGTGGTGAATGGCGGCACCATCATCCTGCTGCAGGTTCTCGTCAGCCGGATCGTGAAGAACATCCGGCCTTTGCCGACCATGGTGGGCGGCATGGTCATCGGCACTCTCGGATTCCTGTGCCTCGCCGCCTCCACCAACATCTGGGTGTTCATCCTGGGCATCTCGGTCTTCTCCCTGGGGGAGATGACGGCGCATCCGAAGTACTACAGCTACGTGGGCCTGGTGGCTCCGACGGACAAGAAGGCCGTCTACATGGGCTATGCCTTCCTCTACGGCGTCATCGGAAGTCTCATCGGATCGAGCCTCGGCGGGGCGCTCTACGGCTCCATGCTCAAGCCCCTCGTGGGCCATCCCGGCGCCGCGGCCGCCGCGCGCACCTTCTGGCTGCTGTTCGTGGCCCTCAACATCCTGGCCGCCATCGGCCTCGTCTTCTATGACCGGGTCTTCGCCCAGGACACGCCTGAGACGAACCGGAAGGCGCGCAAGGTGATGCTTGCGATCTATGTCGTGCTGCTTGTCGCGGGGGCCTTCTTTCTATGGCTCTCGACCTTCGGCGGGAGCGAAATCTCGTACAAGACCATGGTCCAGGCCATCATCCTGCTGGGCCTGGGGGCCAGCGGCGTCGCGGTCAGCCTGCGGAAATCCTGAGGCCTATCAGCCTTGCCGGAGGCTTTGGGACCGGTCCGTGCGCCGGGCCTGGATGAATCTGAGCATGGGGCCGAGATCGGTGCTGGGAGTGGGATTCAGGACCACCCCCAGACGCGTCGGGTAGTCATGGCCCTCCATGTAGGTGAGATGGCAGACCTCACCGGGGCACCGGAGCGTGGCGCCATCGGGCAAATCCGCGTCGATCTCCAGGAGGGTATGGAGGTCCAGCATCAGGGGCTCGCGGAAAGCCAGGCCCACGCCTGTCTCCGTGAGATTGACCAGCAGGGCGTCCAGGATGCGGTTCCCGAGGTTCACTTTGGCCTTGAGGGGATTCTGCGCGGGGGCGGCGACCCGGACCTCGCGGCGAGGATGGATCTGGGCGGAATCCTGGGGCCAGGCCAGGTGGAGGATCGTGGCGTCGCCTTCCTGGGTGGGTGTTTCGAGGGTGGAGGTGAGGGTGAGGACTTCCTCTCCGAGCAGGATGGTGAGGGAGACGGCCGTGCCAGGCTCGGGCACGCTATCGCGGGTGTGCAGGCCCGAGAGAGACACCGACCGGCCAGAGCGAAGCCCGTGGACATGGAGGTCCCCGAAGATCCGGCTATGGCTGCCGTCGGGGCGGAGACTGGCCTGGGCGCCCGTGAGGCGGGCCTGGATGAGGAACCGCTCGAGAACCGCTGTGGTAATGGTGGAAGTCTGACCCATGAACTGCCTTTCCGGGGAGAGCGATCAAATGCCTTGGCTGAGCCGTTCCGCGAGGGTGGCGTGCAATCCCGCGGCGTAGATGGCCCTGGCCGCGCCCTTGATGTCGTAGTCGACCCGATGGAGGCGGATCCGGCGACGGCTGGGGTCGTAGGTCATGAAGGAGACCCTGGGGTCCCGGTCCCGGGGCTGGCCCACGGAGCCGGGGTTCACCAGGTAGCGGCAATGGGGTTGGAGCTGGAACCAGGCTCCGGCCTCCAGGCTGATCCAGTTGAGACGGCCCTCGGCTTCATCCAGTTCGAAGCAGCCGGGCAGGTGGGTGTGGCCGAAGAAGCAGAGCGGGCCCTGGAAGGCGTCGAAGCCGTGGCTGATCTCACGCATGTGGAGCAGGTAGGCATCCTCGTCCATGGGCGAGCCGTGGGCGATCTGGTAGTCCTCCTCGACCCAGACGGGGCCCTCCGGCAATTCGGAAAGGAAGCGAAGGTTGTCGGGGCGCAGGCGTTCCCGGGTCCAGGCGGCGGCCACCCTCGCCGGCAGGCTGAAGGAGAGATCACCTTCGATTCCGGCGCAGACCTTGTCGTGGTTGCCGCGGACCATGAACCGGGGCCGCAGTTCCTTGATCTTGTCCAGAAGCTGGTTGGGTTGGGCACCGTAGCCCACCAGATCGCCGAGGATGACGAAGCGGTGGATGGCCCGCCTCCGGGCGAACCTCATGACGGCCCGGAGAGCGGGCAGGTTTGCATGCAAATCAGAGAGAATCAGGTCCACTGGGCGTCCGGGGGAGGTGTTCAGTCTACCGATTCCATGAGGCCCGTGGCTAATTCCTCCGCGGAATGGCCGAAGGGAAGGGCCATGGGGACGGTGGACCAGGCGGACATCCGTTGGGCCCAGCGGGCGAGAAAGGCTGCCCGTTCCTGGGCCAGGGGGCGGTTGGGATCCTGGCCTGCCCGGCGCCAGGCCCGGCCCGGCGTCTCCCCCAACCAGAGGGCCGCGAACCCCCTCTGGGCCACCAGCCGCCGGTTGGCCTCGGCTTCCCAGGCGCCGCCGCCCAGCACGATGATTCCTGGCTGGCTGAGCAATTCCGGGAGCAGGCTTGTTTCCAATTGCCGGAAGGCGCCTTCACCCTGGGTGGCGAAGAGGTCCGGGATCGCTTGGCCCGTCCTGTCCGCGATGGCTTCGTCCAGATCATGAAAGGGGCAGCCCAGGCGTCCTGCCAGGAGTCTGCCGAGGGTGCTCTTACCGGCGCCGCTGCCGCCCAGGATGACCAGACCCTGATGGCGCTTGAAAGGGGGGCGGATGCGCCAGCGCCGCCGCTGGGCCTCCCAGCCCAGCGCAGCGGGGTCCGTTGCCTGATGGACCTCGCCCACCATGGCCAGGGCTTCGGCTCCGGCTGAATAACAGGCGTCGGCGTCCTCCAGCCGCAGGCCCCCGATGGCGATGGGAGCGACCCCCCGCGCGCGCAACGCTTCACAACCGGCCTGGAGGTCAACCAGGCCCAGGGGTGCCGCATGATCTGGCTTGGTGGCGGTGCCGCGGAAAGGACCCACCCCGGCGTGATCGCAGGCGGGATCCAGGCCCGCCCATTCGGCCGCTTCATGGGTGGAGGCGCCCAGGTGGCAGGCTGACAGCCCCGGAAGATGAGCGGCCTCGGTCGCGGGAAGGTCGCCCTGGCCCAGGTGCAACCCCCAGGGGGCCAGCCCCTCCTGGGCCGCCAGCATGGCCAGGTCCGCCCGGTCGTTGACGCAGATCAGCGGCCAGCCGCCGTTGTCCCGAGCCTCCCGCAAAGCGAGCTTCAGCTCGTGCCATTGGGTCCGGATATCCAGAGGCTTGCCCCGGAACTGCACCAGGGGGAAGCCCGCCTCGCCCAGGCGCCGGATCTGGGCGGAGAGGGCTTCCGGTCGCCCGGCGTCGGTGATGGGGTAGATGGGCGGCAGCTGGAGCATGGCTCTAGTCTGCCAGCCTGGCGAAGACCCTGCTGATCGGGGGCATCCGGTGCGGGAGCAGCCTTTACCTGAACAGCCAGCTGAGCTTCACCTGGACGGCATCGTCGCTGGGGAGGTGCCGGAGGATCGCGAGATCGGGCCTGGGGCTGAGGCTGGCGCGGTCGTTGATCAGGCTGCCGGTTTCCACGCCGTGGGTGTACACCAGGAAGAAGGCGCTGCCCGGCCTGAACTCCCAGCGGGTGATGAGGTTCAGGTTCCAGAGCCGATTGCTGCTGGCCGTTGCCACCTCCGAGATGCCGACGGGGAGGCCCGGAGCGAGGGTCCGATCGTCCACGTAGTACCTCACATCGCGGTAGGACCAGTTGGCATCGAGCCACTGGCTGAAGAACTGGATGGAGAAGGTGGGGCTGAGGGCGTAGGCGATGCGCAGGGTCTGATCGAACTCCCCCATGGCCCGCAGGCCCGCCATGGGCGCGACCGTCGTGGGCGTGCCATCCGGCGGAGGAAGGTACTTGCGTTCGCCCTGATCCCTGGTGAGCACGGTGTTGAATTGGATCTCGATGGCGGAGTTCAGCTTGATCGACTGGAACACGGTCAGGTCGGTGCTGGGGCCGCCCTCGTGCCAGGCCCGCTCCAGTTCCGCACGAACATACCAGGGCCGGTTGCCCGGCGTATCGAACCCCAGGACCGCGAAGGATATCTCTGATGTGCGGAGATACTTCTTCACGGGATCGTCCCTCAGGTAGCTCCTCAACTCGCGGTCATCCTCCGCGGGGAAGGAGGCTCCGAGATGGGACCATACGGAAAAGAAGTTCGTGAAGTCCGTCCTAGCGATCAGGGTCGCCTCTCTGCGGAACACGCGACCTGCCTGGTCCCGATTGACGACACCCTCGGCGGACAGCTCCAGGTTGCGGATCACGCCGAAGGTCTGGTCCCACTTGCGGTTCAGGGCGAAGTCGAACTTCTGCTCATCGTTCCGGTCCAGGTAGCCCAGGTCGTTGGAATTGAATTTGCTTGAAGCGTTGACGGCCAGGACTTCAGCGGTCCAGCCCGATTCCCAATGGCGATTCACGTGGAGGCGTCCCCGCCAGCCTTCGGGTGCGCTGGGATCGGAGCGCAGTCCGGCCTGGCTGCGGGCCAGGGTGAATTCCGTGAAGGTGCTCCGGTCCGGGCTCCGGTAGACCCCGTCCAGGGCCTGGGTCTGGGCCTCGCGGCCGTTCGGATCGGCCTGACGCATGAAGGAGGCGAAGCCGCCCACATAGCTGCCACTGTCGCCAACGGCCTGCTGAAGCCGCATGACGCCGAAGCTGGTGAGCGGTTCGAGCTCGCGCTGGATCGTCTGCCCGGAGGCGTCCCGGATGGTGGCCTTGGCTTGCCCCACGCTGGCCCCCAGCACCCCGAGGTTGAGCCCGGAGCCGAGCTTGGCGGTGTACTTCGCGGCACCGTTGATTTCCGAGGCCTGGGGCCGATCCACCAGGGTCTCCCCGGGATTCAGCGAAGGGTCCGACAACCCCGTTCCGATGCGCCGGCTGTAGAACATGCCGTTCCCGGCCACCCGGAAGATCTCCATGCCCTCCAGGAAGAAGGGGCGCTTCTCTGGAAAGTAGGTCTCGACGGTGCCCAGGTTGAGCACGGCCTGATCCACTTCCACCTGGCCGAAATCGGGCCGGATCGACAGATCCAGCTGGCTGTCGGTGCTGAGCCCCAGGTGTGCGTCCAGGCCTGCCCGGGCGGTCCACTTCCGGTCGTCGAAGGGCTGGGCTGTCTCGAACTTCCTCTGGAAACTGACATAGGGAACCCATTCCCGGCGCAGCTTGGGCCGGATGCCCTCGATGCCCGTGAGGGTCGGGAAACGCCCCACGAAATCGCCCTCACCCCGGGGCGACAGCTGCCAGAAGCTCCGCTCCCGCACCGGGCCGTGGTCCGTGCGGCTGAAGTTGATGCCCCAGGTCTGGGGACCCGGCTCAGGCCGGATCCGAAGCAGGGAGAGGGGGATCTTCAGCTTCGCCGTCCAGCCGTCGGCGTCGAGGCTGACGGAGCTCTCCCAGACGCCGTCCCAGCTGGGATCGCCCGCCATGGCTTCGTCCCCGTTCTCCGCGGCATGGAGGGTGTCGCGCTGAACGCCTGCGGCGTTGACCGCGAAGCCCCAAGCCGTGCGGTGGTCCCGCAGGCTGTCGATGTAGACGGTGAACCAGTCGCTCATGCTGTCCTGGTCGCGCCGATGCAGACGCCGGATGATCTTGGCGTGACCCTTGGGGTGATGCATCCGGGCGCCCACGTACACGAAATTGTCGTCGTAGAGGACTTTCACCTCCGTGGGCAGGCCCGCCGCTTTGCCGAAATCAGGCCAAGCCACCGTGAAGCCGGTGGCCGCGGGAGCCTGGTTCCAGGCCGCCTCGGAGAGCCGGCCATCCATCTGGATCGCCTCGGTCACGCGCACCGCCCGCAAGGACTTTTCGGGGGGGCCCTGCGCACCAAGGCACAGAGTGAGGCTGAAGGCGATGGTGAGCGCGCGCAGAGTCATGAATCCGTCGAAACCGGGGTACCGGGAGAGTCTGAGACTACCCCATGATTTGAGGTATTTTCAAGAAAGGTTGCGCTAACCTCAGGCCATGCCCCTTCTGTCCTGTCTCGCGTCTTTCTGGGTTCCGCTGCAGGAGGCGGTTCTCGGTCTGCGTCGGGGGTCTGTGAAGGCCGGTCATGAGCGGATCTTCCGGGGCCCAGCCGTGGTGGGGCTCAGCAGGGCCCTTCTGCTTCCTGCCTGCCTTGCCCTGGCGGCACAGGCCCAGGAGGTGCCGCTGGAATTCGGGTTGCATCAGGAGCTCATCCTCCCCGTTCAGGCCGAAGCCGCGGATGGAACCCTGCGCCCGCTGCGCCTTCTGCTGGATACCGGCGCAGTGTCCTGCATGCTGGATCCGCGCCACGCAAAAGGCCTCACGGGCGCGCAGTTCCGACCGGAGGTGGCACAGGGCTTCTCCGGTGCGGGGCGGCACGTCCTGGCGAGAATCCTGCATGGCCTCCGATGCGGCACCGCGACCCAGGCCGGGGTTCCCGTGCAGGTCATGGCGCTCGACTATGTGAACCGAGGGCTGGATCGGCCGGTGGACGGCGTCATCGGCCTGAGCTTTCTCGCCGGGCGTCGTTTCACGCTGGATCCGGGCCGCCGGGTCCTGACCTGGGAACCTGAGCCGGTGAAGGGCCGAACCGTGGCGTTGGCGCCCCGGACCGGGGACCTCCGTCCCTGGGCAACGCTGCGCGTCGGGAGCGTCGAGACGCAGGCCCTGCTCGATACCGGCTGCACCGCGGCCCTCGTGCTGCCCCGGGAACTGGCCGGGTCCTCGTTCCTGCCGGGTTGCGATGTCGTGAGCGGCGTGGACGGCATGCGCACCATCACTGAAGCCAGGGTCAGGGTGGAGGCCTTCGGTGAAACCTTTCCCCGTCGCAGGGCGATCATCGGCGGCGGCCAGGTCATCCTGGGGCTTCCGTTCTTCCTGGCAGGCCCGGTGACTTTCGATCTCAGGGCTGGGCGCCTCACCCTCGTCCCGAATCCGGACGGCCACCTGCCGCGACCCAGCCTTGCTGAGGAAGGCGCCCATCGCCTGCCCATCGGCTGGAACCGCCGCGGGGCCATCCCCTACCTTGATGTGGATCCCCTGCCCGCTTGCCATCCCTGGTACCAGGCCGGCTTCCGCGATGGGGACCGGATCCTCGCGGCAGATCAGCTCGAGGGCGCATCACTGACGCTCGCCGCCCTCGACGGATGGTTGCGCACTGGCAGGATCCTGGACTGGAAGGTGCAGCGCGGAAGGGCCATCGTGACCCTGCGGAATCCCAGCGAGGATCCGCGGTTGGAGCCTCTGGACCGCTGACCTGCGGCCACTCCGAAACCTGGCAAGCAATTCAGGCGGCTTCCCCGTCGGCGAACTGCAGGCGCACCAGCTTGGCGTAGACACCATCCTGGGCGATGAGGGCATCGTGGGTGCCCCGCTCCACCAGGGCGCCCTGGTCCATGACCCAGATCTCGTCGGCGTCCCGGATGGTGGACAGGCGATGGGCGATGGTGAAGGTCGTGAGCCGGTGGCTCACCCGCTCGATGACGGTCTGGATCTTGGATTCGGTTTCCGAGTCGATGTTGGCGGTGGCTTCATCCAAAAGAAGAACCGCAGGCTCAAGATAGAGCATGCGGGCGAAGGCCAGCAGCTGCCGCTCGCCGGCGCTGAGCTTCTGGCCGCGCTCGCCCACCTGGGTTTCCATGCCCTGGGGAAGCCGTTCGACGAAGTCCTTCAGCTGGCTCTGCTCCAGGACGGAAGCCAGCCTGGCCTCGTCCAGGGGCCGATCCAGCACGATGTTGTAGCGCAGGGTTCCGGAGAAGACGAACACATCCTGGAGCACCAGGCCGAAGAGCGCCCGCAGCTCCCGGATCTTCAGGTCGTGGAGGTCCACGCCATCCACGGTGATGCGGCCTTCGGAAACATCGTAGAAGCGCATGAGCAGGTTGATGAGGGTGCTCTTGCCGGCGCCGGTATGGCCCACCACCGCCACCCGGCGGCCCTTGGGGATGACCCCGGATAGACCGCGAACGACCTTCCGGTCCTCCGCTTCGTAGGCGAAGGTGACGCCTTCGAAACGGATCTCCCGGGTGAAGGAGGGCGCGGTCGCATCCGGCTTTTCGTGAATCTCCTCCCGGTTGTCCAGCAGCTTGAAGATGCGTTCACTGGAGGCGAGGGCTGTCTGCATGACGTTGTACCGTTCCGCCAGTTCCCGGATGGGTCGGAAGAACCGGCCCGACTGCTGGATGAAGGCCAGCAGCAGCCCCCAGGTGATGGCTCCGGCCTTCAGCTTGAAGCCCGCGTAGAAGATCAGCGCGGCCAAGGTGGCCGAGGTGATGAATTCCACCACGGGGAAGAACACCGCATAGGCGAAGATGGTGCGGAGGAAGGCGTCCAAATAGTCCTGGTTCAGGCCGCGGAAACGCTCATCGCTGACGCGCTCCTGGCCGTTGATCTGGACCAGGCCCATGCCGGAGATCTGTTCCTGCAGGAAGGCGTTGATGACGGCATAGCGGCGCTGGGTTTCCCGGAAGGCCTCGCCGGCATGGCGGCGGAACAGCTCGGTGGCCACCAGCAGGAAGGGGAGGATGGCCAGGGCGACCAGGGCCATGCCCACATGGGTGTAGAACATCCAGACCACGATGGCGAGCAGGGAAAGCGCGTCGCCCACGATGGCCACGAAGCCGGAGGCGAACATCTCGTTGAGGTTCTGCACATCGCTGGTGACGCGGGTCATGAGGCGGCCCACGGGGTTGTGGTGGAAGAAGTGCGTGCTGCGGCCCATGAGGTGCTCGAAGAGCTGGACCCGGAGTGAGAGCATGGCCTTCTGTCCCACTTTCGCGAGGAGGAAATACCGCGCGAAGGTCACCAGGAAGCCTGCCACGAGCACGCCCAGGAAACCCGCGATCATGGGCGCGGTGCCCCTCAGGTTGCCTTGGCCCATGAACTTGTTGATGAGCCGGAGGGTGAGTTCCGAGGGAAGTACTTCCAGCAGTGCGCCGAGGGCCATGAGGAACAGGAGGATCACCAGGGACAGCCACTGGGGTTTCAGGTAGCCCGCCAGCCGCCAGAGCAGGCTGTGGCGCACAGTCTGTTCGTCCACCTGATCGGATTGGAAGAAAGCTCCCTGTTTCGACATGGGGTCATTCTCCCATGGGGGGAATTCAACCGCCGGACAAAACCGATGGGGTTGGCGGCTCAAAGGCGACCAGAATCCGGACGGACCCCCGCCAGGGCCGTTAAAGTGGAAGTCTCCCTGGAGCATCCATGTCCCTCTGGTCGACCCCGCTTCTGTGCCTCAGCCTGGTGGCGCAGATCCCCGTACCCGTGGCCGTGGCTCCCGCCCAGGACGAGGCCGCGCTGGAGGCCCGCTTGCGGAGCCGAATCGAATACCTGGCCTCGCCTGCCCTCAAGGGTCGGGGCAATGGCTATCCGGAGCTGGAACAGGCCGCCCAGCGGCTGGTCTCCGACTTCAAGGCCCTTGGCCTCCAGCCACGGATCCAGCGTTTCCCCTTCATCGCCCGGGTCCTCCGCGAGAAGCAGAGCGCGATGCTCGGGCATGGGGAAGAGGTCCATCCGCTGGTGTGGGGCCGCGATATCGAAGCCCTGGGGCTCAGCGGCGATGCGGATTTCCGCAACAGGCCCCTGGCTTTCCTGGGCTACGGCGTGCAGATTCCCGGCGGCTATGACGATCTGGCCGGCATCGACCTGAAAAACCACGTCGCCGTCATCGCCCGGACCCTGCCGGATCTGGAGGCCTTCGCCCACCTGCCCCGGGGGGAGCGGAGCCTGCTGGGCCGTCTCAAGAAGCTGGAGAACGCCAAGGTGGCGGGTGTCATCGTCCTCGAACCCAACGGCCTGCGTCCTCTCCAGCGGGAGGAGGGACCCGTGAAGGTGGACCTGCCGGTGGTCGGCATGACGCCAGAGGCTCTCAAGACCGTCTGTGGTGATCTGGACGCCTGGTTCAAGACCATCCAGGCGACCGGCAAGCCCGCCAGCAAGGACCTGATCTTCGCGCCCTGGACCACCCTCTCCCTGGAGCTGAAACTCCGGCGGGAGGAAGAGCAGGTGCCGAATGTGGTGACGGTCATTCCCGGCAGCGACCCCAAGCTGAAGGCGGAGTTCATCGCCATCGGCGCCCACCTGGATCATCTGGGCATGGGCGAGCGGCACAGCATGGGGGGCGCCGAGGCTCGGGGTCGGGTGCATCCCGGCGCCGACGACAACGCCTCGGGCACCGCCATGGTGGTGGAGCTGGCCCGGATGCTGAAGGGCGCGAGACCCCGGCGCTCCATCCTCCTGCTCAATTTCGGCGGTGAGGAGGAGGGCCTGCTGGGTTCCCAGTACTGGGTGCAGCACCCCACGGAGCCGCTGACCTCCATGAAGTTCATGCTCAATTTCGACATGGTGGGCCGGCTCGATCTGAAGAGCCCCAAGCTCATGATGGGCGGGCTGGGCGCGCCGAAAGCGGCCGTGGAAGGCGCGCTGCGCTTCGTGCCCAAGGGCTTCCAGGTGGTCCCCGACGTCGGCGCCGCCGTGGGCGGCTCGGACCACATGAGCTTTTCCCAGGCCAAGATCCCCACTTTCTTCTTCTTCACCGGGCTCCATGGCGAATACCACCGCCCCACCGATACGGCCGACCGCATCAATTACCCGGGCATGGTGAAGCTGGCCGCCTTCGGGGAAGCCGTGGCCCTGGACCTGGCCAATGGCGACGCGACGCCCGCCTTCGACCCGGAAACCGCCAAGGTGCCCATGCAGGGCGACGGCGGGCCCATGCGCATCGCCTTCGGCACCATCCCGGACTACGCGGACAATGCCCAGGGCTTCCGCATCAACGGCGTGTCCAAGGGTTCGACCGCCGAGGCCATCGGGCTACAGGCTGGGGACATCCTCATCCATTTCGGGGACAAGCCCATCAAGAACATCTACGATTTCATGGGCGCCCTGGGCGCCTACAAACCCGGCGACAAGGCCCTCATCCAGTGGCTGCGGGAGGGCAAGCCCATGCAGGCCGAGGCCACCTTGAAGGGTCGCCCATGAGGCTCGCAACACCCCAGGGGTTCAGCACGGAAGTCTTCCTGGTGGAGACGCTCGACCCCGCCTTGTTGCCAGAGGGGCCTTGGACGCTCGTAGGGGACCAGTGCCTTCGCGAGGCCTGGCGCGCCGCGGGCATGCCGGAGCCACCGCATGCCCTCTGGGTGTCCGTGCCGGAATCGGAGAAGCGGCTGGGCACCCTTGTGCCCTGGCTGGAACACTGGGCCCGGATCCCCCTTTACCGCGATGGCACCGTGGTGGCCCTGGGCGGCGGCGTCCTGACGGACCTCGTGGGCCTGGCCGCGTCGATCTTCCTGCGGGGCATCGCCTGGCAGGCTTGGCCCACCACGCTGCTCGCCATGGGGGACGCAGGATTGGGCGGCAAGACCGGCGCGGATCTGGACGCGGGCAAGAACCTGGTCGGCGCGTTCCATTCGCCCCGGCGCCTGGTGGCCTGCACGGCCTTTCTCGAGAGCCTCCCGGAGCGGCAGCTGGAGAACGGGCGGTGGGAATTCATCAAGACCGCGCTGATCCAGGGAGAAACGGAATGGGCCCTGGAGATGCTCAATCCCGGGCCGGTCCGGTTCTCCTGGGTCGAGCGGGCCCTGGCCTTCAAGGCAGGCGTTGTCCATCGGGACCCGCGGGAGACCGGAGAGCGTCGTCTCCTGAACCTGGGCCATACCCTCGGCCATGCACTGGAAGCCGGCTCGGGGTATACGCTGCTGCACGGGGAAGCCGTGGGCCTCGGCCTGCTGGCCGCCTGCCTGCTGGCCGAAGAGCAGGGCCTGAAGCCCCTTTCCCCCGCCTTGATGGAGCCCCTGCTGCGGCGCCTGGCGCCTCTGGCACCGCATATCACGCCGTGGCAGGACTGCCTGCCCCTGCTCGCCCGGGACAAGAAGGGCCGCAGGGCGGAATCCGAGGGGGGCCCTCCCGTGACGGAAATCCACTGCATTCTCCCCCGGTTCGGGGAACCCGCCGTCCAGCGCCTCCTGCCGCTGGGGGCCTGGGAATCTCCGCATGCCCGTATGCTTTCCCTGCTCAGCCTGGAGGCCGCCCGTGCCTGATGTCCGAAGCTCGCTCTTCGCGGTGCTCCTGGTGGCTTCCCTTGCCGCCGGCGAGGATGTCCGCGCCCTCATGCTGAAGGCCCGTGCTCTCCAACTGCGCGGCGGGGGCAGCGACCCTGCGCAAGCTGCCGAAATCTACCGGCGCGTCATCGCCCAGGCGCCCAACAGCGCCGAGGCCCACCTTCGCCTGTCAGAAGCTCTGCAGGAAGCCCAGGATGCCGATGGGGCGGTCGCTCCTGCCCGCCGGGCCGTCGAGCTGGCCCCCAGGAACGGTGAGGCCCGGGCCCACCTGGCCCTGCTCCAGTTCCAGCGGGCCCAGAAGGACGCGGCCATCGCCCCGGAGGCCCAGAAGGAACTGAAACTCGCGACCCTGCTGCTGCCCCAGGACCCTGAAGTGTGGGCCCGGCTGGGAGAGGTCTCCGAGCAGCTCAAGGACAATGCGGAGGCCCTGCGCGCCTGGTTGCATTTCGGGCGGATCCGGCCCTCCTACCTGGCCGCCTGGGAGCGGGCCTTCATCCATGCCCGCGCCCTCCAGGATTACGCCGGCAAACGGGAAGCGCTGATGGCCTTGAACGAAAAGAACCCCGAGGACCGCCACCTCCACATGCTCGAGGAATTGGCCCGGGAACAGATCCAGGCCGGTTACCTCGCTCATGCGGAGGAGAGCTTCCTGCTGCTGGCCCGGCACCTGCCCGAGGAAAGCGGCCTGTGGGAGAACATCTCGCTGATCCGCCTGCAGACCGGGCGCTGGCAGGAGGCTCTGGAGACGCTGCAGCGCTCCGAGGCCTTGAAACCAAGCCCGGATGTCAGTTTCAACACGGCCCGCGCGCTCCTGAACCTGGGGCGCTTCGACGAAGCGGAACAGCGGCTCCTTCCGCTCACCATGAAGGATTCCGGCGCCAAGGCAGCCGGGGCCGATCCGGTCGCGGAGCGCGTGGCCCTCGGCGCCCCGCTGCTCTACACGGAGGCTCTGCTGCTTCAGGGCAAGGCGAAGGAACTGCTCGTGTTCCTCAAGTCCCGCGAAGCCACCGAGAAAACCGATGGCCTGATCCAGGTCTTCCGGACCCAGGCCACCATCAGCCTCGGGGACTGGAAGGAAGCCTTGGCACTGCTGAAGGATGGAATCCGCAGGTTCCCCCAGGTGCCCTTCTTCCAGCAGGCGGGGAAACTGCCACCCCGCTTCCTCGACTACGGCTTCTTTTCCCGGAAGGAGGCGCGAGCCGCGCTGGAACAGCTGCACCTGGAGGGCATGGCCTCCCTCTGGCAGGATTTCCAGCAATGGGACCGCAGTTACCAGGCTCTGGAGAAGGCCCGGACCCTGGCGCCCTATCGCAGCGTGGATGGCCTGCTCATGCTGAGCCTGGCCTGCGAGCACCTGAACCTTCCCGGCGATTCGTTGCGGGCCCTCAGGGAAGCGCAGACCCTGGAGCCGAACAATCCGCTTGTGCAGAACAACCTGGGCTACCTGCTCCTGGAGCAGGATCGAGACCTGACTGAGGCCATGACCCTCATCGAGGCCAGTGCCAAGGCCTCGCCGGACAATGGCAATGTGCTGGATAGCCTGGGTTGGGCCCAATTCAAGCTGGGCAAGCTGGTGGAGGCGGAGGCGACCCTGCGCCGCGCGGTGGAACTGAGTCCGTTCAGTCCGGAGGTGCGCAAGCATCTGGGCGAAGTTCTGCTGAAGGCGGGCAAGCTCCCGGAAGCATCGGAGCAGTGGGACCGCGCCCTGGCCTATGTGTTCCCGGAACACGCCGCCCTGGAGAAGCGCCTGGGCGAATTGCGCATCCGCATCGCCAAGGAGCAGGCCGCCAAGATCGAAGCGACCGGGCCACCCGCGGAACTTCCCGAGAAGCCCGGAGAGGGCGAGGACGAGGAATGATTCTGGCCCTGTTGCAAAGCCCTCCCGCTCTGGTCGCTCCGGACCCGGCGCCGTCTCTGAGAGCCCAGTACGGCTGGGGATACGAAGGCCCGGACGGGGAGGGCCTCGGTGTCCTGAGCTTGCTGTTGGATGTCCGGACCGGGAAGGTGGTCATTGAACTGCATGGCCTGGGCGAGCGGCTGGTGCTGGTCGAAGGGGACCGCGCCTCCGGCTACCGGGCGCAGGTGCCGAGGCAGAAGCTGGACCAGCGGGTGGGGTCCCTCGGGGAACTGGCCCTGCCATTCCTGCCCCAGCTGTCCAGCGTGGAGGCCCTCTTGAAACTGGTCCGCACCGGTGAGGCACCGGGCGTGTCGGTGCAGAAACGGGATGCCCAGGGCCCCCTGAAGCTCCACTGGCGGGGCAAGGATCCCAGGGGCCGGGACGAGCAGGTGTGGCTCGAGCGGAAGCGGTGGGAGCCAGGGGAATAGATTCCTCTGGTTGAATGTTTAAGAGCTCCTGTTAATCTCCGGACCTAGTCTCAATCGCAGACAAGTCGAGGAGGGTTCATGGACGCCGAGTCCCTTGCACCACGGCGGGTGGTGGATCGCCGTTTCTATACCCTGGCGGGCATCCTGGCGATGCTGATCGTGCTGCTGGGCTTCGGGAAGACCTACTTCCTGAAGTTGGCCTTCGGCACGCCAGCCCTGTCACCGCTTTTGCACCTTCATGGCCTGGTGATGACTTCCTGGTTCGTCCTGTTCATCGTCCAGGCCAAGCTGGTCTCGGCCCGCCGGGTGGATCTCCACAGGAAACTGGGAATGGTTGGAGCCTTGGTGGCACTGGCGGTCCTCCTGGTCGGTCCCATGGCCGCCATCACCGCAGCGCGGCTAGGCCGCTCCCCAGGGCCCCCGCCCCTCATCTTCCTGGTCGTGCCCTTGGGGGACATGGTGGTATTCGCCACGCTGGTGGGGGCCGGCCTCTGGTACCGCGCCAAGCCTGATTACCACAAGCGGCTGATGCTGCTCTCCTGCGCAGGCATGCTCACGGCCGCCATCGCGCGAATCCCGCTCGAAGTGGTGGCCAAGGCGGGCATCCCCCTATACTTTGGCCTGACGGACCTATTCGTGCTGAGCTGCCTTTTCTATGATCGGGTGAAAACGGGCAAGTTCAATCCTGCCTTTGTCTGGGGGGCCCTGTTCGTCATGCTTTCGCACCCCGCCCGCCTGATCCTCGGGGGAACGGCACAGTGGATGAAAATGGCGCTCTGGTTGGTGCGCTGATCCACTGGCGCGGCCTTGGGGCGGCTATGCACGTGGGTGCGGTCCTTCTCCCTGGGCGTGTCCTGGGGAGGAGCCATTCAGGACTTACCAGATACTCGCATTGCCTGTAGGGGCGGCCTGCCTGCCGCGATCCAGGCGTTCAGGACCGCGTCGCCGAGGTGTTCCGCCGCAAGCTGGATCTGCATCCTCACGACCGGCCCCTGCTTCTCCCAGAAGATCAGCCAGTAGGCCTCGGTGCGGCGTTTTCCCCGGCTTCCGATGGGACTCGTGCGGTCAGCGGTGGCATCGTCCAGCAGGAGCTGGGGCACCAGGGCATGGGAGGCGCGAAGCCATTCCCAGGGCCGTTCCTGGAAGGCCGGATCGGCCCCGGCTGGACGGACTGGGAGGTCGGCTGCCGGAAGGAACCGCTCCACCAGGCCCGACTCCCAGCGGCTGTGGATGCCGCGCTGGCCAGTTTCCTGGCCATCGTGGTTCAAGGTGGTGTGCAAGGGCACATGAGCGTCCGCGAGGTAGTGCCCAAGAATGGCCGTGGCGAAGGAGACCTTCGCCGGATCACCGGATCGGAAGGCGTCCACGAGGTCCCGCCAACGGTCCTGGATGATCCAGGGGAGCACGCCCAGGCGGTAGTAGCCTCCGCCGATGCGTGCCTTGGCCTCGTCCAGGGTCCTGGGCAGGTGGTCGCCGTAGGGCTCCATGTCCAGGTAATGCCGGGGGCCCTCTTTGCGATCCTGTTTCCAGTGATCGGGGTCCGAGGCGTGGTCGGCCAGTTCCGCTTCCCGCCCTGCGAACCAGGGACGGACCTCCCGGGGCAAAGTCGTCACGGCGAGACGCACGACCACCCGATGCCCCTTGTCCCCCCAGGCCCGCAGGGGAACGAGGGCAAGCACCAGCAGAAGCGCGAGGTTCCGGGGCCTACTCAGGTATGGTCCCCGTGCGCTCCCAGCGGGTACGCGTGAAGAAATGCCGGGCGGCATCCGCAAAATCCGCAAGCACATCCATGGGGCCCGAGGGAACGCGGCCGTTGTCGTTGTCCGTGTCGCCCTCGCGGAAGCTCCACCAGATGATGAAGGGGCGGCCGCGCAGGTGATCCACGGGCAGGAAGCCCCAATAACGGCTGTCCATGCTGTTGTCGCGATTGTCGCCCATGGCGAAGATGTAGCCGGCCGGGACCTTGACCGGACCCAGTTCATCCTTGAAGCCATTCTGGATGAGGCTTTCCATGGACTGGGTCTGATTGCGGGCATGAAGGTCGAGCACATCCGGATCAGCCTGGCGCCAGAGCCCCACTGGGCGTTCGGGTTCGCCTGCGTTGCGCTGAAGGGGCCAGGGTCCGGGGATGGGGCCATCGGGGCTCTGCCCGAACTGGAATTCGAAAGGCCCGGTGACCTGCTTGCCGTTGATGTAGAGCCGCTTGTTCCGCATCTCCACAGTGTCGCCAGCCAGCGCAACGCAGCGCTTCACGTAGTCCTGGTCGCGATCCAGGGGATAGCGGAAGACGATGATGTCGCCCCGCTTCACGCCGCGCATGGGGAACAGGGATTCCTCCCAGGACCACTGGGGTGTTGCGAAGATGAACTTATTGGCCAGGAGGTGATCCCCGATCATCAGCGTGTTGCGCATGGATGCGGAAGGGATCTTGAACTGCTGGCCCACGAAGGTCTTGAAGAACAGGATCAGGACCATGGCGAAGCAGATCACTTCAAGGTTGTCGCGGATGGTGCCCTTTTCCGCTCCAGGAGGGAAGGGGATTTCGGCTTCGTTGTGCTCGGCTTCGGCCATGGTGGCTCCAGGTAGCTAGCGGGCGGGCTTGGCGGAGGGAAGGTCGGTGAAACCGCGCGCCACCAGCCGATTCACGGTGACCCAGGCGCCGTCGCGCCATTCCCTGGTCTCGACTTCCCCGAGATCCGGCAGGTAGAGCGTGCGGCTCCGGGGCCCGGCAGGAGGAACGGCCTCCACCCAGAAACCGACGGCGTCAGAACCAGGTGGCAGGACAGTGCCAGCATCCCAGGCCGCGCGGCCTATTACATGGAAGGCTGTGCCCCGATTCGTCCAGGTGGCGGTGGCCGGAAAGCCTTCGGGCAGAAGTTGGGCCAGGGGCCTCCCGTCCTGGGCGAGCAGCGTGATGCCACCCTTCCCATGGCGAACGAGGAGCGAGAGCTGGCCCTTGAGGCTTGTGTATTCCAGGCGCACCAGCCCCGGTTCGTTGGGCCCGATGCGGGACTGGGCCACCCGGATCTGGAGCCTCAGGTCTCTGCGCTGGGAGGGGGGCAGCGTCGGATCCTCGTAGGCCAGCGTCAGGCCTTCTTCCCAAGGACCATAGAGCATGGGCCTGGTGGGTTGGGGCTGGCAGGCCAGGGCTGCAAGCAGCGCCAGGGACCCGAGACCCACGGAGATCCAGCGCATCAGCGCAGGCCCTTGTTGAACTTGCTCATGAGATCCGACAGGGAGGTGCCGGTGGCGGGGACTGAACTCTCGCGCCGGGGCTCCGCAGGCTTGGGTGCCTGGGCGGGTCGGGCAGGGCGGGTGTCCCGGGGGCCTGCCGGGCGATTGGGGGCAGGACGGTTCCCCTCGGGCCGCGGGGGACGGGGGCCCTGGGGCCGCTCCGGGCGGTTGGGGCGCGGCGGCCGGGGGGCCGCAGCCTGGCCAGCTGGGGGCGCCGTGGGCCGGGCGGGGCGCCGGTGCTGTTGGGGCGGGCGCACCGCGGTCTCCGGCGCGGCCAGGAGGGCCTTGATGGAAAGCGCGATGCGCTTGGATTCCAGATCGACCGCCAGCACCTTCACCTTCACGGCCTGGCCCACGCTGAGGACTTCAGAGGGATTCTTCACGTAGCGGTGGGCGATCTCGGAGAGGTGGACCAGACCGTCCTGGTGCACGCCGATGTCGATGAACGCGCCGAAATCGGTGACGTTGGTGACGACGCCCTGCAGCTCCATGCCGACTTCCAGGTCGCTGGGCTTGTTGACGCCCTCGCGGAACTGGACGATCTCGAACTGGTGCCGGGGATCGCGGCCGGGCTTCTTCAACTCGGCGAGGATGTCCTTCACGGTTTCGATGCCGAACTGCTCATCCACGAACTGCTTGGGATCAAGGCTGTCGAGAATGGCGTCGTTGCCGATGAGCTCGGGCATGGTCTTGCCGGCCAACTGGCAGATGCGCTGCACCACCGGGTAGCTTTCAGGATGCACGGCGGAGGCGTCCAGGGGATCCTCGCCGTCGCGGATGCGGAGGAAGCCCGCGGCCTGCTGGAAGGCCTTGTGGCCGAAGCGGTTCACCTCCATGAGCTGCTCGCGGCGCTTGAAGGCGCCGTGTTCGAAGCGGTGGGCCACGATGCTTTTGGCAAGGCCTTCCCCGAGGCCAGCCACGTAGGCCAGCAGCCGGTAGGAGGCGCTGTTGAGGTCCACGCCCACGCGGTTCACGCAGCTTTCCACCACGTCATCCAGGCCCTTCTTGAGGGCGGTCTGGTTCACATCGTGCTGGTACTGGCCCACGCCGATGCTCTTGGGGTCCACCTTCACCAGCTCGGCAAGGGGATCCTGAAAGCGGCGGGCGATGCTCACGGCACCGC
Organism: Geothrix sp.; assembly: GCA_035255365.1. Lineage (GTDB taxonomy): Bacteria > Acidobacteriota > Holophagae > Holophagales > Holophagaceae > Geothrix. The sequence continues at coordinate 27,814 of DATEZS010000101.1, forward strand.
GCACCGTGACATCGTGTTCGGGGAATTCCTCCCGGGCGATGTCGCTGGCGGAGTAGACCGAAGCGCCCGCCTCGCTTACGCTCACGCAGATGAGGCCGGTGCGGTCGGTCTCCTTCAGCCACTCGCGGATGAAGGCTTCCACTTCCCGGCCGCCGGTGCCGTTGCCGATGGCGATGGCCTCGATGGGGTTCCCGGCGCAGAGCTTCTCCAGGATGGCGCGGCTGCCCTCCAGGTCCCGCTTGGGCTCCAGGGGGTAGATCACCTCGTTCTGCACCAGCTGGCCCAGGCGGTTGATGACCACCAGTTTGCAGCCGGTGCGGATGCCGGGGTCCACGCCCAGCGTGCAGCGCTGGCCCGCGGGGGGCGCCAGGAGCAGGTGATCCAGGTTGGTCTGGAAGACCTTGATGGCTTCAAGATCGGCCTTCTTCTTGGCCTCGTAGCGCACATCGGATTCGATGCTGGGCGCCAGCAGGCGATCGAAGGAATCCCCGGCCACTTCGTTCAGGAAGCGCCGGTAGCCGCTGGCCGGATTGACCTGGACCTTGGAGACCAGCTGGGAGACGAGGTTTTCGCGCTCCACCACCAGGCGCACCGTGAGGATCTCCTCCTTCTCGCCCCGGCGGAGGGCCAGCAGGCGATGGCTGGGAATCTTGCGGATGGGCTCGGAGAAGTCGAAATAGGGCTTGAAGCGGAGCGCGGCCTGATCGGCCTTGCGCTCTTCGCGGATCTCGGATTTCAGCACGCCCTGCTCGTGGAACTCCAGGCGCATCCAGGCGCGGATCTCCGCATTTTCGGCCAGGCGCTCGGCCAGGATGTGGCCAGCGCCCTCCATGCACTCCGAAGGCGACCGGAGGCCGTCCTCGTCCTTGATGAAGGGCTCGGCGATGAGGAAGGGATCGGCGCCGCTGTCGTCGGCGAGCAGGGAATCCAGCAGGGGCTCCAGGCCGCGTTCCCGGGCGATGGTGGCCTTGGTGCGCTTCTTGGGCTTGTAGGGCAGGTAGAGATCCTCGAGTTCCGCCTTCACCCAGGTGGTCTCGATCTTGGTTCGCAATTCCGGTGTGAGCTTGCCCTGCTCGTCGATGGACTTCAGCACGGTCTTGCGGCGGTCCAGGAGATCCTTGTAGTAGGCGTGCCGGTCTTCCACGTTCCGGATGGCCACTTCATCCAGGGAACCGGTGGCCTCCTTCCGGTACCGGGCGATGAAGGGAACGGTGTTGCCGCCCTCCAGCAGTGCCACGATGGCGGCTACACCCGCGCGTGGGAGCTTGAGCTCCCGGGCCATGAGGTCGAGCACCTGATCCACACTTGCTCCTTGCGATCCCGGAAGTCGGGAACAGCGATGATACCAAGCCGGCGGCGATCTGGCTTCCCGGGGAAGCCGGATCACCGATCCAGAACGATCTTGCGACGCTGTCCCTCGGGGGGACGCTCAAGATCCCGCAACGCTTTCTTCCAGCGGCTGGCATCGAGGCCCGTGCCGATGACCACCGCCGCGCAGGTTGGCGAGGTGCCGTCCACATGCAGGGGCATGGGGGAGATCTCCAGGCGGCCATCCGCCAGCTGGAAGGCCCAGCGGTCGCTGCCGTCGTTGCGCAAGGCCCAGGCCGCGAAGGCGCACACTCCTTTGGCGCGCAGCAGTTCACCCTGGTCGGGTGGGGCCAGCAGCAGGGCCTCCAGGGCGGCGGGATCCACCGGGTGGTCGAAGTGGAGCGTCAGAGAGCGGGCTTCCGCGAAGCTGTGGGTGCCGGAGGACTGCCAGCCCTCGGGCAGGAGGCCCAGGTCGCCCTGCCAGGGGTCCGGGCTGCCCTCGGGCGGCTGACCGTGGCGGGTGGCCACCAGCGGAATGCCACGGAAGGAACGGCGCAGCTCGCTTTCCCAGGCCATGGCGGAGGAGGGATCCAGGTCGGCCTTGCTCAGGTAGATGAGGCTGGCGAGCGCCGCTTGATGATGGACCAGGGGTTTCTGGCGCAGGTGATCCAGAGGCGAGAGGCAGGACAGGACCGTGAGCAGCCCCGCCAGTCGGATGCGCCCTTCCAGCAGTGGGTCCTGTTCCAGATCCACCAGATCGGTGGGATCGGCGAGGCCCGTGGTTTCGAGGACGATGCGCTCCGGGCGCTGGTCCTCGGGGGCGTCGCACCAGGCGCGCAGGGTCGCCACCACATCCTCCCGCAGGCTGCAGCAGACGCAGCCATTCACCAGGTTGGCGATGCCGGCCAGTTCGGGACGCTCGGCGGTGACGAGGGCCCCGTCCACGCTGATGGCCCCGAACTCGTTGATGAGCACCGCGACCCGGCGCCCGGCTGCCACCTCGGCCTTGAGAAGGCGGTTCACCACGGTGGTTTTCCCCGCTCCCAGGGGGCCGGTGACAAGGAGGATCTCCAGAGGTTCGCGCATATCTCCATGATGCCGCCGGCGACTGAAATGTGAGAGCGTGGAGGAATGAACCTGCTCGATTTCGGGTATCTCACGGCCGCGGCCCTGGTTGGGGCCGGGGCAAGGTCCTGCCTTTCGGCCCTTCCGGAGGGCTGGCAGGTCCGCCTCGCCGCCGAGGCGCCGGACTTGCCTGCCCACCGGTGGGTGTGGGTCCATGCCGTGAGCGTGGGGGAGCTGATGCTGGCCGAAGGGCTCCTTGGGCGGATGGTTCAGTCGGGCAAGCGGGTCCATGTGACCACGGGCACGCCCGCCGGGCTGTCGCTGCTCGCGCAGAAGCTGCCCCAGTGGGACGGCGGCTCGGGGCTGGTGAGCGGCGGTGCCTTTCCCCTGGATGATCCCGAGGGCCTGCGCCCCTTTCTGCGCCAGCCGCCTGGGGCCTTCGTGGCCCTGGAAACCGAGCTCTGGCCAGGGCTCATGCGAGCGCTGGACGGGCTCCAGATCCCGCGTCTGATCGTGAACGGCCGGGTCACGGAACGCACGGTCCGGCGAGGTGGGCGATTGCTGAGGCGGGCCGCCAGCCGCCTGACTTTGGTGGCCGCCCGGGATGAAGCCAGCGCGGCCGCCTTCCGCCATCTCGGCGCCTCCCGGGTGGAACTGGGCGGCAACCTCAAGGCCGACCTGCCCGCGCCCCGGACCCTCTCCTCCGCCTGGGACGGGCTCCGTGCCGGCTGGGCCCAGGTTCCGATCCTCGTGGCCGGGAATACGGTGGAGGGGGAGGAGGCGCTGATCCTGGCGGCCTGGCACTCGGCCCGGGCGGCCAGCCCCGGCCTCCGGCTCATCCTGGCGCCCCGGCAGCCCAGGCGCTTCGAAGCGGTGGCCACACTCCTCGGCGAGGCGGGGATTCCCTTCACCCGGGCCTCCCAGCCCTGGCCCGGGGCAGATCGCTGGGGAAACCTCCAGGTGCTGCTTCTGGACACCCTGGGTGATCTGGCGGCAGCCTACGCCGAAGGCACAGTGGCGCTGGTGGGGGGCGGCTGGCTGCACGGAGGGGGGCACAATCCCCTGGAGCCCGTCCGGGCAGGCGTCCCCACCCTCCTCGGGCCAGGGTTTGCCAATTTCGAAGACCTGGTTCCACCCCTTGAAGCGGCTGGTCTGATCCAAGTGGTCTCTTCAGAAGAACTGAACCGCATCCTTCTGGCGAATATCCTGAAGCCCCCCCTCCGGCCAGCGGGCTCCCCGGCCTTGCCACCCGCCTTGGTCGGAGCCCTGGATCGCACCTGGCGCCTGATCAATCCGTATCTGCCTTAGAATTTCGAACCAGGGAGCCCGCATGGACCGCCGAGACGCGCACATTCTGCTGATTGACGACGATCCGGCGGTGCTTGAAATGGTGAAGGCCGCCCTGACGCACTATGGCATGGCGGTGCATTCCTACTCGGATGCGCTCCAGGCTCTGGAGCTGATGGCGCATCCCGAAGCACCGGTCTTCGACTTGGTGATCAGCGACATCAACATGGATGATCTGGATGGCTTCGAGGTGATCCACCGCGTGAAGGGGGCCCAGCCGGATCTGCCCGTGATCCTCATGACGGGCATGGCTTCGGTGGATTACGCCATCCGCGCCATGCGCATGGGCGCCGCCAACCTCTTCGTGAAACCCGTGGCCATCCGCGACCTGGTGAAGAGCGTGTTCCACCTGGTGGACCTGCACCGGGACTTCCGCATGGCTGGCGATGGCCTCCGGGGTCTGGTGAACGAACGGCGGCACTTCCTGTTCCGCTCCGACGAACTCCATGTGCCGACGCTGGTGCGCCACCTGACCGATCGCCTGGTGCCCATGGGCTTCGCCTCCTCCAACAATGTGGATGTCATCGCCATGGCCTTCCATGAGGCCCTGGTGAACGCGCTGGATCACGGAAACCTGGAGCTGGATTCCAACCTCAAGGGGGACCTGTTCGCCAAGGAGGATGCCTACGCCCGGATGCGGGAGGAGCGGTTGGCGGATCCCACCTATGCGGAACGGATGATCGAGGTCCGCCTCGCCCTGGACACCGAGCGGCTGGAGGTGGAGATCAGCGACGAGGGCCGCGGGTTCGACACGAGCCGCCTGGCGCCGCAGGTGGTCTCCCCGGACATGGCCTCCCACTGCGGCCGGGGCCTGCCGCTCATCCAGATGGTCATGGACGAGGTCCACTTCAACGAGAAGGGCAACCAGGTCCGCATGGTGCTCATGAAGAAATGAGCTCTCCTCCAAAAGAAAAACGCCGGTCACCCGGCGTTTTTCTTTTGGGGGATGGCATGGGCCCTAGAAGGCGCTTTCCACGAAGGCCTTGAGCTGGGGCTTGGGCTGGCCGCCCACGAGCTTGTTCACGGGCTTGCCGTCCTTGAAGACGATGAGGGTGGGGATGCTCATGATGCCGAACTGACCGGCCACCTGGGGATTCTCGTCCACGTTCATCTTCACAATCTTGGCCTTGCCCTGGAGTTCGCCGGCCAATTCGTCGAGCACGGGGGCGATCATCTTGCAGGGGCCGCACCAGGGGGCCCAGAAATCCACCAGGGTGACGCCCTGGGCGATGGCGGTGGGAAATTCGGCGTCGGTGATGTGAGCGACGAGGTCGGACATGGAAACTCCTTGTTTCAGGTTGGTCAGGGGATGGGGATGGGCCCGTTGGGTTGGGAGCCGCCCCACTGGGCGATGGTGAAGATGCTCATGTACCGTTCGTTGGTTTCCCGGAGCCGCTGGGCCAGCACTTCACACAGGGCGTACAGGATCTTCAAGGCCAGCTTGTGGTAGGCATCGATCACGGATCGCAGTTCGCGAAGGGGAATGAAGAAGAGGTCGGTGTCCTCGTTGGCGATGGCGTCCGCCGCGCGCGCGGAGAGATCGATCATGGCCATCTCGCCGAAGAAGGCGGGCGGCTCCAGCACGGCCAGGGCCTCCTCGCCCGTGGCGCTCTGCTTGGAAATGCGGACCGAGCCCTTCAGGACGATGAACAGGCCGTCCCCGTCATCCCCCTCCCGGAAGATGACCTCATTGGCCTTGAAGGTTCGCATCTGGCCGATGATCAGGATCTGAACCCGCTCCGCCTCGTCCAGGTTCCGGAACAAGGGGGATTGGGTCAGGAAAGAGGGATCAATCACGGGCGATCCGTCGGGGGGGCCAGGGGCACATGGGCGCAAAGATCGAGGCCGAAGCCCCGGAGGCCAATGTACTTGGTTTCGTGCCGACTGAGCAGGCGCATTTTACCAATGCCAAGCTGGCGTAGGATCTGGGCGCCCACGCCGAAATCCCGGTCGCTCATGGCCTGGGACGAGGCGGGCTGGATGTTGGAGGCGGGCTGGGCGGGGCGCCGCAGGTAGACGAGGGCGCCCCGGCCTTCCTGGGCCAGCATGGCCATGGCCCGCTGGAAGAGGCCGGATTCGAAGCCGTGCAGGTCCTCGGGCAGGGTTTCCACATGGACGCGGACCAGGGGCGGCTCGCCCACGGCCAGGTCGCCCAGCACGAAGGCCAGGTGCTGGCTCCCATCCAGGAGGCTCTGGAAGCGGTGGACCTGGAGATCGCCCCACTGGCTGGGCATGGTGCGCACATCCAGGAGGGTCACGAGGGGTTCCTGGCGCAGCCGGTAGGCCACCAGATCGGCCACGGTGACCAGGGGAAGGCCATGCTGGCGGCAGAAGGGCACGAGATCGGGCACCCGGGCCATGGTGCCGTCGTCCTTCATGATCTCGCAGATGACCCCGCTGGGATGCAGCCCCGCCAGGCGGGCCAGGTCGACGCTGGCTTCGGTCTGGCCGGTGCGGGTGAGCACGCCGCCCGGCCTGGCCCTCAGGGGGAATACGTGGCCCGGCTTCACGAAGTGCTGGGGCTTGGCGTCCGGGTGGATGAGGGCCTGGATGGTGCGGGAGCGGTCCTGGGCACTGATGCCGGTGGTGGTGCCCTCCCGGGCCTCGACGGAGACGCAGAAGGCGGTTTCGAAGGGGCTGGTGTTGTCGCGGACCATGAGGGGGATCTGCAGACGGTCCAGCCAGGGGCCTTCCAGGGCGGCGCAGATGAGCCCCCGCCCATGGGTGGCCATGAAGGCGATGGCTTCGGGCGTCACGTGCTCGGCGGCCAGGGTGAGGTCGCCCTCGTTCTCCCGGTCCTCGTCATCCACCACCACCACCATGCGGCCCTGGCGGATCGCGGCGATGGCTTCCTCGATCGAAGCAAAGGGGGAGTCGGTTCGTTCGCTCATAGACCCCCAAGGATGGCCCAGGAGAGGCAATCGGGGAAGGGCGCACTATATGGTAAGCTTTGGATCTCCTTTTACACCGCCATTTCAGCGAGAGGAACGACCCATGTCTCAGGGTGTGATCCAAGGCTCCATGCGCGAAGCGCCGCTACCTGACATCATCCAGCTCGTGAGCCAGGGCGGAAAGTCCGGGTGCTTCCATGTGGAGCAGGATTCCGCCAAGGCGAAGATCTACCTCAAGGACGGGCGCATCGTCCATGCCGTGACCCAGGCCGGCGAAGGCTTCGAAGCCCTCATGGAAGTGGCCCTCTGGCTCGATGGGCGCTACCGGTTCGAGGAGGGGGCCGCGGACGTCCCAGCCACCATTGCCAAGCCCAACGCCTCGATCCTCATGGAATTGGGACGGCGCATGGATGAATGGCGCGTCATCAGCCAGAAGGTGCCCTCCATCGAGCTGTTCCCCGCCTCCACCCTCCTGCCCGGCGAGGCGCCCCAGGGTGTGAACCCCCGGGAGGCCCGCGTGCTCGAGTTGGCCACGGGCTACTACACCGTGGCCGAGCTGGCGGAAGTGCTTCAGAAGCCCGTGATGAATGTCGCCAAGGACATCTACGGCCTGGTGATGGCCGGCCATGTGGTGCTCAAGGGACTGCGGAGCGGTCGTCCTCCCAAAGTGGAGGCACCCGGCCCCACCACCGGTGCAAGCGGCAAGGAACTCGTTCCCGTTTCTTCCTTCCTCGGCGGGAGCCCTTCGGTTTCCCCGTCCAAGGAGGACGAGACCGCCATCATCCGCATCCAGCCGCCGCCGCCCCGGGGTTTCCCGGATCGGGACGAACCCCTGCCCGAAACCGTGGGCGGGGGCTTTGCGGGTGGCGCGCCGCTGCCTCAGCCGGCGGCGGCCTCACCCAAGCCTGCCGCCTCGGGGATGGATGATCCCCAGCGCATGGTGAAGCTCATGAACTTCACCCAGCGCATCGCGCAGGCCGCGAAGACGGTGCTGCCCGACCCCCACCATGAAATGGTCAATCGGCTGCAGGCCAAAGCCACCCAGCAGATCATTTCCGGAGAGGGTGCGGAAGCCGTCAAGGGACTCGCGCTGGCCATCAGCCGCAGCGCGGTGGACGCGGGCTGTGATGCCGACATGGTGCGCAACCTGAACACGCACCTCAAGTCTCTCTTCGCCTCCAAGTAAGCTGGCGGCAGGTCTGCCATGTCCTTAGGAACCCGATTCAAGCAGGTGCCCCGATGATGACCCGTCTGCTTCATAGCCTGCTGACCGCGGTCCTCTTGTTCGCCGTGGGGTGCAAGGAGGATGGATCGGCGGGCGGCACCGAGGGCGTGGCCCTCTATGTCTTCGACAGCACCAGCAACAGCGTGATGGTGTGGAACGACCTCAGCGCCCTCTATGACAGCGCCACGGTTCCAGCGCCCTCCTACACCTTTGGCCCCAATGTCCTGAAAGAGAAAGTCTCCAATCTGGCCTGGGGCGGCATGTGCCTTGACGCCCCCCATGGGATTCTCTATCTGGTTTCCGAGACCGGGGCCATCGTGCGCTGGAGCAACATCCGCTCCCAGGCGAGTTCCGTGCCTTCGAATGAAATTGTGTCCTTCAGCCTGGACAACTCCTCCCGCCTGACGAACGGGACCTTCGGTCAGGTGGCCATCGATTCCCAGACCGACACGCTGCTGATCACCGAGACCGGGGACAACGGCACGCGGATCTGGATCGTGGCCAATGCCAGCCAGAAAAACCAGAATGATTCCATTCCCCTCGGCACCCCGCTGCAGATGACTGGCGACAAGGGGGGCACCGGCGTGGCCGCCTCCGGCGGCATCGTCTATGCCTACATGGATGACGGCGATTCCGTCGTGGGACCGCTCGGAGAGCAGTTCACCGGATCGCGCCTCCGAAAAGGCAGCACCTCCGCCTTCGATCCCACGCTCGTCATGCTGGGGGACAAGACCGGGCTCCATAAATACGGTTCCCTGGCCCTGGATACGGCCGGCGGACGCCTGTTCGTCGGCGTCCACAACACGGATGCCTCCGTCACCACGGCCCCGATCCAGGTCTTCCAGACGGGGCAGTTCGGCACCGGCGGCTACAACCAGGCCCCCACGCTGGGCGCCATCGGCAGCCCGACGGATCAGGCCACCCTTCGCGTCCTGAGCCATGCCGGTACCAAAGATTGGCTGGCCGGGCTGCGCGGGCAGGGATCCGCCGGTTATCCGACGGTGCTGCTCTGGAAATCACCCTTGGGGGGAACGGCCGCCAAGGTCATCTCCCTGGATTCGAGCGTGGTCATCAAAGGCGTGGCCCTGGATGGGAACGCCTCGTGAGCACTCTGCGCCTGCTGGGGCTGCTCCTGCAGGATGTGCTCAGGGATCTCCTCCGGCACCGGGGCCAGTATCTGTTCGCGATCCTGACCCTGGCCTCGGGCCTGCTGCTGGCCGGTGGCGGCCTGCTGCTGGTGGAGAGCCTGGACCACTTTGTCGCCCGCATTGAAGGGATGGCGAAGGTGGTGGCCTATGCCGCCGAGGGACGCAATCTTGACGAGGCGGAGGCCCGCCTGAAGCGGGATCCGCGCTTCATCCAGGTGCAGCGGGTGCCTGCGGAAGAGAACCGCAAGCGCTTCCTCACCGCCACCCGGGAAGCCGGCGTGCTGCTGGAGAGCGCCGGGCCGGGCGCCCTGCCCGAAAGCCTGGAATTGACCCTCCGCAAGGATCTGGCCGCTTCGGGCCGGGTGGAAGACGTGGCGGAAAGCCTCCGGGCCGTTCCCGGGATCGGCGATGTCCTGGCGGACCAGGAACGGCTGGCCAACCTCCAGCGCATGGCTCGGATGCTGCGCTCGGCGCTCACCTCCCTCGGTGTCGTCCTGCTGCTGGCGGCGGGCTTCTCCACGGGTAATGTGATCCGCATGAGCATCCTGGCGCGGGAAGAGGAGATCACGATCATGCGGCTGGTGGGGGCCTCGGAAGGCTTCATCCGAACGCCCCTCCTGCTGGAAGGCGCCTTCCTGGGGCTGGGTGGCAGCCTCCTGGCGATCCTGGGGCTTTTCGGCCTCTGGTGGCCTTTGTACCGCGGCTTCGGCGGCATCTCCCCCCTGCTGGTGGATCTGGCGCGGCTGGGCTTCTTCTCCTGGGCCAGCATGCTGCTCCTGGCCTTCGTGGGGGCCGCCACGGGGTCCCTCGGCGCCCTCTGGGCCTTCTGGGCCACCCGCAAAGCCCAACGCGAAGAGGCTGCGCTCATGGAGGGCGCGGGCTGATCCCGACCACTCCTGCCGGAATCTGGATCAATGCCTGCGTCGCGCAAGTTGCGCCAGAAGCGCTGGCGTGATGAGGCCATCGGAAGTGGCCTTCAAGGCGCAGCAATGCCTGGCAGCAAGTTGCCCCCGGCGGATGGATTCCTCCAGGGACCGTCCTTCGAACACGTGGCTGTTGAGGAAACCCACCGCCAGGGCGTCCCCGGCGCCGTTGGTATCGATCACCGGAAGATCCAGGGGGGCGGGCGGAAAATGCCGGATGCCCTCCCGGGTGCCCAGGGCGCAGCCCTTCGCGCCCATGCCTGAGACCACGATGCGGTCGGGCCGGTCCTGGAGAAAATGCCGGATCAGGGGGGCCGGATCCGCGTGGTTGGCCGCTGAAAAGAACAGGATGTCGGCGGCGCGGATGAAGTCCTGCCGGTAGGGATCCTCGGGGTCCACCACGTCCTGCAGGTCGCAGGCGACGATCAGGCCCGATTCCCGGGCGATGGGGAGCAGGTCGCGGACCCAGTTCGCCAGGTGGGCGTGGGCGAGCCGCGCCCCGGCCAGTACCCGGCGGCAGGCGTCCAGGTCGGGGTGGAGGGCCGCATGGCCCTTGCCGTCATAGAAATTCTTGCGACGGCCATCCTGGTACATGATGTTCACGCTGCGGGCCGTGCCTGCGGGGTCGAGGAAGAGGCCGCGCAGGTCGATGCCATCCTTCGCGAAGGCCTCGCGCACCATCGTGCCGGCGGCATCATTGCCCACATGGCCGATGAAGGCGGTCCGCCGTCCCAGCTGCGCGTAGCCGCGGCTCGCATAACCTCCAGCCTGGCCCACGCAGTCCAGGTTCTCGGTGAAGTTGCCTTCCACGGACCAGTCCACGTCGCGGCCGGAAAGGTAGACATTGGTGTCCACGCCGACGTTGCCGAGGACAACGACTTCCGGCGGTGCCGTCAGCTTTTCCATCGCCGTTCATCCGCTTCGGAAACGCCGAGCTGATCCAGCACTCGCGTGGCGAAGGTGTCGTAGAGGTCGTCGAGACTCTTCGGGCCGCTGTAGAAGCCCGGCATGATGGGCATCACCACCGCACCCGCATCATGGAGGCGCAGCATATTCTCCAGGTGGATGCGGTTCAGCGGCGTTTCCCGCAGGCAGATCACCAAAGGGTGCCGTTCCTTGAGGCACACATCCGCCGCGCGGCTCACCAGCGTCTCGCTCACCCCCGCGGCGATGCGGCCCATGGCGCCGGCGCTGCAGGGCACGATGGCCATGCCGTCCTGCCGGTAGGAACCGGAGGAGATGTCCGCCCCCAGGTCCCGCTCGTCGCGCAGCTCCACCTTGGGAAGGGCCGCGAGGTCCTTGGGCGTCAGGCCCGTCTCGTCCAGGAGACAGCGCTTGCCGGTGGGCGAGAGGAGCAGGGCGATCCGCTCCACGGAGGCGTTGGCCGAGAGGCGCTTCAAGGCGGCGACGCCGAATGCCGAGCCGGAGGCTCCAGTGATGGCGAGGGTGAAGCGGCGTCCCATGGTGACCTTTCAGGGGCGGTCGAGGAAGGCTTGGCCCACTTGCGTGATGGAGCCCGCGCCGAAGGTGATGAGCAGATCGCCGGGGGCCGTGAGGTTCGCCAAGGTCTCTGGAAGGTCCTCGACCCGCCTCACCAGATGCACTTCCTTCTGGCCGTGGGACTGCAGGGCCTCCACGACCCGGCTGCCGTCGAGACCCTGGATGGGCGGCTCGCCGGCGGCATAGATATCCGTCACGAACACCGCGTCCGCCTCGAAGAAGGCGGTACCGAACTCTTCCAGAAGGGCCTTGGTGCGGGAATAGCGATGGGGTTGGAAGGCGGCCACGATGCGGCGCTCCGGGAAGCCCGCCCGGGCCCCGGCCAAGGTGGCGGCGATCTCCGTGGGGTGATGACCGTAGTCGTCCACCACCAGGACGCCATGCTTTTCGCCCTTGAGCTGGAAGCGCCGATCGGCGCCCGTGAAGCTGGAGAGGCTCGCCCGGATCATCTCGGGTTTCACATCGAGTTCCAGGGCGATGCCGATGGCGGCCAGAGCGTTCAGCACCATGTGATGGCCGGGCACGCCCAGGCTGAAGGCGCCCAGATCCTTCCCGTGGGCCGTCACCTTGAAGAAGGTGCGGAAGCCTTCCTGGCGGATCTCCCGGGCCCGGATGTCCACCTGGGGATGGGTGCCGTAGGTGTGCACCTGCCGCTTGAGGCGGGGCCGCACGGCGGCGGTGTTGGGGTCGTCCATGCAAAGGAACACGGACCCGTAGAAGGGAACCTTGTTGGCGAAGGTCACGAAGGCGTCCTGGATTTCCTCCAGGTCCTTGTAGTGATCCAGGTGCTCGCGGTCGATGTTGGTGATGACCGCCAGGGTGGGATTCAGCATGAGGAAGCTGCCATCGCTCTCGTCCGCCTCAGCCACGAGAAAGGGGCCCTTGCCCAGCTTGGCGTTGCTGCCGATGGTGCCGAGCTTGCCGCCAATGACGATGGTCGGGTCGATGCCGCCCTGGCTCAAGAGCTGCGCCACCATGCTGGTCGTCGTGGTCTTCCCGTGGGAACCCGCCATGGCGATGCCGTACTTCATACGCATGAGTTCAGCCAGCATCTCGCCGCGGGGGATGACCGGAATCTTCGCCGCGTGGGCCGCCACGACCTCGGGGTTGTCCCCTTTGACCGCCGAGGAGATCACCACGACCTGGGCGCCTTCGATGGCACGGCCCTCATGGCCCAGGTGTACGGTGATGCCCAGGCTCTGGAGGCGTTCCGTGACGGCGCTCTCCTTCAGGTCCGAACCGGATACCCGGTAGCCCAGATTGGCGAGCACTTCGGCGATGCCGGACATGCCGATGCCGCCGATGCCTACGAAATGGATATGCTGGATCTTGCCGAACACCAGGGATCTCCCATGTTTAAAAAGCCAGCATAGCGCCCTCCTCCCCGACCGTGGCACGACTCTGGCTGGCAAGGCATCCAATCCATACCCCAAGGAGGTTTGCGATGGGCACCAATCTTCGGATTCTCCCCGCTTTGACCGTCTTCGGCCTGATTGCGCTGGCTGGCAGCAACTGTGGCGCAACGCCTCAGGAAGGCAGAACGCCTCGTCCGCGTTCGCGGCCTTCCCTGAGCGGCCCCTCCACCCTCAGCCCTTCGACCGAGTCCCGCGGAGTGTTCCAGGGGTCCGTGGAAGGCCGCACGCCGCGCCCGCGGCCCATCCGGTCGATGAATGATTCCCGTAACGGCCTCCGGCGGGTGAGTTTCTACACTGGAACACGCATCATCATCCCCCCAGCGTGGGAGCGGTGCAGGGTGCTGCCCACCTTCGCCTACTGGCAGGAACGCGACCTCATGGCCGAGATCCAGTGGATCTCGCGGCGAGGTTTCATCCCCGTCACGCCCCTGGGTGATGCGGTGGAATCGATTTCGGATTTCACGCAGAAGCCGGCGGGTTGGCGCGCCTACGGCATTTCCGTGCCCGCGGGGGGCACCATGCAGGTGGAGGTGAAGCACGGCAAGCTGGGCTGGTTCCGCCTCATGCTGGTGAACAAGTGGGGAGAACCTGGTGCGGGCATGCTGCAGGCGGCCATGGCCTACCAGCCCGTCATGGTGACCTACAAGAATCCCGGCAAGGAAGCCACGGCCGTCTATGTGATCGTGGATGACCCCGCCTGGTGGTCCGATGCGCAGGACCCCTACACGCTCGAGGTGCGACGCGATTGGGATCCCGCCAAGACCGACCTGAGCCAAGTGAAGATGGTGGCCGGGTTATGGGGCTCCAGTCCCAGCGTCAGCGCCGAGTTCGCCGGACCGAGCATGAGGGGGCCCGCAGACTTCCGGCACTGATCCACTGGGCCACTGATCGAACGCGGAAACGGCCCCGTCGGGGCCGTTCCTGCGTGGATCCTTAGGTTCGGGGAGGGGGGGGCATCTCGACTGCCGCCCGCATGGCGTCCTGGATTTCCTGCCGCGTGTAGGGTTTTGCCAGGGGCTGGACCCAGTGGAATTCTGCCAGGGCCTGTTGGACCTGGGGGCTCATGAACCCGGACCCGAAAATGACCGGAAGGTCGGGGTACCTGTGGCGGAGCTGCCTCAAGGTCTCAAGACCGCTGATCCCCGGCATGTTCATATCCAGGATGACAAGGTCAGGCAGCGGGCCTGACTGCAGTCGATCCAACCCTTCCTGCCCATCCTTGGCCACCTGGACCTGATGTCCCATGGACTCCAGCATGGTAGATACCGTTTCCTGGATGAAGGGATCGTCATCCACCAGAAGCAGCCTGTGCGGTCTTTCTTGGCTTGCCTGCGTGGTGGGCTCCAGGCGCTGAGTCAAGGGCCGTGCCCCTCCGTTCGCCAGGAACTGTATCCGCACCCGGGTTCCCTTTCCAGGCTCGCTCTCGATTTCCAAGGTTCCACCATGGGCCTTCACGGTTCCGAAGACCATGGAGAGGCCAAGCCCTGTGCCCTTGCCAGATGGCTTCGTCGTGAAGAAGGGCTCCAGGGCGCGCTGTCTGACTTCCGGAGTCATTCCCTGCCCGTTGTCCTCCACCACCAATTCCACCAACCCTGGGGCGGGGGTGAGCGTCATCAGGCAGAGTCGCCCACCTCTGGGCATGGCATCCATCGCGTTCACGCAAAGGTTCATCAACACATTGGAGAGCGCGTTGGCCTCACCCATGATGCTCGGCAGTGGATCCTGGAGGTTCAGGTCGATTTCAAATTCCTTCAGAGAGGTGCTCCTGAGGAGTTCGACTTCCTTTCGCACGAGCTCGTTGAGGTCCAGAGGCGCCGCGGCCTGGAGGTCCTTGCGGGCGAACTCGAGCAGCCCCTTGACCAGATTTCGTCCTCGCTCGGCTGCGCCCAGGATGATCCGGACGTTTTTCAGCATGGCCGGATCCGTTGGGTGCTGTTCTTCCAGAATGGAACCCACGGCCATGATGGCGCCCAGCACATTGTTCATGTCGTGAGCCACGCCGCCCGCAAGCCTGCCCACGCTTTCCATCCGCTGGAGATGCAGGAGCTCCCGCTCCAGCTCCTTCTTCTGGGTCTCGGCCTCCCGCATTTCGGTTACATCCACCGTACGGCCTACGATGCGCAGTGCCTTCCCGTCAGAATCCCGCTCAACGGCTTTCCCCCGGGTTTCCACCCAGATCAGGGATCCGTTCGCCTTGTGCATGCGGTGGGTGACTTGCAGGTCATCTGCACCTTCGACGCAGCATTGGAGCCTATCCATGACCAACGGGACATCCTCTTCGTGGAGACGGGACAGGAATTCCTTCTCGCCCTGCTCAAGGGGAGCACGCTCCATTCCCAGGATCTGAGACCAGCGGGCGTTGTACCGGACCAGGTGTTCCTGGACACTCCAGTCCCATACGCCTTCGCCAGCCGATTCCAGGGCCATGGCCAGGCGCTCTTCGTTGACTCGAAGTTCAGATTCGATTCGTCGGCGTTCCCTGAGCTCTTGATCCAGCAATTGGATCTGTTCGGAAAGTCTCTTGTCCTGCTGCTGGATGCGCTCGAGCATGTCATTGAAGGAATTGGCCATGATCCCGACTTCTCCGCCTTGGCCGGGAGGCATGCGCAGGCTGTAGTTGTGCGTAGTACTGACTTTGCGGGCCATCTCGGTCAGTTCCAAGACTGGCCCTGAGATCCCGCGGAGGACTCGGCTGCCGAGGAGGAAGATCAACAGCAACAGGGCCACACTCTGGAGGGAGAGAGCCCAGACTGCTTTCTGGAATTGCGTCTGGATCTGATCTAGGCTCGCACGAAGGTACAGCAAGCCTTTTTTCTGACCCTCGTAGCGGATTTCAGAAGCGACATCCAGGTAGCCATCCGAGAACACGTAGCCTTCCTGGTCTCCGAGGATTTTGGCGAATTCCGGCTGTGCTCCGGTTCGGGCCTCTCTTGCGAAGGGCCGGCCCTCCTTGTCGCGAACTTCGACGGCGATGATCTCGGGATTAGATAGGAACGCCTTGGTGGATTTCGAGCCACTCAGGAGGGTTCCAAAATCGAGATCAGCAGCCAGGGACTCCGTCAGCACCTGAGCCTGGGCCCGGCAGTCCTTCAGCAGATTCTGTCTAAGGGTGCCTCGCGCGTAGCTGAGCGCGAGGATGAAGCTGAGAATCAAAGTCAGGCCGAGCCCTCCAAGCAGGAGGGAGAGGAGCTGCTGCCGGAAAGTCATGCGGTGGAGGAGGCCGGTCATGGCAACCTCCTGTCGGAGCCGGCCACGACCTGGGCGCGCATTTTGGCCAGGAACAACGGGCTGAGCTGGATCCCGGCGTCCCGACAGGCAGTCAGATTGACGGCAAGATTCAGGCGGCTCTCCTTCACGAAGAAATCGAGCATCACGCCTTCGCGGGCAAAGCCCTCGGACCCCGCCACCGTGAGAATGGGATGGCTCCGGCACATGGAGAGGATCTCCCTCAGCCGGTCCTGCTCGGAGTCACAGATGTAGAGAATCTGGCAAGCCAGGAGAGTCGTCGGTTTGAGGCTCTCAAGCCAGACGATCTCGATCTTGCGTCCATGCACACGCTTGTTGGCTGTCTGGCGGAGCAGCTCCCTGCGCGTGGGAAAATCCCCGATGACGCCAATGATGAATGGCTTTCGAGCATCTTCGACCTGGGGCTCGGGCCAAACCGCATAGTCGCCCAGATGGCAGAGGAGCATCGCGATGGCTTCTTCCTCGGATCTGCGGGCTTCCTGGAGGGCGGCGAGGGACATGCTGGACGCAGCCGATACACCCCAGGCGAGGAAGGGAATCAGCGCAAAGGACCGGAATCGCCACACCTCAAGGTTTCGCTTTGCTGGCAGCGGCTGCAGGCTCTCCGGTCCCCGGGGGAGCAAAGGTACCCGGGAATCCTTCAATGCCGCTGCTGGAAGAAACCATGATCCTACCCTTGCAATGCCTTACCTATCGGTTGTGGGAACTGCCGGGGTGAAATCGGGGATTCTCGCCAGGAACGCTTTGAACCCCGACCTGCCTAAGGCAGAAAAGGAATCCTGCCAGCCCCGGGTGCAATCTAGACAGGTGGATCTTGTATCACCAGAATTTATAGTACCCACACAGGACTCCGATAAATCAAAGCTGACTCCCCTGGGGTATGTTCAATGATCCCGTATTTCCTTCTCTCGGCACTCCTGGGGCAGACCCCCCCTGAGCCGAACCAGGACAGGGACCTGCAGGAGATCGCGCAGATCCTGAATACGCCCGTGATCACGGCCTCGAAGTGGCCTTCGCCCCTCGAACATTCCCCAGCGACCATGTTCATCCTCACCCGGAAGGACATCCGGTTGATGGCGGCCACCAGCCTCCCGGATCTGCTCCGCACCGTCCCTGGACTCGATGTGATGGTGGCAGGGGATCCTGAAGTCATCGTGGGGGCCCGGGGCCTCGCTACTTTCCAGAATGCGAAGCTGCTCGTGCTCCTGGACGGCCATCGGATGAACCTCGAATTCACCGGGGGGGTGCGGTGGAAGGAGATCCCGGTCTTCCTCGACGACATCGAGCGCATTGAGATCAGCCTGTCGCCTCTGTCTGCGCTCTACGGGGCCGATGCCTTCGGGGGCATCATCAGCATCGTCACCCGCCCGCCGGAGCCCGGGTCGAGGGCCCGCGTGCTGGTGGGGGACAAGAATCAGCAGGACTACCAAGCAGGATATGGCTGGGGATCGGGACTCCTCACGGGCCGGGTCAGCGTTGGCTGGGCCAAGGCGGGAGGTTTCGGCAATACCGATCCTTCCAAGGTCAGGGAGCCAGTCCTGGGACTCACCACCCGGGCCGCGGATGGCCAAGCGAAGCTCAAGGACTGGTGGGATCTCTCGAAAGTGGCCCTGTCCCTGGACCGGGAATCCCTGGCTGGGGGGCAATTCCAACTCCGGGCCGGAGGCACTTTCGGCGAGATCGCCTTCCCCGATCTGAGTTCCAGTCTCACCAAGGCCGCCAACAACCACTACCCCACCTGGAATGCCTTCACCAGGGCCGAGTATGCCCGTCCGTTTGCCACCGGGTTGGAGTGGCGGGGGATTCTGTCTCTCAGCCAAGCCCAGGATGAGGGTGAATCGCAGGCCTTCTCGACGCGGCGGGAAGGGGCCGAATTCCAGCTGTTGGGAACCTTCGGCAAGCACCACTTGGCCGCCGGGCTCTCGGGAGAATTGGTGGAGGCGAATTCCAGCGCCTTTGGCTCCAAGGAGCCCACGGACAACTTACTCGCGCTGTATCTGCAGGAGGAATACGCTGCCACGGACAACCTTGGCTTGAACATCGGCCTACGCTTCGACAAGCACAGCGACCTGGCCGGGCGGTTCTCTCCGCGCGTCTCGGCGGTCTGGTCTCCTCTTCCGGGTCAGACCCTGCGCCTCGGCGCCGGGATGGCCTTCCGAAAGCCTTCCTTCCTGGAGTCCTTCGCGGACTACTCGGGCGGAGCCACTCCCACCACCCAGGTGGCCGTCCTCGGAGAGGTCACAGCTTTCGGTGAGCGGAAAGCCGAGCGGATTGATTCTCTGCAATTGGATTATCAGGGACGCCTGGGCCAGGATTGGTTGCTCAGGGTGAACTTTTTCCGGAACGAGGTGCGGGACTTGATCTCCCTCGCCAAGGCCGACCCCTATCCTCCGTATTTTTATGCGGTGATCTATTCCGCCTACCACAACCTGCACATCCAAGGCGTGGAGACCGAATTGCGCTGGGCGCCGTCCAGGATCTTCCAGGTGTTCGCCAATGCCTCCTACCAGGACCTGGCCTATTCCAGCACGTTGACCACGGATCGCCTGGGCGTTCCCGAATGGAAAGGCAACGCGGGTTTCCTCTTCCAGGCACCATCCGGGATTCAGGGCAGCCTTCTGGTGCACCGCGTGGGAACCCACACCCCGCAGTTCGGCCATGCCAACACCCAGGGCCAGATCCTGTACATGCATATTCCGCCCTACACATCCGTGGATGCGAAGTTCGCCTGGCCGAGATCCTTCCAGGCCTGGTCCATGGAACTGGGTTGCCAGGCCTTGAATCTCTTCAACCGGAAGCACATGGAATTCCCCATCTCCGACGGGAACAACCCCTATTTCGGGTTTTCCGGCACGGGAAACTACACCGAGGAACAGAAGCGCATGTATGAGAACCGGAACGCGCTCAATGACCGGCGAGTTTCCCTGTTCTTCAGCGCCCGATTCTGATTTCCGGCTGGGATGCTAGGTCCAGGGACAGGCCTCCGTGACCTGCATGCGGAAGGCCCGGGCTTCCACGGTCAACTCGGCCCGGTCCCGCTCGGGGGCCGGCTCGCCGTCCAGGTGCCAGGGCAGGGGGCGGTCCGTTCGGAGGGTGGCGCGAAGCAGGCTGCCCTCTTTGCGAAGGTGGGTGCGGCCGCCTTCCCGGAACAGGGCCGGCAACTCGGAGAGCGCGTCGAACCAGGAGGGGCGTGCCAGTGTGGCCCATTGCAGAGCCCCATCGGTGGGATCGGCGTTGGGAGCGATCTGGAGGCCCGATCCGTATTCGGGAAGGTTGGCGAAGCAAAGGCTCCAGGCGGTTTCCGGGAGGTCCGGCTCGGGTCCCAGGAAGGCCTTTCTCAGTTTCGACAACCGGTCCGAGGGCTCCGACCTGGGCCTGGATTCCGCCTCCCAGCGCAGGGCCGCCTCGGGCCAGGTGCGCCACAAGGCCAGGCAGGCCTTGCCATAGGAAATGAACCCGCGGGTGGGCATGGCATGAAACCGATGCGCCACGGCGGCTTCGAAACCGGTGCCGCAGAGGTTCAGGAAGGGCACCCCATCGAGACGCGGCACATCCATGACCAGCTCCCGGCCCTCAAGCAGGCGGAGGACGGCGCCCGCCGGCTCCAGGGGGGTGCGCAGGCCGCGCACCAGGCCGTTGCCGCTCCCTCCCGGCACCGCTCCCAGGGGAACTGGACAGCCCTTTTCCAGGAGCGCCCTGGCCGCGTGGTGGATGGTGCCGTCGCCGCCCCAGATCAGCAGCGGCGTTCCGGCTTGGCTGGCCTGGGCGATGGCTGGATCGAAATCCCAGGGCGGACCGAATGGGATGGGGTCAAGA
>DATEZS010000102.1:0-20537 GCA_035255365.1 Geothrix sp.
GCTGAGGATGCCGGACTTCTCGCACTTCCGCTTGAAGCGGCGAAGGGCGAACTCGAACGTTTCGTCTTCTTTGACCTTGACCAAAGGCATAGGGATGCACCTCCTTCCGCAGGGGATTCGCCACCGACGCCGGAGACCGGGACGGGACCAGGGAACGAGTCTACACCGGAAACCCTCGCAGAGCGAGGCGGAATCGCCGGCCTGGGCATTGGACCGGGTCGCGGCCTGCCGCTACCCTGGTTCTCCCCGCACTCTGGATCCCCCATGCCGCGCCCCCTCCTGCTGATCGTGGACGGCGAGTCCCTCCGGACTCCGGGGCTGGTCTCCGCCATGGAGGGGGATGGCTGGACGGTGCAGTGGGTGCGGGCCTCGGATGCGCCCGCCTTCGAATCCTCGGGCACGGACCCCGACCTGCTGCTGCTGGACTCGGCCACCTCCGAGGAGGCCGGCTACGAGTTCGCGCGCCGCCTCCGGGTCCGGAAGCCTGACCTGCCGGTGCTGGTGCTCACGGAGGGCTCTACGTCCGGCGGCGTGAACCGCAGGGGCGTGGGCGTCCAGGGCTTCCTGGAGCGCACCGAGCCCGAGCTGGAGCTGGCTGCGGCGCTCCGCCGGTTCCGCCCGGGAACCTCCCATCTCAGCAGCGAGGACATCTTCGGGGACCTGCTCGCCGATCTCGACGGCGCCCAGGCCCCTCCGCGCGACCCCTTCGCCCTCTACGAGGCCCTGCCGGCCCCGCCGCCCCCGCACGAATCGGCCCCTCCCCCGGCGCCGGCGCCCCAGGCGCCCCTCAGCACCGAGGACATCTTCGGGGACGTCCTGCAGGAGGTGGAGGCCCTCTCCCTGGCCACGCCCGAGACAGGGCGGCTGCCGCAGGCGCCCGTGCGCATCGTGGCCCCCGTCCCCCTGCCCGCTGCGGCCCCGGCTCCGGTCCCGGAACCGGCCGCCCCGGAGGCGCTGGGCCCCTCCGACTTCACCCTCAGCGGCATCTCCGGCGTGAACGATCCGTTCTCCTGGGAGGCCTCCCGCGAGGGCGGGGGGGTGCCTGCGGGGACGCCCCCGGCCGGGACCGCAGTGTCCGGCATCGCTGGGCATCCCGACGTGCTGGAGGAGTACGGGAACTACTACCTTCTCGAGAAGATCGCCGTGGGCGGCATGGCAGAGCTCTTCAAGGCCCAGCAGCGGGGCGTGCAGGGCTTCCAGAAGATCGTGGCCATCAAGCGCATCCTGCCGCACTTCAGCGACAACGAGGACTTCGTCACGATGTTCATCGACGAAGCCAAGCTGGCGGCCCAGCTGACCCATCCGAACATCGTGCAGATCTTCGACCTGGGGAAGGCCGGCAGCTCCTACTACATCGCCATGGAGTACGTGAACGGGCGGGACCTCCGGACGCTCCTCAAGAAGGTGCGCGAGTACCGCCTCCCCTTCCCGGAGCAGGTCGCGGCCTTCGTCACCATGAAGGTGGCCTCGGCCCTGGACTACGCCCACCGCAAGCGCGGTTTCGACGACCGGGAGCTGAAGCTGGTCCACCGGGACATCAGCCCCCAGAACATCCTCCTGTCCACGGACGGGGCGGTGAAGCTCGTGGATTTCGGCATCGCCAAGGCCGCCAGCAAGGCCAGCCACACGGTGGCGGGGGCCCTGAAGGGCAAGCTGCTCTACATGAGTCCAGAGCAGGCCACGGGGCAGCATCTGGACAACCGCTCAGATCTCTATTCCCTGGGGCTCGTGCTCTACGAATTGCTCACAGGAGAACGCTGTTTCCAGGCGGATTCCGAGCTGGGCGTGCTGGAGAAGGTCCGGCTGGGCCGGATCTCCGATCTGGCCACGGTCAATCCCAATGTCTCCAAGGATATGGTCGCCATCGTCAACCGGGCCCTCCAGAAGGGCGTGGATCACCGGTATCCCTCCGCCAGGTTCATGGAACGGGACCTGCGCGACTACCTCCAGCGGCAGGGGAACCCACCGACCGAGCACGATGTGGCGGAGTTCATGAACGCCCTGCTCCGCAGTTCCAAGGACGACCTGGATGCCCTAGTGGCCACCCGCTTCCCGGCTCCAACCAGCCTGACGAGCGGGACCTACCGGGTTCCCGAAATCTCCACGGCCACCCATCCCCGCACCACCGCGGCCCGGGGCGACCTCACGCTCAACGCCCCTCCGCCGAGGCCCGATGCGCCCTCGATGCAGCTCCATCCCCAGCGGCCCAAATGGCTCATGCCCGTGATACTGGCCCTGGCTGTGATTCTGGTCATCCTGCTGGCGGTTGCGGGGTGGTCATAATTTGAAACCGGGATAAACTCGATTTCTCCAATCCACATGTCTATCTAACAGGGAGTTCTCATGGATCTCAGCCAGGATCAGCAAGCCTTCTACGAAACCACCCGCGACCGATGCCGCTCGGAGGTTTCCCAGATCAACAACACCATCGCCAGCGAGGTCCAGCGGGTCAAGGATCTGCTGACCAGCCTGAGCAACCGCAAGACGGCGGTGCTCCAGATGTATGGCGCGGCTTGCGAGGTGCTCGGGGTCGAGAACGATCTCGCGGAAGAATCCATCGACATCGAGTTCTAGCCCGCTTGCTGCTCGCTTTGGGCTGCGGGGAATCCACTCCCCGCAGCCCAAAGCCTATTCCAGCCTGAGCAAGGGCGCCGCGCATTTCTGGCAGTTGCTCTGGTGCGGCGGATTCTTCTTGCCGCAATGGCTGCAGATCTGGATGCGCGCCTGCTTCCGGCGCCAGATCCGAAGGTAGAGGACGCCCAGAAGGATGACCAGGAGGCCGCCCTTCTGCCAGGGCTGGAGCACGAAGCCCGTGGGGCTGTCCGGCGGCTTGTTCGCAGGTTGTTCTTCGAGGCTCAGGGTGGTGGGCTGGTTCACGGCTCGGCCTCTTCTTCGGGGGTGAAGTCGTCTTCCGCGGATGGGGATGGTTCCTGGTCCAGCAGGTGCCCGAACAGGCCATCCTCCGGCATGGGGGGCTCCAGCGCGGCGAGAGCGTCTGCTTCCATGCGGCCTTCTCCGAAGTCGGCCAACCGGGGCAGGTCATGGAGGCTCTTGAGGCCGAAGTGGAGCAGGAAGGCCTGCGTGGTGGCGTATGTCATGGGCCGGCCCACCACGGGCTTGCGTCCCGCGGGGGTGATGAGCTGCCGCTCCATGAGGCTCTTCACCTGATTGGCGCTGCTGGTGACGCCGCGGATGGCATTCAGTTCCGTGATGGTGACGGGCTGCCGGTAGGCGATGATGGCCAGGGCTTCGATCTGCGCCGGGGTGAGCTTGCCGCTGCGGGTGGTGGTGACCAATCGGCTGACCATCTCCCGGTACACGGGGCTGGTGGCCATGCGCCAGCCGCCGCCCACCTCCAGCAGCCGGAGACCCGCGGCGCCCTGGAGACGTTCCTGCAGCTTCTCGATCCCCTGCTGCAAGGCCCCGTCGCCGAGGCCCGTGAGCTCCCGGAGGCGCGGCAGGTCGAGCACTTCGCCGGCTGCCGTGAACAGGGCCTCCAGGGCGCCGGGAAGATCGCCGCCCTCGTCCCAGAGGGGATCCTGGTGGAAGATCTCGGATTCACTCACTGGAAGGCTCCAAGCCGCTCGCCCATTTTGATTTGGCCCTCGGTTCGTTCGGCCACCCAATGACCGGCCCGGGGCCCACCGATGAGCAGCACTACCGTGGAACCGAACTCGAAGGTGCCAAGATCATCGCCGGGCACACAAGGGAGGGCGTTCACGGGCAGGCTGCCGTTGCGTGGAAGGTCGCGACCCCCGAGCCAGCGTCCATCGATGACCACGCCGCCCACATGGGTGGCGCCCACCAGGATGGCCGCCACTTCCAGGCCTTCGCAGGGGCCCGTACCCAGGGCGGTCCAGGTGGCCCGGCGGTTGCGCTCATAGAGGCGGGGCACATGGCTGGTGCTCGCGTCATTCACGGGCCAGAGCTCCCCTTCGACCCGGGAGACCGAGCTCACGGCCCCTTCGATGGGCACATGGATGCGGTGATAGTCCTTCGGCGACAGGTAGATCGTGAGGAAGTGGCCGCCCTCGAACCGCGCGGCTTCGGGGTCATGCTTCAACAGTTCCTGGATGCGGTAGGGGAGGCCCTTGGCCTGGATGGCCATGCCCGCTTCGATGCGTCCGCTGGCGATGATGCGGCCGTCCACGGGGCTGTTCACGTAGCCAGGGAGCGAGGCCGCCTGGGGGCGGAGGCCTGGCTTCAGGCGCCGGGTGAAGAAGGCCTGGAGGGAGGGATAGTCCGCCAGGGGAAATTCCGCTTCGGTCAGATCGAGGCCGTAGGCGCGCGCGAAGCGGCCCAGGAAAGGTTCGCGCAAGTTCCGGGGAAGGGAGCGGGATGCGGCCCAGCCCACGATGCGGCTGCCCACCTTTTTCGGGTACAGTCCGAGGATCCTCAGGGAAGGGGGGCCCGGCGTCCAGAGCAGGGTATAGACCGCCCAGGCCAGGATCAGCAACAGCGCGATACGGCTGGGAGATGGGAAGGATTCGATCATGCCTCCAGAATACCCGGCCCCCTTCCGGGGCTGGTTTCAAAGTGGCGGCCCTGCGGCTCTTGTCTGGCTCACAATGAGGCATCTGGAGGTGGCGCGTGCGCTGGGAGCGGATCAGGCCCTCGGAGGGCCGCAGGATGCCCTGGAGGAACGGGGGTGGCAGCACCCTGGAACTGGCTGTGGAGCCGCCAGGGGCGAGTTTCGAAACAGGTTTCAGCTGGCGGCTCAGTTCGGCCGAGGTGGCCGAAAGCGGCCCGTTTTCTCCTTTTCCCGGGCTGGAGCGGTGGCTGTTCCTGCTGGAGGGGGACGGGTTCCTGCTGGATTTCGGTTCCCGGGGGCGCATGGACCTGCGGGAGCCCTGCCGGCCGGTGCGCTTCCTCGGCGATTGGCCCGCCACCGCGACTTTGGCGGGAGGCCCCAGCACCGATTTGAACCTCATGGTGGATCCGAGCCGGATCCGCGCCTCTGTCCAGGTGATCCGGCTGGAACGGAACCGCGTGTTCCCGCTGACGGCGCCCACCACCCTTTTCTTCCTGACGGCGGGGAGCATCTCGGTGCCATCCCTGGATCTGCACCTGGGATGGCATCACCTGCTCCGCCTCGAGGATGCTGCCGGCTCGGCTCTTGAACTGGCTCCGGGGCTCGTTCCGGCCGACATCGTGAAAATGGATCTCCAGCCCATCTGAGCCCCTTTCGTGGCGGGCGCTTTCGCTGTCATCGTGGAAGGCATGCACCTTTGGCAAATCCTCACGGTCATGGCGGCGGCCTTTGTGGCCGGGTCCATCAACGCCATTGCGGGCGGGGGGACCCTGGTGTCCTTTCCGAGCCTGCTGGGCATCGGACTGACCGGCCAGCAGGCCAATGTCACCAGCACCCTCGCCCTTTGGCCCGGTTCCATCGGCGGCTTCTGGGGGCACCGCGAGGACCTGGCGGGCACCCGTTCCTTCGCGCTCCGGCTCATGCCGCCGTCCCTGCTCGGCGGGGCCCTGGGCGCCTGGCTCATGCTGATCACCCCCCAGAAGGTGTTCGACCACCTCGTACCCTGGCTCATCTTCGCCGCCACGGTGCTGCTGGCGGCCAATGATCCCGTGAACCGCATGCTGAAGCGCATGGGCAGTCACGACCGGACGCCCGGCTGGTGGACCCTGGCTATCCTGTTCCAGCTGCTGGTGGGCATCTACGGCGGTTATTTCGGCGCGGGCATCGGCATCCTCATGCTGGCGGCTCTCAGCCTGCTTGGCCTGCATGACATCCACCAGATGAACGGGCTCAAGAACATCCTGGCGCTCTGCATGAACGGCGTGGCCATCTTCGCCTTCCTGTTGGCGGAGTATCTCCACCATCCCGGGAACGTGAAGTGGTTCCTGGCCGGGATCATGGCGGTGGCGGCTGGCCTCGGGGGTCTCTTCGGATCCCATATGGCCCATCGGGTCGGCCGCACGGCGGTCCGGGCCGGAGTCATCACCATCGGCTTCGCGCTTTCCGCCTGGTATTTTTATAAGACCTACCTCATGTGAAGAAGGACCGTGGCATCCGGAAAGAGCCCCAACCTTGTGGAGGATTCCATGCATCGATTGCTTGCTGCCGGATGCTTTGCCCTGGCCCTGACGGCGGCCCCACCGGATGCCAAGGACTGCGTGGCCTGCCACGACCAGGTGGACCTCGAGAAACGGCGAGCCTTCTCCCACGGAGGCCTGGCCTGCATCCAGTGCCACACCGCCATCACCGAGCTGCCCCACCCCGAGAAGCTCCCCCCCGTGCAGTGCAGCCGCTGCCACAAGAACGAGGCGGAAGCCTACGCCAAGAGCGTGCATGGGCTTGCGAGGCTCAAGGGGAACGATCACGCGGCGACCTGCGCCTCCTGCCACGGCAAGGCCCACGAGATCATTTCTCCGCGCGATTCCGCCTCGGAACTGGCCCGCAAGAACATGTACTCGGTTTGCGGGAAATGCCACGATCAGGAGCACTTGTCGAAGCTGCCGGCCCGCCTCCACCGGAGGGGCTCGCGCATGAATATCCCACCATTGAAAAAATAGCTGGGCATATTCAAGGGTGTGCCGATGAGATGCTCTTTGGTGGAAACGCCGGCGAAGGTCTCGGCATGGGGGAGGTTGGGTGCCGTTTCACATGGATGTCAGCGAAGGAAGGATCCGCCTTGGAATTGACGGCGGATTGGACCTGCAGGAGCTTCATCAGCTGCTGCTCTCCACGACCAGCCTGCTGGAGCAGGACGGCGTGATCGACCTGCACCTGGATCTGACCGGGGCGCCCACCATGGACCGGACGACCCTGATCGCCCTGCTGGATATCCAGGAATGCGCCCAGGCCCAGGGCCGCAAGCTGGTGCTGCTCAACCCCAGCACCCACCTGCAGCATGTCCTGAAGCTCACCAAGCTGGATCGGAAGTTCGATATTCGTTTGGAAGCCTGAAGGGACGATCCTTCAGGGCAGTCCAGCCCACTGGGGACTTACGGCAGAGACGGTTTCCCCGATATGGCTGAGAGCCTGGTCTAGGTCCGCGAGGATGTCTTCCAGGTCCTCGATGCCCACGGACAACCGGACGAGACCATCGGTGATGCCGGCGGCGATGCGATTCTCCCGGGCCATGCTCGCGTGGGTCATGGAGGCGGGGTGGCTGATGAGGGTCTCGACGCCGCCGAGGGAGACCGCGAGGCCGGCCAGATGCACGTTGTCCATGACGATGCGTCCCGCTTCGATGCCGCCCTTGAGCTCGAAGGCGATCATGGAGCCGAAGCCCGTCATCTGGCGCTTCGAAAGCTCGTGCTGGGGATGGCTGGGCAGGCCGATGTAGCGGACCCAGGCCACCTGGGGATGGGCCTCCAGCCAGGGGGCGACTTTGCGGGCGTTCTCTTCGGCGCGCTCCACCCGCAGGGCCAGGGTCTTCAGTCCCCGGCTCACCAGGTAGGCCTGATGGGGATCCATGTTCGCCCCGAGGTTGATGAGCATGGCGCGGATCTGCTTGTGGAGCGCCTCCGTCTTGGAGACCACGATGCCGCCCACGATGTCCGCATGGCCGTTGATGAACTTCGTGACCGAGTGGAGCACCACGTCGGCGCCCAGATCGATGGGCTTCTGGAGGTGGGGGCTGGCGAAGGTGTTGTCCACCACCAGCAGGGCGCCGGCATCGTGGGCGATCTTCGCCGCGGCGGCGATGTCGGTGACGGACATGGCGGGATTGGAGGGCGACTCGATGTAGACGATCTTGGTGTTCGGCTTCATCGCGGCGCGGAGCTTCTCGATATCGGAGGTATCCACATAGGTGGACTGGACGCCGAACCGGCTCATGTGCTTTTCCATGAGGCCGCGGCTGGGGCCATACACGGAATCGGTGCTCACCATGTGGTCGCCGGAGCTGAGCAGGGCGAGATACACGGTGCTCACCGCGCCCATGCCGCTGGCCATGGCCGTGGCGCCGAAGCCGTTCTCGAGCTGGGCGACATTCTCTTCCAGGGCGGCGGTCGTGGGGTTGCCGATACGGGTGTAGATGTAGCCGTCTTCGGTCCCCGCAAAGCGGTTGGCACCCTGTTGCGCATTCCGGAAAGCGAAGGTGGAGGTCTGGTAGATGGGGGTCACGACGCTGCCAAGGGCGTCTTCCTGGATCCCTGCGTGAACCAGCTTGGTATTGAATCCCTTGTTGCGAGTATCCATGGAGGCTCCTATGGGTGCGTTGTGGGCCGCTGGCCGCTGCATTGAAAAATATCCAACTGGTTAATCTAACAGAATCGGCCCTGGCCTTCCCTGCCTGGGAAGTGATCCCACTGGCCCACGGGGCCCCACGGAGGCGACATGACCACTCCGGCTTTTCAGGACTACTACCCTGAGAACCTCTCCCATTGCTATGGTTGCGGCACCTTGAACAAGCAGGGGCTTCAGATCCGAACCCGCTGGGAAGGGGAGGAATCCGTGACGCGGTTCACCCCGCGACCCGAGCACCTCGCGATTCCGGGCTATGTCTACGGCGGTCTGCTGGCCTCTCTGGTGGACTGCCACGGCACGGGCACCGCAGCGGCGGCCATGTACCGAAAGGAGGGCAGGGCCATGGACACGCTGCCCGCCTACCGCTTCGTCACCGCCTCCCTGCATGTGGACTATCTGGCGCCCACCCCCATGGACGCCGAGTTGGAGATCCGGGGCCGCGTGAAGGAGATCAAGGGCCGCCGCGTGGTGGTGGAGGCCACGGTTTCAGCCCATGGAACGATCACCGCCCGAGGGGAAGTGGTGGCCGTCCAGATGCCCGAGACCTTCGCGGCGCGAACCTGAAGGTGGGTGGCTGAGCTCTTTACCGTCACAGGCTGAATCGTTTTCTCGCCTCGGCCACGATCTCTTGGACGCACTGCTCGGGGCTGGTCTCCTCCGTATTCAGGACGAGATGGAATGGCCGGCGATCCGTCCATTCGATCCCAGCCGCCTGGCGGCAGAACTCGGTCCGGTTGTGGTCGGAGATCTTGATGGCCCGGAGGGCCGCTCCGGCATCCGCAGCCTTGCCCGTGGCCAGCAGGTGGCGGATGCGGTAATCCAGCCCCGCCTCGATGCGCACATGGAGGGTGGCGGGCCGGTCCCTCAGGGCGATGAAGCCGCCGCGGCCGACGAGCACCGCGGACTCGCGCTCCACGAGCCGGCGCATGATGTCGCTTTCGACCTCGAAGATGTCCTTGCTGTACACGGGCAGCTCCGGGGGAGGCGCATAGGGCACCTCCGGTGAGGCGAAGGCGGACATGCTCAGAAGGTATTCAAGGAAACCGCTGGAGCGTTCCTCCTGTTCCCGCAGGCTGGCCAGCGGGACGTTCAGTTCCCGGGCGGCCTGGCGCAGAATGCGCCCGTCGCAGAAATGCCAGCTCAGCTGTCGGGCCACGGACAGGGCGATCCGTGTGCCGCCGCTGCCGAGCATGCGGGAGACGGTGATGGCGGAAGGTAGGGTCACGTCAGCCCCCGGAGGAAGGCCTGGATTCGGTGGGTGCCTTGGCGGCCGCGGGCTGGGAGGGCCGGTTCCAGCCGCCGCCCAGCACCTTGTAGAGGGTGATCTGGTTGCCGTACCGGGCTTGGCGGAGGGCGATGAGTCCCTGCTGGGCGGCGTAGAGGGATCGCTGCGCATCCAGCACGCTCAGATACCCATCAATCCCAGCCGAGTAGCGGGCCGAGGCCAGGGCGTGGGTTTTCTCCAGGGCCTTGACGAGCGAGACGTGGGCCGCCAGTTGCTCTTCCAGGGCGGCGCGCTGGGTCAGCGTATCGGCGACCTCCCGGAAGGCGGACTGGATGGTCCTCTCGTACTGGGCCAGGGCGATGTCGCGGTCGGCCTTCGCCGCCTGGAGGTTCGCGCGCCGGGCGCCCAGGTCGAAGATGGGCAGGATGGCCTGGGGCGCGAAAGCCCAGGTGCCCGAACCGGACTTGAACAGCCCGGACAATTCGCTGCTCGCGGTGCCCACGCCCGCCGTGAGCGAGATGGACGGGAAGAAGGCGGCCCTGGCGGCGCCGATGTTGGCATTGGCCGCCTTGAGCTGGTTCTCCGCGGCATGGATGTCGGGCCGTTGGATGAGGGCGTCCGAGGGCAGCCCGGGCGCGATGTCCTGGAAGGGCGCAAAGCCGTCGAGCGGGCCGGGAAGCAGCTCGGCCGGAACGATGGTGCCGACCAGGAGGTTCAGCGCATGGCGATCCATGGCGACGAGGCTGGTGAGCCGGGCGGCATCTTCCCGGGCGGTCTCCAGGCTGATCTGGGCGCGGTTGGCATCCAACTCCGAGGAAATGCCCACTTCGAAGCGGCGGCGGATGAGGTTGGCGGAGGTCTCCTGGCTGGCCAGGGTCTCCCGGGCGAACTTCAGGCTGTCCTGGTCCGCCGCCAGGGCGAGGTACAGGTTCGCGACTTCGCTGAGCAGCGAGATGTGGGCGCTGCGGCGGGCCTGCTCGGTGGCGAGGTACAGCTCCAGGCTCCGGTTCTTCAGGCTGCGGATGCGGCCGAAGAAATCGATCTCCCAGGCGCTGACGCCGAGGCCGACGGTGTAGTCGGTGACCGTTCCAGAAGCGCTTGAGGTGCTGCGGACCCGGCTGACGCTACCGATGGCGCTGACCGTGGGGAACAGGTTCGAGCGCTGGATGCGGTAATAGGCTTGCGCTTTCTCCGTGTTCAGCGCGGCGATCCGCAGATCCCTGTTGTGCTCCAGGGCGAGGCTGAGGACCTTCCTCAGCCCAGCATCCGTGTAGAAGTCCTGCCAGGCGAGGCTGGTGGCGGTTGTTCCAGGTTTATCCGCTGCCCCGGCGAAAGCGTCCTCCGGCCAGGCTTTGGGGATGGGCGGGTCGGGCACCCGGTAGGTCGGGGCCATGGAGACGCAACCGGCCATGGCCAGGGCGAGGGGAAGGGCGGACCAAGCCTTGGGTGAACTCATGGCTGCTCCTCCCCAGGGGCCGCTGGGCTTGCTTCTGCGGGCTGTTTCTTGGCCAGCTGGCTGATCAGCACGAAGGACAGGGGAATGTAGAAGATGGCGATGAAGGTGGCGGTGAGCATGCCGCCGACCACGCCGGTTCCGATGGCGTTCTGGGCCGCCGCTCCCGCGCCGGTGGTGATGGCCATGGGCAGCACGCCGAAGGTGAAGGCCAGGGAGGTCATCAGGATCGGCCGCAGCCGCATGCGGGAGGCCACCACGGCCGCCTCGACCAATCCGGTGCCCTGGGCGATGAGCTCCTGGGCGAACTGCACGATCAGGATGGCGTTCTTCGCGGCCAGACCGAGAGTCGTCAGCAGGCCGATCTGGAAGTAGACATCGCTGGACAGCCCCCGGCCCCAGGTGGCGGCCACCGCGCCGAAGACGCCCAGGGGAAGGATCAGCAGCACCGAGAAGGGGATGGTCCAGCTTTCGTACAGGGCGGCCAGGCAAAGGAAGATGACCAGGATGGAGAAGGCGTAGAGGGCGGGCGCCTGCGCTCCGGCCTGGCGTTCCTGCAGGGAGAGGCCGGTCCACTCGAAGCCGATGCCCGGCGGCAGCTTGGCGGAAATCTCCTCCATGGCCAGCATGGCATCGCCGGTGCTCTTGCCCGGGGCGGGCTCGCCGTTGATGTTGATGGCGGGGTAGCCGTTGTAGCGCTGAAGGTTCGGCGAGCCGAAGGTCCATTCGCCCTTGGCGAAGGCCGAGAAAGGCACCATCCCGCCCCTGGTGTTGGGGACGTAGATCTTGTTCAAATCCTCCAATTGCATCCGGAATTTGGCGTCCGCCTGCATGTAGACGCGCTTGACCCGGCCCTGGTTGATGAAGTCGTTCACGTAGGAGCCGCCCCAGGAACTGGCCAGGGCGTCGGCGATGGCCGTGGCGGGTACGCCCAGGGCGCCGGCCCGCTCCTGGTCGATCTGCAGGCTGTATTCCGGCTGATCGTCCGCCCCGACGGGGCGCACGCTCTTCAGGTTGGGATCCTTCATGGCCATGCCGAGGAGCATGTTGCGGGCTTCCATGAGCTTGGCGTGGCCGACGCCGCCCCGATCCTCCAGCTGGAAATCGAAGCCGGTGGCGCTGCCCATCTCGAGGATCGCCGGCGGGGCGAACACGAAGGCCAGGGCGTCCCGGCGGCCCATCAGCTTGCCCATGGCCCGCTTCACCACCGCGGCGACCCTGAGCTCCGGGCGGTTCCGCTGCTTCCAGTCCTTCAGCTTGAGGAAGGCCATGCCATTGTTCTGGCCCACGCCGGCCATGCTGAAGCCCGAGACGGACATGATGGAGTCCACCGCCTCCTTCTCGTTCTCCATGAAGTGCTTCTGGACCTCCTTCATGACGGCTTCGGTGCGCTCCAGGGGCGCTCCCGCAGGAAGCTGGACCATGGCCATGAGGATCCCCTGGTCCTCCTCCGGCAGGAAGGCCGTGGGCAGACGCAGGAACAGCAGGCCGGTCCCGGCCACGATCAGCAGGTAGATCACGATGTAGCGCATCCGCTTGCTGAGCACGCGCTCGAGCTGGCCCACGAAAATATCCCGGAACCGGTAGTAGGTCCGGTCGAACCAGAGGAAGAAGGGACGGGTGACCTTCCAGCCGCTCTCGGCAGCCTCGTGGCCCTTGGGTACGGACTTCAGGAAGGACACGCAGAGGGAGGGCGTGAGGATCAAGGCCACCACCACCGATAGCAGCATGGCGGTGATGAGGGTGAGGGAGAACTGCCGGTAGATGACGCCGGTGGAGCCTCCGAAGAAGGCCATGGGACCGAACACCGCCGCCAGCACCAGGCCGATGCCGATGAGGGCGCCGGTGATCTGGGCCATGGATTTCCGGGTGGCCTCCCGGACCGGCAGGCCCTCGTCGTGCATGACCCGCTCCACGTTCTCCACCACCACGATGGCGTCGTCCACCAGCAGGCCGATGGCCAGCACCATGGCGAACATGGTGAGCATGTTGATGGACATGCCCGTGTACTGGATCACCGCGAAGGTGCCCAGCAGCACCACGGGCACGGCGATGGTGGGGATCAGGGTGGCCCTGAAGTTGCCGAGGAACAGCAGCATCACCAGGAAGACCAGGACCACCGCCTCCACCAGGGTCTTCACCACTTCCTCGATGGCCACACTCACGAAGGGGGTGGTCTCGTAGGGATAGGCCACCGTGACGCCGGGCGGGAAGAACTTGGCCATCTCATCCATCTTGGCTTTGATGAGCTTGGAAGTATCCAGGGCGTTGGCCCCGGAGGCCAGGCGGATGATCATGCCGGCCACGGGTTTCCCGTTGAGGCTGGTCTCGGAGCCGTAGTTCTCGGTGCCCAGCTCGATGCGGGCCACATCCCGGAGGTGGATCGTGGAGCCGTCCGGGTTGATGCGCAGCGGGATGTTCCCGAATTGCTCCGGCGTCTGCATCAGCTCCTGCACATTGATGGTGACGTTCAGCTGCTGGCCCTTGAGGGCGGGCAGGCCGCCGGCCTGGCCTGCGGAAACCTGGGCGTTGTAGGCCCTCACGGCCGTCCGGATGTCGTTGGGCGTGAGGTGGTAGCCGGTCAATTTGTCCTGGTCCAGCCAGAGCCGCATGGCGTACTGGGAACCGAAGGACATGACCTCGCCCACGCCTTCGACCCGGGCCAGCACGGCTTCGATGTTCGAGGACATGTAGTCGCGCAGGTCGTCGGAATTCATGCTGCCGTCCTCGGAACGGATCGCGACGATCAGGAAGAAGTTCCGGGTGGACTTGGTGACCTGGATGCCCATCTGCTGGACCGCCTGGGGCATGAGCGGCTTGGCCGTCTCCAGCTTGTTCTGGACCTTGGCCCAGGCCACGTCCGGATCCGTGCCCGGCTTGAAGGTCAGGGTCACGCTGCCCCGGCCCGAGGAGTCGCTGCTGGCGGCAAAGTAGAGCAGGTTGTCGAGGCCGGTCATCTTCTGCTCGATGATCTGGGTGACGGTGTTCTCCACCGTCTTGGCCGACGCCCCCGGATAGTAAGCCGACACGGTGATCGAAGGCGGCGCCACGGGAGGGTACTGGGAGACGGGCAGGGCCCGGATGGCGAGGATGCCGGCCAGCATGATGATGATGGCGATCACCCACGCGAAGATGGGCCGGTCGATGAAGAAATTGACCATGGCTCGGCTCCTCTACTTCGCGGCCGCGGGAGCGGGCTTCGCGCCCATGGGCACGATCTTCACAGCCACGCCGGGCCGGACCTTCTGGAGGCCCTCCAGGATCACCCGGTCGCCAGCTTTGAGCCCTTCGGTGACCAGCCACTTGGAGTCGATGGCGCGATCCACCTTGAGGGTGCGCTGCTCGACCTTGTCGGAGGCATCCACCACCATGGCGATGGCGGTGCCCTTGGGATCGCGGGTGACGCCCTGCTGGGGCACGAGGATGGCCTGCTCGGCCACGCCCTCCTCCACGATGGCCCGCACGTACATGCCCGGCAGCAGGATGTGGCGCGGATTGGGGAAGACCATGCGGAGGATCTGGGAGCCCGTGCTGGGATCCACGGTCACATCGGAGAACTTCAGGAGCCCCTGCTGGGCATAGGGGGTGCCATCCTCCAGAAGCAGCTTCACCTTGGCCTGCTCGGGAGTGCCGCCCTTGTAACGGTTGGCCGCCAGGTTGCGCTGGATGCCCAGCAGGATGGCGCTGGATTGCGGAGAGTCCACGTAGACTTGGTCCAGCTGCTGGATGGTGGCGAAGGCCGGGCCCTGGTAGGCCGCCGCCAGGGCGCCCGGGGTCACGCTCGATTTCCCGATGCGCCCCGAGATCGGCGCCACGATGCGGGTGTAGCCGAGGTTGATGCGGGCGGATTCAACACCGGCTTTCAGGGCCTGGACCTCCGCCTCGGCCTGCTTCTGGGCACTGGCCACGTCGTCGTAGTCCTGCTGGCCCACCGCGTTGATGGTGAGCAGTTCCTTGAAGCGCTCAGCCCGCTTCCGCAAGGCGGGGAGGTTGGCCTCCGCCCGGGCCAGGGCCGCCGCCGCCGTGTCGTAGGCCGCCTGGTACGGCCGCGGATCGATCTGGTAGAGGACCTCGCCCTCCTTCACATCGCTTCCCTCCGTGAAGAGCCGCTTCTGGACGATGCCGCTCACCTGGGGATGCACCTCGGCCATGAGAAAGGCGGAGGTTCGTCCCGGCAGTTCCGAGGTGATGGCCACCCGCTCGGGCTGCAAAGTCACCACGGCCACCTCCGGCATGGGCCGGGCCTGTTCCTTCTTGTCGCAACCGGTGAACAATCCGCCGACCACGAGCGTGCCGACGATGGAGAGCATTCCGCCTCGGGTGGGGGTTCGCATGGAAAGGCTCCTTGGATCGAATTGGGAAAACCCATGAGGGGATCGGGATCGGGTTATCAAAGGGTCGTGCGGGCTTTGAGCTTAAGCCAGGGAGGAGGGCCCCAGGCCACCTATTTCAGCAGCGTTTGAGGCCCTGGCAGGCGAAGTTTCTCCGGTGGTCTGCTCTCTCCTCGAGGGGCCAGTTGCGCCCCGCGGATGTCCCGGCCGGGCGGTGGCGCTTGAATCCCAGTTCTCAGCTGGGACTGGACGACCGATTCGGTTGTTTTCTTCAAGATCATGCATGCCCTGGTCCACATGGCGGGTATGGATAGGACCACCTCTGGTTGGATTCCCGATTAGGTCCTTCGATCGACCTCGATGCCTCGAGGTGGACACCGTCTTCTTGCTCTCGTTTCGAAACTTCTTGAGCGCCCTCAGGTTGCGATCCGGGCGGATTTCGTGGCTGGGGATGGGTCATCGTCGTCCGGATTCGTGCGCAGGAATTCCCCCCCTGTCCCAGTCGTTCAGCGGTGGACTCCTGCTGCCATCTCCGGGCCCTGCGCCAGGCTCAGCGGGAGATCGAAAATTTTTTGATGGCGCGGAACGCCCGATGCGTTTCGGGCATCTTAAGCCTGAGCAACCCAAAACCAACCATCCTGTTCCGGAGGCACCATGCCACCTGGAAATGTGCGCACCAAGCCCACCATCAAGGTCATCGAACGAACCACCGCCGAAGCCTGCCTCGCCATCGCCCATCGCGTCGAAAATGCACGGCGCAGGGTGGGCGACGCCGTCGGAGCGGATGCCGCCCGCGAAATCTCCGAATCCATCCGGGAGGAAGTGCTGGTGGGAATGGCTTGGCAGGTCTGATGCTGAAGGTGGGCAGGGTTCCGCCGATCCTGTGTTGATGATTCTTGACACGGGGAAAAGAGTCACCCAATGGAATCCCCCGAAAGATTGTGGTGACGGGGGGATTGGCAAAGGGGTGGAACCAGGCCACAGCCGAGTGAAGCACAACTCCCGGTGCTATCCGGGGTTGCAGGGCTCTCAATGGGGATTGAGAAAATATCGGCACCAAGTCGAAATTTCAAGCTCAAGATCACGAACATTCGAACACTTAATATTTCTTAACAACTCTTAACAAAACTTAACATGGGATGACGGCGTTAAATACACTCTTCATGGGTAGTCTATCTGCTCGGCAATTTGTTGCCTGGTTCTGAGGCCACAGCAATCAGTGTCGAACAGGTGTGACCATGAAGCCTTCCCTGAAGCTCTGCGAAAGCCTTGTCCTTGGCCGCCGATGGTTGGGTGACCTCGTGTTGGGGGCGGCTCTGCTGACGCCCCTGGCAGCCCTTCATGCCCAGGACTACAAGACTGCGTTCTCTGCGGTCGCGGTGGACCGGGGCAAGTCCCCTGCCACCTGGCATGGCGGCGTTTCCGTGGATCCGGCCACGGGTGCCCTGAGCGTGGAGATTCCCCTGGGACCTGGCATTGGCGGGCACGGTTTGCATTTCACGCCGACCCTTCGGAGTCGGTGGTCGCCCCAGTGGTCGGGGACCTTCGGCGCGACCCCGGTCTCTACCGCCACCTGGAATTACTACAACTACACCAAGTCGCAATTGGCGGGTGCTTTTGAGCGCATGGGCGGTGGCTTGTCCTGGAACATGGGCGAGGCCGCCGACATACCAGCGGATGACACCATGGCGCAACCGCCCCGGGTGGAGAATCTCAATGTCAGTTCTATCCACTACCCGGATGGCGGGGCCACCAGCCTCGATTCGTACCCCGTCCCGGCCACGTCCCTTCCCACCCCGAGCCAGGTCCAGAGTCTCATCGGCAAATTCGGCTACGGCTCCGATTGGCAGATTGCCCACGATCCCGGTCAGGTGGACCTGAACACGGGCCTGCCCCTGGGCGATCAGCCCCGCCAGGGGATCCACCTTGGTGCCGATGGCAGCCTCATCGTGGCCCTGGTGAACCCGGCCATCCCTGAGAACCGCTACTGGAGCCTCTTCGCCTGGCTGCCGATCACGGCGCCGGAAACCCTGGCGGATGGCACCGTACTCACCAAGGGCTCCCAGGATCGCAGCAATCTGATTATGGTGTGTTCCGCCCGGGATTTACCCCCCGATTGGCCAATGCGTGATGTATCCGTCCTGACGGAGGTTCCGCCCAAGATCCTCGTCATCAAAGGTGATATCGCCTACGAGTTTACCTACTTCAATGGGCAGTTCAGCAGTGCTACCAACATCATGAGCTACTCTCCAGACCTGGGATTTCCCAAAGCAGGACGGGCGTCGATCCTGAGCTGGCTGATCGGGGCGGACTACCTCCCCTCCAGGATGATCAACCGGGTGGGAGATGCCATCGCGTTCACGGAATCGACCGCCACCTGGATCCCCAAAGGCGGAACCGGGACGGCATCCGTGTCGTTTACACCCAGCGCCGTGACCTACCAGGGCGGGGATCAGAATCCTTCCTTCACCCTGGCGCCCACCCTGGTGGCCGATAGTTCCACCACGCGGACGCCCGCTCCCGGGATTTTCCGCAGCCGCCAGATTATCAACTCGGTGACCAACAACGGGTCCGGAGAAGTCATCAAATTCAGCTACTCCCAGTTCGCCGCGCCAGCTCCCACGGACGGGACCCCCTGGACGGACTCCGGTCAAACGGAGACGGTCTTGTGTGCCATTACCTTCCCAGGGCGCCGGGTCGGTATTGGATGGGGGTTGTATACCTACTGGTTGAACGAGAACTGGATCAACCTCCAGAACCAGGTCGCCGATTCGAATGGGAACATCAGGTCCTTGGGGGGGTCGCCGCACTGGGCCCATGGCGTGACGGAACTTTCGCAGACGGACCTGGCTTCCGGAATGACCAGGGCCGAGCGCCATCTCCGGGTGGTGCCCCAGCCCAACCTGGCCAATTTGGCTAGTTCCAACCGCTGGCTGAGCCGGGACTTCTACGATGCAGTCACCCATCCCGACGGGTCGATCACGGTGCACCGGTTCGTCCCACCGCCCCCGGACGGGGATGCGAGCGCCAGCGCCATGCGGCAGAGGCTGGCCTACTTGAAGAACATGGTCTGGGAAACCCGGGAGTATCCCATCGGGGCGGACTGGCAGACCGATCTCGCGAACAGCCCTTCTTCGGGCACCCAGCCGCTCGCCTACAAGATCACCGAACACGATCGCTGGGATGTGCGGAGCCCGGCGAACCTGAATGGAGACACACCCTGGACGGCCGCCTACAGCAACTCCCCGGCAATTCCCGTCGCCACGCGAACCCGGGTGTGGGATGTGAACAACCAGGTGATGACCACGGATGAAACCTACGGATGGGATGCCACGAACCGGAGCCATGCCAGGACCGGTCACTGGGTGAGCGCCAGCCAGGCTGGCCTGGGCTCCATCGACTACCTGAGCCGGGACGAGCTTAGTGTCCAGGGCATCACAACCCTCGATCCGCCGGCCATCACCAGCAAGCACAGCACGACCCGGGGACTGACTTCGGACCTCGCGAGCTGGATCTGGGGACAGGTACCCTCAGAGAACACGACGATCACGGACCAGTCCCAGGGCATCGCCCCCGGGCAGCCCCAGCCCTATGTGGCGCCCCCGGTCAGCAGGACCTACGATGACCTCAATCGCGTCAAGGAGATCACCCGCGGTGCAGCGGGAGGCACCACCACCACGGTGACCTTCACGTTCCAGGACAGCGGTTCAGCAGGCGCCCAAGGTCAGCTGGGTTCTGCCGTGCTCAAAGGCATCACCGGAACGACTCCCCTCGCCCTGTCCGGGCAGGTGGGCGCGTCCTATGGCTATGACGACAATGGCTTCATGAACCTCATCCATCCCACCGGTGGCTGGGACCTCCTTCAGGCCCAGGATTCCCTGGGCTATGCCAAGAGCCAGACTGATGCCAACGGCCTCACCACAACTCTGCAGTGGGATGCCGCAGGCCGTCTGACGGGGGTTCAGCCACCTTCTCCAGAGCTGGGCACCACTGTCAGCATCGACCCTGACAGCCTGGGCTTCGTGGTGCGGCGAGGCGCGGAAGCCAGCCGGGTGCGTTTCAATGCCTTCGGGGAATTGGTGCTGGTGCAGCGCTCCCTGGGAATCGCCTCGGATGGCAGCGACAAGTGGAGTTCCCACAAGGCCTTCGCCTACGATCCCGGTGGGCGAAAACTGGGCGAGACCATCTGGCTGCCGGGTCCCGGGGATGAAACGGAGTGGCAGCATCCGAACCTCACCATGCCCTTCACGATCTCCATCGTCCTGGAGGCGGGGTATTGGGATACCGAGATTGACGAAGTCAGCGGGAAGGTCCACACGTCCTGGGTTCCGCCGGTTTATGGCCAGGAGCTTCTACCCAAGCTGTATGACGGAAGCAGTTGGACCTATGACGGCCAGGGCCGTCTCATCGGTGCGCTGGATCCTAATAAAGTCCCGATGAAGACGGTCTACGGCATCCGGACCCGCACGGTGACCCGCGGCAGTGGTACGGGGGATGGCGGGGCCGCCAGCACCACATTCACCAGCGATCCGCTGGGGCGCCTGATCGGTGTCGTGGATGCCCTGGGCCGCTCGACGGCCTATCGCTACGATCCCATGGGCCGGGTCGTATCCGTCACCCAGTACAGCGAGACCGCCAAGGCCCAGGTGCGTACCTGGGAATACAACAACCTGGGCTGGCTCACGGCCATCACGCAGCCCGAGAGCGGGCGCACGGAATATGCGGACTTCACGGCGTTGGGCAAGCCGCGGACCACCCGCTACGGGGTGGTCAACGGCACGCCCGCCAAGACCACCACCACGCTCTACGATGTGCTGGGACGCGTCATCGGCCTCACTGCTTCGGATTTCTCCACCAGCCAAGCCTTCACCTACGACGATCCGACCAAGGGCCTGGCCAAAGGGAAACTGACCCAGGCCACCGCCGATAGCGTGTCGCGCACGATGGAATACAACGGCCTGAACGGGCGCCTCAGCAAGCTCACCCGCTCCGTGGATGGTCTCGATTTCGTTCAGACCTTCGACTACAACACCTATGGCTTCTTGAGCAGCCGGACCTACCCGGGAAGGGCGACACCAGGTTCACCGGGCATCAAGGAGACCATTGGCTTGGATGCCTATCGGCAGGTGCCGAACAGCGCCAGCTATAACGGTGGAACCCTGGTCTGGATGGCCTATGACCCCACCTCCTGGGCGCTCAGCAACATCGCCTACCAGGGCGCCGTGGCGGGCGGCAACGCCTTCTTCGGCTATGACACGGATCAGGCCCGTCTGAAGTCCATGGTCCTTGCCGCCACCTGGACGGATCCCGCCACGGGAA
>DATEZS010000103.1:0-2613 GCA_035255365.1 Geothrix sp.
CCTCTCCCCCACCTATGGCGTGATCCTGTACCAGGAACAGGTCATGCAGATCGCCAGCCTCATCGCCGGGTACTCCCTGGGCGAGGCGGACATGCTGCGCCGGGCCATGGGCAAGAAGGACAAGGAGAAGATGGCCAAGGAAAAATCCAAGTTCATCGAGCGGGGCGCCGACCGGAAGTACGACAAGACCAAGGTCTCTGAGCTATTCGACCTGATCGAGTACTTCGCGGGCTACGGCTTCAACAAGAGCCACAGTGCCGCCTACGCCATGGTGGCCTACGAGACCGCCTACCTGAAGGCCAACTACCCCGTGGAATTCATGGCTGGCCTGCTGTCCACCAAGTCCGGCCGCACGGACGACATTGCTAAATACGTGCAGAACTGCCGCGAAGGCGGCATCGAAGTCCTGGGACCCGACATCAACGATTCGGAGCTGGACTTCACGGCCACGACCGACCGGCAGATTCGCTTCGGCTTCGCTGCGGTGAAGGGCCTCGGCGACGCCGCGCTGATTGCCATTCTCGAGGCCCGGAAAGCGGAAGGCCGCTTCAAGGATCTCTTCCATGCCCTCAAGAGCACCGACCTCCAGAAGGCCAATCGCAAGGTATGGGAATCCCTCATCAAGGCCGGCGCCTTCGACAGCCTGGAGCCCAACCGCGCGGCCCTGATCCAGGGCCTCCCCGACGCCATCTCCGCCGCCGGCCGCGGGGGCGAGGACGCGGGCATGACCAGCCTCTTCGACGACGCGGAACTGGCCAGCCTCAGCGAAGACTGGCGCGTGCCCGAGAACATCGAGCCCTGGGACCGCAAGACCCGCCTGGCGGCGGAACGGGAGGTGCTGGGCCTCTTCGTCAGCGGCCATCCCCTGGAGGAGTTCAAGGATGCCATCCAGGTGCACACCCACGGCAACCTCGCCAAGGTGCTGGAGGATGTGGCGGCCGGGAAACTGCGCGACCGCAACGAAGTCTCCCTCGGCGTCATGGTCAGCACCGTGGCCTTCAAGACCAACCAGAAAGGCGAGCCCTGGGCCATCCTGCAGGTGGAGGACCCCACCGGGAAGATGGAAGTGCTCCTCATGGCCAGCAAGTGGGATCCCGTCACCAAGAAGCAGGGCATCCGCCCCTTCGAGCGGTTCCGGCACCTGGCGGTGCCCGAGGCCATGCTGCGCATCACCGGCGAGCTGCGGGTGGAAACCATCACCAGCAACGGCAACGCCGAGACCGAGGACGAGGACGAGCAGACCGTGGTGAAGGTCTTCGCCACCCTCATGGAACCCCTGGAGCCCTTCCAGGGCCAGGGGTTCAGCGGCGCCCTGGTGCGCCTCCCCGTGGGGGAATGCCCGCCCCGGCTGGCCACGTTGCTTGCCCACCACAAGGGCGACCTGCCCGTGACCTTCGAATACCGGTCCAAGGAGGGCCTCGTCGCCCGCGTGCGAGCCGGGCGTGACCTGCGCCTGAAGCACGATCCCGAACTGGCGGAAAAGCTGGCCAAGGAAGCTGGTTGCACGCTGAGCTGGACCTACTGATCCACATTCAGGTTCAACACAGAGAGGATCACCACCAAGACACCAAGGCTCGAAGAAATAGGAATTTGGCTACCAATCCCCATTTCAGGGAAGTCCGCCGATTCCAATCAGCTGACTCAGTTGAGCGCCTCCAAGGCTGTTCCTGTCAATTGGCGTTCATTTCTTGGTGCCTTCGTGTCTTGGTGGTGAATTTTTTCTTTACTGGGGCCGAACCCAAATAAGCTGGCCCCTCCTCGGCGGTATCCTTTGGCCATGGCGACCGACCCGTCCACCCCTCCCGACCTCCACGCCATCGTGGAAGCCCTGGCCGAAGCTTCCACGGCCCTGACCGACATGCCCCTGGGCCGCCGGGAGTTCCCCTCGCGCACCGCGCTCGCCAACATCGTGGAGGAACTGCGCGCCCTACTCTTCCCCGGCTACTTCGGGGCCTCGGAGCTGAACGCGGAAACCCTGCGCTACCACCTCGGCGCCCGCATGGATCGCGTGCTGCACGCGCTCGCGGACCAGATCCAGCGGGGCCTCACGGCGGCGGATCCCACTTGCGACGCCTGCTCGGAGCGGGCTCATGGGCTCGCCAAGACCTTCCTGGCCCGCCTGCCCGAAGTGCGGCGGCTCCTCGCCACGGACATCCAGGCGGGCTTCGAGGGCGATCCCGCGGCCACCAGCCCCGACGAGGTGCTCTTCAGCTATCCGGGCCTGCTGGCCATCACCAGCCAGCGTCTGGCGCACGAACTGCTGCAGCTGGGCGTGCCGCTGCTGCCGC
Source organism: Geothrix sp. (assembly GCA_035255365.1). Classification (GTDB taxonomy): domain Bacteria; phylum Acidobacteriota; class Holophagae; order Holophagales; family Holophagaceae; genus Geothrix. The sequence goes on from DATEZS010000103.1 coordinate 2,289, forward strand.
GCATGATCACGGAACATGCGCACAGCCTCACGGGCATCGACATCCACCCCGGCGCCCAGATCGGGGAACGCTTCTTCATCGACCACGGCACCGGCGTGGTCATCGGCGAGACCTGCGTCATCGGCCGCAACGTCCGCCTGTACCAGGGCGTGACCCTGGGCGCCAAGAGTTTCCCCCTGGACGAGGAAGGTCACCCCATCAAGGGGGTGCCGCGCCATCCGGTGGTGGAAGACGATGTGATCATCTACTCCAACGCCACCATCCTGGGCCGCATCACCCTGGGCAAGGGCTCGGCCATCGGCGGCAACGTGTGGCTCACCCGCAG
>DATEZS010000104.1:0-6230 GCA_035255365.1 Geothrix sp.
TCCCGGAAGTCGAAGCCCACGGGCATGATGGGCACGCCCGCCTTCACGGCGATGTTGTAGAACCCCGATTTCCAGCGGCTCACGCCCTTGCGGGTGCCTTCGGGCGCCAGGGCCAGCAGGAGCGAGGGGGCCGCCTCGAAGGCCTCGACGCAGGCGCCGACCACGCCGTGGCTGGCGCTGCGGTTCACCGGGATGCCGCCCATGCGCAGAAGAAAGCTCCGGAAAGGCGGCCTGAAGATGCTGTGCTTGCCCAGCCACGAGACCCGCAACTCAAGGCCGAAGAGCACGGCGATGCCCAGGAGGAAATCCCAGTTGGAGGTGTGGGGCGCCACGATGAGGACCACCTTCTGCTCGGCTGGCCACTGGCCGACGAGGCGCCAGCCCGACAGCCGCAGGTAGGCCCGGCCGAGGGCCCGGGTCACCCGGCCCCGGGGCTGCTGGAAGACCGCTGGCACGGCTGGATAGTCCAATGGATGTGGCAAGAGGGCCTCGCGGGCGGAATCAAGCATCGGTTCTGCGAATCCCGGCTCAAGGGGCCAAGGTGAAGGACTGGCCAACCGGGTGGTCGCCCCAGATGGCCGAGAGGGAATAGGTCGTGTACCCCGCGGCCGTGATGGTGATGGTGTAGGGCGTGGACGCGTAGTTGGGCGCCGCGGTGGTCTGGAGGAAGAAGTGGCCGGCGGCGTCGGTGGTGATGGTCTGCCCGTCCAGGGAGGTGGAGACGACGGCGCCGTGGATCGGAATGACAGCCCCGGTTCCGGCGGCCCGCACGATGCCCTCGATGCAGACCTTCTGGGGCTGGCCGATCTGGGCGATATCCAGCTGGGTGGCGCCTGTCCCCGCGGTGGAGACGCTCACGGTCCGGCCCTGGAAGCCATAGAAGGCCGACGGATTGCCCAGGTCGGCGAGAGGCACGGCGCACTCGATGGTGTTGGTGCCCACGCTCACGAGCCCGGGACCCTGGAGGGCGGCCGACGCACTGGCGGAGTTGCTGCCGTTGTAGCCCATGCTCCATTGATTTGGGTAGGGGAGCACGCCGTAGCCGCCGTAGGCGACGCCCAGTTCCACCGCGGCATTGACGTTGCTGTTGATGAGGAAGCGATAGCAGCCGTCATTGGGCTGGGTGCCGTTCCAGAACGCGGTGCTGGCGCCATCCCAGAGGTCCATGCGCAGGTAGAGATGACTGGCGTCCCGGGCCACGTACAGGGCCTTCACGTCGCTGCCCACATGGGTCGGCGAGCCGTTGCCCTGGATGGAGGTGGCGAGGGGCGAGATGCCCTCCCAGTCGGTGACGGCCCCGTCCAGGGTGATGGCGGCGGTGGGCAGGACCAGGGCCACGTTGACCGTGCCGTTGGTTCCGTTGGTGCCGTTCGTGCCGTCCTTGCCCGCTCCCGCGCCGCAGGCCAGGTGGAGACAAAGCAGCAGGGCGGGTCCCAGGAGGGCATAGGAAAGTTGAGATGCGTTCGCCACGTCTCCCTCCGTTACGTTGGGTTCTTCGAAACCTTAGTCCCTGGTTGAGAAAAAGGCGAGACTTTTAGCGTCGAGAACCAGTCCGGGGCAGGAGCTCATGGCTGGCGCGCCTGCGCCCAGGCCTGGACGCCCTCGGCCAGATCGGCGAGCCCCGGGCCGAACCGGGCGGCGCCCAGCCAGTGTAGGCTTGGCGGCAAGGCGGCGACGAGGGCGGCGACCCCGGCGCCATGGCCTGGGGCCAGGAGCGGGAAAGCCCCCGGACAGGGTTCCTCCCGCACCTGGAGGGCGGCGGGCAACTCCGGCAGCCAGCGGCGGAGTTCCGCCGCCACCCCGGACCAGGACTCCAGGGCGGGGTCCACCGCGTAGGCGCCGCCCAGGAAGGAGCGCACCTGCAGCAGGCCACCCACAGCGCGGGGATCGTCCACCGGCAGGCCAACGACTCCGAGGAGCCCCTTGCCCTCCGCCGGATGGATCAGCAGGTTGAAGCCCCGCTCCCAGCCGGGTACCGGCGCATGGCGGCTGTGCCAGACGCGGAGGTCCAGCATGGGCATGGCTGCGAACCGCAGGGCCGCCTCCGGCGAGAGGGGCCGGAGCAGGGCGGCGCTGGCGGCCGGAGGCAAGGCGAGCACCACCTCATCCACCTCCGCCGAATGGCCTTCGCCCAGTACCCGCCAGCGGCCTCCGGGCAGGGGTTCCAAGGTTTCCGCCCGACGGTTCAGGTGCACGCAGCCCAGCCGGGCAGCCAAGGCCAGGGGCAGGGCACCCGTGCCGCCCCGGGGCTGCCGCGTGCGCTCGGATCCCGAGCGAAGGCTGCCGAAGACCATGCCTCCGCGCTGGTCCAGGCGCCTGAGGTGCGGCAGGGCGTCCAGGCCGATGCGCTCGGGCGGGGCGGCGAAGACGCCGGCGACGAGCGCGGGCAGCCATTCCCGGGCGAAGGCGGGCCCGAAGCGCCGCGCCATGAAGGCCTGGAGGTGCTCGTCGGGATCCTGGCCGGCGGGCTGGAAGGGTTCGAGCAGCAGCCGGAGCCGTGCGCCAAGGCCCAGGCCTGGTGCCTGGAGCAGGCCTGCCGGGGTGGCGGGGCTGGGGCAGCGGCGGCCCCCGCGACCCAGCCAGCGCGGGCCTTTGGGCTGGACCGGGTGAAGGGCCAGGTTCAATTCCTGGATGACGGAAGCCAGGGCCCCGTTCCGGGCAAAGCGCAGGCCCTGGGGACCCCGCTCAAGCCAGCCGGGTTCCCCTTCTGGGCCCGGCCAGGGCAGGGTCCGGGCCCAGCCTCCCACGGCGGAAGCGGCCTCCCACAGCTCGATGTCCCGGCCCTGGGCACGCCGGTGCCAGGCCGCCAGGAGGCCGGAGATGCCGCCGCCGAGGATGAGGGTCTTGGGGGGGATGGGGGTCACGGGGCTCCGCAAGCTACGCCTCCGGAGTATGGCGCAAGGGCTGCGGATGTCCGTCCTAGTCCTGATCCCCCGCCTCGGCTTCGATGAGGCTGGCGGCAAGGCCGTCATGATCCTCGCCGCCGTGGACCGGGCCGGGTTCCAGCTGGGATACGATCATGCCCGCCAGCATGAGGAGCCCCCCGAAGATCAGCCGCAGGGTCAACGGCTCATGCAGGAGGAGGACGCCGCCGATGCCCGCGAACAGGGCCTCCATGGAGAGGATGATGGAGGCGTGGGCCGGATGGGCGGTCTTCTGCGCGACGATCTGCAGGGTGTAGGCGACTCCGATGGACAGCAGCCCGCCGTAGAGGATCGGGACGGCCGCGGGCACGAGGCCCGCGAAGGGCGCCGGTTCCCGGAACCAGGCCACGGTCAGGCTCAGGACCGCGCAGGTGGCGAACTGGCCCACGGCGATCTCCAGCGCCCCCATGCGCTCCACGAGCCGATTGATGAGCAGGATGTGGCCCGCCCAGAAGAAGGCCCCCACCAGCTGAAGCAGGTCCCCGGGGGCCATGGTGAAGCCCGCGCCCACGCTCAGGATGAAGAGGCCCGCCACGGCGAGAACCGCGCCGATCCAGACGCGGAGGCCCGAAGTCCTGCCCAGGCACGCCCCGATCAGGGGCACGAGGATCACATACAGGCTGGTGATGAAACCCGCATGGGCGGCGGTGGTGGTGACGAGCCCCACCTGCTGGAGGCTGGCGCCCAGGAACAGGACGAGACCGGCCAGGGCGGCCCAGGCCGTCTTCGCCAGGGGGGGCGGTCCGGCTTTGGACCCATTCGGCGCCGGCCTGGCCTTGCGCTTCCCCGCGATGAGGAGCGGCAGGAGGCACAGGGCGCCCAGGGCGAACCGGATGCCGTTGAAGGCGAAGGGCCCGATGTCCAGCATGCCGCTGCGTTGCGCCACGAAGGCGAAACCCCAGATGAGGGCGGTCAGCAGCAGCAAGCCGTCGGCCTTCAAGGTTTCCCGTGGCTGCTTCATCACCGCTCCTTCCCTCGATTGTAGGAGGAAGGAGTGCCGTTACGGCTCGGCCGGACCTTGAACCGCCGTTCCGCGCCATCGTGGCGGATGCGCCAGGTGGTGGCCTCGCCCTTGGCGGAATAGTCGAGGGGTAGGTGCCGGGCATGGGGTCTGAACCTATACTGGCCCGGTTGACCACCTGGACATCGTCCAACCCCCTCGGGCTGCTGGCCCCATTTTTAAGAGCAGGGGGTCTCCACCGATGACCTCCACAGTCGACCCCTCAGGGGGAGAAATGCCATGGTCAGATATCGCTTCCTGGCACTTGCAGTGGTGACAACAATCGGGCTCACGGGTTGCTACTCAACCCGTTACGAAGGCGTGGAGGATCGTTCGGCCAGGGCTGGAGAGCTTCTCTACGTGAGCGTCGAAATGAAAGGAAAGACGATCCTTGAAAAGACTTATCGACATTATGCGGTGGACGAAGCCGGTGACCTCTCCCGAATCCCCGCTGCGAACAATGCCGCACTCCCCCAGATCACCCTGCTGGAATCTGTGTATCTGCCGCCGCCGCCCGCGAACGGAGTCCAAGTCAAAGTCCTTGAGCCCTTGCCTCTTGATACGGCCAGGGGTTTCTACAAAGCGTTGTGGACGGCCTATGGTGAGTACTACCCGGATATGACCTCAGAACAACGTGCCCGCCAGATTGGCGATCTGGATGCTTCCATCGAAACCCTCTACAGGGAGTATCAAGGTTCGGGGCTTGCGATGAAGGATTGGGTCGCCATGTACGAAAACCTTGAAAGGTATTTCGGAAGCGACGCGATTGAAGGCCAGCTGCGCGATTTCCTGGAACGGAGCCGGATAAGCCACCACGTTCTGCTCTCGACCCTTACGCAAATAGGAACAAGTTGGGATGAATTGTTGAAGACAATGGCGAACAGAAAGGTGGGTTTTATCGATCTATACAACGACTTTGCAAGATCAAAACTCACCTTGGATCTGTTTTTACGAAATTTCATGGGTGTTCAGTCCACTCGGTCTTTGTTTGCCGATAATGCGGGGATTGATGTCGCCAAATTCGCTTGGGAAATCATCAAGGATGGAAAACCTATGACAACTGCCGATGGTGCCTATACGACGGTATTATCGACCAAGGATACTTCCTATGAGAATTATGGAAATGCGATCCATGGAACATCAGACAAGATTCATTACCGTGTCCATGACCTCGTGGGGCTGACCCTGGTGGAATCGCATTTCAGCCTGGAAGGTTATTATGGTGCGGTAAATCCAAATTTCGGAGGGAGTTGGCTTCCCAGTGTGGCATTTCTGGTTGACGATGCCTTCGCTGCGTTTTCGTGGACCCTGAATGCAGGTGCCTCCATTACTTCCACAGCCAATACGGGCACAGTGGCCGAACCTAAGCCCGAAATCGAAGTCATTGCCAAAATTCAGGCCAATGGTTGGTTCCGATCCTATTCAGATTCATTCACCTTCTACGCAAATGGAGCCACTGGATTCCGCACCGATGGTGTCACGTCCGTGGACCACTGAACCTCAGCAGAAATTCGGCTGGACCTTGGACAGGTTCTCCGGGTTGTAATGATGGCGGTGGCCAAGTGCAGCAGGGCCGTAAAGCCCGTTCGCATTCCGCCTCTTCCTAAACACCGCGGGCGCCTTTCGGCGCCCGCTTCGTGCATCCTCCAACAACCTACTTGGCAGCGACGTAGGCCTTCAACCCATCGGAGGTCGGCCTGGCTCGGGCCTCCGGCCCTCGGGGCTGCGCCCCCGCCATCGGCTGCGCCGATGCGGCCCTATCCTCCATCCGCTTTGCTGCTGTCGGATGGTGACTCGGGGTTCCACCCTCGCCCTGGGGGCCATCACGCTTCGCGTGACGGTCGCTCTCCGCTCCACCTGACGCACGCTTCGCGTGCTCCCACTCGGCTTGCGCCTCGTGGAGGTGGAGCCTCCCTGCTTCGAGCTCATGGCCTTCGAAAAAGCAATGAAGCTGAAGGGGCGCCCTGAGGCGCCCCTTCAGTCTGCTGGTTCCTTATTTACTTGGTGGCCACATAAGCCTTCAGGCCATCTGCCGTGGGCCTGACTCGGGGCTCCGCCCCTCGCCCTTCGGGCGGCAATCGCCTGCGGCGATTCCGTCCTTTCCTCCATTCGCTTCGCTTCTGTCGGATGGTCATGGCTCAAAAGGTCATTCCGCCTCTGCGTAAACGCCGCGGGCGCCTTTCGGCGCCCGCTTCAGGTGTTCTCTGACGATTTACTTGGCAGCGACGTAGGCCTTCAACCCGTCGGAGGTCGGCTTCATGGCCTTTTCGCCCTTGTGCCAGTTGGCGGGGCAGACTTCGCCGTGC
>DATEZS010000105.1:0-9286 GCA_035255365.1 Geothrix sp.
GAGGTTGAACACGCTGAGCCAGATGTAGAAGCCGTAGCCCAGCACCGCGCCGCCATGGTTCGGCAGGAACCGGAAGGCCAGGAAGAAGCCCAGCATGTTGACCGCGAAGAAGCGGTAGGCCCAGGGGATGAAGCGCCGGCGGGGCAGCCGTGACACCAGCGCCGCGAAGGCCGGGTTCGCCAGGGCCATGGCGAGGAGCGTCCCCGTCATGAGCCAGGGCAGCTTGTCCGCGCCCCGGGCGATGCCGATGGCCTCCCGCACCGGGCGCAGGAGGTAGTAGCCGAAGAGCAGGAGGAAGAAATAGGCTGAGGACCAGAGCAGCGCCGGCGCCTCGCCTTCATCCAGCAGCACAATTCGGCGGAGCAGGCGGGCGGGCGTCATGAAGGATCCAGAAATGCTTTGCAACAAGGGTGAGAAAGAGTATATATCGGTTCACGATGTATTAATCCATCCCGCCAGGAGGCTCCCATGACCGTTTCCCGCCGCGACTTCATCCAATGGTCCGCCGCCGCCACGGCTCTGGCCGCCACCGGCCTGGACCTGTCCGCCGCGCCCGCCAGCAAGCCGAAGCGCATCCTCATCCTCGGCGGCACGGGCTTCCTCGGCCCCGCCACCATCGAGATCGCCCAGGCCCGCGGGCACCAGGTGACCATGTTCAACCGCGGCAAGACGCGCCCCGACCTCTTCCCGGGCGTCGAGAAGCTGCACGGCGATCGCGATCCCAAGAAGGGGGAAGGGCTGAAGGCCCTGGAGACCGGCACCTGGGACGCCGTCATCGACAACAGCGGCTACTACCCGCGACAGGTGGGCGCTTCCGCCGCGCTGCTGGCGCCCCGCGCCAAGCAGTATCTCTACATCTCCAGCATCAGCGCCTACAAGGAACCCAATCCCGAGAACGGCACCGAGGACGCGCCCCTCGCGACCCTGGCGGATCCCACGGTGGAGACCATGGGCAAGGAGTTCCAGAACTACGGCGGCCTCAAGGCCCTCTGCGAGCAGGCCGCCCAGAAGGCCATGCCGGGCCGCACCACGGTGATCCGCCCGGGCTACATCGTGGGGCCGGACGATCCCACGGGCCGCTTCACCTACTGGCCCGTGCGCTTCGACAAGGGCAGCGAGATCGCCGTGCCCGGCGCTCCCTCGGATCCCGTGCAGATCATCGATGTGCGCGATCTGGCGGCCTGGCTGGTGCATCTGGTGGAACAGGGCACCATGGGCGTATTCAACGCCTGCGGACCCGAAAAACGGCTGGCCTGGGGCCGCCTGGTGGAGGCCTGCCAGCAGGCGGGCGCCGCCCATGCCAAGCCGGTGTGGATTCCCGCCGACTTCGTGGCGAAGCAGGAGGGCATCGAGTTCCCCATCTGGGCTCCCTATGCCGGGGATACCAAGGGCTTCAGCACCTGGCGCAATGACCGCGCCGTGAAGGCGGGCCTGCGCTTCCGTCCCGTGGAACAGACCGCGAAGGACACCCTCGCCTGGTTCAAGACCCAGGAGAAGGAGGCCAAGGGCCGTAACAAGCTGGCGGGGCCCACGGCCGAGCAGGAAGCGAAGCTCATCGCCGCCTGGCGGGCCGCCGCCAGCGCGCACAGCTAGGAGCTAGCTTCCCGATTCCCCGGATTTCTTCAGGTGCGGGAAATGCTCCTCGAGACATTCCGGGCAGATGCCATGACTGAACAGCGCATCTGAATTGTCCGAGATGTACTTCTCGATCTGCTCCCAGGAATCACGCTTGTTGTTGATCTTCTTGCAGTGCATGCAGATGGAGATGATGCCTTCCAGCCGTTTCGTGCGCGCCAGGGTGGCCTCCAGTGCCTCCTTCTGCCGCATGAGCAGCTCCTGGGCCAGCCTGCGCGCGGAGGTTTCGGCTTCGTTCCGCCGCCATTCCCCATGGATCAGCAGGGCGGAAACGATGGTGAGGATGAGAAAGACGACCATGAACGAGGAGAGCACCCGCGCTTCGGACCGCCAGGCCGCCTGATGGTCGATGGTGGCCAGGCCGACGAGGATGTAGTAGGGCTGCGGCACGCCAAGCTTGCGGAAGGAGAAGGTTTTCTCCTGGCTGTCGATGCTGCTCTTCTTCACATAGACACCAGCCGGAAGCTTGGCTTGGAGAATATGGTCGAGTTGCGCGGAGGCGATCTTCTGGCCGACCAGACTGCCGACCGGATCATCCTGCGGATACCGGGTGACAATCGACCCTTCCCCGTCAATCAAGGTGATGGAACCACGTTTCCCGATGTCGATTTTCGCGAAGTCCCTGGTCAGGTGATCGAGCGCCAACCCTGTGTAGACCAGCCCGGCGAAGGCGCCATCAGGGCGGTTGATTCTCCGGGCCAGGACCACCATCCATTTCCCCGAGATGCCTCCGACCAGGGGCTTGGAGATGACCAGACCGGCCTGGGGCGTCTCCTGGAGAAATTTGAAGTAGTCCCGATGGGCCAGGCTGATGGTGTTCACGGCCTTGGCCGGAGGGCCATAGATCGCATCTCCGGAGGCGTCGGTGGCCCGGAAGGCGACCAGTTCAGGCACCCGGGAATGTTCCCGGACGATGAACCGATTCAAGCTCTCCGGCCTGATCGGTCCCGCTGCCAGTTGCCGCTCAGCTTCATCCACCACGGCCAGCAGCGCGATATCGACCTTCGCGATGATGCCCGTGAGATTCTCATCAAGGATCATGGCCATGTTCTGCGCCGTCACCGCGGCGCGCTCGTTGTAGTGTTCCCTGCTCCTGTTCAGGGCGAACCAGCCGATGGCGGCTACCACAAGGTTGAGGACCACGACCCCCGCGGCCAGGTACTTCGTGAAGCCTCCACCCCGAGCGGGAGGAGAGACCCCGGATTTCTCAGGTGCATCCGTCATGTTTTCGCCATTTGAATCGGACAGTGGTTTTCCCAGTTGCCTGGCCTCATGATTCCTTACCCGTATTCCTTTCGGCTGAAGGGCCAAACCCCATGAAAACCAGAATGGTCCCAGGGCTCGCCTGGTTCCTTGCCTGGGGGACCGTGCAGGCCCAGGACTTCACCTTGAACGCCCTGGTCGAAGCCTGGTACGTCCAGCCCCTCGACGCCAATCTCCGCCTGAATGCCGCCGCGAAGCCCGCCGGCTCGGCCATCTACTACGACGGGCTGGGCGCCGGTCGTTTCGCGGAAAGCACCTTCGCCGTGAAGCGCACCGAGATCTATCTGAATGGCGTCATTTCAAGGGACCTGAGCTGGAGCTTGATGTTCGACCCCAACAACTCCACGGCCTCCGTCGGCAACAATCTGCTGGCGGATGCCTTGATCACCTGGGTTCCACTCAAGGGTCTCAGCGTGAAAGTGGGCCAGACGAAAATGCCCGCCGCCTACGAAGGCAGCATGGTGGGCTCCCGCGACCTCCTGTTCTTCGATCGCGGCCAGCTCAACCGCCTCCTCGGCGAGGTCCGCGACCGCTGCCTCTGGCTCGTCTACAGCTACGGTGATGCCAAGACCTTCCTGGGCCGCCTGAACCTCGCCGTCTCCAACGGCACCTCCGATGACGGCAGCAAGGGGAAGAACAATGATCTCAACGCCCAGAAGGATTGGACCTTCCGTTTCGATGGCGAGTACCGGGGGCACCACAAGTTTGGCCTCTACTACCGCGAAGGCGTCACCAACCTGAAGGACGCCACCCTGACCGTCACCATCCCCGCCACCTGGACCGTGGGCCCTCCGACCGCCGATCAGGTCAAGAGCAACCGGGACAAGACCACCCTCGCGGGCCTTTTCTACGCCTTCGACGACGCCACCTGGCATGCGGATCTGGAATGCGCCTCAGGTCTGCTGGGGCGCAGGTTCCCGGCCCTGTTCCCGGCGGGCGCCGCCGACTCGGTCCCCCGCCGGGAGCATCTTGACCAGAAATACCTTGGCTACGTCCTGTCCGGTGTCTACAAGCTGGGTCCCCATTGGCTGACGGCCCGCTACGACCGGATGAACTACAACTCGGGCAACGACTGGTACACCGCCAGCAATCCCTACCGCACCGATCCCGCGACGGGGCTCCCGACCGGCAACGACTACACGCCGGTCTACACCGAGACCACCCTTGGCTACACCTACCTCTTCGCGCCCACCAGGCCCTCCCTGGGCAAGCTGAAGGTGAACTACATCCGGCGCAGCAGGAACTTCCTGGCTCCCCGGTCCGGCCAGACCGGGGCCCAGGGTGGCGACTCCCTGGTGACTTCCTTGATGCTCGCCTTCTGATCTTCTGGATCAGGCCTGCCCGCGGGTCACACCCTCCAGCACCCGGATGAGGTCCTTGGCCAGGTACGGCTTCTGGAGGAACCCGGCCAGGTTCAAGCCATTCAGCTGGGCGGTGGCTTCCTCGACCGCGAAGCCCGAACTCAGCACCACCGGCAGGTTGGCAGCCAGCTTGCGGATCTCCCGGAAGGTCTCCACCCCGTCCATGCCGGGCATGGTCAGGTCCAGCAACACCATGTGCAGCGGCGGGTTCCCGCGGCGGATCGCCTCAAGGGCAGCCTTGCCGCTCTGGGCCAGGACGGCCCGATGGCCATAGGCCTCCAGGCTGTCCCGGACCACTTCCAGCATGTATTCCTCATCGTCCACCACCAGCACGGTTCTGGGGCATGGGGAGGCCAGCGCCTGGGTTTCCTCAGGGAGACTGAGCCACTCCTGGTAGCTCGCCGGGAAGAGGAGATGGAACGAGGTGCCCTCGCCCACCGAACTGTCCACCGCCAGATTGCCGCGGTGGCCCTGGATGATGCCCTGGACCGCGGAAAGGCCCAGGCCATGGCCCTGCGCCTTGGTGGTGAAGAAGGGATCGAAGGCCCGGGCCAGGGTAGCCGGGCTCATGCCGCAGCCGGTATCGCTGATCTCGACATGGAGGTAGTGGCCTGGTGCGAGCGGATGGCTCCAGCGCGTCGCCTCATCGCCGCCGACCTCTTGCAGGTGGAGGGCGCGCGTGCGCAAGGTGATGACTCCGGCGGCGCGACCGATGGCTTCCGCGCCATTGAGAACCAGGTTCATGATGATCTGCTGGATCTGGCCGTGATCGGCCGTGACCGAAGGAATGGCCTCGTCCAGGTCCAGGTTGAAGCGGATCTGCTTGGGCAGGGCCGCCGCGAGAAAACCCAGGTTCTCCTTGATGAGCACATTGATGTTCAGGGGTTCGATGGTGAACTTCCCCCGCCCTGAATAGGCCAGCATCTGCTGGGTGAGCGCCGTCGCCTTGGCGGCCGCGAGGAGAGCCTTCTCGAGATGGGCCCGATTGGGGGAGTCCGCCGGGAGCTGGTCCACCACCAGATTCGTCTGGCCCATGATGGCCGTGAGCAGGTTGTTGAAGTCGTGGGCGATGCCGCCCGCCAGCAGGCCAATGCTTTCGGTGCGCTGAGTGTTGAAGAGGGCGTCCCGGGCCTGGTTCCGTTCCGTGAGGTCCCGGGAGAAGGCCAGGATGTACTGCTTGCCCTGGAGCTGGACGAGGGTGCCGATGGCCTCCACGGGAAAGGTGCTGCCGTCTTTGCGGCGGTGCAGCAGTTCCTCGCGCACCATGTCCCCGGGCTTCAGGCGCCAGACCCGCTGTTCGAAGGACTCCATGCGCGATTCCAGGCTCCGGGCGCTGAGCGCCTCGATGTCCAGGGCCTTCAGTTCCGCCAGGGTGTAGCCGTGCATGCGGGCAGCCACCTCGTTGGCGTCCTCGATGCAGCCGAAGCCGCCGTCATCCTCGGCGTCCACCAGCAGCACGCCATCCGGGATGCATTCGAACAGGGCCCTGAACCTGGCCTCGCTTTTCTCCAGTTCCTCGGTCCGCTCGGCCACATCCAGGCCCAGGCCCAGGTTGGCCTGCTGGAGCTGGTCCATCATGGCCAGGTTGTCCAGGCGGGTCTCGGCGAGATTCCCCACGCGCTCGAGCAGGGGCAGCAATCGGCCGAGTTCCCCGGGCGTACGCTCATCATCGGCGAAGAGCAGGCAGGCGCCGGAATGGAAACGGCACGTCAGCGGCACGAGTGCAATGGCCGTGGGCGCAAGCCCCGGTTCGCCGATGGTGAATTGCCGGAACCATCCGGAAAGGTCTTCCGGGCCCAGCACGACTGTCTTCGCCAGGGGCCACAAGGCCTGCTCCGCCAGGAGAAACTGGTCCAGGAAGCCCCCCTCCGACCGGCGCCCATGGAAGGTCGCCTGGGCCATCAGCGCCTGGCCCGAGGACGCCAGGCAGGTGCCGTAGGGAATCGCCTTCAGGAGGCAGACCCGCTCCAGGACCCCCGACAACAAGGCCAGGGCATGTGGATCCTTGGCCGCCTGCTCCGCGACCAGGCCCAGCAGCGTGATTTCCTCGGCCCGCTCCGCCAGCAATTCGTTTTCCATTTCCAGGGTGCGCAGGCGACGCCTGAGCCCCTCCAGTTGTTCAGGCTCCAGACTCAAATACGCCTCCCGAAGAACTCCTCGAGGGCATCCACCAGCCGCTCCGGCTGGTCCTCCTGGATGAAGTGACCCGCCTCCGGAAAGGCCAGGGCCATGCTCCCGGGAATATCCCGGTGCAGGCGATGGGCGATCTCCTCGTTCAGATACACGTCTTCCATGCCCCGGATGATCAGGAAAGGCACCTTCGTCGCCTTCAGCCCTTCGGCGATGCTCGTCAGATCCCGGTTGTCGAGACAAGCGGCGAAATGGAGAAAGGCCTTGCGCCCCTGCGGCGTCCGCAGGGGTTTCCAGAACAGCTCCATGAGTTCGGGGGTGACGCGATCCTTGTAGTACATGCCGCGCTTCACGATGTGCTGGAAGGCGCCCAGATCCAGGGTGGCCATGGCCAGCTGCCGGATGATGGGAGTCCGCATGGTGAGGATGGGCTGCACGGGCCAGTAGTCGTAGCCCACACTGTTCATGACCACCGCATGGGTCAGCCGCTCCGGGTGCTCCACCGCAAACCGCTGCGTGATGCCGCCCCCGATGTCGTGACCCGCCATGGCGAAAGGACCGAAGCCAAGGGCCTCCGTGAACGCATGCAACAGTTCCACCTGGTGAAGGATTCCGAAGTTTTCGCCAAGCGGCTTGTCCGAATCCCCGCAGCCGAGCAGATCCACCGCCACCACGTCATGATGGCGGGCCAGGACGGGCAGGAGGTTCCGCCACATGAAGGAATAGGTGGTGATCCCGTGCACCAGCAGCAGCGGATCGCCCTGTCCCTGCCGGTGGAACGCGAGATCGTGCCCAAGAACACGGAGTTTGTTGGGACTTGAAGGGAGCATCATCGCTCACAAAAAGGGCAGGCGAAGAAAACTGGCGGTGGAGGTCATCTTACAACTCCGGGCTGGGGAAAGCCGGGGAAATCCGCGGCCTCGGCCTTGTCTGGTCTGACACTTTGTAAGGTCATGGACCGGGTTTGCTTTTTCAAAACGCCCCGGCGCAGGCTCAGCGCTACCCTGATAACTCGGATTTGTCCCGGAGGACCCCATGGCCGTCAATCTCAAAGGTCGCAGCTTTCTCACGCTGATGGATTTCACGCCCCTGGAGGTGCGCTACCTCCTGGATCTCTCGCGGGACCTGAAGGCCAAGAAGCGCATGGGCGTGTACAACGACCTGCTCAAGGGCAAGAACATCGTGCTGCTCTTCGAGAAGACCAGCACCCGCACCCGCTGCGCCTTCGAGGTCGGCGCCCTGGAAGAGGGCGCCCACGTGACTTTCCTGGATTCCGCCAGCTCCCAGGTGGGCAAGAAGGAATCCATCGAGGACAGCGCCAAGGTGCTGGGTCGTTTCTACGACGGCATCGAGTACCGGGGCTACAAGCAGGAAGTGGTCGAGGCCCTGGCCAAGCACAGCGGCGTCCCCGTGTGGAACGGCCTCACCGACACCGACCACCCCACCCAGATCCTGGCCGACTTCCTCACGATCGAGGAGCACGTGGCCAAGCCCCTGCACAAGGTGAAGCTGGTGTTCTGCGGCGATATCCGCAACAACATGAGCTACGCCCTGATGTACGGCGCCGCCAAGACCGGCATGCACATGGTCGCCCTCGGGCCGAAAGAGCTCGCACCCGATCCCGCCGTGCTCGCCGCCGCCCGCAAAGCCGCCGAGGAGACCGGCGCCACCATCGAAGTGACTGATGATGTGGCCGCCGCCGTCAAGGGCGCCGATGTGATCTACACCGATGTCTGGGCCAGCATGGGGGAGGAGGATCAGATCCCTGCCCGGGTGAAGCTGCTCACGCCCTTCAAGGTCACCATGGACATGATCCAGAAGACCGGCAACCCCGATGTGAAGTTCCTCCACTGCCTGCCCGCCTTCCACGACTTCGAGACCAAGCTGGCCAAAGAGCAGAAGGCCCTGGGCCACGACATCCGCGAGGTCACCGACGAGGTGTTCCGCAGCCGCCACAGCGTGGTCTTCGACGAGGCGGAAAACCGCATGCACACCATCAAGGCCGTGATGGTGGCCACCATCGGGTAGGGGTCGACCTACCCGATCTGGGGATTCACCGCGGATAATGCCGAGAACGCAGAGGAATTCTTTCTCCGCGTTCTCGGCGTTATCCGCGGTTGGCGTTTGCCGTGATCTCCCCTCGCTACCAATGCTATGGTGGGACCACCCAACCCCACGGAGTCCCCATGCGCCTGCCCCGGCTGTTCCTCGTCCCTGTACTCGCATGCCTCACCCTGGCCGCCCAGGAGCCCACCCTGGCGGGCACCTGGAACCAGACCAAGGCCGATGACATCGCCGCCGCCATCAACGCCACCGTGGCCGACATGAACTTCATCAAGCGCCCCATCGCCCGGGGCCGCCTCACCAAGCTGAACCCCGCCTACAAGAAGGTGGCCATCACCCTAACCGACAAGGAAGTGCTCGTGAAGCTGGACGAGCGCGAGCCCATCCACATGCCGGCCGACGGCAAGTCCGCTCCCTGGACCCGCGAGGACGGCGAGAAGTTCCAGGTGGCCGCCCAGGTGACCAAGGGCCAGCTGGTGCAGACCTTCAAGAACGAGGACGGCGAGCGGACCAACATCTTCCAGCTGGGCCCTGACGGCAAATCCCTGCGGCTCACCGCCACCGTGAAGAGTCCCAAGCTGCCCAAGCCCCTGACCTATTCCATCAGTTTCGGGCGCTAGGGCCCGGTCCATGGGCCGGCGGGTTCCCGGATCCGGCGGCGCGGCGAAGGGCGTCCTTCGCCGCCTTTCCCTCCCTGCGATCGCCCTCCTGGTTTCCTGCCAGCCGGGGCCCCAGTCCACCCCGACCATCCCGGAGGCGGACGCCAGGGCCGTCCAGGGTTTTCTCCGCGCCTACGGACGCCGGGATCTGGACGGCATGATGCGGTACCTGGA
>DATEZS010000106.1:0-3388 GCA_035255365.1 Geothrix sp.
AGGGGCATGGAGACGGTGCCGAAGATCCCCTCGAGGATGGCCTTCATGGCGCTGGCCTGGGGCGCGGGCAGGGCATTGGTGCCGATGGCGTAGGCGCCGTCCGGCAGCTTCTGGTTGGCCAGCAGCCACATGGCCAGGCCCGTGAAAAGGGCCGCCACGAAGGTGCCCACGAACTTCCAGGCGATCTGCCGGGCCGGCGTGGAGCCGATCCAGTGGCCGATCTTGAGGTCGGTGCTGAAGGCGCCGGAGGCCGCCAGGGCCGTGCAGACGATGCCGCCCACCATCATGGTGAGGAACATGCCGTAGCCGCCGGTGAAGTGGAGCTTCAGCATCAGACCGCCGGTGATCACCAGGGTCAGCATGGTCATGCCGCTGATGGGATTGGTGCCGATGGTGGCGATGGCGCGGGCCGCGACCGGAGCGAAGAAGAACGCGATGATCATGATGACGAGGGTGGCCACCAGGGCGGGGATGAAGGCGTGCTGAATGCCCACCCCGAAGCTCAGGAACGCCAGGGTGCCCGCGGCGCAGGCCACCAGGCCCACGGCGATCATGCCGCCGGGGATGGTGCGCTCGGTGCGGGGCACGACGACGGTCTCCGCGCCATCCTTTTCACCCGCCAGCAGCGCCTTCATGTTGCTGATGATGGAGCGGATCATGTTGGGCATGGAGGCCAGGACGCCCATGACGCCGGCGCCGGCGATGGCGCCCACGCCGATGATGCGGATGTAGGAGAAGAACACCTGCTCCGGATTCATGTCGGAGATGAGCTTGGTGCCCGGCGCGATGATCACCGGCACGTGCTGGCCGATGGCGTGGAAGAGAGGCACCAGCACGAACATGCTGAAGATGGAGCCGGCGGCCATGACGGCGCTGTAGCGCAGGCCGATGATGTAGCCGATGCCCAGGGTCGCGGCGTTGTTGAGGAAGTTGAAGGCCAAGAAGCGCTCCCGGAGCGCGGTGCCCACCCAGACGGTCTTCAGCGTGATGTTCTCGCCCATGACCCGGAAGACGCTGGTGAGGGAGTCGTACAGCATGCCGATGCCCGCGGCCACGGCCAGTTCCTTCGCCTGGTTGCCGGCCTTCTCGCCCGTGACCAGGATCTCCGCCGTGGCGGTGGCCTCCGGCCAGGGGAAGATGCCATGGTTCTCCACCATGAAGTGGTGGCGCAGGGGCAGGAGGAAGAGGATGCCGATGCAGCCGCCCAGGAAGCTCACCAGACAGACCTGCCACAGGGTGGGATTGGGCACCCCGCTGCCCGGCGTGTTGGCGAGGACGTAGAGGGCCGGGATGGTGAAGGCCGCGCCGCTCACTACGTGGCTGCTGTTGGCGCCGATGGACTGGACGATGACGTTCTCGAGGATGGTGTTCTTCCGGGGGAAGAAGCGGCTCAGGCCCACGGCCAGGATGGCGATGGGAATGGCGGCCTCGATGCCCTGGCCCAGCTTCAGGGCCAGGTAGGCGGCGGCCATGCTGAAAATGGCGCAGAAGATGAGGCCCATGATGATGGCCCGGGGCGTCGTTTCCGGCACGCCATCCTGGGGGACGAGGGGCACATAGGCTTCACCAGGGTTCAGCGGCCGCCGCGCATTGGCGGGCAGACCCTTGATCTCCTGGGGTTCGGATCCTTGGGACATGAGGTGCTCCTGGGGGTGGGGGACCGCCCTCTATCTTCAGGGAGTCCGGCCTGAATCGGGTCACAATTTAGGCGCGGCGGGAATCATCCGGGCGGACGAATTCCAGGAGCTCCACGGGTTCACCGTCCTGCTCGATGAAGGCTACCCGCACGCCCTCGGAAGGACTGTTGGGCTGGATGAGCACCTTCTGCCCTGCCAGCGCCCGGTCCAGGTCTTCCACTTCGAAGGCCAGATGGGGCCGCTCCCGGACCAGGGCGGGCAGGTCGCAGGCCGCGCCGTAGTGCATGAACTGGAGGCCGAAGGGATGGTCCTGGTGGTCGGTGGCCCAGACCTGATGCCCGGGCACCTGCGCCATGCCGGGACGCAGGTCGGGAACCGGGATGCCGTAGTGATGGAACTTCATCAGGCCGGGTAGGCCTCGAGGACCGAGGCCACTACGCGGCGCGAGAGGCCGTGGTAGCCGGGGCTGGCGGCGGTGAAGATCTCCCGGGCCAGGGCGCGGGTGCGGGGGTGGTGGCCGAGGGCGCCATAGAGGGGGCGCAGATACTTCATGCGGCCCACCTTCGCCAGCACTTCGCGGATGCGCGGGAAGGCGGGCTCATAGTCGGCAGTGGCGGCCAGAGTGAGCCATTCCACGAGAATCTCGTAGTTGCCGCGGCCCATGAGCTTGAAGTGCTCGTCCAGCCAGACGCAGTCGGCCAGGGTGATCTCGCGGGGCAGTTTCTGGAGGTACACCAGCAGCTCGTTGGTTTTCCAGGAAGCGATCTGCTGCTCGCTGGGCCGGCCGCCGGTCACCCAGGTTTCGGCCAGGGCCGTGAGAGTATCCAGCTGGGCACTGCGGAAAACGGGAGCGCTGTCCGGGATGCCCGGCTGGTCCAGGTAGGCCTCGGCATGGACCGCTGCCAGGGCGCCCGGCAGCTTCGTTTCGACGAAAGCGCAGAACTGTTCGGTGGTGATGGAGGTGAAGCGGAAGGTATCCATGTATTCGCGCAGGAAACCGAGGAAGCGTTCCTCCCCCACATGTTGTTCCAGGGCCGCGACCAGGCGTGCGCCCTTTTCGTAGGGGATGCTGGAGAAGGCGTCATCGGGGTCGATGCCTTCCAGGTGCATGCGCAGCACCGTGAGCTGAGGCTGGTCCTTGAAGCGGTCCAGGCTGTCTTCCAGGGCCTTCTGGCCCATGGCCCAGCCCAGGGCCGCGGCGTCATCGCCGTGGAGGGTGCGCAGGATGCGGCGCTCCGCCCACACCGTGAAGCCCTCGTTCAGCCAGAAGTGCTCCATGCTCGCGTTGGTGACGAGGTTACCGGTCCAGCTATGTGCCAGTTCGTGCGCCACCACGTCCACCAGGCTGCGGTCGCCGGCCAGCAGCGTGGGCGTGAGGAAGGTCATGCGGGGGTTTTCCATGCCGCCGTAGGGGAAGGAGGGCGGCAGCACCAGCATGTCGTAGCGGTCCCAGGGATAGGTTCCGAAGAGCGCCTCGGCCTTGACGATCATGTCCTCCACGCCCGCGAATTCCCAGGCGGCGGCTTCCACGGTTTCCGGTTCGGCCCACACGCGGCTGCGAGGGCTGAGATCGCGGGCTTCCAGACGGCCGACAGCCAAGGCTAGCAAGTACGAAGGAATGGGCTGGGGCATGGTGAAGCGGTAGATGTGGCGGCCATCGCCCGTGGCCTCGTCGCTGTCGGGACCGGCGGACATCACCGCGGTGAGGCCCTCGGGCACGGTGACTTCGGCCTGGTAGGCGATGCGGGCGA
>DATEZS010000107.1:0-19144 GCA_035255365.1 Geothrix sp.
CTGGCAGCCGAGCCGCTCTTCCACCCGAAGGCCCGCTACGGCTACTTCCCCGTGCGAACCGAAGGGGATGTGCTGTGCGTGCTCGATCCCGTGGATCAGGACCGGACCCTGGCCCGGCTTGCCTTCCCCCGACAGGCAACGGGCCGCCGCCTGTGCATCACGGATTTCTTCCGCGCCGATGCGACCGACGTGCTGGCCCTGCAGCTCGTGACCCTTGGCCAGGCCGCCGCGGACCACGCCGCGAAGCTCTACCAGGAAGATGGCTACGCCGACTACTTCGCTTTCCACGGCCTCGCCACCGAGCTCACGGAGGCCTACGCGGAGCGCCTCCACGCCCGCATCCGCCGCGAGCTGGGCATCCAGGGGAAGGACCTGCCCGGCCGCGCCCTCTTCGCCCAGGGCTACCAGGGCTCCCGCTATTCCTACGGCTACCCCGCCTGCCCGGACCTGGAAGGCAACGGCCCCATCCTGGACCTGCTGCAAGGCCCCGAAATCGGCGTCCACCTCAGCGACAGCCACCAGATGGATCCCGAGTACAGCACCAGCGCCCTGGTGGCCTGGCATCCGCAGGCGAGGTACTTTTCCGTTTAGGGAAATTCGCCAGAAAGTCCCATGGGCCAGCCTTCTTCTTTGAAAACAGGCCGATATGGGCCTATGTTGGCGTGAGCGGTCGCACCTTTCCAGACGGCCCCCCGAATCAACGGCGGGTGCATTCATGGATCACCAAGCCGAACCTGACCTGCAAGGCACCTCGGTATTCAGCGTGCGAGGCCTGACGAAGGTGTACCAGATGGGCGAGGTGAAGGTGGAGGCCCTTCGGGGCGTGGACCTCGAGCTGTTTCCGTCGGAACTCCTGGTGCTCCTGGGGCCCTCGGGCAGCGGGAAATCCACCCTCCTCAACATCCTCGGCGGCCTTGACACGGTCAGCGGCGGTCAGGTGACCTATCGAGGGAAAGACCTCACCCGGGCCACGGAACGGGAGTTGACGGAATACCGCCGCTTTCACGTCGGCTTCGTCTTCCAGTTCTACAACCTGATTCCCAGTCTCACCGCGCGGGAGAACGTCGCGGTGGTAACTGAGATCGCCCGGAATCCCATGCGGCCGGAGGAGGCCCTGGCGATCGTGGGCCTAGCGGAGCGGATGGACCACTTCCCGGCCCAGCTCTCGGGGGGCGAGCAACAGCGGATCGCCATCGCCCGGGCCATCTCGAAGAACCCCGAAGTCATGCTCTGCGATGAACCCACCGGGGCCCTGGACTCCCAGACGGGCGTGGTCGTGCTCGAGGCGCTGGAGCGGGTCAACCGGGAACTCGGCACGGCGACGGTCATCATCACTCACAACGTGGACATCGCCAGCATGGCGGATCGCGTGGTGCACCTGTCCAACGGACTCATCGCAGAGGAACTCCGGAACGAGACGCGAAAACCGCCTGGCCAGCTGCATTGGTGAACGAGGCCCCCCATGAAAGCCATCGACATCAAACTTTGGCGGGACCTGTGGCTGATGAAGGGACAGGCGCTGGCGATCGTGCTGGTGATCGTCAGCGGCATCGCCACCTTCGTCATGTTCATCAGCGTCATGAACTCGCTCAATGTCACCCGGGACGCCTTCTACCGCGACTTCGCCTTCGCAGATGTGTTCGGCGTGTTGAAGCGCGCTCCCGAAAGTGTGAAAGAACGTCTTGCGGAAGTTCCTGGTGTGGACCTCGTGGAGACCCGCGTCGCCGCCGATGTGAAGCTCGATATCCCGGGTTTCAACGAGCCGGTCACGGCCAAGCTCGTATCCGTTCCCGACCATGGCCAGCCGCTCCTGAACAGGCTCTGCCTCAGAACCGGGCGAATGCCGGGCGCTTTCAGGGGGGATGAAGTGGTGGTGAGCGAGGCCTTCGCCCAGGCGCACCGGTTCCAGCCGGGGAGCACCTTCGGCGCCGTGATCAACGGCCGGTGGAAGACCCTCGTCGTCACCGGGATCGCGCTTTCACCCGAGTTCGTCCTGCAGGTCAAGCCCGGTGGCATCAGCCCGGATTTCAAGCGCTACGGCATTCTCTGGATGAGCCGGGAGGCGCTGGGAACCGCCTACAACATGGATGGGGCCTTCAATGACGTGGTCCTCACCCTCCGACCGGGAGCGAGCATGGGCGAGGTCATCCAGCGTGTGGATGCCATCCTCGATCCCTATGGAGGGCTCGGAGCCGTGGGCCGGAAGGACCAGATGTCCCATCGCTTCCTTTCGGAGGAGTTCCGCCAGCTCCAGCGTTTCTCGGAGATCTTTCCGGCCATTTTCATCGGCGTCGCCGCCTTCCTTCTGAATGTGGTCCTCAGCCGCACCGTGAGCACCCAGAGGGAGCAGATCGCGGCCTTGAAGGCGATCGGCTACAGCAACCTCGATGTGGGCCTGCACTTCGTCAAGCTCGTCCTCGTCATCGTGCTCATCGGTGTCGTGGCCGGAACGATCCTGGGCGCCTGGCTTGGCCGGGGCCTGGGGCGGATCTACCTGGAGTTCTACCGCTTCCCGGGACTGACATTCGAACTGCGGCCGGGCCTGATCCTGACCGCAATGACGATCACTGTCGGGTCCGCCCTGTTGGGCACGCTGCGAGCCGTGCGCCATGCGGCGCTGCTGCCGCCAGCCCAGGCCATGAGACCGGAGCCGCCGGTGAGCTACCGGAAGACCCTGCTCGAAAGAATCGGACTGGATTCCGTCCTCTCCCAACCCACCCGCATCATCCTGAGGAACATCGAGCGGAAGCCCATCAAGGCCCTGTTCACGGTGATTGGGATTTCCTTCGGCTGCGCGGTCATGATCGCCTCCGGGTTCTTCAAGGACGCCGTGGACTTCATGGTTGATGTCCAGTTCCGGCAGGCCCAGCGTGAAGACATGACGATCACCTACCTGGAACCCTCCTCGCGAAGGACGATCCACGAACTCAAGGGCATTCCCGGCGTGGAGCATGTGGAACCATTCCGGACGGTTCCTGCCCGATTCCGGTTCGGCCACCGGACCTACCGGACCGTCATCCAGAGCCTCGAGCCTCGAACCAGTCTCCACCACCTCCTGGATACGAAGCTGAAACCGATGGAGGTTCCGCCTTCCGGCATCGTGTTGACCGACTACCTGGCGGGCCTGCTCGGCATCAGAGCTGGAGAGGCTTTGACAGTGGAGGTCCTGGAAGGCAACCGGCCGGTGCGCCAGGTGCCCGTCGTGGCCCTGGTGGAACAGTACATCGGCGTCATGGGCTACATGGACCGGAGTGCCCTCAACCGGCTGCTGCGCGAAGGCGACTCGGTGTCCGGCGCGTTCCTGAGCGTCGACAGCGCCGAGCAGGCCAAGGTGTACCGGAAGCTGGTCGAGATGCCACGCGTCGCGGGCACCGCAGTGCGCATGGACGAGATCCGGAACTTCTATGATACCCAGGCCGAGTCCATGCTTTTCTTCACCTTCGTGGCCACGATCCTGGCCGCCGTCATCGCCTTCGGCGTGGTCTACAACAGCGCCAGGATCTCCCTCTCGGAACGGAGCCGCGAACTCGCGAGCCTGCGGGTGCTGGGGTACACGCGCGGGGAGATTTCGTACATCTTTCTCGGAGAGCTGAGCGCCCTGACGCTCGCCGCCCTTCCCCTGGGCCTGCTCTTTGGCCGCGGCCTCTGCAGCTACATCGCGAAAGCCGTGGAGTCGGACCTATTCAGGGTGCCCGTGGTCCTGGAATCTTCGACCTATGCCCTGGGCGCGACGGTAGTTCTGGTGTCCGCATCGATCTCCGGGCTGATCGTGCGTCACCGGCTGGACCATCTGGATCTGGTCGCGGTCCTCAAAACGAAGGAATGACCTACCAGGCTGATTGGAAAGGCAAAGCGAGGTGAACATGGATGCTCAAAAGCGCAGAAGCCTTCTGATCATCACCGTGTCGGCTGTGGTTGCCATCGCCCTGGTCTGGGGGTTCCTGCCCAAACCGTTGGCCGTGGAGGTCCTCCCCGTGACACGCGGCCCGCTGCGGATCACGGTGGAAGAGGAGGGACGCACGCGGGTGAAGGATCGTTACATCGTGTCCGCGCCAGTGGCCGGGTTCCTCAGGCGCATCGCGTTCGAGGTGGGCGACCCGATCCGGAAAGGGCAGGTCGTGGCCACCCTCGAACCCCTTCGCGCCACGGTGCTGGACCCTCGCACCCGGGCCGAGGCGGAGGCCGCCGCGGCCTCCGCAAGGGCTGTCCTGGAGGCCGCAAAGGCCAGGGCCAGCGCCTCGGCAGCAGACGCCGAATTCATCCACCAGCGATTCCTTCGGATGCGAAAGCTGGCCGAGACGGGCCAGCTTTCGCAGAACGAGCTCGAACAGGCCGAATCGGAAAGCAAGAAGGCCGGGGCAGTTCTGCAGTCCGCGCAGGCGTCGGAGCTGGCGGCCAAGGCGGATCTCGCGCGGGCCGAGAGCGCGCTCGGCTACTCAGCCGCTGAGCCTGTGGCAGGAACGGGGAAATGGGTCAGTGTTCGTGCGCCTGCCGGCGGTCACGTCTTGAAGCTCATCCATGAGAGCGAAGGCGTCGTGAATTCCGGCGAGCCCCTCCTGGAAGTCGGCCATCCCCGCGACCTGGAGGTGAAGGCCGAGCTGCTTTCCGCCGATGCCGTGAAGATCAAACCCGCGATGCAGGTGATCTTCGATCGCTGGGGCGGTGAGCAGCCCCTGTGGGGACGGGTGCGCAATGTCGAGCCCGCCGGATTCACCAAAGTATCGAGCCTCGGCGTGGAAGAGCAGCGGGTGCTGGTGATCGTGGACTTCACGTCGCCTGCCGCACACTGGCAGGGGCTCGGCGACGCCTACCGCCTGGATGCCAGCTTCATCCTGTGGGAGGGGGAGAACGTACTCCAGGTTCCGGCCAGTGCCCTTTTTCGGAAAGGGAATGGCTGGGCGGTTTTCGTCGCCGAGCACCAGCGGGCGCGGATGCGATCAGTGCAGGTGGGACACCGGAGTGGCCTCCTCGCGGAAGTAGAGAAGGGTCTCATCGAGGGAGATCTGGTCATTGTCCACCCGGATGACCGGCTGAACGAGGGTTGCCGCGTCCGTACGAATTAAACTTCGCAGGTCATCTTCTGACCCTTGGCCGTCCACGCGAGAAGCACACAGGTTGGGTTCCAGGGAAATCCGCAGGGCAGGATTGGATGAGTCGTCCCAATCCAGACGGGACTGCGAATGACGTCATTCCACCCCGAAGGCTTCTGGTGAGTGAGAGGCCTACATCAAACCCTCTGGCGATCCAGTATTGGCCTCCGCCTGGAGAGCCTCTATGTTTTTTACTGGCGATTCAAATCGCCCATTGGCAAAATGGAGCCTTTGCCTTCCCTGTTTTTGATATCGCGACCCACCTCCCCCCGCAAGGCAGAGAGCCCATCGTTTCGGGGGCCAATGTTATTTGTGGCCTCCATCCGGGTTTTCGAAATCAATGCCTAGGGTTTTACCTCACATGGCCATACCTGGAGTTAAAGCGATGAAGCACTCGCTGCGCTATGCCATTCTTCTTCCCTTCCTCGCCATTCTCGCGGCCTGTGGCGGCGGCGGTGGTGGCGGCGGTTCCACCTCCGGGGGAGGATTCAGCGTCACGCCCAGCGCCGTCACCTTCTCGGCAATCCAGTACGGGGCCGCTCCCGCTGCCCAGACTCTCCACCTGTCCGTCACCAACAGTCAGGCAACCTATGTGGGCGCCGCCTGGAGCGGTGCGGCACCCACCTGGCTTGCCACGCCGGTCCTGGAAGGGGCGGGTTCCGCCTGGACCCTCACCCTCCAGGTGAGCAACACCAGCCTTCCCGCCGGCACCTACACGGCCACGCTCAAGGCCGGCATCGCCAAGAGCGATCAAAGCATTCTCGCCTCCCAGGACATCTCCATCACCTACAAGGTCACCACGGTCCTGGGGGTGGACTCCGGTTCCCTATCCTTCGCCTACATCAATGGTGCGCCTGCCCCATCGGACCAGACCGTGCACATTTCTGGCGCGGGCCTCTCCTGGCAGGCCACGGCGAGCCAAACCTGGCTGAAGCTCGGCGCCACCTCCGGCGTCGCTCCATCCACCCTCGCTGTCGGCGTGGATCCCGCAGGCCTGAGCGTGGGCACCCACACGGGCACGATCACCCTCGCCCATCCCGGCGCAACGGACACCGCCAAGATCACCGTCCAGTTCACCGTCACCGCAGCCGCCCTCCAGGCCGGCTCGGGGAGCCTTGCCTTCTCCGGCATTTACGGTGGGCCCATCGCCTCCCAGCCCCTGACCCTCACCCTCAATAATGGGGCCCCCGTCTCCTGGACAGCGGTGGCCGCCGACAGCTGGCTGCTGCTGGACAAGACCTCGGGCACCACGCCGGACACCCTTCAGGTCGGCGTGAGTCCCACTCAGGGCCTCGTGGACGGGGGCTCCTACGCCTCCACCATCACCTTGGCCTGCAACTTCGGCGGCACCGCCATCACCCAGGTCATCCCGGTGACCCTCCGCCTCACCAAACCGTCCCTCTCGACCAGTCCCCAGGCCCTCAGCTTTTCCGGCATCAATGGCACGCCCATGGCCTTCCAGGCCCTGACCTTCGCCCTCGACAACGGGATTTCAGCCAACTGGACCGCGACAACCGCCGACAGCTGGCTTCTGCTGAACAGGACCTCGGGTTCGACGCCGGACACCCTCGAAGTCACCGTGAACCCCGCCAATGGCGCGCTGGCCAGCGGCTCCCACAGCTCCACCATCACCCTGGCCTGCAGTTACGGCGGGAAGACCATCACCCAGGTCATCCCGGTGGGCCTCACGCTCACCAAGCCCACGCTCAAGGTGGATGCGTCGTCCCTCATCCTGGGCGGCACCAGCGGGCGCGATTTCTCGACCCAGACCCTCCAAGTGGGACTGGACACCGGAACGGCCGCCTACCCATGGACAGCCGTTGCCTCCGATCCCTGGATCGCCCTCGCGGCCACCTCCGGAACGGCTTCCAGCACCGCCGCCCCTCTGGCCGTCAACCCCAACAGCGCTGGCCTCGCAGCCGGAACCTACACCGGCTCCATCACCATCGCGGCCACGGTCAACGGCGACCACCTGACCACCACCATCCCTACCACCTTGAACCTCGACGCCCACCGGCTCCTGGCCAGTGACAACGGCGTGGCCTTTGCCAGCATGCCGACCCTTGCGAGCACGACCCGCACCCTTCAGGTAAGGGACAATCAGGGCCTGGCCACGGCCTGGACCGCCACCGCAGACCAGGCTTGGCTCACGGTCACGGCCGCCGGCACCGCCCCCGGCGACCTGGTCCTCACCGCGAACCCCGCGGGCTTGGCCGCGAACCAGATCTACTACGCCACCGTCACCCTCGCCTCTTCTGACACCACCGTGATTGGGCCGGAACAGGTCCAGGTCGGCTTCTGGATCGGCGATTCGGCTCCCACGGCCACCAGCCTGGACCCCACGCCCTACGTGGATCTGGTCACGGACCCCATCCGGCCCTATATCTATCTGGCCACGGGCGGCTCCACCATCGACGTCTACAACATTTACACCAGCACCTTGGTCACGACGCTCCACGGCGTAGGCGCCCAGACCAGGCATATGGCCGTGGCCACGGACGGCTCCAGGCTCTTCGCTTCGGACGACACGAACTTCAAGATCGTTCCGGTGGACTTGGCAACCGACACCGTGGGGGCCTCCTGGCCCACGGGCTCCGCGTTCGGAACGCACCTCGCCTATGCCCGCACCAATGGCAAAGCCCTGCTCCTGGCCGGCAACGACGCCATCTTTGACGCCGTGACCGGCAGCACCCTGCGGCCACCCGCGACCTGGGCCACCAATTCCTTCCTGGTGACCGCAAGCCTCCAGGGCAATCGGATGGTCTTCGCCAGCACGGTCAGTGCCCTCGATTATTCGGTTCTCGAGGGTGGCCATGTGGTCCTTGGTGTCGATACCAGCGGCGCCACCGGTGACGACATCGCCCTCAACGCCGATGGTACGCGCCTCTACACCGCCACCGGGTGGCCCTACAACTTCCCTGTCTACGATGCCACCGCCGCCGGCTTGCCCCTGGTCCAGACCCTTCCCGGAAACGCCTATCCCTCGAATGTCGAGGTCGCCAAGGATGGCAGGATCTTCTGCATGGCCAGCCAGGGCACTCCCCTCGATACCTGGATCTACGCCGCGGATGGCACCCTTCTCAACTCCATGAAAGTCGCAGGTTTTGGCATTCTCAGCCAAGGCACCATGAAGGTCTCCGGCGACGGTCTGAGAATGATTTTCCTCGTGGATGATCTGTATCAGGCCAGAACGCTTCAGATGGTCACGGTCGCCCCCTGAACCGGGGCCCGAAGGGGGGCGAAGGGCCCTCCCCTTCATTGATGTCATAACAAAAAAAGCTCATGTCCATGCTGGTTTGAGCCGATAGGACTCCTATGGTTGGCTTGGATGCCAGCGATCTTTTGCCTGGGAGGGCACCATGAGCTCCATTCAGGGAGTCAGTTCACAGCCCGTGGCGCCAGCCCCGAGGCCGCCGGTGACCCCGGTCAGGCCCACCGCCTCCGAAGTCAGGGAATCAGCCCAGGCCGAGCGCGCGGAAGTGGCCCCCGAGGCCGGGGAACGGACGCAGCCGTCCAGTTCCTCCATCGGGAGCAGGTTCTCCGCCACCGCATAAGGACTTGCATCCCCCCGTTGACAGCGGTTACCTTTTTCAACCGACCTCGCGGGGTCGTTTCATCTGAGATCCTTGTCAGTTCCATAGCGAGTTATCCAGAAAGGTGGAGGGACGGGCCCTGTGAAACCTTGGCAACCTGCGAAAGCAAGGTGCCAATTCCTGCCATGAGCGTGCAAACGCGCATGGAGAGATGTCGAGCTGTGTTGAACTGATACACATTTCGTATGGGGGCCCGAGAAATCGGGCCCCTTTTTTATTTTCTTTTCCTGGACTTGCTTGGACGACGAGGCCTCGGCCTTTTCAACTTCCTTCTCCAGGAGACGCCATGAGCGCCACCACCACCCGCACGCCCCGTTTTGAAACCGTCGCCCTCCACGGGGGCCACAGCCCGGACTCGGACACCAAGAGCCGGGCCGTGCCCATCTACCAGACCACGAGCTACGTGTTCGACAGCACCGAGCACGGCGCCGCCCTCTTCAACCTGGAAGTGCCCGGAAACATCTACACGCGCATCATGAACCCTACCACCGCCGTCCTGGAGCAGCGGGTGGCGCAGCTGGAGGGGGGCATCGCAGGCCTGGCCGTGGCCTCGGGCCAGGCGGCCATCACGCTCACCCTCACGACGCTGCTGCGCGGCGGCGATCATGTGGTGGCCGGCAACAACCTCTACGGCGGCACCTACAACCTGTTGCACCACACCCTGCCTCGCACCGGCATCACCACCACCTTCGTGGACTCGAAGCAGCCCGAGGCCTTCCGCGCCGCCATCAAGCCCGAGACCCGCGCCATCTACCTCGAGGCCCTGGGCAACCCCAAGCTGGATGTGCCCGAGTTCGAGATCATCGCCGCCATCGCCCACGAGGCGGGCATCCCCCTCATCGTGGACAACACCCTGCCCAGCCCCTACCTCCTGAATCCCATCCAGTACGGCGCGGACATCGTGGTGCACAGCGCCACCAAGTACCTCGGGGGCCATGGCACCTCCGTGGCCGGCGTCATCGTGGACGGCGGCAAGTTCGACTGGGCCAGCGGCAAGTTCCCCGAGTTCACGGAACCCTCCGCCGCCTACCACGGCGCGGTGCTGGCCGATCTGGCGGGAGCCGCCGCCTTCATCACCAAGGCCCGCATCGAGGGCCTCCGCGACACCGGCGCGGCCCTCAGCCCCTTCAACGCCTTCCTCATCCTCCAGGGCATCGAGACCCTCCACCTGCGGCTGGAACGGCACGGCGAGAACGCCCTGGCCCTGGCCCAGTGGCTGGAGCGCCACCCCAAGGTGGCCTGGGTGAACTACCCCGGCCTCCCCAGCCACGAGAACCACGCCGCCGCCGCCCGCTACTTCCGCAAGGGCGCGGGCTTCGGCGGCATCCTCACCTTCGGCGTGAAGGGCGGACTGGCGGCGGGGACAGCGGTCATCGATGGCGTGAACCTGTTCTCGCGCCTGGCCAACGTGGGCGATGCCAAGAGCCTCATCATCCATCCCGCCAGCACCACCCACGCCCAGCTCACCCTCCAGGAACGGGCGACCACGGGCGTCACCGACGACCTGATCCGCCTGTCCATCGGCCTCGAGCACATCGACGACCTCATCGAGGATCTCGAGCTCGCCCTGGAAAAGGCCTGACCATGCCCGTGAAAATCCCCGCTTCCCTCCCGGCCCGGGGGGTCCTCGAGGCCGAGAACGTGTTCCTCATCGAGGAGCATCGCGCCCTCCACCAGGACATCCGGCCCCTACGCATCGCGATTCTCAACCTCATGCCCACGAAGATCGCCACGGAAACACAGCTGCTCCGCCTGCTCGGCAACACGCCGCTGCAGGTGGAGGTGTCGCTGCTGCACATGGCTTCCCACGATTCGAAGAACACGCCTTCGGAGCACCTCCTGGAGCACTACGTGTCCTTCGCCGAGGTCCGCCAGCAGGCCTTCGACGGCCTCATCGTCACCGGCGCCCCGGTGGAAACGCTGCCCTTCGAGGCGGTGGACTACTGGGAGGAACTCAGCGAACTGCTGGACTGGGCGCGGACGAACGTCTTCTCCAGCCTGTTCATCTGCTGGGGAGCCCAGGCGGCCCTCCAGCGCTACTACGGCATACCCAAGCACTCCTTGGCGGAAAAGGCCTTCGGCATCTTCCCCCACCGTGTGAACAGCCGCCACGAGCGCATCGTGCAGGGCTTCGACGATGTCTTCTTCGCGCCCCACTCCCGGCATACCGAAACCCGCCGGGAGGACATCCTGGTGGAACCCGCGCTGGAGCTGCTCGCCGAATCCGACGAAGCCGGGGTCTACCTGGTCCAGTCCAGGGATCGCCGCCAGGTCTTCGTCACGGGGCACGCGGAGTACGACCCGGGCACCCTCCAGGGCGAGTACGCCCGGGACCTGGGCAAGGGCCTTCCCATCGGGATCCCGCGGAACTACTTCCCGGACGATGATCCGTCCCGGGAGCCCCTGGTCCGCTGGCGGGGCCACGCCAACCTGCTCTTCGCCAACTGGCTGAACTACTTCGTTTATCAGGAGGTGCCCTTCGAACTGGGGACGCTCCCCTTCCCAAGGAGGCAGACATGCGTTTGAAGGTGCTCAAGTTCGGCGGTAGTTCCGTGGGCAGCGCCGAGGCCCTGCGCCGCGCTGCCGCCATCGTCCGTGCGGAGCTTCCGGTTGGGGGGCTGGTGGTGGTCTCCGCCCTGCGCGGGACCACGGATCTCATCCTCGATGCCTGCGCGAAGGCGGGCCGGGGCGACCTGGCCGGGGCCCAGGCCTGCCAAGCCGCCCTTCGGGAGCGGCACTTGCAGGTGGCTTTGGAACTCGGGTTCAGCCAGGTTCTCGAGGCGGCCTGGCAGCCGCTCTTCACCCGCCTCGAGCAGCTGCTCACGGGCATGGCCATGCTGGGCGAGGCCACGCCGAGAGCCAGGGATTCGGCCCTGGCCGTGGGCGAGACGCTCTCCGCCAACCTGGCGGCCCGATGCTTCGAAGGCGCTTTCCGGGACGTGCGGGAAGTCCTGAAAACCGACGCCCGCTTCGGCAAGGCCAGGCCCCAGCTGGAGGAGCTCCGCTGTTCGGGCGAACCCTGGAGGGAGGCCTTGGCCTCCGGCGTGCTCTGGGTGACCCAGGGGTTCCTGGGCGCCGCGCCGGATGGCGCCACCACCACCCTGGGCCGGGGTGGTTCCGACACCAGCGCGACCCTGCTGGGGGAGGCCCTTGGCGCCGAGGAAGTGCAGATCTGGACCGATGTGGACGGCGTGCTCACGGCGGATCCCAGCCTGGTGCCAGGCGCCCAACCGATTCCCCAGATGAGCCTCGGCGAATCCGAGGCTCTGAGTGCCTTCGGCGCCAAGGTGCTGCATGCGGATTCACTGGCGCCGGTGGGTCGGGCGGGCTTCCGTCTGGTGGTGGCCAACACCCTGCGACCTGAAGCCTCGCGCACCGAGATCCTGCCGGATCCCCCCACCCGGGCCCCTGGCGAAGTCACCTCCGTGGCCTACAAGGAGGGCCTGAGCCTGCTCCGGTTCCCGGCGATCCTGGGCCTGGAAGCGCCCATGGAGGCTTCCCGGCGCCTGGAGGAAGCGGGAGCCCTGCGCTTCGGCCTAGTCTCCAGCCCCGCCGGCACCCTGCTGGCGATCCGGCCTGAAACGGCCGCCGCCGCGGAGGTGCTCGACGGCCTCCGGGTGCCAGGGTTGCAGCTGGAGTCCGGCTGGGCGGTGGTGGCTCTCGTGGGCGAAGGTCTGCGGACCGACCCCCTCGCCGCCCTGAGGCACCTGGGCGCCCTGGGTCAGGAGCCCATCGGCGGCCTGCTCACCGGGAGCAGCACCGTCTCCATCGCCTTTCTCATCCCCGAGGCCCGGCTGGGGGATCTCATTCCCCGCCTGCACGAGCGTTGCGTGCTGGGCGAAAGCAGCGCGGGTTGTTTCAGCCCTGTTGGAGCAGCCAGCGATTGAGCCGCGTATGGAAGCCTTCCGGGTCCTCCAGATCCGAAGGGCGCAGGCGCGCCGGGTGGGTCGGGTCCCCGAGCTCCATGGGAACCGAATCAGTCATGTTGGGCAGCCGATGGCCGTCGGGAAGGGACCAGAGCCCCCCGCGGCTTTCTGCTTTCCGGTCTTCCGACCCCAGGCGGCGCTCGCCCTGTGTCTCACAGGTCATTTCTTTCTCCCGTAGAAACTAAAGATAGGTCGTCCATGTCCTTCTGCCAGTTCGGTTTGCGGCGGGCTGGCGCCAGAATTGGTCCCGAAAATAGCTGAATTTCACCATTCCCCCCCTGCCCTGGCCGCGCTGGAGGTCGTACCTTTCTGCCGTGCGGAACGATTCCCGTACGAAAGGAGTGCACCATGAAATCCCTTACGGATCTCCCGGTTGTCACCCTGGATTGGCGAACGAGCGGTGCCCCGGCCCCTGGCTTCGAGCTGCACTCGAACCTCGGCGTGGTTGCCACCCTCACCTTCCTGGATGAAGCCCAGGACCTGGCCCGCATCGAGACGGCCGAGGGCACCTGGACCTTCAAACACGCAGGACTGCTGAACGCCCTGGTCACCATCCGCGAGGAGGGGAGCCACGCGGATCTGGCGGTCTTCCATCCCAGCTCCCTGGGCCACGGGAAACTCGAATTCGCGGATGGGGCCCGCTTCGACTGGGTGGGTCTCCCGGGCAACACGGCGGGGACGGAGTCCGGCGGGGCCTTCGTGGACCACGAAGGGATGCCCTACCTCCGGATCCATGCCCATTCCACCAGGACTGAGAAGACGCCCACGCTGCCGTATTACGGCGAAGTGGAGCTGGGAACGCCCCCCAAGGCCCGCTGGCGCCATGGGCTGCTCGCGGCCTTCGGCTGGTATCTCCTGGTCACAGAACACTTGATGGGGCGGCAAGCCATCGCCGCGGAAACCTGCCTGAGACTGTGATCTTCCCTGGGCGGGAAGGAGGCCTCACCCTGGAGGTTTCCTGAGGTCTTTCATGCGACGTTTCCTGCCCAGTTTCGCCTTCTGTCTCGTCCTCCCCGCCCTGGTGGCGGCCCCGCCCAAATCCGCTCCGGCTGGAATCGATATGGCCGGCATGGATCAGTCCGTGGCCCCTGGGGATGATTTCTTCGCCTATGGCAACGGTTCCTGGATGAAGCGCACGCAGATCCCGGCGGATCGCGGCTCCGCCGGTGTCTGGGATGCGGTCATCGACACGACCGACCTGCGCACCGCGGGCCTCATCAAGGCCGCGGCTGCGGCGAAAGCTCCCCAGGGCTCCGAGAGCCGCAAGATCGGCGACTTCTACACCAGCTTCATGGACGAGAAAACCATCGAGGGCAAAGGCCTCACGCCCCTCAAACCCACCTTCCAGGCCATCCAGGGCCTCCGGGACCGCAAGGATCTGGCCCATTTCCTCGGCACCACCTTGCGGGCTGATGTGGATGTCTTGAACGCCACCAATCTCTACACCGGCAACCTCTTCGGGCTCTGGGTGGCCCAGGATCTGGACGAGCCCACCCGCTATGCCCCGTTCCTCCTCCAGGGCGGCCTGGGCATGCCCGACCGCACCTACTACCTGGATGCCTCTGAAGGCATGGTCACCCTGCGCAGCCAGTACCTGGCCCATGTGACGGCCATGCTGAAACTCGCCGGGGTTCCGGACGCCCCGGCCCGGGCCAAGGCCGTACTGGATCTCGAGACCCGCATGGCCAAGGCCCATGCCAGCCGGGAGGAGACGGGCGATGTGCTGAAGGGTAACAACCACTGGCGTCGCGCGGATTTCGAAAAGAAGGCGCCTGGCCTGGACTGGGAGGCCTTCTTCGCCGGCGCCAAGCTGCAGCAACCCGATGTCTTCGTCGTGTGGCAGCCAGGCGCCTTCACGGGGCTCTCTGCCCTGACCGCCGAGGTGCCCCTGGACACCTGGAAGGACTACCTCTCCTTCCACGCCATGGAGCACTGGGCGCAGCTGCTGCCCAAGGCCGTCGTGGATCAGCGCTTCGAGTTCCACGGCAAAGCCCTGAGCGGCACCCCGGAGCCCCGCCCCCGCTGGAAGCAGGGCGTGGATTTGACGAACCAGGCCCTGGGCGACGCCGTGGGCAAGGCCTATGTGAAGCGCTATTTCCCGGCCACCGAGAAGGCCCGGGCCCAGAAGATGGTGGCCAACATCCTCGCCGCCTTCCGGGTGCGCATCGAGAAGCTGGATTGGATGACCCCCGGCACCAAGGCCAAGGCCATCGCCAAGCTCGCCAGCATCAAGGTGGGCGTGGGCTACCCCGACCGCTGGCGCGACTATCACGCCCTTAAGATCGTGGCGGGGGACGCCTTCGGGAACGCCCAGCGCGCCGAACAGTTCGAATACGAGCGGAACCTGAACAAGCTGGGCCGTCCCATTGATCGCACCGAGTGGGTCATGACGCCCCAGACCGTGAACGCCGTGAACCTGCCCGTCATGAACACCCTCAATTTCCCCGCAGCCATCCTGCAGCCTCCCTTCTTCGACCCGAAACGGCCCGCGGCCATGGACTACGGTTCCACCGGTTCCACCATCGGCCATGAGATCAGCCACAGCTTCGACGATTCCGGTTCGCTCTTCGATGCCACCGGGAAACTGAACAACTGGTGGACGCCCGAGGACATGGCGCACTTCCAGGCCTCTGCCCAACAGCTGGTGAAGCAGTACGACGCCTACCGACCCTTCCCGGACCTGGCCATCAACGGCAAGCAGACCCTCGGCGAGAACATCGCGGATGTGGCCGGTCTCGCCGCCGCCTTCGATGCCTACCGCCTCTCCCTGGGCGGCAAGCCGGCCCCCCTGGTGCAGGGCTTCACCGGCGACCAGCAGTTCTTCATCAGCTATGCCCAAAGCTGGCGCGAGAAGAGTCGCGATCAGGTGCTTCGTCAGCAGGTGCTCACCAATGGCCATGCGCCCTCCAATTCCCGCTGCTGGACAGTGCGGAACCTCGATGCCTGGTATCAAACCTTTGGCGTGAAGCCCGGCCAGGCCCTCTACCTGGCCCCGGCGGATCGCGTGAAGGTCTGGTAGGCCGCCCTCCCGCGGAGGGGTAACCGGGACTCTGTTTCAGCGCGGCCCGAGACGCCCACAACCAGGGGTCGGAGAAGACCCTCCGGCCCTCCCTGGAGCCTGATCCAAGGACGCGCTACCCTCCTTTCAATGCCCCGGAGAATGCCATGCCTCTGCTCGATTCGGCCCGCAGCATCCTCGTGGTCATCGACTTCCAGGGCAAGCTCGTCCAGATGGTCCACCGCCCAGGCATGGTGCTGGAAACCACCCGAAGGTTGCTTCGGTTGGCGGAACTGTTCGCAGTTCCCGTGGTGCTCACCGAGCAGTACCCCAGGGGCATCGGTCCCACGGAGCCCACCATCCGGGCCGGCTACGATGCCCTGACGGTCCCAAAGTTCTTCCTGGAGAAGACCGCCTTCGGCTGCTGCGGCGACGCCGGCTTCGGGGCCCTGCTCCAGCAGGCCAGGTCGGGGCTTTCCGTGTCCCGGCGGCAGATCGTCATCGCCGGCATGGAAACCCATGTGTGCGTCATGCAGACGGTGCTCGAACTGCTCGGCTCCGGCCACGAAGTGCATGTCTGCTGGGATGCCGTCAGCGGCCGGGGCGAGGAATACCGCAGGCACGCCCTGGAGCGCATGGCCGCCGCCGGCGCCACCCTCACCAACCACGAATCCGTGGCCTTCGAGTGGGCCCGGGACAAGAACCATCCCCAGTTCAAGGCGCTGTCGGCCCTCATGAAGGAAGGGCAGCCCGGCTGACCATGTCCCGCATCCAAGGCCACCCCGTCCCTGCCCTCTTCCCGGAAACGGGCCCGGTCTCCGTCATGTTGTTCGGGGAGGCCCCGGGCCCGCGGGGGGCCGACCAATCGGGCATCCCCTTCTGGGGAGACGGGGCCGGCATCACGGTCTATCGCGCCCTGGTCGATGCGGGGCGCGCGGAAGTCCCCGCCCCGGCCTGGGACGACTGGGATGGCGCCCGGTTCCAGGCCCTGGGCCTGTGGCCGCGGCTGCACGGAACCGCCCTAAGCAATGCCTACCCCGCCTGTCCCACCAAGGATGGGGAGCACTTCCAGGCGCCCACCAACCGGCAGCTTTTGGATCCCGCCAACCTGCTCCGCCTGTCGGAGGAACTGGCCCGGGCCGCCCAGGGTGCGCCTTCGCCCTTGCGCGTCATCGCTTTCGGCAAGCGGGCCGAGTGGGTGCTGGGCCACCTCCAGGCATCTCGGCCTTTCCACCTGCTGGCCCTGCCCCACCCCAGCGCCCAGGGCCTCCTGCAGGGCGCCCCGAACCGGGGCAAGGGGCTGAAGCTCGATGATTTGAGACGGGCGTGGCAGACACGGCTCCGGGAGCTGCTCCTGGTTTGAGGTCACCGCAACCCCGGAGAACCAGTGCTCAGGTTCCGGCGGCCGCCGGACGATGGAAGGCATAGGCCAGCCTTCGATCAAGTCGTGGCCATCCTCAACGCTGAAGATCGTCCCAGGGTGTCCAGATGCTGTTCGCCGGTTTTCCGATGCCCATGGCGCTGCTCGATGCGGATCCGGCGGTACTCTGGCGGGAACTCCTGGGCCTTTCGCTGGCGGGTCTCTCGGGCATCCTGGCCTACCTGCTCTGGCGTCATCGGTTGCTCCATGCCGAGGCCCGGCGCGCCCAGGCCAACCTCGCAGGCGAGGTCGAGGAGCGGCAGCTGGTGGAAGAGGATCTCCGGCGGACCTTGGCCATGTTCCAGCTGCTGCAGGATGTCACCTCTGCCCTCGGCATGGCACGGTCCCTGGAGGAGGCCCTCCAAGCCACCCTGGACATCATTTCCGGTTATACGGGCTGGCCCGTCGCTCACGCCTTCCTGGCCGAGACTGGCGGCGATGGCATCCCCCGCCTGCGCCCCTGCGGCATCTGGCACCTGGAGAACCCCCGGGACTACGAAGCCTTCCTGCGCAGCGCCGAGCCCGAAGCCCTCCCCATGGGCAAAGGCCTGCCGGGCAAGGCCTGGTCAGGCCACCGCGTCGTGTGGGCCAACTTCATCCAGGACACGCGCGAGACCAACCTCTGCCGCCGGGCCCTGCAGGTGGGCCTCACCACTGGCATCGCGGTGGCGATTTTCCACGAGGAGCAGCTCATCGCGGCCCTCGAATTCTTCTCGCCGCCCATTCCCGACCCCGACCAGACCATGCTGCACGCCCTCGAGGGCATCGCCGAGCAGCTGGGCATCGTGACCGAGCGGCTGCAGGCGGAAGAAGCCGTGGAAAAGCTGAACCACCGGCTGGTGGAGCTGAACGAGGAAAAGAACCAGTTCCTCGGCATCGCCTCCCATGACCTCAAGAACCCCCTCAATACCATCGGCCTCACCGCCGAGCTCCTCATGACCGGCGATCTCTCCCGGGAGGAGATCGTGGAAATGGGCGGGCTGATTTCCAAGGAAGCCCACCGCACGGCCCTCCTCATCCAGAAGCTGCTGGACGTGACGGCCATCGAATCGGGCCGCTTCAACCTGCGCTTCGCGGAGGTGAGCCTGGGCGAGCTGCTGCTGCAGGCGCAGGGCAAATTCCAGGACCGGGCCGGCCAGAAGGGCCAGCAGGTGGTCCTGGAT
Source organism: Geothrix sp. (assembly GCA_035255365.1). Taxonomy (GTDB): domain Bacteria; phylum Acidobacteriota; class Holophagae; order Holophagales; family Holophagaceae; genus Geothrix. The sequence continues at coordinate 18,191 of DATEZS010000107.1, forward strand.
TTCGGCGGCGGGGATGTGCCGGTATGGGCCGACCGGGACTACCTCCAGGAGGTGGTCGAAAACCTGGTGAGCAATGCCCTGAAGTTCATGCCCCCCGGCCCGCCCCTGCGCACCGTCACCCTCGCCCTGGGCCGCCAGGGCGGCTTCGGTGTCCTGGAAGTCCGGGACGAGGGACCCGGCTTCACAGAGGAAGACAAGGCCCGGGCCTTCGGCCGCTTCACCAAGCTCTCCGCCAGGCCCACCGGCGGTGAAGGCTCCACGGGTCTGGGTCTGGCCATCGTCAAGAAGCTGGTGGAAAGCATGAAGGGCAGGGTCACCCTCGAATCCCAGCTGGGACGCGGAACCACCTTCCGCGTCTCCCTGCCTCTGGCCCCCGAGCAAAACCCGCAAGAAACCTAAATGGTTAGCTTGATTTATCCAACTATCAGTATCTATGCCGTGGCTTCCTTAACATTTCTTAATGGCCCAATGCCTCCTGGTCCTCGTAAGCTGATGTCCTTCCCCTTGGTAGGGATCTTTCACAGTTTGGAGGAATCATGAAGTTTTCCCGTCGTTCGATGATGCTACCCCTGTGCGGGGCCTTGGCATTCGCATTGGTGGCAGGAGACGCCCCCAAGCTGAAGCAGGCCGCACCCAAGGTGGCGGCCAAAGGCAAGGTTGCCAAGGCCGCTCCGCTGGCAGCCCCCGTCAAGGTGACCTCAGTGGAAGGCATCACCGAATACCGCCTGGCCAATGGGCTCCGCGTGCTGCTTTTCCCCGACGCTTCCAAGCCCACCATCACCACCAACATCACCTACCAGGTGGGCAGCCGGAACGAGAACTACGGCGAGACCGGCATGGCCCACCTGCTGGAGCACCTGGTCTTCAAGCCCAGCAAGAACTTCAGCGGCAAGGATGGCCAGCCCAACATCGTCCAGACCCTGAACAAGGTAGGGGCCCGCTTCAACGGCACCA
>DATEZS010000108.1:0-12845 GCA_035255365.1 Geothrix sp.
ACCACGCGCACGGTGTAGGGGTTCTCCTCGGCGGGAGGCAGCACGGCGAAGATGGAGCGCTCCGCCAGCATGCCGTGGCCGATCTCGCGGCGGCCGGGCCCGCGGTTGGGCTTGCACTCGCCCACGCTGTAGCCGGGGAAGTTGTAGTGGAGGTAGAACTTCTTCTTGTACTCCTCTTCCAGACCGTCGATGATCTGGATGTTGTTGATGGTGCCGAGGGTCGTCGTGACAAGCGCCTGGGTCTCACCGCGGGTGAAGAGGCAGCTGCCATGGGCGGAGGGAAGCACACCGACCTCGATGTTCAGGGGGCGGATCTGGTCGAACTTGCGGCCGTCCAGGCGCACGCCCTGCTTGAGGATGGCGTTGCGGAAGAGGGTCTCCTTCAGTTCGTCGAAGCAGGCGACGGTGTCCTTCTTCAGCTCGGGCTTCTCGGCGCAGAACTGGAGGACGGCTTCCTTCTTGAGGGCGTCGATGGCCTTGTAGCTCTCGATCTTCACCTTCATGGTGAGGGCCGCGAAGAGCTTCTCGGCGAAGGCGGCGGCCACTTCCTTGTAGAGGGCCTCGTTGCGCTCAGCCTTGGCGGCGGCGACCTTGGGCTTGCCCACCTTGGCCTGCAGATCCTTCTGGAGCTTCACGAGGGTCTTGATCTGGTCGTGGCCGAAGGCGAGGGCTTTCACCATGTCAGCTTCCAGCACTTCCTTGGCGCCGCACTCCACCATCACGAGGGCTTCGGAGGTGCCAGCCACCAGGAGGTCGATGTCGCTTTCGGCACGCTGGTCGACGGTGGGGTTCACGACCAACTGGCCGTTGACGCGGCCCACGCGGACGCCGCCCACGGGGTTCACGAAGGGGATCTCGCTGATGATGAGGGCCGCGGAAGCACCCACCATGGCGAGGGTCTCGGGGGCATGCTGGCCGTCATAGCTGAGCACCTGGGCCGTGATCATGGTGTCGCCGTTGTAGCCCTCTTCGAAGAGAGGACGCAAGGGGCGGTCGATGAGGCGGCTGGTGAGGGTTTCCTTGGTGGTCGGGCGGCCTTCGCGCTTGAACCAGCCGCCGGGGATCTTGCCCGCGGCCAGCACGGGCTCGCGGTAGTCCACGGTGAGGGGGAAGAAGTCGATGCCTTCGCGGGGAGTGCCGTAGCACACGGCCACGAGGACCATGGTGTCGCCCTGGCGGACGATGACGGCGCCGTGGGCCTGCTTGGCGATGCGGCCGGTCTCGAGACTGATGGGCGTGCCGCCCAGGTCCACCGAGACGGTGGTGGGGTTGAATTTCAATGCGTTCATGAAGGCTCCGGGGCCCTCAGGCCCTCAGGGCTCCCCCGGATCGCGGGCACCGGCCCGGATCTCCTGCGATCACTCCATGAAACCCGTCCGCCGGACCCATATGGGTAGGGGAGGTGGGCTTCCTGCAGAGGTCGCCGCCGAAAGGGAGCAGGTGAAAATCGGCAAGCCTCAGGATAGCACCGCCGGGCTGAAAAACGCTCAACCCCTTCGGACGGCCGGCACCTGCCGAGCTAGCTCGCCGCCACCGGCGACCGGGACCACAGCCTCTTCATACCTCTGATCCAAGGAGCCATGGTCCAGCTGGACCGGCTCCCGGCGAAGGATTTCCTTGGTGGAAAGATCATCCTGCTCGCGTTTCAAGGTCCAGGTCACCATCAGGGTTGAAGAGGCCTGGTACGGTCTTCCGTTCGATGACCATGGACCGAATGGCATCATGGCGTGGCCGGATGGAGGGGCCCGGTGGCACTTCGTAGGGCCAGGGCGATTTGCTTCTCCTGAATGAGTTCCCTTCGCACAGGAGGCCTTGACGCCGGCTTGCCCAGGCTTGGCCCGGATGGCTTCCCGGAGAATTAATGAGGCCGCCCCCGTAGCTGGCTTGGCTTGTGTTGACGCATCCAGAGCGAATGATTAAGCGTGGCCCCGACCGTCAGCATGGAGTTCCCGCAATCGATAGGGCAAGCCTGATTGTGCTGCCAGGTAAGGGTGAAAGGTGACTTGAACACCAGCGGTAAAAAGGTCAAGCTGGGGCCCCGTAAAAATCAGGTTCGGTTCCCGCAAAAAATGGCTCGCTGCCAACCCAGGCGAGGGCGGCGAAGCTTACATCCTGGATCTACCCACGAACTGCCAAAGCGCGGCTGGCCAAGATTCGTGGGCAACAAGTAAAGGGCTATCGGGTAGAGGGTTTATAAGTTGGGAAGGCCTGGATGAGCTTTCTTGGCTCTTCGGGACCCAATGGGAATGAGGCGGGGACCCATGATAACCTCCTTGAAGATCAAGACCCCTCTGGCTTTAAGATCTGGAGATTTCATGCGGTTCAAGTTTTTCGGGCCCCTGGCCTTGGTATCTATGTCCGTTTCGGCCCAGCTTCCCTCTGGGTTGGACCTCCAGGCCTTGAAGGCAGCTGCTCAAGGGGCCGGGGTAGCCGTTCAATCCGTGCCAGAGGATGCCACACCCACTCGAGGCACGACTGCGCCGGCGGCCCCAGATTTGGCCCCGCTGCAGGTTCAGGAACAGCTCAACGAGGACGAGAAACTGGACAAAGCCATCCAGGCCATGAAGAAGCGAGAAAAAGGTCCCCGGCGCTTCGGGGCGGACATGTTCGAGGTCCGTCAGCGAGGCACGGCGGCCACGGAAGGCGGGATCGCCGAGGATTACGTCCTGGGTACGGGTGATCAGCTGAACCTCAACGTGTTCGGCAGCGCCACCTTCGACCTGCCGGTGCAGGTGGATGGCCGAGGAGAAATCATCATTCCCAAGGTGGGCACCGCCAGGGTGGCGGGACTGACCCTCGGCCAAGCCAAGGAATCTGTCCAAAGACTGGTGGGGCGCAGCTTCTCCAGGTCCTCGGTGGATCTGCAGGTGATCAAGCTCCGCGAAGTGAGGGTTTTCGTCCTGGGGGAGGTGTACAAGCCCGGCAGCTACCTCGTGTCGAGCCTCAGTTCCCTGGTCAATGTGCTGAGCCTGGCCGGGGGTCCCACGGCCCTGGGCAGCTACCGCGACATCCGGGTGATGCGCGGAGGCAAAAAGGCCTTTGGCCTGGACCTGTACCCCCTCAGAGCCGAGGGGCTCGGCAACCCCAACGTGGCACTTCAGAATGGCGATTCCCTCTTTGTCCCTTTGGCCCAGAACCAGGTGCTCCTGGAGGGGGCCTTCCAGCGGGTAGTGGGTTCCAGCCTGGCGCCTGGCCAGGACGAGGATGACGACAGCCCCTTCCAGGAGCGGGATCCCCAGAGCGAGCAGCGGGCCCGGCTGATTCGAGAGCGGAAGGCCATTGAAGCCCAGCTTGGCGTCATGCGGTCGGACATGCGGAAGGCCTCCGATAACCAGAAGGAACCTCCAGCAACGGATAAACCTACTCCCTCCCTGGCCGAGTTGTCCGGCCTGGAAGACCGCCTTCAGGCCATCCAGGCTCAACTGGAAGATTTGCAATCCGCACCCCTCTCGGACCATCGCCTCCGCCTCAACCCCGCCAACGGCCAGCCCCTGAAGACCAAGCATGCTTCCGAACCGGAGTGGCTGACCCAGTGGATGAATTATGGGAATGCCCCTCAGCTGCAGTTTGAGCTTCGGGAAGGCGAAACCGTGGCTGATGCCCTCCGGTGGGCCGGCGGGTTCGCTCCGGAGGCAGGGGCCGGCGCGTTGTCGCTCCGGCGCCGGGAGGCGGATGGCACGATTTCCGGACGGGTTGTGCAACTGGAAAATGCGCCCCGGATCGCCCTCCAGCGTGGGGATGTCCTCTCGGCCCTGCCTCGGCGGGAACGAACCGGTCCGGTGGTGGAGGTGGCCGGCTGGGTGCGGGTGCCTGGGACCTTTGCCCGCACCGAAGGGCTGCGCATTGGCGATCTGCTCCGGCGTGAATCCCAGCTGCTTCCCGACACCTACCGGGCGCGGGGGGAGGTGGTCCACACATCCGCGGACGGTACCACGCGCCTGGAGTCCTTCAATGTGGACAGGGCCCTTGCCGGGGATCCGGCCCACAGCCTGCTGGTGGAGGACCGCGACCGCATTGAACTGTTCCGTCTGGAAGATATGCGCGTGCCCCGGACGGTGACGGTCCTGGGGCCGGTGTCCAGGCCCGGACCCTATGAGTACCTGGAGGGCATGAGGGCCTCGGACCTGATCTTCCGGGCCGGCGTGCTGCAGAAGGATGCGGATCGTCTGGTCGCGGAGTTGGCTCACACTCAGGATGGGAAGCCCAGTCAGGTCATTCGACTGGACTTGGCCCGCCTGCTCTCCACGGAAACCGCCAGCCCCATCGCCCTGACGGACGATTCGGTGAATCCCCGCATTCAACCCGATGATCAGTTGAGTCTCTTTGCCAAACCCGATTTCAAGGTTCATCGCCTGGTCCGCATCAGCGGTCAGGTGTTGCGGCCAGGCTCCTATACCCTCGATCAGGATCACGCCAGGTTGTCGGACCTCGTCAAGCGGGCCGGTGGCCTGACCAACGAGGCCATGCCCAAGGCCGGGATCTTCCTGCGCGCCCTCGGGGGTGTGAGTCCTGACACTCAAAAGGCGGTAGCCGGTGCTGGCATTTCAAAACAGGATCCCACAGGCAAAGGCATCAACGACATCCTGGAGCGGCTCAGCGAAACGAAGCGGCAGCCCCTGACAGGCCAACTCCAGAAGAACCCCACCATGCATGGCCTGGTAGGGGGCGACCTCAACCGCCTCGTCGTGAACTTCGATCTGGCCCTCAAAGGCAACGAACAGGCGGATGTGGAACTGCAGGATGGGGATGAGATCACCATTCCGCGCCGGGTGGATGCGGCCTATGTGGTGGGCGAAGCGGCCAGCCCCTTCGCCGTCTACAAGGTGCAGGACGGGATGAAGGTGTCGGATCTGCTCAAGCTGGCGGGCGGGCTGACCCGCAATGCCGATGCCTCCAACATCCGTCTGTTGAAGGCCGATGGCCGGATCATCGACAGCTGGGTGGAGGGCAAAGCGGTGGAGCCTGGCGATGCCGTCCTGATCCCCCAGCGCTTCCGGCGCGACACCAACTGGCAGGAGAATCTCCAGGCCCTGACGCCCCTGGCCTTGATCCTCAACGCCATCAAATAAGCTACGCGCCTGATAGAATGGAAGGCCCCGCCACCGCGGGGCCTTTCTATCGTGAGCGTCATGATCCTACGCAAGGAATACGGCTTCGAAGCCGCCCACTTCATCTACAACCACCCGGGCAAGTGCCGGAACCTGCATGGCCACAGCTACAAGCTCTTTGTGCTGGTGGAGGGGGCCGTGACGCCGGAAACGGGCATGATCATCGATTTTGACGACCTGTCCAAGGTGGTGGTTGGCAAGGTGATCTCGCGGCTGGACCATCGTTTTCTGAATGACCTGATCCCCCTTTCCACCGCCGAGAACATCTCGAAGTGGATCTGGGAACAGCTCAAGCCGGAGCTGCCGATGCTCTGCCAGATCGAGGTCTTTGAAACCACCGACAACTGCGTGATCTACCGGGGAGCCTGAGATGCGACGGATCTGGGTCCTGCCAGTGGTGCTGGTGATGATGGGATGCGACGCCCTCAACCCGGCGCTGCGATACGAGCAGGCGGCCCGCCAGTTGCGGTTCAGCCTGGATCGCGTGGAACCCCAGGTGGAATTGGCGTTTCCCCTGGAGCAGTCCCGCCTGCGCCTGAAGCTGGAGATCGGCGTGGACAACCCTTCGGACCAGCGCTTGCATACCCGCCAAGTGGGCGGGGCCTTGCGGTTGAACGCGCGCAATGTAGACCACTCTCTGGGAGCGGTGAGCTTCCCGGAAGGGGCCGACATCGCCCCCAAGGGCCGGAGCACCCTGCGGATGGAGATGAGCTTCGGCTATGCCGACCTGAAGGCCGCCTGGGAACCCCTTTCTTCCGTGGTGTTCCGCAAGGAACGGGCGACGTGGCGCCTGGAAGGCCAGGCCCGCTTCGAAGTCATGGGCATCGAGTTCGGCGTGCCGCTGCGCGTGAGCCGGGAGAGCGGCCGATGATGCGGACCACCAAGTTGCGGTCCAGCGCCTGACATGATCCGCGCCGTCGTCTTCGACCTCTGGAACACCCTGGTCTACAGCCCGGGGGGCAACCCTTTCCAGCGGTTGCGGGGGCTCCTGCGGGAAGATCAGGAACCCGGGTATGGGGATCTGGTGCGGGATGGCATGACCCGTCCCTATGACTCAGGCGAAGCCTTCCTGGAGGCCTGGCAGGAGCGCATGGGATGGGATGAAGCGCAGAAGAAAGCCGTGCTCCAGGCCTTCGCGGAGGCTGGCGACCAGGCGGCCTGCTTCCCCGAGGCCGCGGAGGTGGTGGGCGCGGTGAGGGGCCTGGCCCGGGTGGGGCTGCTGTCGAATACCCAGAGCTTCGGGCTGGAGCTGCTGGATCGCCTCGGCATCGCCGAGCGGATCCGGTCGCGGATGCTGAGCGCGGAGCTGGGAGCCCTGAAGCCCGAGCTGGCGGTCTTCGAGGCCGTGCAGCGTCGCCTGGGGTTGTTCCCCGGCAACCTGATCATGGTGGGCGATAGCTGGAAGGACGATGTGCTCGGGCCGGTGGCAGCGGGCTGGGCGGCCGTCTGGGTGAACCGTGATGGCCAAGCCAGGCCGGAGCATGATCCGGAGGATCCCATCTACGAGGTGCGCAGCCTGAACCACGTGCCCCGCCTCATCGAAGATCTCCAGAAGGGCATGCGCTGCCCTACCTGCCTGGGATAGACGGCGGGTGTTTAAGCGGGGTGTTTATGCGCTGGCGCTGTTCTGGTCCGGCAGCTGGAGGTCGAGGACCACGGTGTGCCGAGGGGCCTCAAGCCGCTCGATCCACTGAACTTTGGCGCCCAGCAGCCGGGTGAGCTTCACCAGCCCCTCCCGGGCTTCCTGGTTGAGGGCTGCGGAGAGTTCGGGGTGCAGGGTGAGCCGCACTTCGGAACCTCTCAGGCGTTCCCCCAGGCGCACCAGTTCCCGGTAGGCCTTGAGCAGGGCCGCATCGGGATTGGGGGTTCGCCCGGCGCCGTTGCAGGTGGGGCAGGACTGGGTGAGCATGCGCTCCAGGGAAGGCCCAGTGCGCTTGCGGGTGAGTTCCACCAGGCCGAATTCCGAAAGGCTCCCGGCCCGGGGATGATTGCGGTCCCGCTGGATCTCCTCCTGGAACCTCGCCATCACGGCCTCGCGATGGGCGGGATCCACCATGTCGATGAAGTCGATGACCACGATGCCGCCGAGGTTCCGCAGGCGCAGCTGGCGGATGATCTCGGGAATGGCCTCGAGGTTGGTGAGGAAGACGGTCTCCTCGAGATCCTTCTTCCCCACGAATTTGCCGGTGTTCACATCCACGCTGACCAGGGCTTCGGTCTGGTTGAGCACGATGGAGCCGCCATGCTTGAGAAAGACCTTGGGTTGCCGGGCCGCCTCGATCTCCGCCTCGATGCCGAAGGCGTCGAAAATGGGCAGGTCCGAGGTGAAGCGCTTCACGCGGCTGGACCACTCCGGGTGGAGGCGTTCCACGAAGGCCACCACCTCCTGGTGGGCGGCGTCGTCATCCACCCAGAAGCTGGAAACCTCCTCGCGGAAAGTGTCCCGCATGACCTTCTGGAGCAGGCGCAGGTCCTGCCAGACCAGGCCGGGGGCCGGCACGGACTCGGCCTTGGCCTGGACCTCCTGCCACATCTGCCGGAGGAAGGTCACATCGCCGACGAGATCCTCATCCTTCTCGCCGATGGCGGCGGTACGGACGATGTACCCTTCGCCGGGCTGGGCATGGCTCCGAATCAGCTCGCGCAGGCGGTCCCGTTCCTCGGGATCGGTGATCTTGCGGCTGATGCCGATGTGCTCGATGCCGGGCATGAACACCAGGAACCGGCCAGGGAAGCTGAGATGCCGGGAAAGGCGCGGACCCTTGGTGTTGATGGGGTCCTTGACCACCTGGACCAGCGTCTCCTCACCCTCTTTGAGGGGGGGCAGGGGCGGCGGCGGGGGGGGCAGATCCTCGGGGGACTCTTCTCCGTCTTCGTCGGTGGCCAGGTCCGCGCCGATGCGCTGGGCCACGGGATCATCCAGATAGAGGAACCCGTCCTTCGTGCAGCCGATGGCCACGAAAGCGCTCTGCATGCCGGGCAGGGTCTTGGCCACCCGGCCTTTGTAGACATTCCCCACCAGGCTCTTGTTCATCGTTCGCTCAAGGAACAGCTCGCAGAGCTGGCCGTTCTCAAGCAGGGCGATGCGCGTCTCCAGGGGGGTCGCATTGACCACCAGGGACTTGCGGACTTCCATAAAACCAACCTTTCAGAACTTTGCAGGGGAACGCCATGTCCCGACCGCGGGCCCCGGGGCCGTACCAGGCCGTAGGGTGACTCTTTTCTACCATGCTTCTATGATGCCGCGCCAACACCTGAAGGTTCCGCAACGGGTGTTTATTCTTCAGGGGGGGCTTGGAAGGCATTCCGCGTTCTGTAACTCTTGTTTTAGCGCTACTTGAACAAAACATGCGATCGTCGGGCCTACCCGCTCGCAACCTGCACGCAACAGGGCGGTTCCGTGCTGGCTAGTCCGTGAAGGCGGCCACGCAGACAGGGGTCCGCTCCTGGGTGCGCCGCTCGGTGATGCGGTTGCGGTCATCCACGAAGACCACCTTGGGGGCCACGGTCTCGGCCTCCTGGGGCGTCATCCAGCCGTAGGCGGCGATGATGACGAGGTCGCCCTTGTCCACCAGGTGGGCGGCGGCGCCGTTGATGCCCACTTCGCCCGAGCCCGGGATGCCTGGGATCACGTAGGTGGAGATCCGAGAGCCGTTGGTGACATCGTAGATGTCCACCTTCTCGTTTTCCATGAAGCCGGCGGCTTCGATGAGCAGGGGATCCAGGGTGATGGATCCCACGTAATCCAGATCGGCCCGGGTCACGGTGGCGCGATGGATCTTACCGAGCAGAAAGTGACGCAGCATGCATCCTCCGGTCCAGGCTCCCACGGAGTCCCGGCCAACGCCTAAGCATGAGCTCTGTCCTGCCTCGGGTCCATCCTCGATTTTTTCAGCCTGCCAGGGACTCAGTTGAACAACACCACGTGCAGGTCGAGGCCCAGACGGGGTGGGGCGATCGGTGGCGGCGCGGCGGGTAGCTGGAAGGCGCCTTCCAGGTCGAGCCGGGCCCGGGGGTCGGTGACCCGGCGAAGAACCCAGCGGCCGTCAAGGAAGACGTACATGCGGCTGGGATCGCCGGGGACCAGGGCCACGTAGCGGCGGGATTCGCCGGAGCGCCAGTAGCCGCTCATCCAGGGTGGGGGGCGATAGCCCCGGTCATCCCGGTCATAGCGGTGGGGGCGATGCTCCCGTCTCTGCTCCTTCCAATAGCGCTTTTCGTCCCGGTCCCGCTCCTTCCAGTATTCGCGGTCTTCCCGGTCCTCTTCCTTCCATTCCTTCCGGTGCCCCTTGCCGTGTTCATCGGGGCCGGCCCAGGCAGGGAGGGCGCCCAGGAGCAAGGTCGCGAGCGCAGTGGACATCAATCGACTGGCCATGAGTACCTCCTGAATCGAAGGATTCCAGCCTAGGCCCATGGCCGGCTTCTGACCATAGATCGTACGGATGAGTTCAGGCCTTCGTGCCGGGATTGGTCGAGTTGACGCTGGGAACCAGCAGCACATTGTCGATGAGCCGGGTGCTCCCCACGTAGGCGGCGACGCACAGGGCCGCCGAACGGTCCACGAGACCCTGGATGGGTTCCAGGGTCTGGGCATCCACCAGCTCCAGATACTGGACGGAATCCACCTTGGAGAGGGGCGCGCCCGCAAGCTTCAGGAGCTGGGTCGAATGGTTCTCCCCGCCTTCAAAAGCCGACTGGGCGGCCAGGAGGCCTTCGCTCAGGGCGAGGGCCCGGCGCCGGGCATCCTCATCCAGGTAGGTGTTGCGGCTGCTGAGGGCGAGACCATCGGTTTCCCGGATGGTGGGAATGACCACCACGTCCACCGGAAGGTTGAGGTCCCGCACCATGCGGCGGATCACCACCGTCTGCTGGAAATCCTTCTGGCCGAAGAAGGCCAGGTCGGGCTGAACCAGGTTGAAGAGCTTGGCGACCACGGTGGCCACGCCCCGGAAATGGCCGGGCCGGAACCGCCCGCAAAGGGGTTCGGCCAGGCGGCCGGGCTCGATGTGCGTCTGGAAGCCCGTGGGGTAGATCTCCGAGGCATCCGGCAGGAACAGGACGGAGGCGCCTGCATCCAGGCAGAGGTTCTGGTCTCGTTCCAGGTCCCGGGGATAGGAGGCCAAGTCCTCGCTGGGGCCGAACTGGGTGGGGTTCACGAAGATGGAGACGACGGTTTCGTCACAACGGGCCGCGCTCTGGCGGATGAGGGCCCCATGGCCCTCGTGAAGGAATCCCATGGTGGGGACGAAGCCGACCCGCTTGCCTCCCTCTCTCAAGGATTTGAGTACGGTGCGTAAATCAGCGATGGTACGGACAACTCGCATGGACAAAAGCGGGACCCTTCAGGAAACACCTACCAGCTTACCAAGGACATGTTCAGGGGTGCCACTCGGTCAAAGCCGGACGAACGGCTTCTGGAAGAGTATAGGATTCCCGCCCATCCGGGAAGCCTCCCCTCCTCACATCCTCGGCCCAGGCGGCGAGTGCCTCTTCTAGATGTTTAAATCCTTCGGCATAGCGGCGGACGAATTTGGGGGAGGTGCCAGGCAGGAGCCCCAGCACATCGTGGAAGACCAGCACCTGGCCCGAGCAATGGGGTCCGGCCCCGATGCCGATGGTGGGTATCTCCACGATTTCCGTGACCTTGGCCGCGAGATCCGCGGGGATGCCCTCAAGCACCAGGCTGAAGCAGCCGGCATCCTGCAGCTTCTGGGCATCCTCCAGCAGGCGCAGGGCTTCGGCCTTGTGCTTGCCTTGCACCTTGAAGCCGCCCATGGGATTCACGCTCTGGGGGGTGAGGCCCAGGTGGCCCATGACCGGGATCTCCGCGTCGAGAAGGGCATGGATCATGGGCAGACGCTTGGCGCCCCCTTCCAACTTCACCGCCTGGGCCCCCCGCTGCAGGAAGCCCCCGGCGTTGCGCAGGGTGTCCTCGACGCTCAAGTGGAAGCTCAGGTAGGGCATGTCGGCGATCAGGAGGGCCGTGGGCCGGGTGCGGGCCACGGCCTCCAGGTGATGGTTCATCATGGCCATGCTGACCGGCAGGGTGTTCTCGAAGCCCAGGCAGACATTCCCCACACTGTCCCCCACGAGGATGACATCCACCCCGGCCGAATCGGCGATGCGGGCGGTGACGGCATCGTAAGCGGTGGTCATCACCAGCCGGCGACCCGCCTTGAACCAGGTGTGCAACTGGGGAATCGTGACGCGGGCGCGCGCATCGGATGGCAAATGACTCATAAGGTCTCCGCGAGGGGCCTGTCTAGGTCATGGGTGGGGGCTGCGCTGGCGCGCCAGCCGAGGGAGACAAGGCAGGCGACGAAGGCCTTGGTGGATCCAAGGTCGAGGAGCCTAACGCCGTACCACGAAGGCTGGCGCACCAGCCCGAAGGGTTGATGGCAAAGGGCTCCCATGCTGCGTCAATGGGCTTGAACGGTGATCCTGCACCGCCCTGCGCCCACTTCCTTGCCTGGAAACCCTTTGCCATCAACGCAGCCCCTATCGATGACCTAGACACGCCCCTTGGTCGAAGCCGTGGGCCTTCCATCAGAGCACCGAATGGCTTTCCCGTCACCCCGGATCAGGAAACGCCGGCAGGTTCATCTGGGTGGGGGTCCAGTCCAACAGAGGGTCGGCGCGCTCGGGGAGGATGAAGCGCAGGCCCACGGCCTCCACGGTCTGCCGGAACCTGTGCATGTCCTCCCGGCCCATGAACCCGGATTCGTGGCTGTCGGGAAGACGCGCCCACAACTGCTGGAAGCTGGGGAAGGCGTCCTGGATGCGGGCCCGGGCCCCCAGGCGCTCACCCTGGTGCAGAAGGAGGAGCGCCCCCTCCGTGTTGGCCTCCAGCACCTGCGCCGGGAAGACGATTTCCCGAGCTGCGGTTTGCACCTCGCTCCAGGCATGGAGGGATTCCTGTACCACTGGTTCCGTGGCCGGGACCGTGGAGAGCAGGAGGGCATGGGCCCGCTGCCATTCCAGATCCAGCCACCGGGATCCGGAGCCTTCGATGGGTCCCTTGAGGTTTTCCAGGATGGCCCAGCCCTGCTCCGGCGCTTCCTTGTGGCCACGCAGAGCCTCCCGGGCCACGGCCTGGGCATAGCGGAGTTGAGCCAGTCGCTGCCGCCAGAGCAGGCCGGTGGATTCGAAATGGTCGCTGGCGGCCTTGTACAGCCGGGCGGCGTCCCGCCAGGCGCTGCGGAAGCGGGCGACTTCCCCCTGGAGGACCAGATGGTCACCGATTTCCTCGGGGGTCTGGAGGCCCTGCTGGGCCGCGAGGGCCTGGAACTGGGCGTGGTCCGCTCCAACGGTATCGCCCAGGGCGGCCAGGGTCCGGGCCCGCCAGATCTGGATCATGCCCAGGAGGGAGGGATCGCCCATGCGCTGGGCCCGGAGCAGGGAGCGGTCCAGGTGCGACAGGGCGGGACCCAGATACTGCTGCAGGCTCCGCACAATGCCCAGGGCCAGATGCCCGTGGGCCTGGAGGGCCAGGTCGCCCTGCAGGCGGGCGGTCTGCAGGGCTTCCTGGAGAAGGACGATGCAGGTTTCGGTCTGGCCCTGGGCGAGGCGCACATGGCCGAGGGCCACCTGGACGGGCACGAGGTTCCGGAAATCCTGGCCATGTTCCAGGAGCCGCTGGGCCGATTGCAGGAGGGAGCCGGCCCGCTGGAACTGGGACTGGGCGGCCAAAGCCTGGCCCAGGGTGAGCATGAGGGGGGCCTGGTCCTGGGGCAGGGG
>DATEZS010000109.1:0-19255 GCA_035255365.1 Geothrix sp.
TTCCGCGGGATTGGAACCCACGGCGAGGATGTCCCCGCCGGATGGCAGGAAGGCCGTGGCCTGGGCCGTGCCGAGTTCCTGCATGACCGTGAAGGGTTCCCGGTCCCTGGTCTTGCCCAGGGGAATGGAAAAGATGCGCGAGCGATTGCCGGTGCCCACCAAAAGCTGCCCCTTCCAGGCGGCCAAGGCGTAAACCTGGCTCTGGGCACTCTGCCAGAGGACCTCGGGCACCCGCTCCTTGTCCATGCGGATCACGGCGGATCGGGTGGTGGCCGAGGTATCCGCGTGCAGGTAGCCTTCCCGGCGCTCGAGTTGTCCGGTGCTGAACTTGGGAGTCAAGCCATTGTCCGCGCCGATGTAGAGGTTGCCCTCCACCACAGCCAGGGCCCGGACTTCCTCGAAGGGCGTATCCATGAGGGTTTCGAGGTGATCGCCAAGGCGGTTGTAGCGGAGCACGAGCCCTCGGCCGTGGCTGCCCAGATACCACCCGCCCTGCCCATCCGAGACGAGCGCCGTGAAGGCCGACTCGTCCGCCAGTTCCGCCAGTCGGCGGCTGGAGCCCTCCCTCGCCTGCACCAGCAGAGCGCCCTTGTCAGAGCCTCCAGCCAGTACGACGGCGTCCCCGTCCACGGCCATGGCCCAGACGATCCGCGCGTCGATCTCGGCAAAAGGCTTGACCTCGCCCGCCGGCGTCACGCGGAAGAGCTTGCCCTCGCCGGTGGGCGCCACCAGCAGATCCTGGCCCAGGCGCACCATGGCGAAGACGATGCCGCCCTTCACCTGGCCCATGGGTTTCACCTGCCCGCCGGTGTAGTGGAACAGCTTCCCGTCGGTTCCCGCGGAGAGATAGGCGCCGCCCGTGCCATCCGGCAAGGCCGCCCAGATGACGCCTTCGGGAATCTGGCCCACCCGGCGCAGGCTGGGCGCGAGGCTCAACCGGCCGTCCGCGGCGATCCGGACCGCGCGGGTTTCGGCACCCAGCCAATCGTTGAAGGACGAGAAATTGGCCGACGGCTGGTCGGCGAAGGCCGACACACTCAGCAGGGCGGGCAGAAGACAGGACATCCAACGCATAGAATCCTTTCGTGTCATGGCCATGAGCTACTCGATTTCCACTTCCAGCTGGCTCAATCCCCGCACTTCGCGCTCCAGGGGAAGCACGGCGCGTTCCAGGATCCGCCGCTGCAGGCGATTGTCAGCGCTGGCCCCATCGGTCCCGACGAGGCTCGCCACCGAAGGCGGAATGCCCTCGATGCGGCTGCCACGAAGGCCCGCGCCGGCCTGAGCCTGCACCAGCAGGGCATAGGCGTGATTGTTCCTGAGCGCGCCGTTCAACAGCCGCACCACGTCCCCGAGGCTGGCCACATCCACCCGCCGTTCGTCCGGATCCGCGGCCGTGAGACTGAAGCCGTCGCCGACCAGGAGCGTGGCCTTGCCTTTGGCGGCGGAGAAGGGGACCAGGATGTTGAAGGTGGCGGTCTCCCGCACGCCCTGGATGTTCTGGAGGGTCACCAGCACCGGGAGGATCTCCCCCCGCTTGGCCCGCGCCTTCAGCAGGCGCACGCCCGCGATCATGGTGAGATCGAGGCGCTCCTCGGCCTTGATCGTGAGGGAAATGCCCTCGAACTGGGGCCGTTCGAAGGGATTGAGCGTCAAAGCCTGCAGCATGCCGCCCACGAACTGGGCCATGCGCCCGGGATTGAGATCCGCGATCACGTTCTCGATGAGGATGGGGGGCTGGCCGGCCAGCTTGATGTTGCCCTGCAGCGACAGACTCTGGAATCCCAGGCCCCGGCCATGGGCATCCAAAACCTGGGCGACGGCGGTGGCCGCCAGGGACGGCGTGGCCACGGGATGATCCATCATCTCGAATCGGAAATTGATCGTGCGCTTGCCCCCCAGATTGAGGCCGATGCGCATGGGGATCATGTGGGGTTCGGCGCCCAGCAGCCCTGCAACCCCGGAGCTGCGGTCCAGCCGCAGTGCTCCGATGGGCGCCACCGGCATGGCCAGCTTGAAGGAGTTCTGGTAGCTGGCGACGGTGGTGGCGACCGTGGCCGACCAGAGCGGCAGATCCACGGGGCCGAGGTTGAACAGTTGATGCCCAAAGAGCAGCACCCGCTTGCCCGAGATGTAGGTGATGGTCCCCGCCGCGGCCAGGTCCAGATCGCCCTGCATGAGGGTGATGGCCGCCATGCCCCCCGGTTCCAGGGGACTGGCTTCCTCCCGGCCTCCGGAGAGGGTGGGCCCCGCCGCGAACGAAACGGGCATGCCACCCCAGAATTGGCGGGCTTCGGTTCCCAGCGGCGTCCCGGACAGCAGCATGGGCAGCGCCTGGGGGTCCAGATCGCCAAGCACGGTGCTGAGATCCACCATGCGCCCCTCCAGGGCCGCCTTGAGCACCTTGGGCGGCTCCAGCTTGGGGAGGATGAGGGGCGTCCGGCTCGGCGCCGTCTCGGGAATATCGCGCAACTGATCAAGCATCTCCGCGATGGGCGTGATGCCGCCGATGGCGTCCTTCTCGAAGGCGATGCCGGTGCTGAGGGCTCCGATGAGCTTCCCGTCCAGGTAGCAGGGGCTTCCGCTCATGCCAGCCAGGATGCCGGTTTCCGCCAAGGGTCCCCCAGAAGCCTTCACCATGATCCGGCTCCGGCCTGGGGCTGCGTTCCGTTGGACGCCCAGCACCTCGAATTCGAAGGTCTCGATCTTGCCACCCTTGAAGACGGTGCGCCCATAGCCCTTCATGCCCGGGTGGATATCGGCGATCCCCAGGGTGGCAGGCCCTTGGGCCAGAACACAAAGCGAAGTTGTGAGCAGGTAGGCGGTGATCGGCAGGTTCATCAGCAACTCTTGGAAAGGACAAGGCTAACAGACGATCACCCCGCCCCGTGGCGGCTCATCCTGTGACAGTGAGGTGCGCTTGGCGTGAATTTTGTTCCATACCCCAAGTGTCCCCTTTCCTTGGAGGGGTTGTGGAAGTTACCCTCGAACTTTGGAGGAACTTCCTATGCGATCAAGGCATTTGAGCAGCCTGCCCCTTGTGGCGCTGCTGGTAGCTGCGGCCCCCATCATGGCCCAAGGTGTGTCCGCCCAACTTGGTGGCCGCGTCCAGGACACGAAGGGCCTTCCGGTGGCAGGTGCCACCGTCACCATTCGCAACACTGAAATCGGCATGGTCCGCACGGCCCAGACGGATGGCAGCGGTCGCTTCGTGGCGCTAGCCCTGCCTGTGGGCGCCTATTCGGTGAGCGTAACAAAGACCGGATTCCAAACCGCCAGCAATATCAAAGTGAACCTCAACCTGGGCGACGCAGCCCCCTTGACGATCCGCCTCGCAGCCGAATCCGGCGCCGTGGTTGAGATCGTCGCCGCCGCCGCCCAGGTGGACAGCGAGCGGTCGTCCGTGGCCACCACCTTGGCCCCATCCGATCTAGTCAACATTCCCATCAAGGGCCGAAGCCTCCTCGATTACTCAAGCCTCACCCCCCAGGTGAATGTCACCGGCCGCGGCCAGATCGCCATCGCCGGCTCCCGTGGCGTCAACACCTCCATCAACATCGATGGCGGCGACTACAACTCTTCCTTCTTTGCCGGTTCCACCGGCACCAGCACCGTGGCGGGAAGCCCCTTCTCGGTGTCCATGGAAGCCGTGCGTGAATTCCAGGTGGTCACCGATGGTGCTTCCGCCGAGTTCGGCCGCATGGGTGGCGGCTACCTCAACGCCATCACCAAGTCCGGCTCCAACGACCTGAGCGGTGGTCTCTTCTACTACTACCGCCCCAGTTCCCTGGTGGAGAAGGAAGTGAATCTCTCCAACAAGCCTGGTGCCAACGCCATCATGGACTTCAAGACTGTCCAGTACGGCGGCTCGGTCGGCGGTCCCATCATCAAGGACAAACTCTTCTACTTCGTGGCCTTCGACTTCCAGCGCGAGAACCGGCCCAACGCCTTTGCCTGGGGCGGCAGCAACCCTGTGACCCTGAACTCCACCAATCCGGCTGACGCGGTGTTGCTCTCGAAGGATGGGTCCTACACGAAGCCTAACGACGGCGACAACCTCTTCGCCCGCTTCGACTGGACGGTCAGCACTGACCACACGCTCCAGCTGCGCATGACGAAGTCCAGCGTGAAGAGCGTCTACAATGCCGGCCTCACGAATGCCAAGGAAGATATCGCCTACGACGAATACAACACCACCGCCCTGGGCCTTCAGTGGAACTGGACCATCGGCAGCAACTGGCTCAACGAGTTCAAGGTGAACTGGAACAAGGACTCGCAGCCTCGCGTCGCTCCCACCTCCCTGCCTCAGGTTTATATCGCGTCCGTTGGGACCTATGGCAAGGTGCCCTACACCCGGGAATTTGAGCTCAAGAAGACCCAGATTTCGGAAGCCATCACCTACTTCAACCCGGTCCTCCAGGTGAAGGGCGGCATCGATGTCATTTCCAACAACATCATGGAAGTCTTCGCGCCATTCGTCGAAGGCGCCTATAGCTTCCAAAGTTCAGGTACAGGTCCATCGTACGTGTCAGCACTCGACAATTTCAGGGCCGGCAATTGGAAAAATTACCAGCAGAACTTTGGCCTCAACGGCCTCTCGGGCTACGGCGCCGGCCTCTTTGACGAAAAGGAACGGGATCTCGCAGCCTTCATCCAGGCTGACTGGAAGGTGGTCCCCACGGTGAAACTGGGCCTTGGCATTCGCTATGACAAGCAGGAGCATCCTGATTTCCCCATCATGGATGTCAGCGATCCCATGTCCGCCAACCTCCCTGTGACGGCCAAGATTCCCGCCAGTAGCGCAGTGAGCCCGCGTCTCTCCCTGACCTGGACTCCTGAGGGCGGCAAGGGCAGCACCGTGGTTCGCGCTTCTGCGGGCCGCTTCGTGAGCCGGACCCCGGCCATCTTCCTCTATCAGGCCTACACCGGCAATGGCCAGCGGATCGGAGCCTACACCTTCGATTCCACCAAGCCCGCGCAGCTGGCCCTGGCCCAGGCCCTTGGCATCCCCTACGGCGCCGGCTTCAATCCCGCCTCCCCCGCCACCATTGATCCCGCCAACCTGGCGACCTTGACGCCAGCCCAGCAGGCAACCCTCCGGGGAGCCCTGGATGTGATCACCTTCGGTCAGGACTTCAAGAACCCGAGCACCGATCGCTTCAGCGCTGGCATCGAGCATGGTTACAAATCCGGATGGACCGTTGGTGCCACCGCCACCTACACCAAGACCACCCATCTGGAGCGCATCACCGACCTCAACCTGGCTGAGACCAGCGTGAATGCCCAGGGTCGCCCCATCCTCACCCGGCCCAACGCCAACTATCGCCAGATCAAGGCCTATGTCAGCGATGCCGAAGCCAAGTACGAGGCCCTTACTCTTTCGATGAAGTATCAGAAGCCTGAAGATCCCTTCACGGCGCAGTTCTACTACACCTGGGCCAAGGCCAAGGATAACGATTCCAATGAACGCAACTACAACAGCTGGGGAACCCAGAATCCCCTGCGCCTTGATGAGGACTACGGCTATGGGGACACGGATCGCCGCCATGTGCTGGTAGGCAACGTCTCCTACCTGCACCCGGCTTCCAAGATCCAGTTCGGTTCCACCTTCCGCTACTTCTCCGGGCTTCCATACTCACTGACCTTCACCAACGATTTGAACGGTGACGGAGCCAAAATGGACCGTCCAGTCGGTACTGAACGCAATTCGATGAGAACGGCGAGCCAGACCAACATCGACCTCCGCGTCAGCCGCGATTGGGCGCTGGGGACCAAGGTCCGGATGAACACTTCCATAGATGTGTTCAACCTGCTCAACCGGGCCGATACCTACAACCGATATAGCCTCAATGGAACGGACGCTGCGCCTGTTGAAGTCAAGAGTCCGAGGACTCTGACCTTTGCGGACGATACGCTCTTCCCGACTCGTCAGATCCAGCTGGGCGTTCGCCTCTCCTTCTAATCGGCGAACACCTGAACCAAAGGGCGGCGCACTTGCGCCGCCCTTTTCGTTTAGGCTAAAGACATGAAGATTCTTGCGCTGGGCGATGTGGTGGGCGAACCGGGACGACGGCTGGTCGAGGCATTCATCCCGGAGCTGCGCCGGGAAACCGGGGCCGATCTGGTGGTGATCAACGGGGAGAATGCGGCCCATGGACATGGCATCACCGAGGCGATCGCGGCGCAATGGTTCGACACGCTGGGCGTGGATGTCATCACCACGGGCAACCACGCCTTCGATGTGAAGAACATCGAATCCTGTTTCCGACGGGAACCCCGCCTGCTGCGTCCCGCCAACCACCCCCAGGACACCCCAGGGAACGGCTGGATCAAGCTCCACACCGCCTCGGGCGCCGAGGTTCTGATCGTGAACCTCATGGGCCGCGTGCACATGCCGCCCTGCGATTGCCCCTTCCGAGCCGTGGATACGCTCCTTCAGAAGGAGCGGGCCGATCTCGTGATCGTGGATATGCATGCCGAAGCCACGAGCGAAGCCCAGGCCATGGGCCACTACCTGGATGGCCGCGCGGCAGCCGTACTGGGCACCCACACCCATGTGCCCACCCTCGATGCCAAGGTGCTGCCCGGTGGCACCGCCTATGTGACGGACATCGGCATGACGGGCCCCTACGGCGGTGTCATTGGCATGAAGAAGGAATCCAGCCTGGGTCGATTCTTGAAGGTCCAGCGCCCAAAATACGAGGTGGCGGAAGGCGACTTCCAGCTCCACGCAGTCCTGGTCACCACCGATGGCCGGAAGGCCACCGCCATCGAGCGCATTCTGCGAACGCTCTGACCCTGCCTGCGGAGAACCGGCTCAGGGTCTAAGGGCCTTCTCGGCGCACGGGGCCCCGCAATGCGCGCGGCATCTAGCCGCGTGCCTTGCGACCCGTCAGCCGCGATTCAGCGGCTGAAGCGCATTCTCGGCGCACGGGGACCCCGCAATGCGCGCGGCATCTAGCCGCGTGCCTTGCGACCCGTCAGCCGCGATTCAGCGGCTGAAGCGCATTCTCGGCGCACGGGGACCCCGTAATGCGCGCGGCATCTAGCCGCGTGCCTTGCGACCCGTCAGCCGCGATTCAGCGGCTGAAGCGCCTCAACATCCGCATGTTCCGGCGATAGGCGGAGCCGCGCGTGAAATTGATGGCCACGGGCCGGGGAAACCGTGTGATGGAACTGGCCAGGGTGATGAAGGTGCGGACGGTCTGGGCGGGGCCGCGCCCCATGCGGCTGGCATTGTCGTAATAGACCATCAGGGCCTGACGCATGGTGGCCCTGGGCAGGTTGAACAAGCCGTAGCTCTCGATCACATCGTGGTTGATGCGGCGGGTACCGTCTTCTTCGGTGACGATGAGGTCCTCGGGTCGGATCTCCTGGGTCATGGCGGCTCCTAGGGTCAAGACTATATCGGCCCTGAACCCCCTTTGCTCAAGCTATGCCAATTTTGCTTTAAAGACGATCTATTCCTCGATTTTCGGGAAAGTGAAGCCCGCGAGGGCGGCGCCGATCAAGGGGGCCACCCAGAAGAGCCAGAGCTGGGACAGGGCCCAGCCCCCCACGAACAGGGCCGGACCGGTGCTGCGGGCAGGATTCACCGAGGTGTTCGTGACGGGGATGCTGATGAGGTGGATGAGCGTCAGGCAGAGCCCGATGGCGATGGGCGCGAAGCCCTGTGCGGCCTTCTTCGCCGTGCTCCCCAGGATGACCATCAGGAAGAAGAACGTCATGACCACTTCCGTCAGGAAGGCAGCGCCTAGGCCGTACTTGCCGGGGGAATGCTCACCGAACCCATTGCTGGCGAAGCCGCCGATGGCGGAGCCGTTGCCCGTGGCGATCACATAGAGGATCGCGGAGGCTGCCACCGCGCCCAGCACCTGGGCGATCCAGTAGGACGCCACATCCTTGTAGGGGAAGCGCCCGCCCACGGCCAGCCCCAGGGTCACCGCGGGATTCAGATGGCACCCGGAGATGGGCCCGATGGCGAAGGCCATGGTCAGGACCGTGAGTCCAAAGGCGAAACTGACCCCCAGAAGACCGATGCCCACGCCCGGGAAGGCCGCCGCCAACACCGCGCTTCCGCACCCACCCAGCACGAGCCAGAGCGTTCCGATAAATTCCGCCGCAAGCCGCTTCGTCACAAGCACCTCCCTTGGAAAAAATTGCATGAAAATATGAGAGCCAGTCTAATCCAGGCTCCAGGCAAGTCAATGCTCGATGGGACCTCAGGAAAGGCGGTCCCAGCCCTCCAGGTACCGGTGGAAGTCCGGATCGGCCTGGGCCTTGGCTTCCACCAGGGCTCGGATTTGGGCCTCCTCGGCCTCCATTTGCTCAGGCGTGAGGTGCCCGGTCAGGGTCATGGCCCGCAGCCACACCAGGAAAGTCGTGAGGGCATCGAACTGGTTGTAGCGCACGATGCCCGCGACGTCCCCGGCCCGCCACAGGTCGATGACGCTCTTGCCATCCGTACCCAGCTTGCCGGGGATGCCGCAAGCGGTGGCCAGCTCGTGGAGGGTGGAGGAGGCCTTGCCCCAGGCGCCGGTGATCTCCCGGAGATCCACGTGCTGGTTGCCATACCGATCGAAGAAGTCACCTCCCGCCCACTTCTCCGCGCTGCGCCCCAGCCCCGGAATGGACAGCCGATGCACCATGGCCCGCTGCACGAGGATCGGCAGGTCCGAGTCCCGGGAATTGAAGCCCACCAGCTGCGGCTTCTTGTCGCCGATGGCCAGCAGGAAGCGGCGCAGCAGGTCCCCTTCCGGCAAGGCCTCCGGCCCCTCCGGCAGGGCGTAGAGCCGGTGCGTGATTTCACCATGCTTCACCGTGCGGATCACGGCGGCAATGGACACCACCCGGCAGAGGATGGTCTTCAGATAGGGCCGGGGGTCCTTCTCGGTGGCGCCCCCATAGGCCCACATGCGCTCGACCACTTCCTCATCATGCAAGTCGCCAGGCAGATCCAGGACCCGCCGCCCGGTATCGGGATCCGGCACCCATTCGGCGTCGAAAGCGAAGATCTGCTGGAGCGGCGGCCGGAGCATGGGGCTACTTTCCCACGGCCCACTTGCCGCCGCCCCCGAGGGCGCAGGCGAGGCCCACCAGCAGCCGGAACAAGCCATTCACAATGGATAGCACGCCGGCCCCATGCATCCAGCCGTGCACCAGGGGCCAGCCCAGCACCCCCGCCAGGATGCCTCCCGCCAGTCCCACCCAGACGCCGAGCAGGATCAGGGCTCCACAGACCAGTTCGCCCAGGGCCAAGCCCCAGACCGCCGCATGGCTGAAGGAAATGGCGCCATGGGCCCCGCGCAGGGCCTGGAATCCCTGGAGCACCGCCATGCCGCCCACGGCGAGGCGAAGAAGGAAAAGGGCCCAGTCGATGCGGGTCTTGGATGCAGCCATGGATGCCTCGTGAATAGCTCATTGTAGACCTGGTGACGGATGCCACGCCCACGGTTCGCTATGCTTAGGATTCGGATCCCCCTGACATCACCCCAAGGAGAAACCACGATGAGCATCCAGAATATCGGCGTCATCGGCGCAGGCCAGATGGGCAACGGCATCGCCCATGTGTTCGCCCAGTCCGGCTACAGCGTGACCATGCAGGACATCAGCGAGGCCTTCGCCGCCAAGGGGGTGGCCACCATCGACAAGAATCTCCAGCGGGGTGTGGACAAGGGCAAGATGACCGCCGAGGAGAAGGTCACGATCCTGGGTCGGATCCGCACCACCACGAAGCTTGAGGACCTCGCCGCCTGCGATATCGTCATCGAGGCCGCCACCGAGAAGTGGGAAGTCAAGAAGCAGATCTTCGAGATCCTGGACGCCCAGTGCAAGCCCGGCGCCATCCTGGCTTCGAACACCAGCAGCATTTCCATCACCAAGCTGGCCGCCGTCACCAAGCGGCCGGAATCCGTCATCGGCATGCACTTCATGAATCCCGTGCCGGTCATGCAGCTCATCGAGGTCATCCGGGGCCTGGCCACCAGCGACGCCATCTTTGAAACCGTGATGGAGCTTTCCAAGAAACTCGGCAAGACGCCCATTCACTGCAATGATTTCCCTGGGTTCATCAGCAATCGCATCCTGCTGCCCATGATCAACGAGGCCATCTACGCCCTCTACGAAGGCGTGGCCACCGTGGAGAGCATCGACGGCATCATGAAGCTGGGCATGAACCATCCCATGGGACCGCTCACCCTCGCAGATTTCATCGGCCTGGACACCTGCCTCTTCATCCTCAATGTGCTGCACGAAGGCCTCGGCGATCCCAAGTACCGTCCCTGCCCCCTGCTCATCAAGTACGTGGATGCGGGCTGGCTCGGCAAGAAGAGCGGTCGCGGCTTCTACGACTACAGTAAGGCCTGAATCACTGCGCCGGATGGCGCTGCTCAGCCTCGCCTCCTATCCCAGGTGGCGAATGGCCCCTTGCATGCCAGGCGCCCCGCCTGAGCCGGAATCGATCTCCGGCCTTCCTGGAGGCCCGTCATCCCCGGTTGTGCCGCATTCCCTGGCGTCCTTCTTCAACAGGGAAATCGCCCGATTCGAAGCGCAGGGCCTCCGCGGCTTCTTTCCAGCACCTGTAGAATGGGCTGCGCCAACCCTCCAGGACAGCGATCACCATGCACCTGCCCAGACCTGATTTCACCTCTCGAACCTTCGAGGCTCTGGCCTTGGATCGGCATCAGGAACTGGAAGGCCTCCCCCTGGCCTCCTTCCGACAGAGGGCCATGGCGATCTCCCTCGACTGGGTGCTGGTCTTCCTCATCTGGCTCCTTCTGCTCGCAGGCGTCGGCGGACTCCTGGTCATGGCGAGGGTCCTCCATTTCCAGCACAACACCGTGATCACCCTCAACCGGGGCGTTGGCGCCTGGACTTTTCCACCCATGGCGCTGCTCTACTTCGGCCTCGGCACCTGGGCCGGAAAGGGCCGCACCCTGGGGAAGCGGTGGATGAGGATCAGGGTCGTCTCCCTGCACGGCCACGACCTTCACCTGTGGACCTGCGTGGAACGGTTCCTGGGCTACGGCGCTTCCACCCTCGAGTTTGGGTTCGGGTTTCTCCAGTATTTTCTGCACCCCAATCGGCAGACGGTGCATGATCGCATCGCCGAAACGATCGTGGTGAAGGAGCCTCGGGAGTCGTGATGGCAGCAGCATCCATGCTCATCCCAGCCCTTGGCCCTTCAGAAAAACCAGATTCCCGGTAGAATTCACCATCTGTCCATCCGTTAAGGAGATCCCATGGCCACCGCACGCGTTCGCGAAATCCTGTCCTGGTACACGTCCGAGAACCCAGGGGTGAAAGCCAATCTCGCCCGCATCATGAACACGGGCCGTCTGGCAGGCACGGGCAAGTTCGTCATCCTGCCGGTGGACCAGGGCTTCGAGCATGGTCCCGCCCGCACCTTCGCGCCGAACGCGCCCGGCTACGACCCCCGCTACCACGTGGAGCTGGCCATCGAGTCTGGCTGCAACGCCTATGCGGCTCCCCTGGGCTTCATCGAGCACGTGGCCTCCGATTACGCGGGCGACATCCCCCTCATCCTCAAGCTCAATAACAGCGACAGCCTCACCAAGGGCATCGAGCCCTGCAGCGCCATCACCGGGAGCGTGGAAGACGCCCTGCGCCTGGGTTGCGCGGCCATCGGCTACACCATCTATCCCGGCAGCGGCGCCCGCAATGAACAGTACCAGGATCTCCGCGAGCTGATCCTCGAAGCCAAGTCCGTGGGCCTGCCCACCGTGCTGTGGGCCTATCCCCGCGGCGCCGGCCTCTCCAAGCAGGGCGAGACCGCCGTGGACGTGGTGGCCTATGCCGCCCAGACCGCCGCCCAGCTGGGCGCCCATGTCATCAAGGTGAAGCCCCCCACGGATTTCATCGAACAGGCCGAAGCCAAGAAGGTCTACGAGAAGTACGGGATCCCCATCGCGACCCTGAAGGAGCGCATCGCCCATGTGGTGCAGAGCGCCTTCGCCGGTCGCCGCATCGTGATCTTCAGCGGTGGCGAGGCCAAGGGCACCGATGAAGTCCTGAAGGAAGTCTCCGAGATCGCCGCTGGCGGCGCCTTCGGCAGCATCATGGGCCGCAACGCCTTCCAGCGCCCCAAGAAGGAAGCCATCGAGCTCCTGCACGCGGTGATGGACATCCACAAGAACGCCTGATCGTTGCCATCCGTGGGAGGCCGTCCACGCCCTTGCAGGCTGGGCGGCCTTTTTCGTGGCACCTATTCCTGGTTGGGCCATGGCAGGCTCCCGGCCCCGGCATTGGAGTTCCAGTGAGGCTATTTCAGATCCTTTTCCTATCCTGGCTCACGACCCTCCTCCCGGCCCAGGAGGTGGTGATCAAAGCCCAGGGCGGCGGAGACTTGAAGATCGGCGCCAACTCCTACCAATTCACCTTGGAGGCGTTCTACACCGCACCACCCAAGGGGGGACTTCCCGGGGCGGTCAAGTTCTCGGGCCTGCTCTCAGCCAAGGACGGGTCAGCCCCATTCCATATGGACCTCTCCGTCCTGAAGAACGGCACGCTCTATATGCTGACCATCCAGCGCCGGAACGGCAGGTCCTATCCCGACTCCTGGAATGCCACCCAGAAGACCAAGACCAGGTTCCTCAAACTGGAGGATCGGCCCGGAGGACGGTTCGAGCTCCGCTGCGAAGGCATGCTGACAGGTGTCATCTCCCAGAAGCCGGCCCAGGCGAACTGGTCAGGAACCCTCTGGGCCGTCCAGCCGGGCAGCCAGAACTAAGCCGGAGGCCGGTGCGCCTCGCCTACTTCGGCGGATGTTCCAGGAAGGTAAGGCCCGGGCACTTCTCCGCCGTGGTCCGGCGCTGCCAGTCATTCTCGAAGAGGATGGCGGGATTGCCTTCGGTATCTTCCACCAGCTCGCCCCAGAACTTGCTGGGCTCTGGCCAGCCGCCCTGAAGCCAGCGGGCCATCTGGAAGCCTCGGGACTCCAGCAGCACGGGGCTGGCGTATTCCTCCTTGAGGCGATGTTGCAGCACTTCGAACTGCAGGCGGCCGATGGCACCGAGGATCGGCAGCGGGGCCCCGCCCTTGGGCCAGAACACCTGCACCACTCCCTCCTCGGCGATCTGGGTGAGGCCTTTCAGGAAGCCCTTGCGCGCGCCCGGGTCCGCCAGGCGCACGGAGGCGAATTGTTCGGGCGAGAACCGCGGCACCGCGTGGAATTCGATGGGTCCGGCGGCGCTGATCACGTCGCCGATGCGGAACAGGCCGGGATTGATGAGGCCCAGGATGTCGCCCGGGTAGGCCTCGTCCACGATCTGCCGTTCGCGGCCGAAGAACATGTGGGGATAGTTCAGCTTGATGGATTTCTTCTCCCGGACATGGAGGGCATCCATGCCGCGTTCGAAATGTCCCGACACGATGCGGGCGAAGGCCACGCGATCGCGGTGGGCCTTGTTCATGTTGGCCTGCACCTTGAACACGAACGCCGTGAAGGGCTGCTCCGGCGCCACTTCGCCTCCATCCATGAGGGGCCGTGACCCGGGCGAAGGCGCAAGCTCCAGGAACTCTTCGAGGAATTCCGCCACGCCGAAATTGTTCACGGCGGAACCGAAGAACATGGGGGACTGCTCGCCCCGCAGAAAGGCCTCCCGGTCGAAGGCGGGCAGCACATGGTTCATGAGGTCCACATCATCCTTGAGCTGCTGCAGCTCCGCGGCTGTGAGCAGCGCCGCGATCTCCGGATCGTCAAGGCCCCCCTTCCCCGCGATCCGGGCCTTCCGGCCCGCCTTGGTGCGCTCGAACACCTGGATCTGGCCCGTGGCCCGCACATAGACGCCCTTGAAATCGCTGCCCGAACCGATGGGCCAGGTCATGGGCACCGCGTGGAGGCCGAACAGCTCTTCCACTTCGTCGATCAATTCCACCGGTTCGCGACCGGGGCGATCCAGCTTGTTCACGAAGGTGAAGATGGGGAGCTTCCGCTCCCTGGCCACCCGAAAGAGCTTCTTGGTCTGCTCTTCCACGCCCTTGGCGCAGTCCAGCAACATCACCACGGAGTCCGCCGCCGTCAAGGCCCGGTAGGTGTCCTCGCTGAAATCCTGGTGGCCCGGCGTATCCAGCAGATTGATGGCGCACCCCTGGTACTCGAACTGCATGGCTGCGGAGGTGACGCTGATGCCGCGTTCCTGCTCGATGCTCATCCAGTCGGAGTGGGCCGCGGCGCCGCCCTCCCGGGCCTTCACGGAGCCCGCCCGGTCGATGGCGCCGCCATAAAGCAGCAGCTTTTCCGTCAGCGTGGTCTTGCCCGCGTCGGGGTGGGAGATGATGGCGAAGGTTCGCCGCCGCTGGATTTCTTCAGATAGGGACATGATTTTCCGGACATAGAAAGGCGCGGCATTGCCGCGCCCCTCGATTGTACCAGGGTTCGGTTACTTGCTGATACCCACCTGCCGCAGCAGCCAGGCGTACTCCCAGGCGGTGTCCTTGAGCTTGTCATAGCGGCCGGAGGCGCCGCCGTGCCCCGCCGGTTCCATGCGCATCCTCAGCAGCAGCGGATTGGAATCGGTCTTGAGCGTGCGGAGCTTGGCCACGTACTTGGCGGGTTCCCAGTACATCACCTGGCTGTCGTTGAAGCTGGAGGTCACCAGCAGCGCGGGGTAGGCCTTCTTCTGAAGGTTGTCATAGGGGCTGTAGGCCCGCATGTAGTCGAAGGCGGCTTTCTCGTTGGGATTGCCCCACTCCAGCCACTCCTCGGTGGTTCCGGGAAGGGTGGCGTCCAGCTCCGTATTCATCACATCCACAAAGGGGACCGCCGCGTGAACGGCCTTGAACAAGTCAGGGCGGAGGTTGGTGACGGCGCCCATGAGCAGACCGCCGGCGCTCCCGCCTTCAATGACCAGGCGATCCTTGGAGGTCCATTTCTCCTTCACCAGGAATTCCGCGGCATCGATGAAGTCAGTGAAGGTGTTCATCTTCTTCATGAGCATGCCGTCGTCATGCCACGCCTCACCCATCTCGTCGCCACCACGGATGTGGGCGATGACATAGACCATGCCCCGGTCCAGCAGGCTGATGCGCGGAATGGAGAAGGTGGCGGGGGTCCCGAAACCATAGGAACCGTAGGCGTAGAGGAAAAGAGGCGCGAGACCTTCCCGCTTGAGGTCCTTGCGGTACACGATGGAAAGAGGCACCTTCACGCCATCCCTGGCCGGGGCCCACTGCCGCTCCACGGTGTAGCGGGATGGGTCGTAGCCCCCGAGCACTTCCGTCTGCTTCAGGAGGGTCTGCTTGCCTGAAGCCATGTCGCAGTCATAGACGCCCTGGGGCGTGATCATGGATTGGTAGCTGATTCGGAATGCCCTGGAGGTGAACTCCGGGGTGCCCCCGGGAAAGGCCGCATAGACCCGCTCCGGAAATTCGGCCTTGGTCCAGGCCACGGTCTCGAAATTGAACATACGGAAACTGGACAGACCTTCGTGCTTCTCGACCAGCACCAGGAACTTGTCAAAGGGCTCCACGGCTTCGATGAGCACATCCTTGTTTGCCGCGAAGAAGGGTTTCCAGTGGGTGGGATCCGGCGTAGCCACAGGCGCCGTCATGATCTGGAAATTCTTGGCGTTCTTATTGGTCCGGATGTAGAACAGCCCGTCCCGGTGTTCCACCTCGTATTTATGCCCCTTTTCCCGGGGCAGCAGCACCTTGAAGGCGCTGTTCGGTTTTGATGCATCCAGGTAGCGTGACTCCCAGGTGTCCTTGGAACGACTTTCCATCACCAGGAATTTCCGGTCCCTGGTGCGGGCCAGGCTTTCGATCAGGAAGAGTGGGTCCTTTTCTTCGAAGAGAAGCTCGGGCTTGCCGCCCCTGAGATCCAGCCGCCAGAGCTGGTTCGAGCGCTTGGTGACGGGGTCTTCGGTCACGAAGAAGATGTGGCGGTTGTCCGCCGACCAGACGAAGGAGTCCACCCGTTCGGCCAGAGGTGCGCTGATCTTGCCCGTGGCCAGATCCTTCGTGAAAAGCTGGTACTGCCGATACCCGGTCGTATCCGTGCTGAAGAGCAACGTGCGGTCGTCATCGCTGACGGACCAGCCCCCAAGGCCAAGGAACTTCAGCCCTTTCGCCAGCTCGTTGTGATTCAGCAGGATCTCCTCGAAGGCCTTCTCGCTGTAGCTGCCATCCGCCGCCGCTTTCCGTCGGCAGTGAATGGGGTACTGTTGCCCCTCTTCCGTGCGGGAGTAGTAGAAGTAGGCGCCATCCCGCGTGGGCACGCTCAGATCGGTCTGCTTGAGGCGACCCACCATCTCCTTGTAGAGCGCTTCGGAGAATGGCTTGAGGTCCGCCGTCATGGCCTCGGTGTAGGCGTTCTCGGCATTCAGGTAGGCCACCACCTCGGGGTTCGTCTTCTCCCTCAGCCAGAACCAGGGATCATTGACCTTTTCCCCATGCCAGACGGC
Organism: Geothrix sp.; assembly: GCA_035255365.1. Taxonomy (GTDB): domain Bacteria; phylum Acidobacteriota; class Holophagae; order Holophagales; family Holophagaceae; genus Geothrix. The sequence continues at coordinate 16,422 of DATEZS010000109.1, forward strand.
GAGGTGCTCCACCTGCTTCGCCTTGGGGGGGATGGGAACCTGCGCGCCGAGGCCGAGGAATGAACTCATCAGGGCCGCCAGAAGGAGGCGGTGGAAAGGTCGGGAAGGCATCCGGAACTCCTGTCACTCACAGCATCTACCGTACCACGAAAGAAACAGGCCCCTCTGCAGAGGGGCCTGTCTCTTGATCATTATGTCAAACCAGTGGGAAAGCCCTACTTGGTTTCCAGGACGGGAATGCGCATGCCGTAGAAGGAACGCCAGACGAAGACCGTGGAGATCAGGAAGAACACCAGGGACGCGATGTGGGCGGTCATGGGGTTCAGGCCGATGGCCAGTTCGACGGCCAGCAGGCCGAAGAGGGTGGTGAACTTGATGACCGGGTTCATGGCCACCGAGGAGGTGTCCTTGAAGGGATCGCCCACGGTGTCGCCCACAACGCAGGCGTCGTGCAGTTCGGTGCCCTTCGCCTTCAGCTCGGTTTCCACCAGCTTCTTCGCGTTGTCCCAGGCGCCGCCGGCATTGGCCATGAAGATGGCCTGGTAGAGGCCGAAGACGGCGATGGAGATCAGGTAGCCGATGAAGAAGAAGTGGTTCAGGCAGGCGAAGGCCAGCGTGGAGAAGAACACGGCCAGGAAGATGTTGAACATGCCCTTCTGGGCATACTGGGTGCAGATTTCCACGACCTTCTTGGAATCCTCCACCGAGGCCTTCTCGGCGCCGGAGTCCAGGTTGATGTTCTGCTTGATGAACTCCACCGCGCGGTAGGCGCCCGTGGCGACGGCCTGGCAGGCTGCGCCGGAGAACCAGAAGATGATGGCGCCGCCGGTGATGATGCCCAGGAGGAAGAGCGGATTGATGATGGAGAGGCCCTCGACCACGTTCAGGATGCCGAACTTGGCGTTGAGCACCTGGATGATGGAAAAGATGAGGGTGGTGGCGCCCACCACGGCGGTGCCGATGAGCACGGGCTTGGCGGTCGCCTTGAAGGTGTTGCCGGCGCCATCGTTCTCCTCGAGGAACATCTTGGCTTCCTCGAAGTTGGGCTTGAAGCCGAAGTCCTTCTGGATTTCCGCCTCGATGCCGGGGATGTTCTCGATGGTGGAGAGCTCATAGACGGACTGGGCGTTGTCGGTCACGGGGCCATAGGAATCCACGGCGATGGTGACAGGGCCCATGCCCAGGAAGCCGAAGGCCACGAGGCCGAAGGAGAAGATGGCCGGAGCCTCCATGAACCCGGCCAGGCCGAAGGTGGACACATAATAGGCGCCACCCATGAGGGCGACGATGGTGAGGCCCATCCAGTAAGCGGAGAAGTAGCCCGCCACGAGGCCGGAGATGATGTTGAGGGAGGCGCCGCCCTCCTTGGAGGCCGTCACCACCTCGCGGACATGCCCGGAATTAGTGGAAGTGAAGGACTTGACCAGCTCGGGAATGAGCGCGCCCGCCAGGGTTCCGCAGGTGATGATGGTGGAGAGCTTCCACCAGAGGCCGCCGGGCAGGCCGCCGATGAGCACCTTGGAAAGGACGTAGGTCATGACGATGGAGATGATGGAAGTCAGCCAGACCAGCGTGGTGAGGGGCACTTCGAAATCAAACTTGGAGGCGACGCCATACTTCGCCTTCGCCCAGAGGCCGTTCAGGCCATAGGAGAGGCCGGAGGTCACGATCATGCCCACGCGCATGACGAAGATCCACACCAGCAGGGACACCTGGATGGCGGGATCCTTCACGGCGAGCAGGATGAAGGTGATGAGCGCGACGCCGGTGACGCCGTAGGTCTCGAAGCCATCCGCCGTGGGGCCGACGGAATCGCCCGCGTTGTCGCCCACGCAGTCGGCGATGACGCCGGGGTTGCGGGCATCGTCTTCCTTGATCTTGAAGACGATCTTCATGAGGTCCGAGCCGATGTCGGCGATCTTGGTGAAGATGCCGCCCGCGATGCGCAGGGCCGCAGCGCCGAGGGACTCGCCGATGGCGAAGCCGATGAAGCAGGGGCCCGCAGCGTCGCCGGGAATGAAGAGCAGGATCGCGAGCATGAGGAGCAGTTCGACCGAGATGAGCAGCATGCCGATGGACATGCCGGCCTTCAGGGGGATCTGCATGGTCGGGAAGGGCTTGCCGCGCAGGGACGCGAAGGCCGTGCGGGAATTGGCGAAGGTATTGATGCGGATGCCGAACCAGGCCACCGCCACCGACCCGAGGATGCCGATGATCGAGAACAGCAGGATCACCAGCACCTGGCCCCAGCCCATGGGCGTGTGGGCGAGGTACTTGAAGTAGGCCACGATGATCACCGCGATGAAGGCCCAGAGGATCGAGATGAACTTGATCTGGGTGATCAGGTAGGTCTTGCAGGTCTCGTAGATGAGCTCCGAGATCTCCAGCATGGACTTGTGGACCGGGAGATCCCGGATCTGGGCGTACTGCACGAGCCCGAAGCCGATGCCGAGCAGGCAGATGAACAAGCCGATGAGCAGCAGGTTGTGGCCCGTCATGCCCATGAAGCTCCCCTGCAGGGCGGGGATCTTCAGCTCGGCCTCACCGCCCGCGAAGACGGGGGTGGTGAGGAGCAGGGCGATGAGCGCGGTCATCGCGCCCTTCGTGATTCGGCCCGGTGCGAGAGCGCCAAGCAGGCGTTTGATCGTCTCCATGGTTTTCCTCCAAATGGATTCGGAAAGGGGAACTGGGAAAGTTGAAGTTGATAAGAAAACTGGATCAGGTGGTCTGTGTTGAAGCGGCACGAGCCCCCACCTCGGGAGCGAACCACCGGAGATCGTGTTGGACCGTAAGCAACTCTAGCGTGGAACAATGCCCCGCCGCAAGGCTGGGCC
>DATEZS010000110.1:0-8552 GCA_035255365.1 Geothrix sp.
AGGCTCGTGGGCCGCACCCGCTACTGCATCGAGCCCCGCTGGATCCGCAACACCGTGCCCGCCGTGGGCGGCACCAAGGATCCCGACCTGGACCGCATTCGCGATCTGGCCCCGGATCTGGTGATCCTGGAGCGGGACGAGAACCCCAAGGCCGTGGCCGACGCGCTCACGGCCCTGGGCATTCCTTGGCTGGTGCTGGACATCCGCACCCTGAAGGACTGCGCCCGGGCCCTGAGAATCCTGGGGGATCGCCTGGGTGTGCCGGAGGTCGCCGAAGCCCGGGCCAAGGCCCTGGAGGCCTCCCTGAAGGGCCGCAAGCGCAAGGGTCCCCGCGCCTTGACCCTGATCTGGAAGGATCCCTGGATGAGCGCCGGCCCCGACACCTACCTGGGCGACCTGCTGCGACAGGGTGGCCTCACGCCCATCGGGCCGGACCGTTATCCGGTCCTGTCGGACGAAGACCTGGAGGCCTTGGCGCCCCAGGTGATTCTGCTTCCCACCGAACCCTACCGCTTCAACCGCCGCCACCAGGCGGAGCTGCAAAAGCGCTTTCCCGAGGCAAAGGTGCACCTGGTGGATGGGCAGGCCTTGACTTGGTATCTGAGCCGGACAGAAGCAGGGCTCGACCTGGCAAGGAACTTCCGATAAGGTGGTGGTAAATTCCCCGTATAGAGGTGTCCATGTCGTTTCGTCAATCCTTCAGCACCCTGGTTCTGGCACTTTCGGGCTTGGCCTTGAGCGCCCAGGGCGTTTTCACCAATGCGGACAAACCGGATGCACCTACTTGCCCCAGGTTGATGGTGGAAAAGACCGAACTGAACCACAAGAGCCAGTACGGCAGAAATGGCGCCGATGCCGATGCCGTTCTCTATACCCAGAAGGGTGACGCCTTCTATCCCCAAGGGGAACGCAAGGACGTCTCCTCCTTCGCCGCCTACACCGAGAAGGGGATCGGAACCACCCTCGCCAGCCTGAAGGGCAAGGTGGTTCTGGTGGGGCTCTGGAGCAAGAACTGCGAACCTTCCGCCAAAATGCTGATGGAGTTTTCAGCGCTCTACCCCAAGCGCGGCCAGTTCGGATTCGAGCTCCTCGCCGTGAATTTTGACGAGAACCAGCAGGACGACGGTGGCAATGTCGGTGGCTGGCGCGCCATTCACAAATTCATGAACACCAACCGCAAGTTCTTCGAAGGCAGCCAAATGCAGGTTTACACGCCGGGGCTCGGCAAGCAGGGTGCGACGAACCTGATCGACATGGTCTACTCCGTGCCCGTGCTCTTCCTGGTGGACCGGGACGGCAAGCTGGCCGAAACGCACATCGGTTACAAGGATGGATTCGTCGGCGAGGCCCTGAAGCGCGGTCTTCGCGAGAAGCCGCTTGCCGCCCCGGCGCCAGCCGCTACGGAAACCGTTCAGCCCGCCAAACAATAACCTCAGCTGTTGAGGTATCCTGATCCCCTCGGTGCTTTCAACCACCGCTGGAGGACTCATGCCCCTGTTGCTGATCTGCATGCTGACGGCCGTGCCTGCTGTGCAGGCGCCCGCGCCCACGGACAACATCCAGGCGGTCCTGGACGCGGCGCGCGCCAAGACCAAGGCCGTCATGGAGGCCCGGGCAGCCTTCATGAAGGCCGGCGGCAACACCAAGGACTTCAGGGGTGACTGCACGAAGGAACTGGCCGAACTGGACGCCCGTTTGGCCATCGAGAAGGACCCCGGCCTGCGGCAGGCCCTGCTGGTCAGCAAGCTCTTCCATCTGCAACTGGCCAAGGCAGAGCCTCCGGCTGCCTTTCTCTCCGGGATCCGGAAGGAGGTCCCCCCCACGTCCCTCGCCTGGGATCTGGACCCGAGCCTGCTCGCGGATCGCGCGGAAGCGGATCCCGAGCATTGGGGACCCTATGTGGCCGAGGCGCGGGACCACCATCCCACCCCGGCCGTGCGCCGGACCCTGCTCTTCAACCACTTCTGGGAGCGCCTGTCCGCGAAGGATGAGCCAGCCTGGAAAGCCGCTTTCGACACCCTCCAAAACGCCTTTCCGGAGAGCCGGGAGGCCAAGCAGGCCAAGGCCGTGCTGGAGGGAGAATTGAAGACGGGCATAGGCCGGCCTGCTCCAGCGTTCAGCCTGAAGGCTCTGGGTGACCCGAAAGTGACCTACACCCTGGAGAGCTTCAAGGGCCGCTACCTGCTCCTCGATTTCTGGGCCACCTGGTGCCCCCCCTGCCGGGCCGAGATGCCCTACCTGCATGCGGCCTGGGCCCGCTTCCAGGGAAAAGCGTTCGATATCCTCTCCCTTTCCTTCGACCGGAGGATCGAACACATCGCGCCCTATCGCCAGCAGGCCGCCACGCCCATGCCCTGGAAGCACGCCTTCATCGAGGGCGGGTTCCGAAATCCCCTGGCCGATGCCTATGGGGTGCAGGGCATTCCGAAGCCTCTGCTCATCGGGCCCGATGGCAGGATCGTGGCCAACGGCAGTGAGCTGCAGGGCAAGCACCTGGAGAAAACCCTGGAGCGCTTTCTGGGCAAATGAAGGGAGCCAGCCACCGGCGCCCTATTTCCCTCGCTTGACCAGGATGTAGCGAAAGGTGATGTCGAAGGTCGCCTCGACCTTGCGTCCCCGGAAGATGCCCTTTCCGAACCGCCAGAGCTTGATGGCGCGCATGGTTTCAGGGCGCAGCTGCGCCGGCCCTTCCATCAGCTCCGTATAGATGGGTATGCCCTGCTCGTTGATGGTCACCCGCACCACCACGTCGCCATGAACTCCTGCCATTTCTGCCAGGAACGGGTATTTCGGGATTTCCTCGTGGACCACTTCCAGGTCTTCCAGTTTCAAGCCGCCGCTGAGCCCTGGGACGCCCCGGATGCGTGCGCTGCCGAGTCCCCGGGTCCCCGTCCAGCCGTCCCCGGCCGGAAGCCCATTTCCTCCCGGGGCCACGGGGAGGTTTCGATCACCCGTGGCGTGGAGGGCTTCGAGGGGCAGCATGGGCCCTTCCGGAATATCCTCCGAGCGAGGTTGGATCAGGTCCAACGACTCCTTGGCGAGCAGGGCGGGATCGATGGTTCCTGTTCCAATTTCGGCCCCTGAACTGAGGGTCAGCGAGGGGCTCAGGGCCGGAGGCAACGGCTGGGGGGAGTCGGGGGGGCTGTCGAAGGTGAGCGTGACCGTGCGCTGGGGTGGCTGGGCTTCAGGTTTGATCAGCGGCTTGAAGTAGAAGGCCGACCCAGCCACGAGCAGGGTGTATATCAGAACGCTGAGCAGGCTCGCCAGACGCCGATCCCTTGGTGGCGCCGTCCTGAAAATCGCCTGGGGCTCAAGGGTGGGTGGCAGAGTGCTTTCAGATGGCAAACGATCCTCTTTCCTGACGCGGAGGCCAGCTCCAGAGTTCCCATGAACACGCCTGAACCCGGCACCCAGCTTATCGGTTTTCTTGCCTTCCAGCTTGACTGACAACCCGTGGGTTTTCAATAGCTCCGACTCGGTTTGCTGCCAGCCAGGCCTTCATGGCTGCAGCCTTCTGGAAGCCAAGACTGCGTCGCAATTCCCGGCCCTCGGCATCCAGCAGGAGCACCGTGGGATAACTGCGGATCTGGAGCTTCTCGGCCAGATCCTTCCGCTTGGCATCGGTGTCGATGCGGATGGCGATGGCGTTCTGCTGGATCCAGGCCTTCACTTCGGCATCGGGCCAGGTCTTCTCGTCCAGTTCCTTGCATTGGGCGCACCACTCGGCGTAGATATCCACCAGGACGACCTTGTGCTCGGCCTTGGCCCGGACCAGGGCGCCCTCGAGATCCTGTTCCAGCCAGCCGGTGGGCTCCTGCTTGGTCGGCACCGCGCCGCCCCGGGGCAGCAGCTCGACCTGGAGATAGGTTTCCACGGCTCGCAAGCCGAAGACCATGCCGAGGACCAGCAGGAGGATGGCGAGGGCCTTGCGGAACTGGCCCACCAGATCATCCGCCGCTTCGAAAAGGCCGAAGATCGCCGCGCCCGCCAGCATGACGAAAGTCCACAAGGCGAAGTTCAACCACAGGGGGGAGATGACCCGCACATTCCACGCCGCGAAGCCCAGCACCACCAGCCCCATGACCTGCTTGAAGCGCGTCAGCCAGTCGCCACTCCTGGGCAGCCCCGCCGAGAAGGTTCCCACCACCAGGAAGAGCACGCCCATGCCCAGGGCGAAGACGAAGAGCTGCAGGCCGCCAAGGAGCACATCGCCCTTCTGCGCGATGCCCACCAGCACGGCGCCGATGACCGGACCCACGCAGGGAGCCGATAGCGGGCCCAGCACGAGGCCCATCAAGAACGCGCCGCCGAAGCCCTTCCGGGAGCCATCGCCCTGCAGCTTGGCCGTGAGGGAGGCGGGCAGGGCGATCTCGAAGGCGCCGAAGAGCGACAGCGCGAAAACGGCGAACAGCAGCGATACGGGGATGAGAAAGGCGGGCTTCTGGGCGAAGGCGCCGAAAGCCGCGCCGCTCTTGGCCGCCAGTACGCCCAGGGTGGTGTAGGTCACGGCCATGCCCAGAACGAGGCTCAGGGAGAGCAGCAGGCCCTTGAGCTTGCCGCCCCCTTTGGCGCCCACGATGGCCATGGTGATGGGAATCATGGGATAGACGCAGGGCGTGAGCGAGGCCCCCATGCCCGCCAGAAAAACCACGAGCAGAGAAAGCAGCAGCCCGGATTGGGGAGGGGGCGCAGGCGTTGGGGTTGAGGTCGCGGGTGCGGCCGAAGCAATCGCTACGGCGATGGGCGCCGCTGGCTCCTTCCCTGCCGGAGCAACTGCCGGCTTTTCGGCTGTCTTCTCGGTCGGAATATCGCTGGCCGGTATTTCGAGGGTCCGGGTGGTGGGCGGGTAGCAGACGCCCCCTTCGCCCTCGGTGCAGGGCTGGTAGGTCACCGCCAGGGCGACGGTGCCGACGAGCCCCTCGCCGCGGAGGGGGATGCGCACGGTGCCGTGCCAGATGCCATCGCCGATTTCGTCCTTGTCGGTGGTGCGGGGCAGAGGACCCGCCTTCAGCTTCCCGGGACCGGCCTTCTTCTCGACGGTCATGAAGGCCGCCTTCAGGTGGGCGCCCTCAGGCACGGTGAGGACGACGGAACCCCGCTCAGCGCGCAGGGAAACGCTCTTGATGGGATCAAAGGAGGCATCCGCCCGCTGGGCCCAGAGGGCGACAGGTAGCAGGAGGCCGAACAGGCATCGTCGAAGGTGGTTCACGGGCGCTCCAATCCAACCTTTGATGCTATCGCGTCAGAGCCTGTTCTGACTTTCCGCCCTGGGCAGTAGCCTGGAGGGATGGCTCCCGACTTCCCCTTCCCCTGGTCCACGCCCTTGCTCGCCCGTTTGCGGACACACCTCGCGGCGGAGCCTTTCCCCCGGGATGCGGCCCACGACCTGGGGCACATGCTGCGGGTGGCTCGGCTGGCCCTGCGGCTGGCCCGGGCCGAGGGCGCGGACCCCGAAACCTGTGTGGCCGGGGCCCTGCTGCATGACCTGGTCTACCGGCCCAAGAACCACCCCGAGTCCCCGCAAACCGCCCAGATGGCGGCGGATCTGGTGCCGCGCTGGTGCCGGGAGATCCCTGGCCTTGAAAGCCGGGCCGAGGCGGTGGCCAGCGCCATCGAAAGCCACAGCTGGAGCGGCGGCGGCACGCCGGCCCACCTGGAGGCGGCGGTGGTGCAGGACGCGGATCGTCTGGAAGCCCTGGGCGCCATCGGCATCGCCCGGGTCTTCGCCACGGGCGCGAGCTTTGGCGCGGGTCTCTGGCACGGGGAGGATCCCTGGAGCGAAAACCGGAGCCTGGATGACAAGACCTGGAGCCTCGATCACTTTCAGACGAAGCTGCTGAAGCTGGCGGACCGAATGAACACCGTCTCGGGGCGCCGCCTGGCCGAGGCACGGCAACGCACCCTGTTGGCCTACCTGGCCGACCTCCGCAGCGAGCTCGCCGCGGACGCTTGACCGGTATACTCAAGCATGGCTTTCACCCTCTCGCTTCGTCGTCCCTTTGTGGCTGACCACTTCCATGACCTGCCCGGGTTCCAGGAGGATCGTCATGGCCACAACTGGGAAGTGGAAGCCGCGGTGCAACTTGAATCTGAAGGGCAGGAAACCGTTTTTGCCCGCGCACTGGATGCCTGGGTGGGAACCCTGGACTACCGGTTGCTGAATGACCTGGAACCCCTGGCTGGGCGCAATCCCACCGCCGAGGTTCTGGCTGAGCAGGCCTTTGGCCATTTGCAGAACGCCGCCCTGGAGCCCGTCTGGGTGAGGGTCCGGGAGAAGGCCAACTATTGGGCCCTGTGCCGCATGGATCGGGGATGAGGGCGCGTCTTCTCTTCGGATGCCTGCTACTCCTGTTGGCCTGTGGCAAGAAGCAGGCGGAGGCGCCTTCCTCGCAGCCTCAAGCCCAGGCGGCGGTGGCGTCCCAGCCCTGGTCCTGGCACCCTCTGGGCGGGTTGGCGGTCATCGAAGGCGAGGTCGCGGAAGCCACGGACCTGACCCTGAAAGGCCGCTCCGTCGAGGAGCACCGCTTCGCCGAACCGGGCCCCGTTCGCTGGGAGTTCTTCCGGCCGCCGGAAGGGGAGACCGCCACCCTGCTGGATGGGGCCGGACGGCAGCTCGCCCAGTTCACCTTCACCCTCCGTCCGGCCGCGGCCCCCGTGGCGCCCAGGCGGCCCGTGTCGCCGAAGCCACCCACGCGCGTTCCGAAGCCTCAGCCTGGACCGAAACCTGCCCCCCCCACCAGACCTGCCCCAACGCCAAAGCTCCAACCGGCACCGAAACCGGCACCCCAGCCCAAACCTGTCCCAGCGCCGAAGTCGCAGCCTGGACCAAAACCTGCACCTAGGCCGGAACCCGTCTCTCCGAAGGGACCGCAGGCCGTTCCACTCCCTTCGCCCCAGGCCCGGACCGTGGCGCGCATGGACACCCGTCCCGTGGCGCCCTTCGCTTCGCGCAATCGCCCCTCGGTCCAGTCCTCACCGGGGCAGGTGCCCCCCTTCCTGGAGCGGCCGGTGCCGGCTCCTCCGGCACCCGTTCTATCGGACCTGCATTCGGTGCCGCCCCTTCCCCCGGCACCCGTTTCCCCTCTGGGCCGACCCCTGAACGAATGGCCGGGGGCGGGAGAGGGCCTCAACCTCACCCGGGGCCGCAGCGGCCACAAGCAGCTGCTGTTGAGCTTCGATGGCGGGTCCAACGCCGAAGTCGCCACGGAGGTGCTGGATCTCCTCAAGGCCCGAGGCGTGCGCACCACCATCTTCCTCACGGGCTCCTTCATCCAGCATTTCCCGGCGATCGTGCGGCGCATGGCGGCCGAAGGCCATGAGCTGGGCAACCACACCATGAACCATCCCCACTTCGCGCCGGGCATGAAGCGTGACCCCCGCTGGACCCGGGAACGCATCCAGAGGGAACTGCTGGAGGCGGACGCGGCGTTGGTGAAACTCCTGGGCCGTCCCATGGACCCGGTCTGGCGGGCGCCCTACGGCGAACAGACGGCGGAGATCCGTCGCTGGGCCGAGGAGCTGGGCTATCGCCACGTGGGCTGGAGCGAAGGGGCCGACACCCTGGACTGGGCCACGCCCAAGGAGCGTCGCCTCTACCGCAGCGGGGATGCCATCGTCCAGCGGCTGGAGCAGCGCCTGAACCGGGATGGGGATGGGCTCATCGTGCTCATGCATCTGGGTTCCGAGCGGGCCGAGGGCGATCGCCCCACCAAGGGCCTGGGGGCCTTCATGGATCGGGCCCTGAACGCGGGATGGACCTTCGTGCCCGTGAGCGCCTTCCTTCGCGACCTGGGCAAGCCCGCCTGGGATGGCCGCTGGCGCATGGCGCTGCTGGCGGCCCAGCCCAAGGACCTGTCCGAGAAGACCCATCCGGCCAAGGGGCAGGCTGGCGCGGCCCTTCATCCCTGAGCTACTCCCGGTCGCCCTTCCGGATGCGGTCCATTTCGCGCTTCTGCTCGCGCTGCTTCAGGGCTTCCCGTTTGTCGCCCACGGCCTTGCCTTCGGCCAGGGCCACCTTCACCTTGATGAGGCCCTTGTCGTTCAGGTAGATGGCGAGAGGGATGATGGTGAGGCCCTTGCGCACCACCTTGGCGGTCATCTTGGCGATCTCGGCCTTGTGCAGCAGCAGCTTGCGGGGCCGCAGGGGATCGTGGTTGGCGTAGGTGCCGTGCTCGTAGGGTGAGATGTGGGCCTGCTTGAGCCACAGTTCCCCATCCGTCACATCCACGAAGGCATCCTGAAGTTGTCCCAGTCCAGCTCGCAGCGCCTTCACCTCCGTGCCCTGGAGCGCGATCCCCGCCTCCCAGGTATCGAGGATGTGGTAGTTGTGCAGGGCCTTGCGGTTGCGGACGAGATCCTCGGACATGGGAACAGTGTATCGCCCGTTAGACTGGAACCTTTGGGATGAACCCATGCTGCAGAAGATCCTCGCTCCCATCGTCGCCTGGATGCTGGCCGTCATGGCCGCCGCAGGCCCCCTGGGCGTCATGCTGCTCATGGCCATCGAAAGCGCCTGCATTCCCCTGCCCAGCGAGGTGATCATGCCCTTCGCG
>DATEZS010000111.1:0-11277 GCA_035255365.1 Geothrix sp.
GAGGGCGTGGCTGAGCGCGGATGGATCGCCATGCACGGCATGCAGGTCCTCAGCAAGTTCCATCACCAGGCGCACCTTCTGGAAAGTGGTGTGCTCCAGCAGGGCCACTTCGTCCCTCACGAGAGCATTGAGATCCACGACACGGGTTTCTTCCAGTCCCTTCCGGGCGAATCCAAGAAGGCCATGCACGAGGGCCCGACCCCGCAGGCAAGCCTGTTCGATGATGTCCATGCTCCTGCGCAGGGAGGAACCTTCCGGCGCCGCTTGCTGCTGAATGGAAGCCATACCGAGGATCGCCCCCAGGACGTTGTTCATGTCATGGGCGACACCGCCGGCCAAGCTGCCCAGGCCCTCCAATTTCTGGGTCTGCATCAACTGCCTCTCCAGCAATTGGCGATCCTCGCGCAGTTTCAGCCCATCCGTAATGTCCTCGGAGATGCCCAGCAGATAGCGCGGAATCCCCTTCGCATCCAGCATGGGGACCTTGATGGTATGGAGCGTTCGCAGCCCCTTGTGCCTGGTCTGGATGGGTTCCTCCGGCGTCACCAGCGGCAGCCTTCCCGTCAAGACCAATCGGTCCCTGGCCACAAAGGCCTCTGCCTGCTCCGGGGGGAAGAGGTCGTAATCATTTTTTCCGATCAGGTCCTCCCTCGGATAGCCCAGGAGGTCCTCTCCCGCCTTGTTGAACCGCACGAACCGAAGCTCCTTTGCCTCCTTCATGAACAACATCAGGGGGAGGGTTTCGATGATGGTTTCCAGGAACGCCCGGCTCTCCCTCAAATCGTTCTGACTGGCGCCGATTTGATCCAGCAGCCCATCGAAGGCTCCACCGAGGCGGGAAAGTTCATCCTGCCCTTTCAGACCGGATCGGGCGGCAAGATCGCCTTGCTCCGCAAGGTGCACGGTGACCAGGAGGCGATCCACCTTCCGGGTGACCAGCACATCGAGCAGCAGGAAGAGGAGGACCGCCACCAGGACCCAGAACCCCATCGTCATGGCCGCGCTGACCATCTGCTCATGACGGACCTGGGCCAGCAAGAGCGACAGGTCGTAGTCCATGAACAGAAGCCCCACTTTTTCACCCCGAATGGTGCCCTGCGTGAGCTTCAGGTTGAGGGGTAAGTAGGCGACCAGCCGCGTCTCCGTGGCCGGATGCAGGATCGGATGATGCTCGTCCAGGGCACGTCTGGCTTCGTCCGGGTGATAATCCTCCACGGCTTGGCTGCTCGCTCCAAGCCACTGGCGCCGGGTCGAAAAACGCACCCGGCCCCCCTCATCCACCAGGACCAGCGTCCTTACCTGCGGGTCCAGGGCCGCATCCGTGAACCGCCGTTCAGCCAGTTCCACTTCCCCTCTCGATAGAAGGTCTGAAAGCGCGTTTCCCAGGGAGAAGACCTGATGCTCCAGGCCACTGGCCGCGCGCCGCCGGGCGTGCCCCATCTCCTGCCCGAGGTTGAAGGAGGCAAAGGACAGGGAGCCGAGGACGGCAAGCACCAGCAACAGCGCAGGGATGGCCAATCGCAGACGGAAACGGACCGGAGCGCTCATGGGTTAACGTGCCGGGACAGGAGTCGGGCTGGGTCAACGGGATGGGCGAGGAGCCGCTGGCGATGCATGAGGTCCGCCAGCCGCCGGGCTGGCGGCAGGAGTTCCCCGGCCCGCATCCGGCGGTCGGCATCCTCATCCGGGAAGGAAAGGCCTTCCAGCGCCTTCCGGAACGCCTCGGAATCCAGCCCTTCCCGCAGCGCCATTTGCCGGCAGGCTTCCTGGGGGCGCTGATGCAGATGGGCTTGGGCCTTGAACCAACCGTTCCGCACCATGGCCATGGCTTCCGGGCGGGCACGGGCCACCTCACCACGAAAGACCAGCACATCGACGATTTCATTGGGGATGCGGCTGCTGTCGAAGAGGACTTTGGCGCCAGAGTTCATCAAACGCGTCCGGCTTGGCTCGAAGGTCACAACGGCGTCCACGGAACCATCCAGGAATCTTGCTTCATGGGCCCCTTCGGTCATCGGAACCACCACGATGTCCTCAGGACGGAGGCCCGCCTGATCCAGGGCCCGGCTGAGCAGATAGGCGCCCACGGCCGTCTGCTCGACGCCCACGCGGTGCCCCTTCAGGGCCGCAAGAGTCTTCATGTCCGGCCTTCCGAGGAGGGCATCCGCCCCGTTTGAAACATCCATGATCAGCACGATCTGCAGATCAACCCCCTCCTGGAGCAGGGTGAACACTTCATCCAAGGTCAGGGCTGCGGCCGCCACGCGACCCGCCTTGAGGGCCCGCATGCAATCACTTGAGCTGGCCATTTCCACAAGGCGGAATGATCTGGGATCCAGAGCACCCAGGTGCCTGGCCAGGTAGAGCGGCTCATAACCGGGCCAGACATTGGTCGCCAGTTGGAGGGGCTCGGGTGGCGGTTTACCGCAGCCATTCCCCATGGCCAAGGCCAGCATGCAGGAAATGGATCGCAGGAATCCAGGCATGATTGGACCGAAGCCCCCAGGCGATGAATGCATTGGTTACATGGAGAGCATCGGCTCTTGACGTGGCGACCTTGAAAACAGAATTGGGCACAGAATCAAACCGGTTGGGCAGAAATCGGCAGCATGGTGAACTAGGAGCATGGCGACACCCGCTGCTCCATCCATTTGCCTTGGCGTGGACCCAGGCTCCCTGGCCTGCGGCTGGGCCGTGGTGTCACGGCTCGGTTCCCGGATGGAACTCCTGGGTGCGGGAGTCATCCGCAGTCCCCGTGGCGCCGATTTCGACCAGCGCATCTTCGGGATCCATCTGAAGCTCGCGGAAGTCATCGCCGAATACCGCCCCATGCAGATGGCCGTGGAATCGCCCTTCGTCGAGAAGAACGCCGCCACGGCCCTGAAGCTGGGCCAGATCCGGGGCGGCATCCTCCTGACGGCAGCCCTGCACGGGCTGCCTGTGGGCGACTACAATCCCATGCAGGTCAAAAAATCCGTCAGCGGCTATGGGTGGGCGGACAAGAACCAGGTGGGGAAGATGGTAATGACCCTCCTGAACCTGAAGGAGGCCCTGGCCGCGGATGCGGCGGACGCGGCTGCCGTGGCCATCGGTCACCTCCTGGCCACCCGACGGGGCTGAAGGGTTTTACGATCTAACCATCATCTATTTCTTCAGCTAACCCCTTTGTCACACAACGCATGACAAAGCGATATGCAAGTGCTGGCATTTCTTGTGATGGCGATCACTGGCCCATCGCGTCCACAAAGATGATCCTGGTGTCCAGGAAGCCACGGAGCAGCCATGCATCTGGAACCCAGCCATCGCGAACACAACCCGGCCTTCTGGACCACCGCCGAGCGCCTTCAGGAAGTTTTCAGCCAGCTGGAGCGCCATATCAGCGTCTCCCCCACGGGCCTTGCGAGCCTCCGGCAGGTCCAGGCCCTGGAAGCCGAACTCGAAGCGGAGATGAAGCACCGCACCCGCCGCGTCTACGCAGCCTGAACGAGAGACCAGCCAAGACCTGGGCCCGGCATCGCCGGGCTTTTTTTGGCGGGTTCCCGCCTTCCGGAAACCGTTCAGTGAGAATTTCCCATGCCTGCAATAAGAAGCTAGATTCAAAGGACATGGCTTTGGCGACGATAAGGTTGTTCACGGACATGCCGTAACGAGCACCCTCATGGTCCCCCTTTCGCTGGTTCACAACATCTCCCTGCTGGTCTCCCTCTGTCTGGCCGAGGGACTCCTGATGCGGTGGTTCAAGCGACGCGGCCTGCGCTATTCCCTGCTCATGGGCTTGCTGTTCGGGGCTGCCACGCTGGTGGGGATGTCCACCCCCATGGTGTTCCGGCCCGGCCTGATCTTTGATGGCCGTTCCATCGTGCTGGGCATTGCCGGACTGTTCGGCGGACCCTGGGTCGCGGCGACAGCGGCCATCATGGCGGGGCTGTTCCGCATCCACCTCGGGGGGCCCGGGGCCCTGATGGGCGTCATGGTGATCCTGGAAAGCGCACTGCTGGGCGTCCTCGGCTTCTACCTCCGGCGCAGGAACCAGGGCCGGCTCCGCCCTTTGGCCCTGCTGGGCCTCGGCGGCCTCATCCACCTCGTCATGCTCGCCCTGATGTCCCTGCTGCCCGGGGGGCTGCCCCTGGAAGTGATCCGCGGCATCGGGCCGGCGGTCCTCACCCTCTACCCCCTCGGTTTCATGTTCGTGGGACTCGCCTTCCTGGAACTGGAGCAGCACTTCCGGATGGAACAGGCGCTGCGGGAAAGCGAAGCGCGATACCGGAGCTACGTGGAGCGGGCCCCGGATGCAGTCTTCATCGCGGATGAGACAGGCGCCTACCTGGAGGTGAATCCCGCCGCTTGCGCGATCACGGGCTACTCACGGGAAGAGCTGCTGGGCATGCGCATTCCGGACCTGCTGCCCGCGGAATCCATGGAAGCCTCCCTGCGGCACTTTTCCAACTTGAAAGCCCAGGGCAGTGCGTCCGGCGAGTTCCTGTTCCAGAGAAAGGACGGACGCCGCTGCTGGTGGAGCGTCGATGCCGTCAAGCTCACGGAAAACAGATACATGGGCTACGCCAAGGAGATCACCCAACGGAAGGATTCCGAAGCCGCGCGACAGGAAAGCGAAGCGAACCTCCAGATGCTCCTGAGTTCCACCGCCGAAGGGATCTACGGCATCGACATGAAAGGGAATTGCACCATCTGCAATCCAGCCTGCCTTCGAATGACGGGCTTCACCAGCGCTGACCAGATCCTCGGTAAGAACATGCACGACCTCATCCACCATTCCGATGCGCAGGGAAGGCCTTGCCCCCCGAAAGCATGCCGCATCTATCAAGCCTTTCGCGAGGGCCGGGGAATCCATGTGGATGATGAGGTGTTCTGGCGCTTGGATGGAACCTTCTTCCCCGTGGAGTATTGGTCCTATCCCCAGCTCAAGGACGGCCAGGTCCTCGGGGCGGTCGTGACTTTCGTGGATATCACCGCTCGCAAACGCGCCGATGAGGAGCAAGCCACGCTGCAGGCGCAGCTGAATCAGGCGCAGAAGATGGAGAGCCTGGGCAGCCTCGCGGGAGGCATCGCCCATGACATGAACAATGTGCTGGGGGCTATCCTCGGCCTGGCTTCGGCCAATGTCGAGCGCCAGCCAGCGGGCAGCCCGTCCCGGCAGGCCTTCGAGACCATCATCAAGGCCGCCGAGCGGGGCGGCAAGATGGTGCAGGGCCTCCTGGGCTTCGCCCGGCGAACCACCGTCGAGGAACGGGAATTGAACCTGAACGACCTCATCCAGGAGCAGGTCCACCTCCTGGAGCGCACCACCTTGTCCAAGGTGCGCATCGAAATGGATCTCGCGAAGGACTTGCATCCCATCCTTGGCGACTCGAACACCCTGACCCACGCGCTCATGAATCTCTGCGTCAATGCCGTGGATGCCATGCCGGAGAACGGCACCCTCATTCTCAGGACCCGCAATGCCGGCAGGGACGGGATCGAGGTCCACGTCGAGGACAACGGCATCGGGATGTCCAAGGAAGTGGTGGACCGAGCGACGGATCCCTTCTTCACGACCAAGGAGCAAGGCAAGGGCACCGGCCTTGGCTTGTCCCTGGTCTACAGCGCCATGAAGGCGCACCGGGGTCAGCTGGAGATCCAGAGCGAGCCCGGCCAGGGCACTTGCGTCAAGCTGCGCTTCCCCGCCTGCGAGCCGGGCCCACGACTCGCGGAGGCTGTTGAAGCGTCGTTCGCCAGCGCACCCAGGAATGGCCTTGAGGTGCTGGTTGTTGATGATGACGAATTGATCCAGGCTTCCCTGAGGATGCTCCTGGAAGCCCTGGGGCACAGTGTCACGAGTGCCCTGAATGGCGAAGAGGCCCTGGCCAGGCTCAAGGCTGGCTGCAAGACGGACCTCGTCATCCTGGACATGAACATGCCGGGCCTGGGAGGCGCGGGAACGCTTCCGCAGCTCCGGGCCTTGCTCCCGGATGTGCCCGTTTTGCTGGCCACGGGAAGGTCCACGCAGACCGCCCTCGACCTGGTGGAAGCCGACCCGTACACGACCCTGCTATCCAAGCCATTCACCATGGATGAGTTGAGAATCAAGATCGAAGCCGTGCTGAAACCGGCCTAGGCAAAGAAAGGGGCACCCCGAAGGGTGCCCGGAGTCTCGGCCCAGCGGAACTCGGGCCGGAAGGGGCTGGCGTAAACGGTCGCCCCGCAATTGGAAGGGAGTTCCCTTCTCGACTTAAAGCTAGGTCCCGGAGGTGCCCGGACAATGGGCAATTGGGGCCGGGATCACCCTTGAATTCCTGGGGTTCCAGGACGATAGGGAAGATAGGAGGGCTTCCACTGTGCCTTCCGAATGATCTTCTCCAAAGTAGCGTCATCGATCAGGCGCGCGAGGCCCGCATCCCGGGCGGAAACGCCCACGGCCTTGGCCACGGCGGCGGACACTTGGCGGATATCCTTCATCTCCGGCAGCAGCAGGCCCATGGCTTCCTGCTCGGGGGTGACGAAGTCGCTGATGGCTTTGCTGGCGGCCAGGAACATGCCATCCGTGATGCGTGAAGCCTTGCTCACCAGGGCGCCCAGGCCGATGCCCGGGAAGATGTACATGTTGTTGCACTGGGAGGCCTGCAGCGTGCGCCCACGCCATTCCATGGAGGGGAAGGGGCTGCCCGTGGCCACCAGGCCCTTGCCATCGGTGGCCTTCCAGACGGCCTCCGGCGTGCACTCGCACTTGTGGGTGGGATTGGAAAGGGCCAACACAATGGGCCGTTCCGAGTGCTTGGCCGTTTCGGAAAGGATGGCATCGTTGAACAGGCCCGGCTGCGCCGTGGCCCCGATGAGCACCGTGGGGTGCGCATTGCGGATCACGTCATCGAGACCAATACGGTTGGGATCAGCCAGGGACCACCCTTCCACGGCGGCCCGGCGCTGGGCCACGGGCATCTGGGGCCCTTCCAGGAGTGGATCGCCCTCCACCAGAAGGCCCTGCATTTCCACCGCGAAGATGCGATCCCGGGCCTGGTCGTCGCTCAGTCCCTCTTCCTTCAGCATGGCGCGGATGTTCATGGCCACACCAGTGCCGGCCTGCCCCATGCCCACGATCACATAGCGCTCATCCTGGAAGCGGCTCTTCTTGATGCGCATGGCGGTCAACAAGGCCGCAAGCGCCGTTGCGCCCGTGCCCTGGATGTCGTCGTTGAAGGAGAGAATGCGCTCGCGGTAGCGGTCCAGGTTCTTGAAGGCCGTCTGCTTCCCGAAGTCCTCCCACTGCAGGAGCGCGCCGGGGAAATTCCGGCGCACACCCAGAACGAACTTCTCGATGATCTCTTCGTACTCGGCACCCCGCAGGCGCGGCTTGCGGATGCCCAGGTAGAGGGGATCGTCCAGGAGCCGCTGGTTGTTGGTGCCCACGTCCAGGCTGATGGGCAGGCACACGGCCGGATGCACCCCACCGGCAGCCACGTAGAGGCTCACCTTGCCCACGGGGATGCCCATGCCATCGGAGCCCAGGTCGCCGAGCCCGAGGATGCGTTCGCCGTCCGTCACCACGATGAGGCTCACCTGGGGCTGGGAGAGGCCCTGAAAGATCTGGTCGATGTTGGCGATGTTCTCGGGAGTGATGTAGACGCCGCGGTAGCGCCGCTGGATGTGGCTCATCTGGAGGCAGGCCTGACCCACGGTGGGCGTGTAGATGATGGGCACCATCTCTTCCAGGTGATCCTGCAGCAGCATGTAGAACAGGGGTTCGCTGCGGTCCAGAAGGCCCGCCAGGTAGATGTACCGTTCCAGGTCATCGGACTTGCGCTGGTAGGCCTGATAGGTCCGTTCGGCCTGGGAATCCAGGGTGGAGACGCCCGCCCGGAGCATGCCTTCCAGCCCGAGGCTCAATCGCTCTTCCGCCGTGAACGCCGAGCCCTTGTTCAAGTGCGAGTCGTTGAGCAGTTGGCGACCCCTCACATAGATTTCGTAGTAGTCCTCCCCCGTGAGGGGATCCTTCTTGAGACCGAAGGTTTTCATGGTGCGTCCTTCCGCATGAGATCAGGCTCTGGCTTCCCTGGAAGCCTCGAGGGTGATGGATTTCAGCAGAAGCCCAGTCTATCCCTTATGAGTCGACAGGGGGAACCTGCCGCAATGCTCATCGAGGCAACGCGCCAATCCATGGGCATCCTTGACGGGTGGCTCACAGGTGCCGGAGATGCAGACGAACGCCACGGCCACGCCTGATTCTGCCTCCCGACCATGATGGAGCGGCAGCGCCGTCTCCGCTGACACCGAAAGCACCCGTCCCGGCAGATGACGGCGATGGACCTCCGCCAGCATCGCCTGCACCTGCGGATCAGAGGTCTGGCCGGCGATGGCGATTTCAAGGGCGCCTCGGTGGACCCGATCCAGCGCGCCCAGCATGCCGGAAAACGCGCCGGGCGCCCGCTCCATCCAGGGGCCGAAGCATTGCAGCGCGCGTTCCGCGGCGACGTGGAAGTCCTCGCGTTCCAGGTGGCTCGACAACCGCTGCAGAGCCCGTGCGGCCAGCGTGTTCCCGCTGGGCAGGGCCTGATCGAATCCTGGTTTCTGCCGGAATAGGAGAGGTTCGGCTGCCGCCTCGGTGCTGAAGAACCCGCCCTCTGCCGGATCCTGGAAGCGGGCCAGCAGCTCCTCGGCCAGCCGTTCCGCCCAGCGCAGGGACTCGGGATCGAAGGCGGCCTCGTAGAGGTCCAGGAGGCCCTCGATGAGCGCCGCAAAATCCTCCAGGAAGGCCCCGGTATGGGCCTGTCCCGAGCGCCAGACCCGGAGCAGGCGCCCCTCCGGCCAAAGGTCCTTCTGCAGGAAGGCCGCGCATTCCTGGGCGGCCCGCAGGTAACGCGGATCCCCCAGAACCTGGAAGCCCCTGGCCATGCAGGACAGCGCCAGCCCGTTCCACGCCGTGAGGACCTTGTCATCCTTGCCGGGCCGCACCCGCCGATCCCGCCAACGCCGCATGGTCTCGCGCAAGACACCGTCCTCCTCCGGCGGGAGTTCGTCGCCTTTCGCGCAGGAAAAGCGATGGATGACACTGCGCCCATCCTCGAAGTTCCCGCCTCTGGTGACGCCATAGGCAGCGCAGAACCGCGCGCCGTCCCGTTCTCCCAGCGCCTCGGCCACCTCCTGAGGAGTGACGACATAGAATTTCCCTTCCTCGCCCTCGCTGTCCGCGTCCTCGCTGGAATGAAAGCCGCCACTGGGATCCCGGAGGTCCCGGAGCAGGTAGTCCAGGGTTTCCCGCGCCACCTGGCCGTAGCGGGGCTCACCTGTGGCCTGGAAGGCGGTCAGGTAGCAGCTGGCCAGCTGGGCGTTGTCGTAGAGCATTTTCTCGAAGTGGGGCACCAGCCACTGGGCGTCCACGCTGTACCGGGCGAAGCCGCCGCCCAGGTGGTCGTACATGCCCCCTTCCCACATGGCATCCAGGGTGCGCACCGCCATGGCCCGGTCCTCGGCCGTTCCCTGCGCCAGGATCAGCTCCAGCACCATGGGCTGGGGGAACTTCGGGGCCGAGCCGAATCCGCCCCAGCGCGCATCGAAACGCCGCCGCAGCTGGCTGAGGGCCTGCCCGAAGACTTCCGCGCCGGGAACGCCCGAACCCGGCTCCACCCGGGCCTGCTGGCGCATCTCATCCGACAGCTTGCGGCCCTGGGACAGCAGCCCCGTCCGGTCCTCCTGCCACAACTCCGCGATGCGCCGCAGGAGGGGCACGAAGCCCGGCATGCCGCCCCGGGACTCCGGCGGGAAGTAGGTGCCGCCGTAGAAAGGCTCGAGCTCCGGCGTGAGCCACACGCTCATGGGCCAACCACCCCGCCCCGTCAGCATCTGAACCGCGTCCATGTAGAGGTCATCCAGGTCGGGCCTTTCCTCCCGGTCCACCTTGATGCTCACGAAATGGGCATTCAGCACCTCGGCCACGGCGGGGTTCTCGAAGCTCTCCCGCTCCATGACATGGCACCAGTGGCAGGCACTGTAGCCGATGCTGAGGAAGATGGGCTTCTGCTCCTCCCTGGCCTTGGCCAGGGCCTCGGGACCCCAGGGGAACCAGTCCACGGGGTTGTGCCCGTGTTGCAGGAGATAGGGGCTGAGGCTTTGGGCGAGACGGTTGGGCATTTCCGACTCCTTTGGTCAAGATTATGCTGCAGACTGGAGACAGTGCGCGAAGCATCTCTCCCGGCCCGGTAGAATGAAGGTTTTGGTCCCCTCGGAGTCCCATGTTCGACAGCCTGACCCAGAAGCTCACCCAGGCCATGAAGGCCCTGCGCGGCCAATCGAAGCTGACTGAAGCCAACCTCGAGGCCGTGCTGCGGGAAGTCCGCATGGCCCTCCTGGAGGCGGATGTCCACGTGAGCGTGGCCCGCACCTTCCTCCAGAGAGTGAAGGACAAGGCCCTCGGCGCCGAGGTCATGCAGGGGCTCAATCCAACCCAGGCCTTCATTGACATCGTCCACCACGAACTGGTGGAGATCATGGGCGGCCAGGCGCCGGAACACCCCCTCACCTTCGCCTCCAAGTCCCCGACCGTGGTGATGATGGTGGGCCTCCAGGGCGCGGGCAAGACCACCTCCTGCGGCAAGCTGGCGGTGTACCTCAAGAAAATGGGCCGCTCGCCCCTGCTGGTGCCCGCGGACGTCTACCGCCCCGCCGCCATCGAGCAGCTGCATGTCGTGGCGAAGGATGCGGGCGTCCCCTCCTTCCGCACCGAGGAGAAGGATCCCGTCGCCATCTGCGCGGCCGCCGTGGCCGAGGCGCGCCTGAAGGGCTGGGACACGGTCATCCTGGATACCGCCGGCCGCCTGCACCTGGACGAAGCGCTCATGGAGGAGCTGGCCCACATCAAGGCCTCGACCTCACCGGACGAGATCCTCTTCGTGGCGGATGCCATGACGGGCCAGGACGCGGTCCGCAGCGCCACGGCCTTCCACGAGAAACTGGGCATCACCGGCGTGGTGCTCACCAAGACGGACGGCGACACCCGCGGCGGCGCGGCCTTCAGCATCAAGCAGGCCACGGGCCAGCCCCTCAAGTTCGTGGGCGAGGGCGAAAAGCTGGAGGACTTCCAGCGCTTCCACCCCGACCGCATGGCCCAACGCATCCTCGGCATGGGCGACGTGCTCAGCCTCATCGAGCACGCCAAGGACCGCATCGACGAGAAGGAAGCCGAGGTCATGGCCAAGCGCCTGGCCAAGAACCAGTTCACCCTGGAGGATATGCGCAAGCAGTTCCAGCAGGTTCAGAAGATGGGCTCCATGAGCAAGATCCTCGGCA
>DATEZS010000112.1:0-33520 GCA_035255365.1 Geothrix sp.
GCCGCAAGCCCGGCGGCAGGTGCTGGAGCGCCGAGAGGCTGATGCCCGCGATGATGGGGGACGCGATGACGGCCTGGGCCAGGATCATGGCCGAAGGCGTGTAGAGGATCCCCAGGAAGCCCAAGGGACCGCTGCGCCATAGGAGGATGGTGACGAAGAGGCCCACCACCACGGGCGGGAGCCCCATGCCCGTGTTCACCATGGCGATGGCCAGGCGCTTGCCGGGAAACTCGTTCAGGGCCACGACCAGGGCCACCGCAAGGCCGATGACCAGGCTGATGAGGGTGGCGACGCCGGAAATGACCAGCGACAGCCAGGTGATCCGGAGGACCTCGGGATCCAGCGCGAGCAACAGCTCAAACGCTTTCCGGAGGCCCTCCCAGATCAAATCCATCGTTATTCAGCTTCGAGGAAGGGGAACTTGATGTCCCGGGGCGGGGTGAAGCTTTCCTTGATGGTGCGCGGAGAGGTCCAGCGGATCAGGTTCAGGAAGCTGCCGGCCTTGTCGTTGGTGCCCGAGGCGCGCGAGCCACCGAAGGGCTGGTGGCCAACCACGGCGCCCGTGCACTTGTCGTTGATGTAGAAGTTGCCCGCGGTGTTGGCCAGGGCCTCCGTGAGGTGGTTGATGATGTAGCGATCCCGGGCGAAGATGGCGCCGGTGAGGGCGTAGGGCGAGGTCTCGTCCAGGAGCTTCAGCGTCTCCTCCAGCTTGGCGTCGTCGTAGACGTAGATGGTCACCACGGGGGCGAAGATCTCCTCCTCCATGGTCACGAACTTGGGATTGGTGGTGAGGATGACCGTGGGCTCGATGAAGTAGCCCTTGGACTTGTCGCCCTTGCCACCCCACAGGATCTCCGCCTCGCGGGAGGCCTTGGCCAGTTCGATGTACTTCATGGTGCCGTCGAAGGAGGCTTCGTCGATGACGGCGTTGAAGAAGTTCCGGAAGTCGCGCACATCACCCATCTTCACGGTGGCCAGCATGCCCACCATGCGGTCCTTCACCTCGGCCCAGCGGGAGGCGGGAATGTAGACGCGGGAACAGGCGGAGCACTTCTGCCCCTGGTACTCGAAGCCCGCGCGGACGATGGCGGCGGCGGTCTCGTCCGCATCCGCGGAGTTGTGCATGAAGATGTAGTCCTTGCCGCCGGTCTCGCCCACGAGGCGCGGGTAGCTCTTGTAGCGTCCCAGGTTGTCGGCGATGGTCTTCCACATGCTGTTGAAGACGCCCGTGGAGCCTGTGAAGTGCAGGCCCGCGAAGTCCGGGTGTTCCAGGGCGATCTTGCCGATCATGGAACCGCGGCCGGGCACGAAGTTGATGACGCCGTCGGGCAGGCCTGCTTCCTTGAAGAGCTGCATGAGGTAGTAGTTCGACAGGATCGAGGTGGAAGCGGGCTTCCACACCACGGTGTTGCCCATGATGGCCGGAGCCGTGGCCAGGTTGGCGCCGATGGCGGTGAAGTTGAAGGGCGTCACGGCCAGGACGAAACCCTCCAGGGCGCGGTAGTGGACGCGGTTCCACACATGGGGATCCGACACTGGCTGCTGCTGGTAGATCTGCTCCAGGAACTTGGCGTTGAAGCGGAAGAAGTCAGCTGTTTCGCAGGTGCTGTCGATCTCCGCCTGGTAGGCGCTCTTGGACTGGTTGAGCATGGTGGCGGCGTTGAGGATGTAGCGGTATTTCGCGGAGATGAGGCTACCCATCTTGTGGAAGATGGCCGCGCGATCTTCCCAGGGCGTGGCTTCCCAGGCCTTTTTGGCAGCCAGAGCGGCATCGATGGCCATGCGCACTTCCGCCTCGCCCGCCTCGTGGTAGCGGGCCAGCACGTGCTGGTGGTCGTGGGGGCAGACGGCCTTCTGGATCTTGCCGGTGCGCACTTCCTTGCCGCCGATGATGAGCGGGATCTCGATTTCCTGGTTGAACTGCCGGTCCAGCTCGGCCTTCAGCAGGGCGCGTTCTTTGGAGCCGGGAGCATAGGGCAGGATCGGTTCGTTGAGGGCTTCAGGAAGGCTGAAGATGGCGTTCGACATGGAATCTACCTCCGCGCCGGAACCGGTTCTGGGCCTTCGGCGTCAGGGAAGAATAACGGTGATCCATAGATCGCGACTCCGAATTCTTTGATGCGATCCTGGGCCGCTTTCGACACCATAAAGTCAGCAAAGGCGCGACCTCCAGGTGTGTTGACCTTGGGGAACCGCGTCGGATTTAGTTCGATGACATGGTAGACATTGCGGAGGGAGGGATCGCCTTCGTGCACGATGCGCAGCGCGATTTTTTTCTTCAGGGCCAGGTAGGTACCCCGATCTGACAATGTGTAACCGTTCTTCTCGGAGGCCACCGCCAGGGTCTGGCCCATGCCAAGGCCCGTTTGCTGGTACCAGGCCTGGCCTTCGGGATTCAGCGCGAGGGCCTTCCAGAGCTTCTGTTCCAGGGCGTGGGTTCCGGAGTTGTCCCCCCGGGAAAGGAAGGGTGTCTTGGCGTTCACGAGCCGACGCAGGGCTTCGGCAATGGTGGTGGCCTTGGCCAGCCCCGCTGGATCGGCGGCCGGTCCCAGCACGACGAAATCGTTGTGCATGACGATGCGCCTGTGGACGCCGGAGCCTTCCGCCACGAGCGCCTCTTCGGCCGCGGGCGAGTGCACCAGCAGCACGTCCGCCTCGCCTCGCTTGCCCATGGCGATGGCCTGGCCCGATCCCACGGCGATGGTCTTCACCGAATAGCCGGTCTGCTTCTCGAAGACGGGAATGAGCTCATCCAGCAGGCCCGAGTCCTGGGTGCTGGTGGTGGTGGCGAGGATCACGGTCCTTGGGGCAGGAGGGGCTGCAGGGAGTCTCCCCGGCAGCAGGGCGAAAGCCAGGGCTGCGCACCAGACCGGTATCAAGGCCTTCCGCATATCCGCCTCCAGTTCGATAGTTTCCAACGGATATATCGACTATGGCAAGCCCTCCTTGTCCCGGGTTGGCGAGCCGTCAATCCTTGAGGAGCTTCCTGAAGCCGCGCACTTCCTCGGCGATGGCCTTGGCGGCCTTGGCCTGGATCTTCCGGAAGCGCGCCAGGGCCTGTTCCCCGAGGGGGGTCACCTGGGCGCCGCCCCCCTGGGCACCCCCCTTGGCGGACACCACCACGGGGGAAGCGAAGCACTGGTTCATCTCGTCCACCATCAGCCAGGCCTTGCGGTAGCTCATGTCCAGGTCCCGGGCCGCGGCGGCGATGGAGCCGGAGGCGCCGATGGCCTCCAGCAGGTCCGCCTTGCCCTGGCCGATGGCGATGTGCTCGCCCCACACGATGCGGATGCGGATCTGGGTGGCTGTTTCGGGCGCCGTTGCGCGTGGCTTGGACATGGGATCACCGTGAAAGTCCATTGCACCACGGGACGGGGCGGCACGACTCTGGTAGAACGGAACCCATGGCAGCACGAGAAACGGAACCACCCGAACGAAGCGCCCTGGCGCGGATGCTTTTCCCGGCGGAGCCCAGGTTCTTCTCCTGGAGCCGACCCGCTCAGCTCATCCTGCGCAGCATCCACATCGCGGCCATGGCCTTGGTCCTGGGCGCCATTCCCTTCGGGGCGGGCTACGATGCGCTGCGAATCCCCATCCTGCTTACCTTGGCCAGTGGCGTGCTTCTGTTCGCCCTGGACCTGACCAAGGACGCGGCGATCCTGGCGCAGGGCAGCGGCGTGGCGGTGCTGTTGAAGCTGGCGTTGCTGGGGATCGGCATGCTGCAGCCAGCTCATCGCCTGCCCTGGTACCTGGCAGCCACGCTGGTGGCCTCCGTGGGTTCCCACATGCCGGGGAACTGGCGCCATTTCTCCTTTCTCCAATGGCGGGTCCTGAGATACCCCGACTGAGGCCCTTCCTGGCTGAAGGCAGAACCTAGGGCACCCCGGGGTAGAGGACCTTCTTGCATTGGGGGCAGATCCCGTGCGTGAAGTCCGCCTCGGAATGCTCGTGGATGTAGGCCTCGATCTGGATCCAGTAGCCCTTGTCGTCGCGGATGTTTTTGCAGTTCGAGCAGATGGGGAGCAGGCCCGAGAGGGTCCGCACCTTGGCGAGGGCCTGCTGCAGTTCGAGAATGAGCCGCTCCTGCTCCCGCTCGAACCGTTTCCGGTCGGTGATGTCCTTGGAGATGCAGACCACGGAGGTGACGCGACCGTTCTGGTCCGGGATCGGTTTCACCGAGGTGATGAAGAAGCGATCCTCCTCCCGGGCCATGGGAACCCGGACTTCAAAGACAATGGTCTCGGCGGTGGCAAAGGCCTTCTTCACCACGGCCATCCGCTTCTCGGCCTCATCCGCGGGGAAGATGTCGTAGATGCGGCAACCAATGACCTCCTCCGGTTCCCGGTCGAAGTGGGAGGAGAACGTCCTGTTCACGTAGAGGTAGGTGCCATCTTCGAGGATGCTGAAGATGGGATCGGTGGATTCACCAAGGACCGTTTCAAGAACCGCGAGGTGGTCTTGCCGGGCGTCCTTCCCGGGCAGGGGATCGGTGGTCTGCTGGTTCATGGCATTCCCGAAGGCTGTTCTTAGGCTTTGCGTGGCCCATTCTAGTGCGCTCCGGCCAATCCCGACGGCGCAATTGCCGATGGATTCCGCTGGAAGAGGGCAGGGCCCCACCGACGGCCGGTCCTGGGCTCTTTCAGGGTGCGTTTCAAGACGAAGTCGAAGAGCAGGGGATCCCGTTTCCAGATCTCGTTGAGGGCCTTCCGCTCGGGAGCCGTGATCAGGCCCAGCTGGACGAGACGGCTGGTCCAAATGACGAGATCGACGCCGGGGAGGGGATAGTCACTGCCGTTGAGGAGGCGGTCCTCGAGGTCGGGCCGGGCGAGGAGGGTTTGCAGGGGCACGGGCAGCCGGTTGATCTGGGTGATGGCCGACAGGTCGCCGAAGAGGTGGTCGCGGTAGGCCGGTTCGGCCAGCAGGCGCAGGAAGAGTTCGAAGTTCGTGGCGGTCTTCCCGGGGTGGTCGGTGTCGGCGTTCCTGCCGAGGCTCGCGCAGTGGGCAACGATGACGGTGACCCCGAGGTCCAGGGGACGGCGGAGGCGCAGGGGGTTGCCCAGGGCCTGCGCGCCCTTCACGGCCACCGCCTTCTCTTCCCCCGCGTGGGTCAACAGCACCACGCCGAGTTCCTTCATGCGCCGGTAGAAGGCGTCGTAGCGTGGATCCGCGGGATCGATATCCTGGGCATTGGGCAGCCACTTGAGCATGCGGGCGCCCTTGGCGGCGCAGGCCTCCAGTTCCTGGATCGCATCCTTGCGAGCTGGGTGGATGGACACCACCGGCACGAAGAGCTCCGGGTGCTTGGCCGCCGCCTCGAACACGTAGGCGTTGGACACATAGAATTCCGTGCGGGATGGATCCGGCGTTCCATCCGCCGTGTAGGCCTTGTCCATGGCCAGGAGGTGGATCTGGAGGGGCCGAGGGAAGGCCCTGGCGCGCTCGACCAGCACCTTGAGATAGTCCGCGTCGAAATGTTGGAGGTCCCGGACGCCGGTGGCCTTGAGATAGAGCCCCGTCTCGAACCGCTTGAGGGGGTGCCTGGCGCTGAGCTTTCTGGGATTCACATAGGCGCCGTCGCCCCCCTGGCCCAGCCCGAGGGCGTGAACATGCACGTCCACCACGGGCTGGGCCGGGTCCAGGTCCGAGAAAGCGCGGTCGATGAGGGACTGGGCTGCGGGCGAGTAGGCTGCGGGAGCGACAGGGTGCCGCCCCCCGGGCCAGGCTTGGGGACCAAGTGCCAGGGAAAGGGCCAGGGTCAGGAACAGGTGGCGCGGGTTGTGCGGGGACATCGGACTGTTCTACCAGAGTTGACCCCCTCGTGGATCACGGTGTCACGGTCACCTGCACCGTGCGGGTGGTGCTGCCGTAGGGTCCCTGCGCTTCCAGGGTGTAGGTGGTGGTGGCGGTGGGATGCACGGGAAGGCTGGCGCCCGTGACCCAGCCGATGCCGGGCGAGAGGAACAGCCGGGTGGCGTTGGTGGTGGCCCAGCTGAGGGTGGCCGTGGCGCCGGAGGCGATGGTAGCCGGGGTGGCGCCGAAGCTGCCGATGACCGGCGCGGGGCCTGTGGGATCGCTGGTGAACACCGCGTCCATCTTCACCACCTCCAAATCGGAGCCCTTGATGCCGGAGAGGGTGGCCAGCTGGTCGTTGTTCCAGTGGTCATCGGGAGCCCCGGTGATGAACCAGGGGCTGCCGTTGTCGGCGAGGATCATGCCGTAGCGCTTGAGGGCGGCCAGCAGCACCCGGACCTGGGCGGGGTAGGTGCTGATGTCCACACTGGCCTTGAGGCGCACCCGCATGCCCATGGGCGGGGCGCTGGCGCTGGTGTTGCTCGAGGCCCAGTGGGTGGCCGGCAGCACATAGGCGCGCCGGGAGGTGGGCACGGTGAACCGGAGCGCGTGGGTGATGGTTCCGGCGGCCACCTCGTCGTACCGGGCGAGGCCGGGGAAGATGGGCAGGCCCGCCGCGTCTGCGCTGGTCCAGCCGAAGGGCCGCAGATGGTCGGATTTCAGGTCCCAGATGGTGCCGGAGTCCGCGTGCCAGGAACCATCGGGTTGCCGCTGGGCGGCATAGAGTTCGTAGAGCAGGCAGGTGTCCCGATCCACCACCAGAACATGGCGGTCACCGCTGGTGGCCGAGGGATCGGGCCCTTCGTAGGGCGGCGGCACCGGGATGGGCATGGGGCCTGGATCGCTTTCATCGGGATAGGCGATGTAGGTCACGGGGACCAAAGGCTGGCTGCCGCCCACCACGGCATAGGGGATGCCGATGGGGCCGCCGTTGTAGAGGCCCGCGCCGAAATCGGAGTGCAGGCCCGTACCGGCGCCGATGAAGGCGATGATGGCATCGCTGGCCGGATCCACGGGGGCCGCGGAGATGTCCTGGTTCCACGCATTGCCCGAAGGAAAGGCCGTGAAGCCCCGGAGGTTCGCGCCGATGCCCAGATCGGCGCCATTGCAGGCGCCGGCGGGGGGCTGGATCGACACCGAGACGCTGGCCTGGGCGGACTTGGTCATATCGGCCACGCTGACGGCCTTCACATGATAGTTTCCGGCGGTGGCCGGGGCCGTGTAGGAACCGGTGCCGCTGATGGTCCCTCCGCCACTTTCCATGACGCTCCAGGTCACCGCCTGATTGGAAGTGCCCGTGACGGAGGCCTGGAAGGCCTGGGTGCCGCCGGTCCACAGGCTCGCACCCGCCGGGGTGATGGCTACGCTGACGGCTGGCGGCGCGGATGCGGGCCCGCGCCCGCCACCGCAGGCCAGGTGCAGGACCAGGAAGGTTCCAAGGGCCCATCCGAACCGCTGCATAGAACCTCCAAATGCTTCCAATGGATTCCTGAAGTTTCCCCGCACAAGGGATCCTGTCAATCGCGCAGACCTCGTGTCATGCAGGCTCCATGCCACACTAAAAGGTCCCCGAGGTAGTCATGGCCGCCGAACCTTCCTTTCGCGAGAAGTACTCGTTTCCCGCCAGTTTCTGGAATGCGAACTTCACGGAACTCTTCGAGCGGGCGGCCTACTACTCCATGGCCAGCTTCGTCGTCATCTACCTGGGACGCCTGGGCCTGGGCGACTACTGGCCGAGCACGCTGAACAGCGTCCTCTGGTTCCTGGTCTACTTCCTGCCCATTCTCAGCGGCACCATCGCCGATCAGATCGGCTTCCGCCGGAGCCTGCTCATGGCCTGCGGACTGCTGGTGGTGGGTTATTTCCTCATGGGCTATCCCGTGTGGTTCGGCGGGCAGACGCTGGCACCGCAGGCTGGCAAGGACGTCACCGCGGGCCTGGGGGTGATGGTGCCCGTGGCGACGGCCATCGTGCTCGTTGGCATCGGCGGCTCCTTCGTGAAGCCCTGCATCGCGGGAACCGTGCAGCGCACGCACCTGGGCAAGGCCACCCTGGCCTTCGCCATCTTCTACATGGTGATCAACATCGGCAGCGTGTTCGGCCGCCTCACGGCCTTCTTCGTGCGCACCAAACTCGGCAAGCTGGACACCATCTTCATCGTGTCCATGATCGCCTCGGTGCTGGCCTTTGTCGTGGTGATGCTGCTCTATCGCGATCCCGAATCGGCCGTGGATCCGGACAAGCCCAAGCGCAGCGTCTCCGAGGTCTTCTTCGGCATGTTCAAGGTGCTTGGCAGCGGGCGCTTCGCCATGTTCCTGCTGGTGAGCAGCGGTTTCTATTTCATCTACAACCAGGTCTACAACGTGCTCCCCCTCTACGTGTCCAAGACCGTGGAACTGGGGCCGCGCATGGATCTCTACACCATGGCGAATCCCATCACCATCGTGCTGTTCCAACTGCTCATCACGAAGGCCTTCGGCAAGCTGCCGCCCATCAAATCCATCATCGTGGGCACGGTGATCATCGGTCTCTCCATGCTCATCAACGTGGCGCCGCTCTACCTGGCGGGCGGCGTGACGGCGAGGCTGTGGCTGCCCCTGGGCAGCCTCTTCGTCGTGATGACCGTCGCCCTCATCGCCTTCGGCGAACTCTTCGCGTCGAGCCGACTCTACGAATACATCGGTTCCCTCGCGCCCAAGGGCCAGGAGGGCCTGTTCCTGGGCTATTCCAACCTGCCCATGGCCATCGGCAGCCTCATTGGCGGTCCCGCCGGCGCCTGGCTCTTCAACAAGGTCATGTGCGCCGGCGCCGTGAAGCAGGCGGACGGCCTGCTCAAGCTGGAGCCCAAGGCCGCGGCCACCGGCTGGATCATCCTCACCCTCTTCGGCCTCGCCAGCGCCTTGAGCCTGTGGATCTACAACCGGTGGTTGCAGAAGCAGGCCTGACCAGCGCGTCGACCGACCTGGCGGTCTGGAGTGAGCCCTGCGCCAAGCTTGGTGGTCCATGGCCGTAGCGGTTCGGCTCGCATTTCTTCTGGACCCCGGGGGGTGGCTCCTTCAAGCCCAGCGGAAGCGCTTCACCGCGATGCCGAAAAAGAGAAGGGTCCAGGCCGCCACGATGCCAAGCCCGGGCAGGTGGCCCTGAAGTCCCGCGCCGTCATTGAACACGGCCCGCAGTGCTTTCAGAAAGGGGGAGAGAGGCAGAGCCACCACGGCGGTCTGAAGCCATTTTGGCGCCGCGTCCAAGGTGAAATAGACGCCGCTCAGCATCATCATGGGGAAGAACACGAGGTTGGAAATCGCCCCGTAGGTTTCGGACGTCTCCGCGAAACTCGTGAGGGCAAAGCCGAGGGCCATGAAGCAGGCGGTTCCGAGGGCCATCACCAGGCTTAGGAGCAGGTAGGAACCCTGGTTGTGAATGTGGAAGACCAGCAGGCCAACCAACACGAGCGCGGTGGATTGCACCAGCACTACGGTGAGCCGGTGCAGGACCTGGCCCAGCAGGAACACCCACTTGGGAAGCGGCGTCACGGCGAGACGGCGGAACTTGCCCTTCTCCCGGTAGCTCACGATGACCATCCCCACGGAGAAGAGCCCCATGGCCGTGAGGTTGAGGCCAAGCAGACCCGGAAGCAGGAAGGCTGCGAAGTTCGTTTCATGGGCGTGGCCAGGGCTTTCCACGGACACAGGGATGAGCTTGGGCAGGGCCTGTCCATTGAGCTCGGCCTGAGACATCAGGAACGCCTGCTGAATCAGCTGGGCGGTCATCTGCCCCTGAGCGAGGAGGTAACTGTTCACCTTCATTTTGTATCCACCTTCCGTGGGTTCCAGCTGCACGGAGGTTTCGCCCTTCTGCCACCTGGCCTCGGCCTCGGCGGCTGTCATGGGCATCAACTTGGATGGAAACTTCGAAAGGATGTCCAAGAGCGCCTGGTCCCTGGCTTGCAGGACGGCGGGCTGAACCCAGACCACGGGCATTTTGGGGGTGTCGCCGTTCCGGAAGATGACGCCGAAGCCCAACAGCATCAGCACGGGGAAGAGGATGGTCCAGAACATGGCCGCGCGATCCCGGGCATAGAGCGTCCATTCCATGCGGAATTGCCGCCAGAGGAGCTTTCCGTAGTTCATGGCTTAATCCCTCAAACTGCGGCCAGTGCGATGGAGAAAGACATCTTCCAGCGTCGCGCGGCGGATATGGACCTGCTGGTAAATCGTTCCGGTGACTTCGGCGGCCTCCAGCAGCTGGGGCAGAAGCGACTTCGGGTCGGCGGAGGGGATCTCCCAGCGGTCCTCGCGCCGTTCGACTGCGCTGCCAAGGCGGGCCGCGAAAGGGGCTGGGTCCGGAGCTGCGGCATCGAAGCTCAGCTCGACCACGCTGGGAAGGGCCAGATCCGCGATGAGGCTTGCGGGCGTGCCCGTGGCGATGACTCGGCCATGGTCGATGATGGCGATGCGGTCGCAAAGGGCCTCGGCCTCATCCATGTAATGCGTGGTCAGCACCACCGTGCGACCCTCGATCTTCATGCGACGCACCACTTCCCACAGGCTCCGGCGGGCCTGGGGATCCAGGCCCGTGGTGGGTTCATCGAGGAAGACCAGCTCAGGGTCGTTGACCAGGGCCAAGGCCAGGGCCAAGCGTTGCTGCTGGCCGCCGGAGAGGGTGATGTGGTAGGCATCCGCTTTATCCTGGATCTGCACCAGCTCCAGCAGTTCCTCGGTGCTTCGCCGTTTCGGATAGTAGCCGCCGATGAGGTCCAGGGCTTCCCTTGGCGTAATCTTGTTGAACAGGCTCGTGGCCTGGAGCTGCACCCCGATGCGGGTTCGGATTTCCTGGCCGTGCCTGGGCCAATCGAGCCCCATGACGCGGATTTCACCGGCGTCGGGATTCTGAAGGCCCTCGACCATCTCCAGGGTGGTGGTTTTGCCGGCGCCGTTGGGCCCCAGGAGGCCGAAGACTTCGCCTTTGCGCACAGCGAGGTCCACACCATCCACCGCGACCACCTTGGGGAAGGCCTTCCGCAGGCCTTTGATCTCCAGCGCCCATTCACTCATGACTACCTCAACACCTCATGATGGCAGTGCCCCCGGAGCATGGGGCTTGGGAATCTGTGGATAAACCATTTTTTGAGAGATAATGAAAACCCGCTCGCTGAGGTTCCCATGTCCAAGAAGGAAACGCCGCTGTTCCCCCTGCGCAAAGGCCTTCACACGCGGCAGGCCCATGTGGATCTGCCGGCGGGCACCTACGAGGAAGAGCACGCCCGCCAGGGGTTCTTCGGTCGTACCACGCACCTCTACCGCCTGCATCCCGTCACGGACTGGACCCGCATCGAAGGGCCCCTGCGCCCCCACAGCTATGACTTCAATGGGCTGAAACCCTCTCCGGATGCCGCCATTCAGGCTTCCCTGTTCGGCTGCTCAGAAGCCGCCTTCTCGCCCATCTGCATCCTGCACAACTCGGATGTGGCCCTGCATTGGGTAGCGCCAACCGCCATGGACTTCTTCTACCGCAATGCGGATGGCGACGATGTCTACTACATCCATGCCGGGTCGGGGAAGCTGGAGACCTCCTTCGGCGCGCTCATCTACGCCACCGGTGACTATCTGGTGATCCCCCGGGGGACCACCTACCGCTTTCTGCCGGATGCGAAGGAACAGCGCTACCTGCTCATCGAGAGCTTCAGCGAAGTGACCATCCCGGACCGCAACCAGCTGGGACCCAACGCCATCTTCGATCCCGCCATGATCGATACGCCGGATCTGGAACCCTACGATGCGATTCCCCGGGAATGGGCGGTCCACATCAAGCGCGAGAACCAGATCACCAAGGTGTTCTACCCCTTCAACCCGTTGGATGTGGTGGGTTGGAAGGGCGACCTCACGGTGTGGCGCATCAACGTGAAGGACATCCGGCCCATCCTCAGCGCCCGCTACCACCTGCCGCCCAGCGCCCACAGCACCTTCATCGCCAACAACTTCGTCATCTGCTCCTTCCTGCCCCGGCCCTTCGAGGAAGAGGAAGGTGCCATGCGCGTGCCCTTCTTCCACAGCAACATCGACTACGACGAAGTGCTGTTCTACAGCGCGGGGCACTTCTTCAGCCGCGATGGCATCGGCGCGGGCATGATGACCTGGCATCCCCAGGGCATCCACCATGGGCCCCACCCCAAGGCCATCCCCCTCAGCCGCACCAAGGATCGCACCGACGAGGTGGCCGTCATGGTGGACACCTTCCGGCCATTGAAGGCAACGCCTGCGGCGGAGCTGGTGGAGAACGCGAACTACTGGGCGAGCTGGAAGTAGAGTGAACGCAGGAAGGCCCGTTCAGGTCTGCTGGTTGGACAGGGCCTCGGCCAGGGTGTGAAGGACGGCTTCGAAGGGCTGGCCATCAATGGCAAGAAAGCCGCTCTCCAGGCCTTCAGGATAGCCTTGAAGGCGCTCCTGGACCTTGGCCACCGTGGCCCCGGGGAAGAGGTAGATAAACAAGTCGCGATCCACGCGGCAGAGGGTGTCCCCGGGGTGCAAGGGTTGCTTGAGTCGATTTAAGGCCGCCTCTGCGCGCTTCCCGCCCTCGCCCCAGCGCGGTTCTTCTGGGAAGCGAAACCAGGCGATGCAGAGGGGCAGGTGGTTGGTTTGGCAAAGACCGCACAGGAACTGGAGGTGCGACTCAAAAAAGGGGCGACCTGGTAGCCCCGTTCGCGGGTCGATGAGGACCTCCCGCCCTGCTGCATAACCATGTGGGGAGCAGGTGCTGGCCAGGGTCCCTTGGCGGAGGAGATTCCTGGTCCGAAGTTCAAGCTCCTCCAATCCAAAGGGTTTAACCAGCAGATCAAGGATGCCTAGGCCGAGTTCCCGGCTGGATCCTTCCAGCTTGTCCGCGCCGAGGATAAGGAGAATGGGGAGCTCTTGAGTGATCCTGAAATGCCGAAGCTTGCGGCAGAAGGCCAGGCCATCGCCATCTGGAAGCCTCTCCTCCAGAATGAGCAGCTCCGGGCTTTCGACGTTCAGGAAAGTGGCGGCGCTCTTCAGGTGGGCGGCGGTGCGCACATCCAGATTCTGTTTGCGGAGGTAGGTGGCCAGGGCATTTCGATCGTCAGCTTCTCCCATGATGACGAGCACCCTGGCCCGACCGGAGTGCTCCTTGAGCCAGGAGGGGGCTCTGGTCGCGCTTCTCTGCCGAAGGGACACCAGTCGTAGGTGATTCGCCAGGCGTGAAAGGAGTTCCTGAAAGTGCGGAGGTTTGTTGAGGAAGTCATCGGCGCCCGCGGCGAAGGCTCGTGACTTGGCCTCTCCTCGCATGGAGGTGAGCATGATGATGGGGATGTGCTTTAGGAGGGGATCCTCCTTGATCTGGGCGCAGGTGGCGAAGCCGTCCAGGATGGGCATGAACCCGTCCATGAGCACGAGGTCGACTGGAGTGGACCCGAGGATTTCAAGAGCCCTGGCCCCGTTTTCCGCCTTTAGAATCTGGACTCCAATGGCCTGGAGCTGGACTTCCATGGAGCGGCGGATGATGGGGTCATCGTCCACCAGTAGGACCACCATTTCGCGGAACTCGTCTGTTTGAGGTTGCATGAACTCACCCGGTTCCTATTTTTCGGAACCTGAACCATGCCTGATGAGTTCGACCTCATTCAAAGCAGTGCTGAGAGCCTGCGAATCACTGCTGGGTATGCATGGGCACCGCGGATCTGAGATCAGGCAGCGCGAAGGTCGTCGTTCCATTTCCGCCATAGGTGGTGCCCAGGATGGAGAACAGGGCCGTGTTCGAGGAGATGGAAAGGAGCGCCCCATCGCAGAAGGCCCAGCCTTGGGGTGCGTAGGTTC
Organism: Geothrix sp.; assembly: GCA_035255365.1. GTDB lineage: Bacteria > Acidobacteriota > Holophagae > Holophagales > Holophagaceae > Geothrix. The sequence goes on from DATEZS010000112.1 coordinate 13,677, forward strand.
CGGCGAACATCCTGATTTCGCCGATCATCTGGGAGGTGTAGGTGGCACTTCCCGTCGAATTGGAGGGAAAGATTCCGTACAGGGAAATGATGTAGTTGATCCCCACGGCCCGCACGGTACCGGTCTGGCTGGCGCCGAGGTTCATGGCAGAAATGGGCGCGGCGGTGCCCAGCTGCCCGTTGGCGTCGATCACCACCGGAAGGGTGTCGGTCGAGGCCGGTGTCACGCCGCGGATGCCTGAGACGAAGGCAGTGTTATGGGTGCCGGCGGTTCCGATGCGGATCACGTTGCTCTCTGAGGCGGCGCCGCTGTTCCCGATGAGGATGTTGTTGCTTTCAGAGGAGGTGTAGCTCTGTCCTGAGTTCTTCCCGACGGCGATGTTGCCGGAGCCCATGGTAAGCGACACCAGGGAATTCGCTCCGACGGCGGTGTTCGACCCGCCCGCCGTGACAGCGAAAAGGGCGACGGCCCCCAGGGCCGTGTTTTGCTGGGCCGTAGTGTTGCTGTAGAGGGCCCCGATGCCGAAGGCGCTGTTATAGGAGCCCGTGCTGTTCTGCCAGGCGGCATACGCACCCACGGCGGTGTTCTGGAGGCCGGTGCTGGTATCCGTGGGCTGATTGGTGGCCAGGGCGTAGTGGCCCACTGCCGTGTTGTAGGAAGACCAGTTGACTCCTGCGTTGGAGAAGGACTGGCTGTAGAGGGCTTCGGTGCCGATGGCCACGTTGCCGACCGCCGTGGTGTTGCCGCTGAGGGCGTAGTAGCCCATCGCCACGTTGTAGTTGCCAGTCGAGTTGGCGGACAGCGCGTAGGTGCCGAAGGCCGCGTTGAAGCCGCCGGTCTGGTTGCCGAACAGGCTGTGGAAGCCGAAGGCGCTGTTCGAGTTGCCTGTCGTATTGCTGGTGAGGCTCGAGGACCCGAAGGCGGCGTTGTAGCTGCCCGTGTTGTTGGCCGCCAGGGACATCATGCCGAAAGCGTTGTTCTCCGAGCCGGTCGAGTTGGCGTTCAGGGCGTCCCAGCCGGTGGCGGTGTTGTTGGTGCCGGTGTTGACGGCCAGGCTGCCAGCCCCGACTGCGGTGTTGTAGGTCCCGGCAGCTGTGCCCCAGGGCTGGGTGCCGAGCTGGCCATTGGCGTCGATGATGACCGGCAGCGGGTTCGCGCCTGCCGGCGTGACGCCTGTGACGCCGGCCATGAAGGCCTTGGTCTGGCGTGCAGGGTCACCGATTCGGATGGTTCCGCTCTCGCCGGCCACGCCTACATGCCCGATGTCGATGTTGTAGCTGCCCGTGGTGAGGCTGGATCCTGCGTTGTATCCCATGCCAATGTTGTAGGAACCCATGCTTGCATAGAGGCTTAATGTGCCAAGCGCGGTATTTCCCGTGCCCGTGAGATTGCTATAGAGACTGTTTTTGCCGACTGCCGAGTTCGATCCACCCGTGGTGTTGTTGTACATGGATCCGTAGCCAACTGCAGAATTGGTGGCGCCGGTGGTGTTCTGGTAAAGAGCCGCATAGCCAACGGCGAGGTTCGCAGAACCGCTGGAGTTGTGGCGCAGGGTATAGACGCCGAGCGCCGAGTTTGTGGAGCCCTGTGCCCCCGTGCCACCCATGGTGAAGTTTCCGGATCCAGAGCCAACAAAGATGTTCAGCCCTGTGGTTCCGGCTCCAGCGAAAGCGTGGAAGGCAGGCGAGCCCCCCATATAAAGCGCACCAGCGGTCGGTACTCCGGCCGTCGCAGCGGTATTCGGCAGGAACAGCTTTCCCGTGAGATTCACGCTCCCGGTCACATCCAACGCCTGGGCTGGCGTGGTCGTTCCGATGCCCACCTTGCCATTGTCGAAGAGTGAGGCATTGACCAGGTTCCCCGACCCATCGAATTTGGCCACCTGGTTCAAGGTCCCGGTCGCGGTGACCGCTGCCACCGATGCCGTGAGGGGGCGTACCGCGCTAGGGTTCCCATTCGAGCTTCCAGAAGGCGTTCCGGCGGCTTCCAGGTAGTGCAATCCGTCATCGGCCCTGGGCGTGCTGGGTCCCGCGAGAACGAAGGCCGACAGGGGCTTGCCGCCGATGGTCTCGGCGTCACCAGCCTTCAGGGCGTAGGGGACGCTCACCAGGAGGATGCGTTTTTCCTCGGGCTGGCCATCGAGCTGGATGCCCAGCCATAGGGCCTCACCCTGGGCGAAGAGGGTACGGGGCAGACCTGCGGTGTGGTTGGCGCCGAGGAGGACCGAATAGGTGCCCTGGTCGTCGAAGGTGACATCCTGCCCTTCGGACCAGAGGGCCGTGCCCCCAGCCTGCACGGCATAGACGGAAAAGATCACATGGGATTTACCCGTGGCGCCAGGGGCCGACCCCGTGACTTTGACGATGGGCGGCACCGACGCGGAATGCTGGAGGGCGGGAAGGACCTGCTGGGCTGGCGCCACCCCGGCCACGAGAAGGAACGCAAGGCCTCGGAACCACGATTGAGTCATTGGAACTCCATGAAAGTTGTAATGGCGGAATTATCCATCCTGATTGCATGTCGAACAATGTTAATTGAATGTAAGGTTGGGGACTAGGTCGCCACGATGGCACATCAACAGGGGCCTCCCATCCCTCTTCCGTTGCGAGGGCCGACCCACGGTTCTCATTGCAGGAGGTCGGGAGCGCCTCCGAAACCCCGGCTGCCGAGGTGGTTTTCGGGGTTGAAGCGGAGTTCGTCTCGCGGCTCGGCAGGGGAGGCGGGGATCCAGTACGCTGGATCTGGAGATGCCCCATGGAATGGTCTGGAGGAACGATTCTGATGCTTCAGCCGGTGGACAGCGCCCGCGGCATTCTGGGCTGGATGGAGCGGACCGGCTGGTCCCGGTTATCCCACCTCCTGCTGGTGGCGCTGGCCAGCATGGCCCTGCTCGGGGCGGTAAAGCTGGTCACCCGCGCGGTGCGCCGGGCCGTGGACGATGGCAATGACGAGGTGACCTCCGACGCCGAGCGGCGGGCGGAAACGCTGGGCTCCGTGCTCACCAATACGGCCCGGGTGTTGGTGATCGCGTTCTTCCTGCTGATGATGCTGCAGGAATTCGGCGTGAACATCGGTCCCCTGGTGGCCGGTGCCGGCGTGGCGGGCGTGGCCCTGGGCTTCGGCGCCCAAAGCCTGGTGAAGGACGTGATCAGCGGGTTCTTCCTGCTCATGGAGAACCAGTTCGGCGTGGGCGACATCGTGAGCGTGGACGACAAGCACGCCGGCACCGTGGAGCGCATGACCCTGCGCATCACCCAGCTCCGGGACGCGGAAGGACGGGCCCACTTCATTCCGAACGGCTCCATCGTGCGCGTGGTGGTGCTCTCCAAGGACTTCGCCAGGGCCCTGGTGGATGTGGAAGTGGGCTACGGCACCGATCCCGACCAGGTATTCGAGGTGTTGAGAGCGGTGGGGCAGAGCCTGCACGATGAACGACCCGATCAGGCCGTGGAGCCGCTGGAGGTGAAGGGCATCGAGACCCTCGGTCCCAATGGCTTCACCATCCGCACCCTCACCAAGACCGCCCCCGGGGGGCAGTGGGACGTGGCCCGGGAACTGCGGCGGCGCATCCTCATCGCCTTCCAGGAGGCCCAAATCGAAATCCCCTTCCCGCAGCGGGTGGTGCACCACCGGCGGGAATCGGAGGCCTGAAAACGGGCGCTAGACCAGGAGCGCCTTGCGGAGCGCGGTCCGCAGGGCATCCAGGGTGTAGGGTTTCTGCAGGAAGCCCGCCAGGCCTTTGCCCACGAAGAGCTGGATGGTTTCCTGCTCGTTGTAGCCGCTGCTGAGGATGACGCGAACCTGGGGGCGGATGAGGCGCATGGACTGGAAGGCCTCCCGGCCATCCAGTCGCGGCATGGTGAGGTCCATGAGCACCAGGTCGATGGCATCGGGGTTCTGTTGGAAACACTCCAGGGCTTCCTGGCCGTCCCTGGCCGTGAGCACGGTCAGTCCCAGGGCTTCCAGGGCGGGACGGGTGGCATCCAGGACCGAAGGCTCGTCGTCCACCAGGAGCACGGTACCGCTGAGGCTCTGCAGATCACCCAGGTCTTCGGGCTCTGCAGGCGCGGTGGTGCCCTGGGCGGCCGGGAAGAAGATCTTGAAGCTGGAGCCCCGTCCCACTTCGCTGTAGATCTTGAGCCCCGAGTGGTGCCCGCGCAGGATGCCCAGCATGGCGGAGAGCCCCAGGCCCCGCCCCGTGGGCTTGGTGGTGAAGAAGGGATCGAAGATGCGGGCCATCACCTCCGGGCTCATGCCCTGGCCGGTGTCGTTCACTTCCAGCGTCACATAGGGCCCCGCGGCGAGGGTCTGGGTGGGGAAGGCGGAGGCGATGTAGGCGTCGTCCAATGTCATGAGGCCCGTGCTGATGCTGATGACGCCCTCCTGCTCGCCGAGGGCTTCCGAGGCGTTGGTCACGAGGTTCATGACCACCTGCTGCAGCTGGGCGCCGTCCGCTTCCACGGGGGGGAGGCCCGGCGTGAGATGCAACCGCAGCAGGGCCTTCTTGGAGATGGAGACCTGGAGCAGGTGGGTCATCTCCTGGACCACATCGTTGATATCCCGGGGCTTCACCACGAAGCGCCCCTTGCCGGAGTAGGCGAGCAGCTGCTTCGTGAGGTCCGAAGCCTTCAGGACGGTCTTCTCGGCATTCTCCAGGAAGGGGAGCGCCGGTGATTCCGGGTTCAGGCGGAACTGGGCCAGGTTCAGGTTGCCCAGGACCGCCGTGAGCAGGTTGTTGAAATCGTGGGCGATGCCACCAGCCAGGACGCCGAGGCTTTCCAGCTTCTGGGCCTGCTGGATCTGGGCTTCCAGGTGGCGGCGCTCCTCTTCCGCGCGCTTCACCTCGGTCCGGTCCCGCCAGGTGACGTGGAGGATCTGGCGACCCTCCCAGGGGATGGCCGTGAGCAGCACCTCCACGGGGAAGTCGGAGCCATCCATGCGGCGATGCAACCACTCGAAGTGCATGCTTCCCTGGCGATGTGCGAGGGCGATCAACTCGTCGGCCTTTTCTTTCGAAGAACGGCCATCGGGCTGGAAGGGAGGGGACAGTTCGGAGGGGTGGGTTCCCAGCACGGAGGGCTTGTCGGGTGCGCCGAGGATCTCCACGGTGGCCTGGTTGCAGTCCACAAAGTGGTTGTGGTCGATGAGCAGGTTGGCATCCCCGGACCGTTCGAAGAGCAGGCGGAACAGGCGGCCCTGCTCCTGCCTTTCCTCCTCGGAGCGCCGGCGCTCCGTGATATCCGTGCTGGTGCCCACGATGCGGTGGATGCGCCCTTCCCGGTTGCGGATGGGCACCAGCAGGGTCTGGTAGATCTTGAGGCCGGAGCCGATGTCCTCGGATTCCTCGTACGTAATGGGTTGGGCGGCCTCCAGGCAGCGGCGATAGTTGCCTTCCAGGCGGGTCGCGAGTTCCAGGGGCAGCCATTCGCTCAGCGGTTTTCCGAGAATCCTCTCCGCAGGCATGCCCAGCGACTTCTCCTGGGCCGGGTTGACGCTTTCCAGCACGAACTGGCCGTTCTCCAGGACGCCGATCCAGAAGATGGCATTGGGAAAGTTGTTGAAGAGCCCACGGTAGCGCTCTTCCGCATCGAACAGCGCGGCCTCGGCGGCTTTCCGCGTATCGATGTCACGCACCGCCACGAGCATGCGTTCCCGGTTCCCCACCAGGCCCTTCCGCATGTTCACTTCCACCCAGAAGGTGCGCCCGGAGCTGTCCTTGGCCCGCCACTCGAAGACCTGGGGGGTGCCGGCCGCGGCTTTCCGCATCCAGTCCATGGCTTCGGCCTGGGAATAGGGAGGGGTCCCCTCACTGAGGGCCGAAACATCCAGGCAGACCATGTCTGCGTGGGCGCGGCCGTACATCTCGAGGGCCTTGGAATTGACATCGAGGATGGCGCCCGTCTCCAGGTCGTGGACGAATATGGCATCGTTCACGGCATCGAAGAGGCTGCGGGCGGTGGGCTCGCCCTGCCAGGTCGAGGCATCGGTTCGCTTCCGTTCCACCCGGTGGAGGTGGCGAGACCGGAACAACCCCTTGAGCGCAGGAATCATGGAACCTCGGAACCGAGCAGGTCTCTTGATCGACACTTTCGGCTGTTTGAATGATTTCTGACGGCTAGGCCCAGGTCTCGGTTCAGGGCGAGGCCACCGCCTTGAGGGCTTCCACCACTTCCGTCGCAGTGGCGGGGCGGTCATCCATTTTTTTGGCGAGCAGGCGGAGCAGCAGGGAAGCAAAAGCCGGTGGGAGGTCGGGCGCCAGGGAGCGGGGATTGGGCGGCGGAGCCATGACCTGCTTGCGCAGCAACTCCGTGAGGCTGGCATCCTCGAAGGGCGGCTGGCCGATGGCAAGCTCGAAGAGCATGATGCCAAGCGCATAGAGGTCCGTGCGAGGGTCGGCCTTGGCACCCTGGACTTGTTCGGGAGCCATGTAGCGGGGGGTGCCGAAGATCTGGCCATCAGCCGTGGTGCCGTGGCCCGAAACGGGCGAGGCCAGGCCGAAGTCCATGATCTTGGCGTCGCCGCGGGTGTCGAACAGCACGTTCAGTGGCTTGATGTCCCGGTGCACCACCCCCTCGGCGTGGGCGGCCTCCAGGCCTTCCGCAATCTGGCGGCCGATGCGGAGCACCATGGGCAGGGGCAGGCGGCCCCGGTCGTCCAGCAGCTGCTTGAGGGTGACGCCCTTGAGGTACTCCATGGTGACGAAGGGGATGCCATCGGCCTCGCCGAAATCGTGGGTGCGCAGGACGTGGCGGTGCGTGATGCGCCGGGCCAGCTTGATCTCCTGCTTGAGCTGATCCAGGTAGGCCGCATCCACGCCCAGCTCGGGCCGGATGACCTTGATGGCCACCTCCTCGTCCAGCTGCTGGTCATGGGCCTTCAGCACCATGCCCATGCCCCCCATGCCGAGCAGGGATTCGATTCGGTAGCGCCCGGCGAACTCATCGCCTTCCTTCAGGGTGATGCGCCGGCTGCGCAACGTCGCAGGGGCATCCCCGGAGGGGCTTGGGGTGCCGGCGGGCACCAGCACGGTGGCTTCCATGTCGATGACGGTGAGGCCCATGCGGCTGGGGGGCTCGGAGGCACCGGACTGGGGCCGCAAGGGTTCCAGGGCGGCGAGGAGGTCATCCTTCGCCTTGAGTTCGGAGAGCAGGGAGGAGAAGGCCATGGTGAGGGCGCCCACCTCATCTTTCTGCGTGCTGGGCGCCAGATCCGGTCGGCCGCCCTCGGTCAGCTCGGCGGTGGCCTCCAACAGGCGCGCCAGGGGGGCCGTGACCCCCCGGGCCGACTGCAGGGCGACGGCCAGGGCCGCCAACAGGCCGAGGGCCCCGGTGGCGAGGATGGTCCACTGCAATTTCCGGAAGGGGGCCAGGTAGGGGTCGAGCGGCAGCAGCAGGGCCGTGGCCAGCTCGAACCGGGGACCGTCCACCCCCCGGAGCGGGTTGACGCAGGCCAGGTAGTCCGTGTGCCCCAGGCGCAGGGGAAGGAACGCCGAGGGCTGTCCCTCCTTGAGCGTGGCCTGGATGCCGGCGTAGCGCTCCCTGGCGGAAAAGATCTCGCCCAGGGTCGTGCGGAGGGCGGGGTCCAGGGTGCTGGCGACGATGTTTCCCATGCTGAGGAGGGCCAACTGAGGGGCAGGGCGGGCCTTGCCCGCAGCCATGTCCCGAAGGTCGGTGGCCTCCTGGTCATTGAGGCGCGTGCCCACCAGCATGGCGCCGATGATGACGCCATCGGGCAGCCGCAGGGGGCGGGCCACAGCCAGGTAGAACCCCTTGTAGGCGCCCCCGGGAATCTGCAGGAAGCCCGCGTACATGGGGCCGGGGAAGCCCGCTTCCCGCGCGCCGTCCGGGTCGAGGGCCATCTGGACGATGCCCACGTCCTGGTAGTCCTGGCGGGCTCCGTCGGTCGTGCAGGAGAGCAGCTCCCCGGAAGGCCTCACCACGATGGCAATGTCGGACTGGAGGTTGGCCAGCTCATCCAGCAGGGTGTGCCGGACGCTCATGGCGTCCCCCTTCTGCTGGGCCGCGTCGATGTAGGACGTGTGGCCGCTGTAGCTGACGAAAACCTCCAGACCCGCGTCCATGACCCGGGTGATCTGGGGAATGTTCTTGTCCAGCACCCGACTGGCGGTCAGCAGGCCGCGCTCGGCGGCGTCCTTGGCGCCCTTCTGGGCCTGATCGTAGGTTACGCCCAGTACCACCCCCATGAGCAGCAGGATGGCGATGGCGGTGCGGAAGAAAAAGCGCCAGGCGAGAGAATGCTGCCACTTCACACGGGTCATGGGGCCTCTGGAGGGGAGAGGAAATGAAGTGTACCTTCGATGCCCAAGGTCCCGATTCCATGCCATAACAGGCACCTCTGCGGCATCCCATGACCATCACCCAGGAGCAGGCATGATGGAACGACGGACTTTCCTTTCCGCGCTGACCGCTGGCGGCGCGTCCCTTTCGCTTCCGCAGGCGCTGCAGGCCGGCGCCAGGCTTGGTCCCCACCCACCCTCCGATGTCGCGCTGCTGAACATCGCCTTGGAGCTGGAGCACACGGCTATCTATGCCTATGGCTTGGCCGCGGGTTCGGGCCTGCTCTCCAAGGGGGCCCTGGCCGTGGGCGGGCTTTTCAAGGGGGCCCATGAGGGCCATCGTGAGGCACTTGGTTCGGTGATCCACGAACTGGGGGGCTTCCCCATCCCCGCCAGGAAGACCTATGACCTCAGCGCCTTCGAGCTCAAGACCGAAGTCGACGTCTTGAAGCTCGCACTGTTCCTGGAGATGAAGGCCGCGAATACCTACCAGAAGGCGCTCTCCCAGTTCCGCCACCGGCGCCTGGCTGATGCCGCGGGCCGGATCTTGGGGGACGAGGTCAGCCACGCCGCGGTGCTGCGTCAGGCCCTGGGCAAGGGTCCCGTGGCCTTCTTCGGGCAGCTGGACGAGGGACTGGAATGAAGGCGTGGTCCTGGTTTCTGCTCGGGGCCACCCTGGCCGCGGGTGGCCTGAAGGGCCCTGTCTCCATCCTCGACAAGGACGGTCGGCGGCGGGAGAGCCTCGCGGATTGCCTGGCCATCCTGGATCCGACGGGCCCCCACAGGGCCGCGGACAAGCGGCCTCTGCTGAGGATCAAGACGGCCGGCAAGCGCTTCGTTCCGCGGGTCTCCTGGACCACGGCGGGCAGCGAAGTGGCTTTTCCGAACCAGGACCACATCCTCCACAATGTCTTCAGCCCCTGCTGCGCCAATGCCTTCGACACTGGCCACTACGAGCCTGGCGACATACCCCGCGTGGCGGTGCTGAAACCGGGGCTTGTCAAGCTCTACTGCAACGTGCACCACAGCATGTTCGCCTTCCTCTGGGTCGTCGAGACGCCCTGGGTGCAGTCACTGGACGGCCGCCAGGGTGTGGAGTTCCATGATGTCCCCCCGGGGCGGTACCGCCTGCGCCTCTGGCATCCGGAAACCGGCGAGAAGGACTGGATCATCGCCATCGGCGAGGGCACCACGACGGGCAGCTGGGTGCTCTCGGCCATCCAGCCCGCGCTGGAGCCCCACAAGAACAAGTTCGGCAAGGACTATCCCCCGCTGAAGGAAGACCGGGTGTATTGACCGGCCCGCCCGCTGCGGGGCACGACCCTAGGCGCCGCGAAGACGCACGCCCGCCAGGCGCCAGGCCTCAGCCGTATCGCCCCGGGCCAGGGCCGCCTGGATGGCCCGCTCCAGGCCATCGGCCGAGTCCGGATCGCCGGGCCGCCGGGTCATGGCGGCCAGGTCCGGCACCTGGGGGCTGTTGGCCAGCTGGCCGAGGTCGTTGGCGGTGAGGATGCGGCTCTGCTTCAACGCCTCGGGCAGGGCATCGTAGCCCAGGGGCCTGCCGGCGGGCTTGGGCACCTGGAACACGGCGGCGCCGCTGGCCCGGGTGTAGAAGGCACCTCCATTGCGGCCCAGCAGATCCAGGGCGTCCGGATGGAGGATGCCATCTCTGAAGCAGTCCTCCCGCACATGGAAAGCCAGGACCTCGCCGATGAGCATGAGGCCCGAACCCGGTCCATCGCCCAGTTCCACCAGCCGCTTCAGGTGGCATTCCATCTGGAAGGGGCTTTCGGCCACGAGCGCGGGCCGCACGAAACGGGCGGGTTCCGGGGTCAGCCCGCTCTTGGGGAACTCGTCCACGCCATCGGGCCACTCGGCGCTGGCCACATTCATGGGGTGCAGCATGGCGTGGCTCACGGCGGCGATGACGAATTCGCCCGTGGCCACGGCATTCAAGTAGGAATGCTTCACGGTGCCGTCCCGGCCCCGGCGGTTGGGGGCGAAGGCCACCGTGGGCGGGTTGGAGCCGAAGGCATTGAAGAAGCTGAAGGGCGCCAGGTTCCGCACGCCGTCCAGGCTGATGGTGCTGGCCAGGGCGATGGGGCGCGGGGATACGCCGCCGCAGAGCAGGGCGTTGGTCTCGATGGGGCTGAGGTCGGCGGGGAGGATCGTGCGGCGGGGCATGGCAGGGAGTCTAGCGCGAACCGGTTTCGGGCCGCTGGTGGTTATTGCCTGACCGGGTGCCGGCGCTGGAAGGCGGTTTCATAGGCCGCCGTGCTCGCCTCGAGTCCGCCCTCTTCCACTTCGCCGATGAGGTCGTAGGCATGGGCCTTCACGATGCGCACCAGCTGGATGGTGTTCGTCTTCGGGCTGCCGTCCACCAGGAGCACATTCCCGTCGATCTCGGGCGCCTGGCCGGCATGGCGGCCCTTGATGATGAGGTCGCTGTCCTCGTGGGCGCCTTCCACCAGCACTTCGATGACCTGGCCCACCTTCTCCTGGTTCTTCTCCCGGGCGATCTTCTGCTGCAGCTCCAGGATGCGCCGCTTGCGGGCCTCCTTGGTGCGCTTGGGGACGGGATCGCCCTTGGCGAAGGCCGAGGTGCCTTCTTCGGGGCTGTAGGTGAAGACGCCCACGTGATCGAAGCGGGCTTCCTTCACGAAGGCCTTCAGCTCTTCAAAGGCCGCCTCGTCCTCGCCGGGGAAGCCGACGATGAAGTTGGAGCGGATGGCGATGCCCGGCACGATGCGGCGCACCTTCTCGAGAAGCTTCAGGAACTGGGCGCGGCCACCGCCCCGGGCCATGGCCTTGAGGATGGCGGCATCGGCGTGCTGCAGGGGCATGTCCAGGTAGCGGGCGCAATTGGGCGTCTCGGCGATGGCGTGGAGCAGGCCGTCCGTGAGGCGGTTCGGGTAGGCATAGTGGATGCGGAACCAGCGGAGCCCCTCCACATGGCCGAGGGCGCGCACCAGCTTCTCCAGGGCGTCGGGATCGCCGAAGTCGCGGCCGTAGTCGGTGGTGTCCTGGCCCACCAGGCTGATTTCCAGCACGCCCTGGGCCACCAGGTTCCGGGCTTCGGCCACCACGCTGTCGATGCTGCGGCTCCGCTGGGCGCCGCGCAGCTTCGGAATGACGCAGAAGGCGCAGGCATGGTCGCAGCCTTCACTGATCTTCAGGTAAGCGCTGGCCTTGGGGGTGGTGAGCATCCGGGGGCTGGCTTCGGTGTAGAGGTAGTCGGGGTTGGGATTCAGCTCGTAGGCGGCGCCGGCCCCGATGATCTCGGCAATCTGCTCGATGTCCCGGGTGCCCAGGCAGGCATCGATTTCCGGCATCTCGGCCATGAGCTCGTCCCGGTACCGCTCCACCATGCAGCCCGCCACGATGAGCTTCTCGCAGGCTCCATCCTTTTTCATGGAAGCCGCCTGGAGGATGGCCTCGATGCTCTCCTGCTTGGCCGCGTCGATGAATCCGCAGGTATTTACCACCAGCACCTGGGCTTCCGCCAGCACCGGGGTGATCTGGTAGCCCTTGAGGCGCAAGTGCCCCAGCATCACTTCCGAGTCCACCAGGTTCTTGGGACAGCCCAGGGACATGAATCCGACTTTCAATGCGCCTCCACACCCGGCTAGGGCTGAACCTCATAGTTTACAACGGGCGGCCGATAGGGTCAGCAGTGACGTGCTAAACTCACTATCCTTCCGGATTGAATATGAAGCTGACCCTCCAGGTTGACGGTGCCCTCTTTCCTGTGGACCTCACGGAAGAAGGGGTGACGCTCGGGCGCGGGGATCAGGCCACCATCCGGGTCCAGGCCAATGCCGTGAGCCGGGTCCACGCGAAGATCTTCCTGAAGGACGGCAAGCCCCATGTGATGGACATGAAGTCCTTGAATGGCACCAGTTTGAATGGCGAGACCATCACCGGGCCCGAGCCCTTCCGTCCCGGTGACACCATCCTCCTGGGGGAGGCCGCTGTGTCCTGGGTGCAGGAGGGCGGGGCGACTTTGCCTGCGGCCATGCCTTCCCAGACCACGGGGCTGAACCTGCTCCTTGTGCCCAAGGCATCGGTCTCACGCATTTCCCTGGAGGATCGGGCCTTCGATGCGTCCGGTTCCATCCTCGTGCCCCATGCCAACATCAGCGAAATGCTGGCACAGGCCAGCGGGCAGCATGCCGCTTCGGAGGCCGTCAGCCTCTTCCAGCGCCTGGCCAACATGGCGGGCACGCTGCTCCGGGCCGCGGGCCTGACCGAGCTGCTGGAATCGGTGATGGGCCTGGTGACCTCCGAGATTCCCTGCCAGCGGGGGTTCATCCTGCTGGCGGATGCCACCGGCGAGCTCGTACCTGAACTGGTGTGGGAGGAGCAGCCGGGCCAGCATACGAACCCCATCAGCCGCACCATCGCCCGCACGGCCATGAAGGACCGGGTGGCCATCCTCACCACGGACGCGCGCATGGACCCTCGGTTCAGTGCCGGGGAGAGCATCAAGATCCACGGCATCACCTCGGCCCTGTGCGCGCCGCTCATCGTGGAAGAGCAGGCCCTGGGCGTGATCTACCTGGAGACCAGCCTCAACAAGGGGGGCTTCAAGCGCGAGGACGAGCACCTGCTCAGCGCCATGGCCAATTTCGCCGCCGTGGGCATCCAGCGCGAGCGGGAGGCCAAATTCCGCCAGCGTCTTGAGCGGTACCACAGCCCCCAGGTGGTGGACCAGATCCTCAAATCCAGCCAGAGCAAGGAAGCCCCCGCCCTGCAGGCGCAGCGCTGCCAGATCAGCGTGCTCTTCGCCGACATTTCTGGTTTCACGCGCATGAGCGAGGGCATGGAACCGCTGGTGCTGGCCGGCATCCTGAACCGCACCTTCGAGGCCATGACCGATCAGATCTTCAGCCGCGGCGGCACCCTCGACAAGTACATCGGCGACGCCATCATGGCCTTCTTCGGCGCGCCCAACCCCGATCCGGACCATGCCAAGCACGCCGTCGAAGCGGCCATCGCCATGCAGGAGACCCTCTCCTTCCTCAACGCCAATCGGCCGGAGGGCTTCCCGGAGCTGCGCATGCGCATCGGCATCAACAGCGGCGAGGCTTTCGCCGGCGATATCGGATGCGAGAAGCGCATGGACTACACCGTCATGGGCAGCACCGTGAACCTGGCCTCCCGCCTGGAAAGCAGCGTGGCCAAGCCCGGCCAGATCGTCGTCGGGCCCCGCACGGCGGACCTGGCCGGCGACGCGGAGCTGAAGCCCCTGGCCGGCTTCGCCCTGAAGGGCATCGAGCAGGAGGTCCACCCCTTCGAGGTGCTCTGGGCCCATGAGGCGCAGACCGGGGTGCAGATCTCCAAGTAGGTGTTTCTGCCCACTATGCATCGCGTGGCGGCGCTCCTACACTGGGCCCGTCCCCCACCTTTCCGGGTCGAAACCCGGCCGAGCTGCTCCCAGGAGCCACCCATGAACGACTTCCAGTCCGCCGCCCCCGTCAAGGCCCACCGGGGCGTGATGCTCCTGATCTTCGGCATCCTCGGCATCATCTGCTGCTTCATCTTCGCGATCCTCGCCTGGGTGATGGGCGGCAATGACCTGAAGGCCATGGCGGCCGGGCAGATGGATCCCAGCGGCGAGGGGCTCACCAAGGCGGCCAAGATCCTCGGCATCATCGGCTGCGTGCTGGCCGTGCTCTCCATCCTCTGGGCGGTCTTCTTCGGCGGCCTCGCCGCCCTCGGAGCCATGCGCAGCTAGGTTTCTCGTGAAGGTCCGCTGGGAACGCACCACCCGGGTGCCCCGGCCCCCGATCTGGGCCCTGATCCTGGCGGGGGGCTGGCTGCTGCTGGTGTCGCTCGGCGTCCTGCTTGAACAGCGGGGCGCCGCGACCCTGGAAACGTGCCTGCTCCACCGGCTGACAGGGCGGCCCTGTCCCACCTGCGGCAGCACCCGGGTGGTGCTGGGGTTCGCCCGCGGCGCCTGGCGGGAGGCCCTGGGGATGAACCCCCTCGTGGCCGCGGGCCTGCTGCTGGGCCTGGTCTGGCTGGGCTTCCGGCTGACCACCGGCCGGTCGCTCCGCTGGGACCTGAGCCCCGCCGAGCGCCGGCTCGCGCTGGCTCTCGGCCTCGCCCTCCTGTTCGCCAACTGGGCCTGGGTGCTGCGCACTCAGGCCTGATCGGGGCTCTTCACGAAATCCTTCCAGAGCATCGACGGCTGGATGCCGGAGTTGCGCTGGTACTTGCCCGACTCGTAGCTGTCGTAATCGCCGCTGACGGTGTGGTAGAAGATCTGGCAGATGGCCACGCCGGCGTAGATGCGCACGGGCTGGATGCAGCTGATCTCCAGCGTCCAGTAGCCGCAGAAGCCGATGTCGCCGAAACCCGCGGTGACGTGCACGAAGAGGCCCAGCCGGCCCACGCTGCTGCGGCCCTCGAGCATGGGCACCATGCCGTGGGTCTCGGTGTATTCCAGCGTGCGGCCCAGGTAGAGCTTCCCGGGCTGCAGCAGCAGCCCCTCGGGAGGGATCTTCAGGAACTCGATGCCGTTGGGCCGGGCCATGTCGAGTTCCTGCTCGGTGTAGACGGCCAGATCCCCGCCGAGGCGCAGGTTGTAGCTGTTGGGATTGAGCTGGCTGTCCTGCCAGGGTTCGATGCGGATGCGCCCCTGGGCCTTCGATTCGAGGATCTGCCTGCCGGTGAGGATCATCGCCGCTCCGAAGCGAAAGGCGCCCGCGGGAGCGGGCGCCGGTTCCGAGGTTCAGGCCGTCATCAGCGGTCGACCTTGATGCAGACCGACTTGCTGATCATGTCGCCCACATGCTTCCGGTCGCCGCCGAGCACCAGCAGGTAGCCGATGGTGAAGTTCAGGAGGTGGCCCACCCGGCGCAGGATGGCGGTGCCGAAATCAATGCGTCCAGTCGGGTTGTCCTCGGGGACGATGCGCAGCTTCATGGCCTTCTTCCCGAAGGAGCCGCCGTAGTGGCTTTCGCAGTAGGGGATGAAGAGGAAGCCGTAGGCCACGCCGGAAAGGCCCACCAGCGGGAAGATGAGGCAGCCCAGGACAGGGATGAAGGCGAGGATGAAGGCCACGATGTAGAGGGCGATCATCGGAACTGCGTCGATGATCATGGCCACGAGCCGGGTGAGGAAGTCGCCGCGCTCGCCGGTGGGCTGGGCATCGTCGGGAATGGGGGGCAGGTAGGCCGCCAGGAAGGCGGGCATGGGGCCGCTGGCGGCGGGGGGCACGCTGGCGGCTAGGCGGGGCGCCGGGGCGGGAGCCACGGGCGGCATGGGGGGCTTGGCCGGGGGAAGGGGAGCCGCCGGGGTGGCCACGGGCCCGGTGGCCACCTGATCCTGGATCTGGATCCGGGGCTCGGCGGCTTCCGGGGCGGGCTTGCCGGTGTGGATGGCGGCCAGCTCATCGGCGGACATGCGGACGGTGCCGAGGGGCGGCGCCGGGGGTTCCTGGGCGCTGATGGCCACCGTGGCGGCCACCTCGGCCCGGGGATCCTGGAAGGTCAGCTGCACCTGGCCCAGGGTGATGCGGTCGCCGTCCCGGAGGGGGGAGGACTGCACCCGGTTGCCGTTCACCAGCACCCCGTTGCTGCTCTGCAGATCCTGGATTTCGTAGCCTCCGCCCACCTTCCGGACGACGCAGTGGTGGCGGCTGATGCTCGGGTCGGGCAGGCGGAGGGTGTTGTCCAGCTCCCGGCCCAGGTGCACTTCATTGTCGATGATCTCGAACTCTCGGACGCCTGCGCTCTCGTGCACCAGCAGTTTGGCCATGGAGGTCCTCAGAAGATGGTGGGATGGCCGGAAGTGTATCGCATCCCCGCCGCATCGGGGATAGGTCGTGGATCTCGGTTCTTTCTTGACGGGGTGCGGCGGACCCGCCAATCTTCCGGAAAGAAACGGGTGCAGGCATGGTGCTTTTCAACGCGGCCACCAAGGAGTTGACGGCCAAGATCGTCTACTACGGCCCCGGCCTGTGCGGGAAGACAACCAACCTGCAGCATGTCTACGACACGCTGCCAGGGGATGGGCGTGGGAAAATGCTGTCCCTGGCCACCCAGACGGACCGCACCCTGTTCTTCGATTTCCTGCCCATCGAGCTGGGCACCATCCGGGGCATGAAGACCCGCATCCAGCTGTATACGGTCCCCGGCCAGGTCTTCTATGACGCCACCCGCAAGCTGGTGCTGCGCGGGGCCGACGCGGTGGTCTTCGTGGCGGACTCCCAGGCCCCGGCCCTGGAGAGCAACAAGGAAAGCTTCCAGAACCTCATCGTCAACCTGCGGGACCAGGGCGCCGAGCTGGAGAAGATCCCCCACGTGATCCAGTGGAACAAGCGGGACACGCCCAACGCCCTGCCCGTGGAGACCCTGAACCGCGAGATCAACCTCTTCGGCGCGCCCACCTTCGAGGCCTGCGCCATGCGCGGCGAGGGCGTGAAGGAGACGCTGACCGGCGTGGCCAAGCTGGTGCTGAAGAGCCTGGCCGAGAAATACGGCGGCGGCATCGTGGAAGAGCCCGCGGTGCTCCTGGGCGGTGCTCCGCCCCCGCCCCCGAGGTCGGTGGAATCCACCAAGCCCCTCGAGGTGGAGGAGCTCTCCGCCGGGGAGCTGCTGGAAGAGATTGACGAGATCCCCGTCGAATCCGGCCCCACGACCCACGCCCCGGCGGCCACCCACATGCCCCACAGCAGCGTGGTGGAGGTGCCGGTGGTGCTGGACCGCAGCCTCTTCAACGGCGAGAACCCCGTCGAGATCAAGCTGAAGCTGTATATCCGGTAGGCTGCGGCGCGAAAAACGCCGCGCGCGTGTCGTGAATGCGCCGACGAAAGTCCGCGCGCCTGGGGCAAACTGTAGGATTGAGCTCTGAGGCCCCCATGTCCCGCCAGGTCGTCACCCGTTTCGCCCCTTCCCCCACCGGCATGCTCCACATCGGCGGCGTGCGCACGGCGCTGTTCTGCTGGCTGTTTGCCCGCAAGCACGGGGGCCGGTTCATCCTCCGCATCGAGGACACGGATCTCTCCCGGAGCACCGACGACAACATCCGCATCATTGAGGAGGGCATGGCCTGGTGCGGGCTGGACTGGGACGAGGGCCCCGTGGTGGGTGATCCCGGCCAGTGGAAGGGCCCCCACGGCCCCTACCGCCAGATGCAGCGCATGGATCTCTACCGCGCCAAGATCCAGGAGCTGCTGGACAAGGGTCTGGCCTACCGCTGCCGCTGCTCCCGGGAGGCCATCGAGGAGCGCCGCAAGACCGTGGAGGCCGCCGGGAAGGTCTTCCAGTACAACCGCGGCATGGACCGCGGCAAGGGCTGCGCCGACGCGAACCACGACGCCAGCGAGCCCGCCGCCATCCGGTTCCGCATGCCCGTGGATGGCGACATCGTGGTGCCCGACCTGATCAAGGGGCACACCCACTTCCCCGCGGACAGCCTGGATGACTGGATCATCGCCCGCACCGGCGACGGCCCCGGCGAGATCGGCGTGCCCACCTACAATTTCTGCGTGGTGGTGGACGACACCCACATGCAGGTCACCCACGTCATCCGCGGCGACGACCACCTGAACAACACGCCCAAGCAGATTCCGCTTTTTGCGGCTTTCGGCTACGACCTGCCGGCCTTCGCCCACGTGCCCATGATCCTCGGTGCCGACGGCGCCAAGCTCAGCAAGCGCCACGGCGCCACCAGCATCACCGAGTACCAGGCGATGGGCCTGCTGCCCTCCGCCGTGCGGCTCGCGCTGGCCCGGCTCTCCTGGACGCCCAAGATCGACGGCCGGGCCGTGGAGAGCGCCGAGGAGGAACTGCTCACCGACGAGCAGATGATCCAGCTCTTCGACCTGGCGGACTGCCAGAAGAGCGCCGCCCGCTTCGACATGGACAAGCTGCAGTGGCTGAACCAGAAGCTCATCCAGCGGGCTTCCTGGCAGGAGCTGGAGCCCCACCTGAGGCCCTTCGTGGCGGAGGTGTCCCAAGGCGCCTGGGCGGCCAAGCCCGATGCCTGGAGGGCCCAGGCCATCCAGTGCACCCAGAAGGGCAAGTCGCTCACGGACATGGCCGAGGCCCTGCGCTTCGCCTTCGAGCGGCCCGCGGACTTCGACGCGAAGGCCGTCGAGAAGTTCATGACGCCGGCCGTGAAGCCGGCGCTCCGCGACGTCCACGGCCTGAGCGACTACACCCACGAGGCCCTGGAAGCCGCCTTCACCGCCATCCTCGAGCGGCACGGCCTCAAGACCAAGGACCTGGCCCAGGCCCTGCGCGTGGCGCTCTGCGGCCGGCCCGTGAGCCCCGGCATCTACGACACCCTCATGCTCGTGGGCCGCGATGAGGTCGCCGCCCGGCTGGAGCGCTGGATCTGATGGATCTCCAGGAATTCACCCACCTCACCCTCGCCGTCCTGGAAGAACAGGGCGCCGCGTCCTACGCGCCCACCATCATCGCGGACGAGACCGTCCAGGTGATCCAGGGCATTCCGGAGGGCCTCGACCACCGCACCGCCCTCCAGGAGGCCGTGCTTCGCCTGGGCCTCGACCAGTCCGAGTTCCTCTTCGGGGTCAAGACCGGCCCCGGCGAGATCACCACGGGACTGCACACGGCGGTCCAGACCAAGGTCCAGCGCATTTCCGAACTGAGCCAGGGTTTCGTGATCTCCGGCCCGGAGGATTGCCTGTGGTGGACCCTGGGGCAGGGCCGCGATCAGTAGCCGGATTTCTCCCCCTCGCCCCCTGATCCCGCTATGCTGTTCCGCATGAACCCCATCCAGGTCATCCACCCGCGCCCTAGCACGTCCAGTGCGGGGGGGAGACGCACGCCACGCTGACCTGCACCAGGTCCTCAGGCATCCACCCCCGCCTTGACCGGCGGGTTTTTTCGTTTCAGGGAGCACGCATGAGCCGCCATCCCCATCTCGCCATCCTCGGCTTCGGCACCATGGGCCAGGCCATCAGCGCCGGCCTGGTGGAGGCCTCCGGCTATCCGGCCGGGCGCATCCACGCCGCCACCCGCCACCCCGCTGCCGCCCGGGCCCGGGCCGAGACGCTGGGCATCCGTCTGTCCGGCGAAGCCGCCGCCGCGGTGAAGGCTGCGGAGGTGGTGCTGCTCTGCGTGAAGCCGAAGGAGCTGAAGGGACTGCTGGCAGGCCTGAGGGCCGAAGGCGCCCTGGACCACCGGCCCCTGGTGGTGTCCATCGCCGCGGGCACCACCCTCGAGTTCCTGGCCGCGAACACGCCCGAAGGCACGCCCCTGGTGCGGGCCATGCCCAACACGCCCTGCGCCATCCGCCGGGGCATGACGGTGCTGGCCGCGGGCACCGGGGTCAGCGAGGCCCAGCTGGCCCAGGCCCGAGCGCTCTTCGAACCCCTAGGCCGGGTGATGGACCTGGACGAGAAGCACATGGATGCCGTCACGGGCCTGAGCGCCAGCGGCCCCGCCTTCATGTTCATCATCCTGGAGTCCCTGGCCGAGGGCGGCGTCCAGTGCGGCCTGCCCCGGGCCGTGGCCCTCGAGCTGGCCGCGCAGATGACCCTCGGCGCCGCCTCCATGGTGCTGGAGACGGG
>DATEZS010000113.1:0-2269 GCA_035255365.1 Geothrix sp.
GGTGTTCCTCAGTGACGTGCCCGGCTTCATGATCGGCAGCGCGGTGGAGAAGCAGGGCATCATCCGCCACGGCGCGAAGATGATCAGCGCCATGGCGGGCTGCAGCACGCCGCGCTTCTGCGTGGTGGTGCGCAAGGCCTACGGGGCGGGCCTCTATGCCATGAGCGGGCCGGGCTTCGATCCCGACGCCACCATCGCCCTGCCCACCGCCAGCATCGCCGTCATGGGGGCCGAGGCCGCCGTGAATGCCGTGTTCGCCAACAAGATCGCCGAGAAGCCTGAGGAAGAGCGCATCGCCTATGTGCAGCAGCTCCGCGACGAGTACAACGAGGACATCAACCTGAAGAAGCTCGGTGCGAACCTCCATGTGGACGCCATCGTGGAGCCCGGCAACCTGCGCCAGGAACTCATCGCCCGGCTCTCCCGGGCCCGCCGCCGGGAAGTGACGCCCATCAAGCGCAGGTCCGTCACGCCGGTTTGAACCACCACCGGAAGCCCATAGCTGAATGATCGTTGGTCAGGAATCCTGCCCCTGGGCCTTGGCGCAGCCCTGGCGGACCAGCATCTCGAACAGCTCGATGGGGATGGGCCGGCTGTAGAGGTAACCCTGGTAGGCGTGGCAACCGATACCGGCCAGGAAATTCCTCTGGGCGGCGGTTTCCACGCCCTCGGCGATGACGCCAAGCCCCAGGCTGCCGGCCAGGGCCACGATGGTACTGGCGATGGCCGCGTCGTTGGAGTCGGTCAGCACCTCGGAAACGAAGGACCGGTCGATCTTCAGCAGATCGAAGGGCAGGCGTTTCAGATAGGACAGGGATGAGTAGCCAGTTCCGAAATCATCGAGCGCGAAGCCTACACCCAGGGCCCTCAGAGTGGTCATCTTGGCGGCAGCCTCTTCGGGATTTTCAACCAGGAGGCTCTCCGTAAGCTCCAACTTCAATTGATCCGGATTCGCGCCAGCGCGTCCGATCACTTCGATCAACTGGTTCACGAACTCCGCCTGGCGGAACTGGCGCGGGCTGACATTCACGGCAAGCGTCAATTGGGCCAGGTCAGGTTCGGCGCCCCACCTTGCCAACCGGGCACAGGCTGCTTCGATGACCCATTGGCCCAGGGGCAGGATGAGCCCGGTTTCCTCCGCCAGGTGGATGAACTCGGCGGGCGGCACCAGTCCCCGCTGCGGATGCTGCCAGCGAAGGAGGACTTCGGCGCCGGTGATCTCCCCGTTCTCCTGGACCTGCGCCTGGTAATGCAGGACGAACTGTTCCTGCTCGATGGCCTCGCGCAAGTCCTTCTCCAGGGAAGCCCGGTTCATGGCGGCCCTTGCCATGTCCGGATCGAAGAACCGCAGGGCATTGCGCCCCGATTCCTTCGAACGGTACATGGCCAGATCCGCCTGTTTCATCAGGTCGTCCACGGTGGTGTCCTTGCCCATGAAGAGGGTGGCTCCCAGGCTGGCGGTACTCGTATGGTTCAACCCGCCGAGCTGGTAGCTGACATTGAGGGTTGCCAGGATCTTCTCGCCGATCATTTCCGTGGCCAGGGCGGCTTCGCCCAGATTCGAGCTGAGGCCCGGCAGCACCACCACGAACTCATCGCCCCCGAGCCGGGCCACGGTGTCGCCCTCCCGCACGTTCTCCGTCAAGCGCCGTGCGACCTGTTTCAGGAGCAGGTCGCCCATGTCGTGGCCCATGGTGTCGTTGAGGGTCTTGAAGTGGTCCAGGTCGATGAAGAGCAGGGCCCCATGACCCTCGTCCCGGGCCGTGGCACTCATGGCCTGTTTGAGGCGGTCCAGGAGGAGCGTCCGGTTGGGCAGGCCGGTCAACTGATCGTAGAAGGCCAGTTCCTGGATCTTCACTTCGGCCTTTTTGCGTTCGGTGATGTCGAAATGGGTGCCGATGTAATGGGTGACCGCCCCATCCTCCCCTTTCACGGCGGAAATGGTGAGCCATTTGGGGTATTCCTCGCCGTTCTTGCGGCGATCCCAGACCTCACCCTGCCAGCCGCCGGTGCGATGGATGCATTCCCACATCTCCCGGTAGAACTCCTGGTTGTGGCGTCCCGACTTGAGCAGGCGCGGCGTTTGGCCCACGGCCTCCTCGGCGCTGTAGCCGGTGATCTCCGTGAAGGCCTGGTTGACCCGCAGGATGGTTTCCAGGGCGTCGGTGACAATCATGGCTTCCCTGGATTCGAAAGCGGTGGCGGCGATCCTCAAGTCCGTCTCGATCCGTTTGTGCGCCGTGATGTCTTCCACGATGGACCAGATGGA
>DATEZS010000114.1:0-7467 GCA_035255365.1 Geothrix sp.
GCCGGGATGTCGCCCAGGAAGGCCCAGTCCGAGGTGGTGCCTGAACCCACGGGTCCCGCCTTGCCCGCGGCCTCGAGGGCGGCGCGCACGATGGGGTGGTCGGGGTTCGTGCCCTTGGGCAGGTAACGCTTGGAATGGACGATGACTTCGCTTTCCAGCTGCCGCTGGAAGAGGGCGGCGAGGGCCTCGTGCTCCTGGTCGGGATCCGTGCGGAGGTCGATGAAGAACTCGCAGGCATCGGGAACCTGGTTGCGCCGCAGGCCGCCGCTGATCTGCGTCACCTGGGCCTTTTGCGAGCCCAGGAGCGGGTGGGCGGGGAAGTCCAGAGCGGCGATCTTGGCGATGTCCCGGGCCGCCTTGTGGATGGCGTTCTCGGCGCCCAGCATCTGCGCGTGGGCCACATGGCCGCTCTGGCCCCGGGCCATGCACTTCAGCACCAGCAGGCCCCGTTGCGCCGCGCAGATGCGCAGGCCCGTGGGCTCGCCCACAACAGCGCCGTCCAGGGGGCCCAGCTGGTCAAGGATGGTGGCGATGCCCTGGCCACCGGTCTCTTCCTCCGCCGTGAGGGCCACCACCACCTCACCGTCGAGGTCCTGCTTCGAGAGCGCCGAAGCCGCCAGGATGATGGCCGTCACGCAGCCCTTGGCGTCATTGGCGCCCAGGCCCTGGAGCCGGAGGCCGTGCCAAACGGGTTTGAAGGGATCGCCCGTCCAGCCCGCGCAGGGGGGCACGGTGTCCAGGTGGGAATTGAGCAGCAGGCGCGGGCCGCCCTTCTGTCCGAAGCTGAACCAGAGGTTGTTCCCCTGGCGCTGGACCGCGAAGCCCTGGGCGGACAGGAAGGCCTGCAGCAGATCCGCCAGGGGACCTTCCCCGCCGGACACACTCGGGGTTCCGACCAGGCTGGAAAGCAGGGCTGAGGGGTTCATCCGGCCTCCCCGAGGGAAGCGGGGACTGCCCCGGCCACGATCATGGTGCCGCTGCCCTCGTTGGTGAAGACCTCGGCCAGCAGGGCATCCGGGACCAACCCGCTCACCAGATGGACGCTGGGCACCCCGCCCTGGAGGGCGGCGTTTACCGCCGTCACCTTGGGCCGCATGCCGCCGCTGATGATGCCCTGGGCTTCGTAACCCGCCAGTTCGTCCTGGGTGGCGTGGGGAATCAGGGAGGAGGCCTTGGTGACATCCTTCAGGAGGCCCGGAACGGACAGCAGGAAGAACAGCTTCTCGGCGTGCAGGGCCGAGGCCAGGCTGGCAGCGATGGTATCGGCGTTGGTGTTGTAAATGGCGCCGTCTTCCCCCCCGGAAAGCGGCGCCACCACCGGCACGAATCCCCCCTCGAGCAGATGGCTGAGCACTTGGGGATTCACGGTGTCGATGTCGCCCACCAGGCCGAAATCCACCAGCTTGGATTCCGTGGTCCCATCGGCGATGACGGCCATGGGCGGGCGTTTATGGGCTTTCAGCAGGCCGGCATCCAGGCCCGTGAGGCCCACGGCGGGCAGCCCAGCGGCCTGCAGCTCTGCGAGCAGGTCCATGTGCACCTGGCCGGCGAAGACCATCTTGGCGGCGTCCAGTACCTCGGGGCTCGTCACGCGCCGCCCCGCCACCTTTTCCACGGGGATGTTCATGGCCGCGCAGACGGCGTCCAGCTCCGCGCCGCCCCCATGCACCACCACCACCCGGATGGAGAAGGACCACAGCAGGGCGATCTGCTCGCAAAGGGCCTTGCGGATCTTGGGCTCGGCGATGACTTCCCCGCCCACCTTCACCACGAAGGTCTTGCCCCGGAACAGGCGGACATAGAGAGAGGCTTCCTTGAGGGCGGCGTAGGGATTGGGGGAGAGCGGCATGTCAACTCCGGACGATTCGAATGGCGAAAAGGAGACGGAACACCACCAAGGCACCAAGACACTAAGAAAAGCTGGGATCCAAATCTGGGTGGTTCTTCTCGGTATTCATGCTGCGGATACACGGGGTGATCAGGAACTTGGTGCCTTGGTGTCTTGGTGGTGAAGTTTTTTTGTTGTTAGGGGGAGAAACATCAGCCGTTCAGCAGGTGGTGGATGGTGGCCCGCTGCACGTGGAAGCGGTTCTCCGCCTCGTCCACCACGCGGCTCCAGGGACCGTCGAGGACGCTGTCGTGCACCTCGAGGTTCCGGCGCACCGGCAGGCAGTGGGCGAAGATGGCCGACCTTGCGGCCTTCTTCATGTGGGCGGCGGTGGGCATCCAGGAAGCGAGGTCGGCCATGGGCGCGGCCTCGAGACCGGAGCTGGTGGAAGATCCCCAGGCCTTGGCGTAGACGGCGGCGCTGCCCTCCAGGGCGGCGTCCTGGTCGTTCGTGTAGATGATCTTGCCGCCCGTTGCAGTGGCGTAGGCTTCGGCCTGGGCGCGCACCTCCGGCGCCAGCTCGTAGCCTTTCGGGTGAGCCACACGAATTTCGGCGCCGCAGGCGGCCGCGGTGAGCAGGAAGGAATTGGGCACGGCCTTGGGCAGGGGCTTGATGTGGGGCGCCCAGGTGAGTGTGACGGGCACCTTCGTGGTGCCGTGGGCCTCCTGGATGGTGAGCAGGTCGGCGAGGCCCTGGTGGGGATGCTCCCGGGCGCTTTCCATGCTCAGCACGGGCACGGTGCTGAAGCGCCGGAAGGCGTTGATGACCGGATCGAGCTCGTCCATGGCATCGCCATCACCGTGGGAGAAGGTCCGGACGGCCAGCAGGTCCGCGTAGCGGCCCAGTACGGGCACGCCTTCGCGCACATGCTCGGCCCGGTCGCCGTCCATGATGGCGCCGTCCCGGTCCTCCAGCTTCCAGGTGCCCGCGCCCACTTCCAGCACGATGGCGTGGCCGCCGTGGCGCAGCATGGCCGCCTCGAAGCTGGCCCGGGTGCGCAGGCTGGGGTTGAAGAAGACCATGCCCAGGATGCGGTCGATGAAGATGTCGCCGGGCCGGGTCTTCTTCCAGGTGGCCGCCAGCTGGAGGATCTGCTGGACCCCCTCGGGACCCAGGTCGGAGATGCGGGTGAAGTGCTTCATGACTGCTCCCAAGATCAGGGTCTGACGAAGGCGTGGATGGCGGTGATGAGGGCCTGGAGGGCCTCGCCAGTGACATTGAGGGGCGGCATGAGGCGCAGCACCGTGGGATCGCTGGAGCCGCCAACCAGGATGTGGGAGGCCAGGAGGTGCTTCTTGAGGGCGGCGGCGTGGCTGCTGCGGAGGCCCAGCAGCAGGCCCTCGCCGAGCACATCAGAAACGACGGAGCCGATGAGTTCTCGCCGCAGCCGGGAAGCGGCGGCCGCGGTATTGGCCAGCAGTTCCTCGGTCTCGATGACATCCACTGTGGCTAGCAGGGCCGCGCAGGCCACGGGGCCGCCGCCGAAGGTGCTGCCGAGGTCGCCGCCCTTCAGCTGCGAGGCCACGGCGGCGGTCATGAGCAGGGCGCCCATGGGCACGCCGGAAGCCAGGCCCTTGGCGGAGGTGAGGAGGTCCGGCTGCACGCCGTAGAACTGGGCGGCGAAGGGCGTGCCCATGCGCCCCATGCCCGTCTGGATCTCATCGAAGATGAGCAGGGTGCCCGCGGCGTCGCACTTGGCCCGAAGGGCCTGGAACCAGCCCTGGGAGGCGGTCTTGACCCCGGCCATGCTCTGGATGGGTTCGAGGATGACGCCGGCGATGTCCGAGAAATCCGCCGCGGCCAGGGCCGCCAGATCCCCGAAGGGCAGCCGGAGGCAGGGCACGAGGTGGTCGGCGAAGGGCTGGGTGATCTTGGAGTCGTCCGTCACGGAGAGCGCCAGGAGGGTGCGCCCGTGCCAGCCGCCTTCGAAGGCCGCCAGGTGTTTCCGGCCCGTGAGCAGGAGGGCCATCTTCAGGGCGTTCTCGTTGGCCTCGGCGCCACTGTTGCAGAAGAAGACCGAATCCATGCCTGCGAAGGCCGTAATCCGGGTGGCGGCCTCATCCCGTACGGGCAGGGCCGCGGCGGCGGAGTAGAAGAGCAGCGAGGCCGCCTGCTCCGCCACGGCCTTCACCACCTTGGGGTGGCTGTGGCCCGTGGCGCAGACGCAGTGGCCTCCGTAGAAGTCCCACCAGGCTTGGCCCTGGTCGTCGAAGACCCGGTCCCCTTCGCCCCGCACGAGGAGAAAGGGGTAGGGGGCGTAGGTGGGAAGCAGGGCGGGGACCGTCGTGGTGGACATGCAGGCATCCTGTGCATATGCGCGCATGGATGGTGCATAACCAAGCGGCAGAATGAATAATATGCAGACACAGATTCACCATTCAAGTAAAAATTTCAATATTTTTCGATTAAATTGATCAAGCTGTCTTGAAAACATATTCATTTTCATGCATCATCCGTGCATGGACCTGGATTCCCTCATTCTCCAATTGCTGGAAGGCTCCCCCATCGCCGACCAGAGCGACCTCCAGGCCCGGCTGGCCGCCGCAGGCCATGAGCTCACCCAATCCACCCTGTCCCGGCGC
Organism: Geothrix sp.; assembly: GCA_035255365.1. Classification (GTDB taxonomy): domain Bacteria; phylum Acidobacteriota; class Holophagae; order Holophagales; family Holophagaceae; genus Geothrix. The sequence goes on from DATEZS010000114.1 coordinate 4,471, forward strand.
CTCAAGCGCCTGGGAGTGCAGAAGATCCAGGGCCGGTACCGGCGCGTCGAAGTCCTGGCGCAGGTGCTCCCCAGCGTCAGCATCACCGAGGCGCCCCCCAACCTGTTGGTCCTGCGCACGGCACCGGGTTTCGCCCAGGCCGTAGGTCTCAGCCTCGATGCGGATCCGGTGGCGGGACAGGTGGGAACCCTGGCCGGGGATGACACCGTGTTCGTGGCCGTGCTGCCGGAGCTCTTCTCCGAGGTGAAGGCGCATCTGGAGAGGGTGCTGGCCGGACATTGAAGGCGCACTGCCCTACACTCGAAGGATCCCTTGGAGTGCTGCATGGATCGTTTTGGAAGTTCGAAACTGCGCATCGGCTGGGCGCTGGTGGCCCTGTTCCTCACGGGACTGGTGCTCATGGCGATCCGGGGCGAGCAGGGCGAAGGGGGATCCCAGATCCTCGTCTTCGGCACGGCCATTCCCCTCGGTGCGGATTCACTGCGGTCCTACGCGGTGGGCAACCTGCAGGGCATCATGTACTGGATGGTGTCGCTGGTGGTCCTGCTGGGCGCCTACGGTCCGGTCAGCCAGTGGACAGCTGCCGCGGCGCGCGGCGAGCGCATCAAGGGCTTCTTCGCGGGCACGGGGCTGGGCTTCGCCCATGGCCTGTTCCTTTCGCAGGTGGCGTTGATCCCCGTGTGGGCCTTGAGCTGGCGCCTCATGGGGCAGGCCTGGCCACCGGAATTGCTGCGAGCGGATCTCCATGGCCTGCTGCTGGGGCTCCAGATGCTGCTCTGGGCGGTGCTGCTCTCCCGGCTCCTGAAGTCCAGCGCGGGCCTCGCGCTGCTGCTGACGCTGCTGCTCCGTGAACTGGGGCCGCGCCTCAGCTTCTTCCTGGATTTCGGCCAGGACCTGGGCTGGAGCGCCGGTCAGGTGAAGGCGCTGGAAGTGTTCGTGCGCGTGCTGCCCATGGCGCAACTGCCTTCGGATCCCTTCTCGCCGCTGGCCCTGCCTCTCTCCATCGGGGCGCCGCTGGTGCTGGGGGCCCTGGCCATGCTGCTGCCGACGGGGGGCCGGAAGTAGGCGATGCATCGGCTTTCCGCCCTGTTCCTCCCTGCGCTCCTGGTGGCGCAGGGCGCTCAGGATCCCGCCGTGTTGCGCCAGAAGCTGGCGGTGCTCCAGGGCCGGCTGAACCAGGTGGATCAGCAGATGGCCGAGCTGAAAAAACGGCGCAAGGGCGTCCTGGTGGAAATCCAGGGCATCTCCCTGCAGCGGGACCGGGCCAAGGCGCAAGTGGAAGGGGCGCGTCTTCGGCGCGACCAGGCCCAAAGCGAGGCCCAGGCCATCACCCACGAACAGGCGCGCATCCAGGGTGAGGTGATCCGGCTGCAAGGCGACCTGAGGAAGCAGGTTCGCTGGCTCCAGGCCCTCGGGCCTCTGGGCGAGATGGGGTTCTACACCTCCTTCAAGGATTTCGAAGCCTGGATGAACCGTGGCCGCATGCTGGCCTGGGCCAGGCTCCAGGATCGCAAGCGCCTGGACCAGGTGCATCGGCTTCAGGGCGATCTCGCGGCCAAGGAAAAAGCACTGAAGACGGTGCTGGCGCGCCTGGCCGCCGAGGAAACCGAAGCGGCCCAGCTCCAGGCCGCCTTGAGAATCCAGGAAGAGAAGTTGAATACCTTTCTGGATGCCATCCAGAAGGATGAAGCCACCCAGAAGCAGGCCCAGGCGGAGCTGGCGGAGGAAGCAGTGCAGCTGGAACGCCTCCTGGCGGGCCTCCTGGCCAAGCCCAAGGGCGAGGCCTTCGTGGCCACCATCGCCTTCCAGAACCTGCACGGTGAGCTGCCGCAGCCCGTGGAGGGGACCCTGGCCCAGGGCTTCGGAGAGCATCTGCATCCCAAGTTCAAGACCAAGACCGTGCAGAGCGGGCTGCTCATCTCCGCGGACACAGGGACGACCGTGGCGGCTGTGGCGGACGGCAGGGTGGCCTTCTCGGACTACTACCAGAGCTACGGGGCCATGGTGATCCTGGATCACGGCGCCGGGTGGTTCACCCTGTACACCCACCTGCAGGGCATCCAGGTGGCCAAGGGCCAGGTGCTGAAGGCTGGGGAGGCCGTGGGCACCGTGGGCGAAACCGTGGACGGTCCCCGCCTCGGCTTCGAGATCCGCCACCAGGCCCAGCCCCAGGACCCGCAGAAATGGCTGAAGCGGAAATACCGGTAATGGTCCGGGGGTCCCGCGCTGCGCGCACACCCCCGGACCTCCGCGCTCGGCACGGCAAGGCCGTGCCTCGCTTTAGATGTTCCACGTCCGGCCGGACCTACCGCACGACAGGATGAGAAAGCGGATCCCCGGCTCAGCCGAGGATCCGCGCGGGGGCCCGGGGGTGTTCGCGCAGCGGAGCGGAGCGTGGAACCCCCGGATCATCACCGATACCTCTGCTTCAGCCACTTCTGCGGATCCTGGGGCTGGGCCTGGTGGCGGATCTCGAAGCCGAGGCGGGGGCCATCCACGGTGTCGCCCACAGCGCCCACCCGCTCGCCGGCCTTGAGCACCTGGTCCTTGGCCACCTGCAGGCCCTGGAGGTGCGTGTAGAGGGTGAACCAGCCGCCGCCGTGCTCGAGGATCACCATGGGGCCGTAGCTCTGGTAGTAGTCCGCGTAGACCACCTTGCCGTCGGCCACCGCGGCCACGGGGGCGCCGCTGGACGCCGCGATGAGCAGGCCGCTCTGCACGGTCTTGGTGTGGAAGCGGGGATGCAGGTGCTCGCCGAAGCCCTGGGCCAGGGTGCCCTCCACGGGCTGGGGCAGGCTGCCGTGGAGGGTGGCGAAGGCCACGGCGGATTCGAAGACCTCGGCCCTGGGCTTGGCGAGCAGGCCCGCCAGCAGGCGCTCCAGCTGGATGGCCTCCTCCGCCAGCTCCGCCTGGACCTGCCGCTGGGCCGTCTCGTCCTTCTGCAGGCCGTCGAGGAAGCTGTTGAGCTTGTCCTCCTGCAGGCGCAGCGCGGCCTGG